>JBGAMU010000160.1:0-7909 GCA_044222685.1 Burkholderiaceae bacterium
GCGCGTCCTCGAACGCCGGCAGCGTGCGCTCGAGATTGATGATGTGGATCTTGTTGCGATGGCCGTAGATGTACGGGGCCATCTTGGGGTTCCAGAAGCGCGTCTGGTGTCCGAAATGGACGCCGGCTTCCAGCATTTCACGCATTGACACGGGCATGTGTGCTCCGAAGGGTTGGGTCTAGAATCCGGCGCGAATCGCGGCGCACGCTCGCTAGCGCGTGCCACGACACCTTTCGAGGGCCGGTTCGGGATTGTTCGATCGGCTGTCCACGCCGCTTGCCGCGTCTCGGCGAGAGCCACGGGCCTGCATGAACGTCCAGTCAAACCCTGAGATTCTATCAGCTCCCGATGCGGCGACCCTGCGGGGCTTCCGGGCGGCGTTGACGAGCGGCCAGACGAGCGCGAGCGCGGCGCTGGCACAGGCGCAGCGCATCGCCGATTCGCCGTCGTGCCGGCATGCATTCGTGCGACGGTTCGACACCGTGGCGGCGGCCTCGGCTCGCGCGGTCGACACGCTGCACGCGGCCGGAGCGCCACTGCCGGCACTGGCCGGCGCGCCGGTGTCGGTGAAGGACCTGTACGACGTGGCGGGCTTTCCCACCACCGCCGGCGCGCGCTCGATGCGCGACATGCAGCCCGCGACGGCCGACTCACCCGCCGTCGCGCGCGTGCGGGCCGCCGGTGCGGTGCTGGTCGGCCACACCCAGATGAGCGAGTTCGCCTTCTCGGGCATCGGCATCAATCCGCACGATGGCACGCCGGCCAACGCGGCGCCGTCTGCGCGCGACGGCCCGGCGCGGATTCCCGGCGGTTCCACGTCGGGTGGCGCCGTGTCGGTGGCCAGCGGCGCCGTACGGGCCGCGCTCGGATCCGACACCGGCGGCTCGATCCGCATCCCGGCCGCGCTGCAGGGCCTGGTCGGCTTCAAGAACACGCAGCGGCTGACGCCGCTGGAGGGCACGGTGCCGCTGTCGAGCACCCTCGACACCGTGTGCGCGATCACGCGCGACGTGCGCGACGCGGTTCTGATGCACGAGGTGCTGGCCGCGCGCCGCGTGGTGCTGCCGGTGCGGCCACTGCGTGCGTGGCGGCTTGCCGTGCCGCAGACCGTGATGCTCGATGCGCTCGACGCCACGGTGTCGCGCGCCTTCGCGCGTGCGCTCGACACGCTGCGCCGGCTGGGCGCGCAGATCGACGAATTGGCGCTGCCCTCGCTGGCCGAGGTGGCACCGATGATGGCCGGTGGCGGCTTCTCGGCTGCCGAAAGTTGGGCCTGGCATCGCCAGCGGCTGGCCACACGCGGCGACCAGTACGACCCCCGCGTGGCCATGCGCATCCGCCGTGGCGAGGCGATCAGCGCAGCCGACTACATCGACCTGCATGCCGAGCGGCGCGACTGGATCGCACGCACCGGCGCGGCGATGGGCGGCTACGACGCGATGCTGTCGCCGACGCTGCCGATCGTCGCCCCGGAACTGGCGCCGCTGGTCGACAGCGACGACCACTTCTTCGCCGCGAACGCGCAGGTCCTGCGCAACCCGTCGATCATCAACATGCTGGACGGCTGCGCGCTGTCGCTGCCGTGCCAGCAGGGCGACGAGTTGCCCGTCGGGCTGATGGTGTGGCGCGAGGCGATGGCCGACGACACGGTGCTCGCGGTGTCGCTGGCCATCGAGGCGGCGCTGCAGACCGAAGGCGGCACCGGCGCGTGACGACGAGCCCTCGCCACCCGTCCGGCTGCACTGTCCGCGCGAGCGGCTGACACGATGCAAGTCGCCGTCATCGGAGCCGGCATCGTCGGCGTCACCACCGCCTACGAGCTGGCCGCCGACGGCCACGAAGTCACGGTGTTCGAGCGGCGCGCCAGCGTCGCCGCCGAATCGAGCTTCGCCAATGCCGGCGTGGTCGCGCCGGGCTACGTGACACCCTGGGCCGCGCCCGGCATGCCGGGCAAGGTGCTGCGACAGCTGATGTCGGACCACGCGGCCGTGCGACTGTCACGGCCCTTCTCGCCCCGGCTGCTGGGCTGGGCGTGGCGTTGGTGGCGCGCCTGCGACAGCGCGCGCTACCAGGCGCATCGTGGCCACCTGATCCGGCTGGCGCGCTACAGCCAGGAACGGCTGCACACCCTGACGCGTGCGCACCAGCTCGAGTACGACCAGGCGCCGGGTCTGACGGTGCTGCTGCGCTCCGAGCGCGACCTCAAGCTCGCCCGGCCGAGCATGAAGCTGCTGGCCGAGCTGGGTGTCACCTTCCATCTGATCGACGCGGCGCAGGCGCGCGTGCATGAGCCCGGGCTCAGCGAAGAGGCGCCGCTGCACGCCGCACTGCATCTGCCAAACGAGGAGGTCGGCAACTGCCGCCAGTTCGCCCACCTGCTGCGGCACGAGGCGCAACGGCTGGGCACGATGTTCCGCTTCCATCGGCAGGTCGAGCGCATCGAGCCCGGCGACAAGCCGGTGCTGCGGCATCGCCCGCTGGCCCACCTGGATCCGTCGCAGCTGCCCGGTGCCGAGCACGTCACCACGCAGCCCGAGCCGGAAGGCAGCGAGAGCTTCGACGCCGTGGTCGTCTGCGCGGCGCTCGACTCGCGCGCCCTGCTCAGGCCGCTCGGCATGCGACTGCCGATGGCGCCGGTGCACGGCTATTCGGTGACGGTGCCGCTGCGCCACGGCGGCGAGGACCGCGGTCTCGGCCCCCGCTCGACGCTGATGGACGAACAATACAAGGTCGCGATCAGCCGTCTGGGCAAGCGCGTGCGCATAGCCGGCAGCGCCGAGCTCGGCGGACACCCCGACGTGCACAACGAGGCCGCGATCGCCACCTTGTACAAGGTGCTCGACGACTGGTTCCCCGGCTGCGCGGTGCAAGCGCAGGCGCAGGCCTGGAAGGGTGCGCGCCCGATGCTGCCCGACGGACCGCCCATCATCGGCAAGAGTGCGGTGCCGGGCGTCTGGCTCAACCTCGGGCACGGGTCGAGCGGATGGGCGCTGTCCTGCGGCTCGGCCCGGCTGCTGGCCGACCAGCTGGCCGGTCGCGCGCCGGCGATCGACGCCGCGGGCTTCGGCGCCGAACGGCTACGTTGACGGAGCCGGCGCGGCAGGCGTCCGGCCCCGCCAGGCGGCGATCTGCCGCACCACGACAGGGGCCGCCACGGCCACGCCGACCAGGGTGACGATCAGCCCGGGCGCCACCATCAGCAGCGCAGCGACGCCGCACACCGCCTGCTCCCAGCGCTTCATCTCGACGAACATGAACTTCGACAGCGCGGCAGCGAGGAACGCGATGCCGATCACGCAGCCGGTGAAGGTGACGATGAACTCGTACAGCGTGAAGCCCTTGGCGACGATCAGCAGCGAAGGCGAGAACACGAAGACGAACGGCACCAGCGCCTTGGCCATACCGAGGCGGAACGCCATGTTGCCGGTCTTGAACGGGTCGCTGCCGGCCATGCCGGCCGCCGCGTACGCGGCCAGCGCCACCGGCGGCGTGATGTCGGCCAGCACGCCGTAGTAGAAGACGAAGAAGTGCGCCACCAGCGGCTCGACGCCGAGCAGCACCAGCGTCGGCGCGGCCACCGTGACCATGATGATGTAGTTGGCCGTCGTCGGAATGCCGCAACCGAGCAGGATGCACACCAGCCCGGTCATCACGAGCGCGACCAGCAGCGTGAGCGACTTCGTGTCGGCCAGCGCCGACGGCAGGAAGCTCATCGCGCCGCCGGCCACCGACTGCGCCGCCCCGGTGATGATCGTCGACAGCTTGAAGCCGACGCCGGTGAGCGTGACGACACCGATCACGATGCCCACCGCCGCCGCCGCGGCGCCGACCGCCAGCGCGTACTTGGCGCCGGTCTCGAAGGCCTCGATCAGCGTCGCCAGGCCGATGCGCCCGCTCACGGCCAGCGCGCGCATCAGCAGCGGCGTGGCCACCAGCACCGCGGCGAAGATGCCGAGCTTGATCCACTCGCTGTGGATGTCGCCGAAGCACAGCACCAGCAGCACCGCATGCAGCACCAGCATCAATGCCCAGTTGGCCGGCTTGTTGCCGCGCGTGGCGGTGGTGATGCCGACGATCGCGCACGAGCTGATGCCGGCAAAGGCCGCCAGGTACGGCGTGCGCCCGCTGACCAGGATGGTGATCAAGAGCACCAGAGGGATCAGCGTCGGCCAGCGTTCGCGGAACGACGCGCGCAGCTTGGGCATCTCCTCCTCGGTGAGGCCGCGCAAGCCGTAGCGCTTGGCCTCGAAGTGCACCTGCATGAAGACGCCGAAGAAGTGCATGAACGCCGGCACGATGGCCGCCGCGATGATCGTCTGGTACGGCACCGCCAGGAACTCGACCATCAGGAACGCCGCGGCGCCCAGCACCGGCGGCGTGATCTGGCCGCCGGTGGACGACGCGGCCTCCACCGCACCGGCGAATTCGCGCTTGTAGCCGACGCGGATCATCGCGGGAATCGTCAGCGAGCCGACCGTCACCGCATTGGCCACCGAGCTGCCCGACAACATGCCGAACATCGCCGAGCCGAAGACGCTCACCTTGGCCGGTCCGCCCGCGTAGCGCCCGGCGATGCTGGAGGCGATGTCGAGGAAGAGCTGACCCAGGCCGATGCGTGTGGCCAGCACACCGAACAGCACGAAGTGAAAGACATAGGTCGCGACCACGCCCACCGCGACGCCGTAGATGCCCTGGCTGGTCAGGTATTGATGGTTGACCAGTTGGCTCCAGCTGGCGCCCGCGTGCTTGAGCAGCCCTGGGAAGATCGGCCCCGCCAGTGCGTAGGTCATGAAGATCAGCGCGATCACCGGCAGCGGCCAGCCCATCGCGCGACGCGTGGCCTCGAGCAGCAGCACCAGCAGGATCGAGCCCATCGCCACGTCGAGCGTCGACGGATTGCCGACGCGAAACGCCATGTCCTCGAAGATGTACGGGATGTAGAGCACCGAGATCGCGACCGCGATCGCCAGCGCCCAGTCGATCAGCGGCACGCCGCCCGGCGCAGTCCAGCCGCCCCGGCGCGGCGCGGCAGCCTCGGTGCGGCGGAAACCGAAGACGATGAAGATGAGCCCGAGCACGAAGGCCAGGTGCACGCCGCGGTGCGTGGTCTCGCGCAGCAGACCGAAGCCGGCGGTGTAGTAGTGGAAGCACGACAGCGCGATCAGCAGCGCCTTCAGCAGCGTCGATGCCGGTGGCCAGGTCGGCCGGAAGCGCATCTCGGGGTCGAACTTCTCCTCGAGTTCGGCCACCTGGCGGTCGTCGATCGTCGTTGTGGTCGTCGTGTTCATCGGCACTCGTCCTGCGCAAAGCAAGAGGGCGGCCGCGCCCGCAGCGCGCGCCGCCCTCGCGGTGAAGCGTCGCGGACCGGCGGCTACTTGATCAGCCCGGCCTCACGATAGAACTTCTCGGCGCCCGGATGGAACGGGATGCCGGCACCCTTGACGGCATTTTCCTTGGTGATGAACTTGCCCTTGGCGTGGCCGGCAGCTAGCGTCTTCTGCGCCGCGTCGCCGTACAGCGCCTTGGTGATCTCGTAGACCACGCCGGCGTCGGCCTTGTCGCTGGTAACCCACTGCGCGCCGACGGCGAGCGTCTTGACCGCACCCACGCCCTTGTAGGTGTCGGCTGCGATCACGTCGGGCGAGAAGAACGGACTGGCGATGCGCAGCCCCTCGGCCTGCGGCCCCTCGATCGGCACCAGTTCGATGCCGGTGCCGCCGGAGGCGAGCTCGGCGATCGCGCCGGCCGGCGCACCACCGGTGAAGAAGAACGCATCGAGCGAGCCGTCCTTCAGTTTGTCGCCGGCCTGGTTGGGCTTGATGTACTCGGGCTTGATGTCGCTCTCCTGCACGCCATAGGCGGCCAGGATGATGCGCGCATTGATCAGCGTGCCCGAGCCCGGTTCGTCGAGCGCGACGCGCTTGCCCTTGAGGTCAGCGGGCGTCTTCACGTTCAGGCCCTTGCGCACGACGATGTGCACGCTCTCGGGGTACAGGTTGGCGATCAGCCGCAGGCCCGGTACGTTGGGCTTGCCTTCGTACATGCCGGTGCCCTTCTGCGCCCAGGTGGCCACGTCGGCCTGCGAGAAGCCGGACTCGAGCGATCCGCCGGCGATACCGTTGACGTTGGCGACCGAGCCGTTGCTGGCCTGCGCGGTGGCGACGATCTTGCCCGGCTGCGACACCGCGTTGGCGATCATGCCGCCGACTGGATAGTAGGTGCCGGCCGTGCCGCCGGTGCCGATACGGAAGAACTGCTGCGCCTGTGCCGCGCCGGCCAGAGCCACGGCGGTCAACGCCGCCACCAGAACACGCTTCATTCGGATCACTCCTGCTCGATGGAATCAGGCCGTCAGTAAAGCACAATGACCGGCCCCCTCCAATGTGGCGAACCCCAAAAGCCCCATGGCCATGCCGCCTCCTCGCCCCGTGCTGCCGGCCGCGCACGACCAACTCTTGCACGACAGCGTCGGCAGCCGAGCGTTGGAGCGAGCGGCGGCGGCGGGCCTGCCACCACATGCGTTGATGGCGCGTGCCGGCCTGGCCTGCGCACGCCTCGCGCGCGCGCTGGCCCCGCACGCCCGCACGGTCGACGTCTGCTGCGGGCCGGGCAACAACGGCGGTGACGGTCTGATCGCGGCGGTCCATCTGCACCAGCTCGGACTGACCGTGCGGGCGGTTCTGCTCGGCGATGCAGCCAAGCTGCCGGTCGATGCGACCGACGCACTGCAACAGGCCCGTGCCAGCGGCGTGCGCATCGAGACCGCAGTGCCCGTATCGCTCGATGCCGATCTGCTGATCGACGCGCTGCTCGGCCTCGGCTCCAACCGCCCGGTCGAGGGGACACTGGCGCAGGCGATCGAGCGGATCAACGCGGCGAATCGCCCGGTGCTCGCGCTCGACCTGCCGACCGGCCTGCACGGCGACACCGGCGCTGCACTGGGCGCCGCGGTCGTGCGTGCCGATCACACGCTGGCGCTGCTGAGCCTGAAGCCGGGGCTCTTCACCGGCCACGGCCGCGAATGTGCCGGGCGCATCTGGTTCGACGATCTCGGCGTCGATCCGGCCGGCGCATCGGCGTGCGCCGTGCTGGCGGGACCGCCGCCGGCGCGCATCGCGCGGGCCGAACGCGGCCACGCCCAGCACAAGGGCAGCTTCGGCAACGTGCTGGTCATCGGCGGGGCCGCCGGCATGGCGGGAGCCGCGGTGCTGGCCGCACGCGCGGCGCTGGCGGCGGGCGGCGGGCGCGTGTACCTGGCCGGCAGCGGGCTGCCGCACGACGGCTTCGATGCGGAGCGGCCGGAGCTGATGATGCGGCCCCTGCCCGCCCTGCTGGCACTACCGATGCTCGCCTCCGGCACCACGGTGTGCGGCTGCGGCGGCGGCGACACGGTGCGCGACGGGTTGCCGGCGGTGATCCACCACGCCGCCCGGCTGGTGCTCGATGCCGATGCGCTGAACGCCGTGGCGGCCGAGCCCGCGCTGCGCCTGGCGGTGCGCGCCCGCGCGTCGCGTGGACTGCCGACCATCGTCACACCGCATCCGCTGGAGGCGGCACGCCTGCTCGGCGGCGACGCAGCCTCCGTGCAGGTCGACCGTCTGCGCGCGGCGCAGACCCTGGCCGACGACCTGGCGGCCTGCGTGGTGCTCAAGGGCTCGGGCAGCGTGGTCGCAGCGTCCGGCGCGCTGCCGCGCATCAATCCGACGGGCAACGCGCGCCTGGCCACCGCTGGCACCGGTGACGTGCTGGCCGGCTGGCTCGGTGGGCTGTGGGCCCAGCACGGCGACGTCCATTCGATCCAGCACATCGCCGCCGCCGCGGTCTGGCTGCATGGCCAGGCGGCGTCGTTGTCGCCCGCTCGCGGGCCGCTGCTGGCGGCCGACCTGATCGGCGCGATCGGCGACGCCGC
>JBGAMU010000036.1:0-34842 GCA_044222685.1 Burkholderiaceae bacterium
TGGAAGCTGAGCCCGATCGACATGGCCTCGCTCGACAAGTGGGACGACTACACGCGCGCCAAGGAGGCGACGCGCGCGGCGCAGGGCAAGCAGGCCGCGGCGCTGCGCGATGCGCTCGCGCGGGCGACGGGTGACGGCCGCGAGGCTCTGCAGAACCTGCAGGCGATGATCGCCGGCGCCTCGCCCGACGACGTGCAGGCGCTGCGTCAGGCGCTCTTCAAGCGCGAGCCGAGTACGCCGAGGGACGGCCGCGACCCCGACATCGAGCTTTCGGTGCACTGGCGCGACGGCGGCTACCCGTACAAGAACCTGCTCTCGCGCAAGAGCTACGAGAAGCAGAAGTACCGGCTGCAGGTCGAGCTGCTCAAGCTGCAGGCCTGGGTGAAAGAGACCGGCCAGCGCGTGGTGATCCTGTTCGAGGGGCGCGACGCCGCCGGCAAGGGCGGCACGATCAAGCGTTTCATGGAACACCTGAACCCGCGCGGTGCGCGTGTGGTGGCGCTGGAGAAACCCAGCGAGGTCGAACGCGGGCAGTGGTACTTCCAGCGCTACATCGAGCACTTGCCGACGCGCGGCGAGATCGTGATGTTCGACCGCAGCTGGTACAACCGCGCCGGCGTCGAGCGCGTGATGGGCTTCTGCAGCGACGCCGAGTACGACGAGTTCATGCGGCAGACGCCGGAGTTCGAGCGCCACCTGGTGAGGAGCGGCGTGCACCTGTTCAAGTTCTGGTTCTCGGTCAGCCGCGCCGAGCAGCGGCGCCGCTTCAAGGAGCGCCGCGCCCACCCGCTCAAGCAATGGAAGCTGAGCCCGATCGACATGGCCTCGCTCGACAAGTGGGACGACTACACGCGCGCCAAGGAGGCGATGTTCCTGCACTGCGACACGTCGGATGCGCCGTGGACGGTGATCAAGAGCGATTGCAAGAAGCGCGCGCGGCTGAACGCGATGCGCTACCTGCTGCACCGCCTGAGCTACACCAACAAGGACCCGCAGTTCCTCGGCGCCGCCGACCCGCTGATCGTCGGCCGCCCCTCGCTGGTGTCGGGTTCGAGCGATGACCAGCTGGCGGCCTCGGCCAACGGCTGACCGCCCGTGCGAAACCCCCGCTGACGCCCCGGGTTTCGGGGACCGGTGGGCTGTTGCGGGCCGGAGGGCGCTGCTAGAATGCGCGCCAGTTCCGAGGAGCGTTGCAAGGCCCGTCCAGGTCCCAGGCTCGGAATTTCACCATTGCAACCGCGCTCACCCGTAGACCTTGCGTCGGGTGAGTTCCAGACCTCCCTTCAGCCAGGCCCACGGGTTCATCCAACGATGGAGCCGATGATGAACGCCGTCCTGAAGCCTTTGCACAACGACCAATACGCCGTGGCCGACCTGTCGCTCGCCGACTGGGGCCGCCGCGAGATCGCCATCGCCGAGAGCGAGATGCCCGCGCTGATGGCGATCCGCGCCGAGTACGCGAAGACGCAGCCGCTGAAGGGCGCGCGTGTCACCGGCAGCCTGCACATGACGATCCAGACCGCCGTGCTGGTGGAGACGCTGCAGGCGCTCGGCGCCACCGTGCGCTGGGCCTCGTGCAACATCTTCTCGACGCAGGACCACGCCGCCGCCGCGCTGGTGAAGGCCGGCACGCCGGTGTTCGCCTACAAGGGTGAATCGCTGAAGGACTACTGGGACTACACGCACCGCATCTTCGAATTCGGCGGCAAGGGGGCCAAGGACGAAGGCCCGAACATGATCCTCGACGACGGCGGCGACGCCACGCTGCTGATGCACCTGGGCAAGCGCGCCGAGAAGGACGCGTCGGTCATCGCCAAGCCGACCAGCGAGGAGGAGCGCGAGCTCTACGCCGCCATCAAGGCCAAGCTCGCCGTCGACCCCAGCTGGTACAGCCGCAAGAGCGCGCAGATCATCGGTGTCACCGAAGAGACGACGACCGGCGTGCACCGCCTGAAGGAGATGAGCGCCAAGGGCACGCTGCTGTTCCGCGCCATCAACGTCAACGACTCGGTGACCAAGAGCAAGTTCGACAACCTGTACGGCTGCCGCGAGAGCCTGGTCGACGGCATCAAGCGCGCCACCGACGTGATGGTGGCCGGCAAGATCGCCGTCGTGGCCGGTTATGGCGACGTCGGCAAGGGCAGCGCGCAGGCGCTGCGTGCGCTGAGTGCCCAGGTGTGGGTGACCGAGATCGACCCGATCAATGCGCTGCAGGCCGCGATGGAAGGCTACCGCATCGTGACGATGGACGACGCCTGCTCGCAGGGTGACATCTTCGTCACCGCCACCGGCAACAAGGATGTCATCACCTACGCCCACATGGCGAAGATGAAGGAGCAGGCCATCGTCTGCAACATCGGCCACTTCGACAACGAGATCGACGTCGCCGGCCTCGAGAAGTGCAAGTGGGAGGAGATCAAGCCGCAGGTCGACCACGTGATCTTCCCCGACGGCAAGCGCATCATCCTGCTGGCCAAGGGGCGCCTGGTGAACCTCGGCTGCGGCACCGGCCATCCGAGCTACGTGATGAGCAGCTCGTTCGCCAACCAGACGATCGCGCAGATCGAGCTCTTCACGCACAGCGACTACTACGAGATCGGCAAGGTCTACGTACTGCCCAAGCACCTCGACGAGAAGGTCGCGCGGCTGCAGCTCAGCAAGCTGGGCGCCAAGCTGACCGAGCTGTCGGACGATCAGGCGAGTTATATCGGTGTGCCCAAGCAAGGGCCGTACAAACCCGACAGCTACAGATACTGATGCACATCGTCTTCTACGGCGCGGGCGGGATCGGCGGCTACTTCGGTGGCCGGCTGCTGGCGGCGGGCGAGCGGGTGTCGTTCGTCGCGCGCGGGCGCCATGCGCAGGCGATGCGCGAGCACGGTCTGCGGGTGAAGAGCCCGCTCGGCGACGTGCAGGTCGCCGTGCCGTCGCTCAGCGACGATCCGGCCGCGCTGCCGGCGGCGGATCTGATCGTCTTCGCGGTCAAGATGCCCGATGCACAGGACGCTGCCGCGCGGCTGGCACCGCTGATGCAGCCCGGCACGGTGGTGCTGCCGCTGCAGAACGGTGTCGAGATCGTCGACGTGCTGACCCAGGCGCTGGGCGCCGCGCCGGTGGCGCTCGGTGCGGCCTACATCCCGGCGCGCATCGCCGAGCCCGGCGTCATCGAACACGCCGGTGGCTTTGCCGCGCTGCGCTTCGGTGCACTGCAGCCGGCGCAGCAGCCGGTGCTCGATGCCTTCGCCGCGGCCTGCACGCGCGCCGGGGTCAAGGCCGAGGTGGTCGACGACATGCGGCGCGCGAGGTGGGAGAAGTTCGTCTTCCTGGTCGGCATGTCGAGCCTGACCGCTCTGACGCGCCTGCCGATCGGCGTGACGCGTACCGAGCCCGAACTGCGCCGCCTGCTGCAGCAGGTGATGGACGAAACCGCCGCGCTGGCGCGTGCCGAGGGCGTGGCGCTGCCGGCCGACTTCGGCGCGCAGCAGATGACGGTGATCGACAACCTGCCGCCGACCGCCAAGGCCTCGATGGCGCACGACCTCGATGCCGGCCGGCCGCTCGAGCTGCCCTGGCTGGCCGGTGCGGTGGTCAGGCGCAGCGCGCGGCTGAAGCTCGACGCGCCGGCCAATCGATTCGTCGCCGCCGCGCTCGGCCCCTATCAACGCGGTACGCCGGCGCCATGAGCGTGCGAACGATGCCCATGAGCAACGACACCGCGATCAGCTTCGAGTTCTTTCCGCCCAATACGCCGGCCGGCAGCGAGAAGCTGAAGACCGTGGTCGGTGAGCTCGCGTCGGTGCACCCGCAGTTCTTCAGCGTCACCTACGGCGCCGGCGGCTCCACCCGCGACAAGACGCTGGCCACCGTGCGCGACATCGCCGCCGCCGGCCACGAAGCGGCGCCGCACCTGTCGTGCGTGGGCGCCACGCGCGAGAGCATCGTGCAGATCCTCGACACCTACCGCGCGCAGAAGATCCGCCGCCTGGTGGCGCTGCGCGGCGACCTGCCCAGCGGCACCGCCACCGCCGGTGACTTCCGCTACGCGGCCGAGCTGATCCGCTTCATCCGGCAGACGCAGGGGCGCGACTGGCACATCGAGGCGGCGTGTTACCCCGAGGTGCATCCGCAGCAGCGTTACGCCAAGCGCGACCTTCAGTTCTTCGCCGACAAGATGGCCGCCGGCGCCGACTCGGCGATCACGCAGTTCTTCTACAACGCAGACGCGTACTTCCACTTCGTCGACGAGGCGCGCAAGCTCGGCGTCACCGCGCCGATCGTGCCCGGCGTGATGCCGATCCTGAACTACGCGCGCATCGCGCAGTTCGGCGCGCGCGACGGCATCGAGATCCCGCGCTGGGTCGCGCTCAAGATGGAAGGTTTCATGGACGACGCCGAGTCGGTGCGTGCGTTCGGCCTCGACGTGGTGACGCGGCTGTGCGAGCGCCTCGTCGCCGGCGGCGCGCCGGGCCTGCACTTCTACACGCTCAACCAGAGCGCGCTGTCGCTCGAGATCTGCAGGCGGCTGGGGCGTTAGGCCCGCCCGCCGGCCGTATCTGTATCTATTCGATCACTCGATCGGCACGCAGGAGCAGCGTCGACGGCAGTACGAGGCGGAGCGCCGCGGCGGTCTTGAGGTTCACGACCAAGAGGTACTTGGTGGGCAGTTGCACCGGAAGGTCAGCCGGCTTTCGCCCCTTCAGAACCATGTCAACGAACGTTGCCGACTGCCGAAACACCGCCGCATAGTCAGCCGAGTACGACGCCAATCCGCCCACGGCGACAAAATCGTCGCCGTGCGAGAAGGCCGGCAGCCGATGCTGAAGGGCAAGTTGTGCTGACCGCCGAAGTGGAAGGCTCGGTTGAACGACCACGGCATCGGCGCCGCCGGCAGCGCTCCTGGCAAATGCGCGTTCCAGTTCATCGGGATCTTGCAGGAGTTGGGTTTGCACGGTCAGGCCCAGCGATCTGCCGGCGGTCTGGATGTGCTTCACGAACACCTTGTGAAACGGGTCCGGCGCGTTGGCCATCACCGAAACACGCCGCATGGTCGGCAGCATCTCGCGGGAAATCTCCAGCAACTTTCCGGAGAGCACCGCGCCGGCGCCTGCCATTCCCGTGACGTTGCCCCCGGGCCGCGCGAAGCTTGCGATCAAGGCGTTGTCGACAGGATCACCGGCCAAGCCCATGACAATGGGGATCTGGGTTGTCGCTTCCTTCGCCGCCTTGATGGCAGGGGTTTGGAGGCCAACGATCACATCGACCTTGCGACTGACCAGTTCGCGCGCCAGGGATTGCAGCTGGGACATCGACCCGTTTGCCGAACGGAACTCGAGCACTATGTTCTGCCCTTCGACATAGCCCAGTTCGCGCAGCCCCTCGCGGAACTCCTTGAGGAACTGCGCAGGATCGGGGTCGCCGAGGACCAGGATGCCGACGCGCATCGGGATGCTTGTCTGCGAGCGGCCGGCAATCGGAAGCGAGTTCGCCACGGCGCCGATCAACGCGGTGAAGTCTCGCCGTTTCACAGTGCTCCTTCGCTGGCCAGCGCCGGGGTCAGCCTTCGATAGCGGATCGGAGCGCTGCACATGACCCCTCCGATGCTGCCGGTGATTGAAGCACACGGTGGTTGGTTCTGACCAGTACAGGCCCTTGCAGCCACTCGCGCCTCGGAGCGGTCAGCCGGCCCGACAACCGGGTTGCGGGACAGCTGCGCCGTCTCCGGCAATGTAAGGACCGTGTTCGCCTGTCGGCCCGGCTTGCAAAGACGCCGCTTTGCGTGCCGGGCCTTGCAACTCCACACAAGTGGCGACCCCGTGGCACCTACCGTGCGCGCCAGACGGGTCGATCGACCCGCAGGGGCGTGGAGGAGACATGACGACACATCCGAGCCGGCTGTCGCTGGCCTTCGCACTGGTACTGGCTGCGTGTGGCGGCGCGCAGGAGAGCGACACCCGCCCTGCCTCGTCGCCAACATCCACACCGGCACCTGCACCAGCACCGACCCCGGCACCGGCACCCGCGCCGGCCCCGGTCCCCGCACCACCAGCGCCAGCGCCACCACCGGCGCCGGCGCCCTCACCGGCACCTGCGCCAGCGCCCAGTCCCGCGGTGCAGCGCGGCGCGGTGCTCTACCAGAACTGCGTCGACTGCCATGGCATCGATCCGGAGATCGGCGTACGCGGTATCTACAAGGGTGTGACCGCCGATGTGATCGTGGCCGCCTACCGCAGGGTGCCGACGATGAACCGCTTCCTCACGCTCTACAGCGCCGGCGACAACGACGATCTGGCGGCCTACATCCGCAGCCGCGTGGCGCCGTAGCTCAGGTCTTCGCGCCCTCGTCGCGCAGCCAGGCCTCGAACGCGCGCACCGAGGGGCGCGCGCGCGAGGCCGGGTCGATGATCACGAAGTAGGCCTTGGCGGTCTGCCTGGCGTCGCCGAACGGCGCCACCAGGCGGCGCTGGCGCAGCAGCGCATCGATCAGCGGGCGCCGGCCGAGCGCGACCCCCTGCCCTTCGAGCGCCGCGGTGATGACCTCGTTGTACGACGAGAACGTGAGCACCGAACGCGGCTCCAGGTCGGGCAGGCCGTTCGACTGCAGCCACGACTGCCACTCCATCGGCATGCCCGAGCCGGGCATGCCTTCGATCTGCAGCAGCGTGTGCGCGTGCAGGTCGGCGGGTGACTTCAGCGGCGGCTGCCTGGCGCGCAGCAGCGCCGGCGCGCACACCGGCAGCATCGACTCGCTGAACAGGCGCTCGCCGTCCTTGGCGTCGGCACGCTGATAACGCACGGCCAGGTCGAAGCCGTCGGCGCTCAAGTCGCGCACGTCGTAGCTGGCGTCCAGCCGCACGTCGACGCCGGGGTTGTCCTGTGTGAACGAGCGCAGCCGCGGGATCAGCCACAGCGACGCGAAGCTGGGCGTCGTCGACAGCGCCAGCACCTCGCGCGCCGACGGCGCGCGCAGCGCCGACACCGTGCGCCGCAGCTGCGCCAGCATGGCCTGGCAGGCCAGCAGCAGCTTCTCGCCGGCCGGCGTGAGCACCAGCGCACGGTGCTGGCGCGCGAACAGCGCCACGCCGAGGTCGTCTTCGAGCGCTCGGATCTGCCGGCTCACCGCCGACTGGGTGACGAAACGCTCGGCCGCGGCACGTGTGAACGACAAGTGCCGCGCGGCGCTCTCGAAAGCCAGCAGCAGGTCCAGCGGAGGCAGGCGGTCGAGGTCTTTTCGCATGCGAATCAGGAATGGATGAGATTCCAAATCATCGTTTGCACCTTGCAGTGCATTCGTGGATTATCACTCCCTGACGCATTCCGAAGGAGCATGCCATGTGGATCGATACGGTGATGGCCCGGCTGACGCTCGACACGCACCGCGCGGTGCGCCTGACGCGCGCGCGGGGCGCCACGCTGCGCGGGCGCTGCGGTACCGCATGGATCACGATCGACGGCGACCCGCGCGACATCGTGCTCGAGCCGGGCGAGCGTTTCATCGTCGACTCGCCGCGAACGGTGCTGCTGCTGCCGCTGAGCGGCACGGCCCTGGTCGACGTGCTGGAGCCGGCGCGCCCCGCACGTCGGCAGTCGATCGGCTGGGTCCGCCGGCTGCTGGAGGCGCTGCGCCGCGGGCCAAGCCGCGGCTACGCGACACGGCTGGCCTGAGCGCGCCCTTTGGCTCGTGTGGCGCCCTTCAGGCGCCGCGCGAGCGTTCGTAGTTCGCCGCCGCGGCCTTGGCCTGCTCGGTCACCGCGCCCGGGTTGTCGTGGATGTACTGCAGCACGATGTCGGTGAACGCGCGGTCGGCCTTGAGACCGAGCTTCTCGGCGCGCGCGGCGGCGGCGCCCTTGGACCAGCCGCCGACGATGCGCTGGATGGTCGCATCGGGCACCGGCTTGACCAGCGCGCGGGTCGCCTTGCCGGCCACCGCCTCGAGGGCATCGAGCATCTCGCTGACGCTGACATTGAGCGCCGGCAGGTTCATGCCGGCGCGGCCGCCGAGCTGCTCGGCCGTGGCCTCGTAGACCGCGATCAGGCCAGCCACCGTGCTGGCGGGTGAGGCCACCGGGTGCGTCACCGACGGATCGACCGGCAGGATCGCCTCCTGCCCGGCCAGCGGCTCGCGGATGATGCCGCTGAAGAACGAACTCGCCGCGCCATTGGGCTTGCCCGGTCGCACCGTCACCGTGTTCAGCCGTGCCGAACGGCCCTCGATGAAGCCCTTGCGCGTGTAGTCGGCCACCAGGTGCTCGCAGATCAGCTTGTGCGTGCCGTAGCTGGTCTGCGGCGTGGGCAGCGTGTCGTCGCGCACCAGTGGTGGCATCGGGTTGGTCGGCTCGGGGCCGTACACCGCCACCGAGCTGCTGAACACCATGCGCGGCACCTTGCCCCCCGCCGCCACGCCGGCGCGCAGCGCGTCGAGCAGCGCGCGCGTGCTGTCGAGGTTGGAGCGCAGGCCGAGCTCGAAGTCGGCCTCGCACTCGCCCGACACCGCCGAGGCGAGATGGAACACGCCGTCGAAGCGGTCGTTCGCGAACGCGGCGCACTGCGCCAGCAGCGCGCCGGTGCGCGCCTCGACGCGCGGGTCGGCGGCCAGATCCGCCGGCGGCGGAAACTGGTCGGCGATGACCAGGCGGTCGATCGGCTGGCCGCCGAGCGTGCCCTTCTTGAGCACGGTACGCGCGAGCCGCGCGCCGACGAATCCGGCGCCGCCGGTGATGAGCAGTTTCATGGTGAGTCTTCCTTGTAGGGCGTGAACCATCCTAAACCCGCCGACGTGCCGGCGCGCGGCCGGTACTCTGCGCCGATGGGCTCTCGCCAGTCGAGCGCGTCGATCAGCGCGAACAGATAGGGGTAGTGCAGCTCGCCGACGTCGGGCTCGTGGCGCTCGGGCACGCCGGCGATCTGCAGGTGGCCGACGCGGCCGCCGGGCAGCCACTGGCGCAGCTTCATCGCGACGTCGCCCTCGCCGATCTGGCAGTGGTACAGGTCGAACTGCACCTGCAGGTTCGGCGCGCCGAGCGCGGCGACCACCGCGTGCGCCTCGGCCTGGCGGCTGTAGAAGTAGCCCGGTGCGTCGCGCGGATTGAGCGGCTCGAGCAGCAGCGTCACGCCCTCGGCGGCAGCCTGCTGCGCCGCCCAGTCCAGGTTGCGCAGCAAGGTGTCGCGACAGGCGGTGTGGTCGGCACCGTGGTCGGTGCCGTCGGGCACCGTACCCGCCATCACGTGCACGCGCGGGCAGTGCAGCGCGCGCGCATAAGGCAGCGCCTGCTCGAGCAGGCTGCGGCGGAACTCGTCCTCGCGACCGGGCAGTGCAGCGAGGCCGCGCTCGCCGGCGCGGCCCGGCGGTGCATTGATCAGCACCTGCCGCAGGCCGTGTTCGGCCAGCCGCTGCGCAATCGCATGGGCCGGCTCGGCATAGGGGAACTGGCATTCGACCGTACGAAAGCCGTCGGCCGCCGCCGCACCGAAACGATCGAGGAACGGCAGCTCGGCATACATCAACGACAGATTGGCGGCGAAACGCGGCATCGCGGACTCTGTTGCAGCGGCTACCAGCGCGCGCCGAAGGCCTGCGCCAGCTCGTCGAGCTGCGCGGCGCTCAGCGGCTGCGGCCGGGTCGGGCTCATCAGCCACAGCCGCGCGGTCTCCTCCAGCTCCTCCAGCGTGGCCATCGCCGCCGCCGGCGACTCGTGCCACACGTTGGGGCCGAGCCGCTCGTGCAGCACCGCGCGCACCGTGCGGCCGGCGGCGCGCGCCTTGTCGATCGCCAGCACCACGCGCGCCGCCATCTCGGGGCTGCCGGGCCGGCAATACGGAATCAGCGGCACATGGCCGACCTTCATCACGTAGTACGGCGTGATCGGCGGCAACACGTCGTCGGCCGACCAGGCGCCCTGCAGCGTGAGTGCCACCAGATGGGTCGAGTGTGTATGCAGCACGCAGTGCGCGGCCGGGTCGGCGGCGTAGATGCGACGGTGCAGCGTCAGGGTCTTGCTGGCCCGCTCGCCGGCCACCTGCTCGCCTTGCGGATTCACGTGCGCCAGCTGGTCGGGCTGCAGAAAGCCGAGACAGGCGTCGGTGGGCGTGATCAGGAAGCCGGCCCCATCGGGCAGCCGCACGCTGATATTGCCGGCAGTGCCGGCCACCAGCCGGCGCTCGAACAGGCTCTTGCCGACGCGGCAGATCTCGTCGCGCAAGGCGGCTTCGTTCATGCACCGCCCTCGTGCTGGAGCGCCTCGGCGAAGAAGTCGGGGCCGCCGAAGTTGCCGCTCTTGAGTGCGAGTTTCAGCGGCCGACCGTCGGCCTGAGTCCAAGGCACACCCGGACAGATCGCCGGCCCGATGCGAAGCGTGCGCACACCCAAGGCCTGCACGACCGAGCCCGAGGTCTCGCCGCCCGCGACCACCAGCCGCCGCACGCCGGCCGCCACCAGCCCGGACGCGATGTCGGCCAGTGCGTGCTCGACCAGCTGGCCGGCGCGCGCGGCGCCGAGCTCGGCCTGCACCGCGCGCAGCGCCTCGGGCGCAGCGGTCGCGCTGACCAGCACCGGCAGCCCCTGCGCCAGCAGCGGACGCGCCCAGTGCAGCGCCTGCGCCACCACCGGTTCGCCGCGGGCCAATGCGCTCGGCTCGATCTGCAGCAGCGGCCGACCGGCGTCGCGCCAGCGCGCCACCTGGCCATTGGTGGCCACCGAGCACGAACCCGACAGCACGGCGCCGGCGCCACCCACGGTGTCGAGCGCGGCCGCCTGTGCGTCGAGCGCGAGCCAACCCTGGCGCGCATACAGCGCCGGCAGGCCGAGCGCCACGCCGGAGCCGGCGGTCAGCAGCGGCAGCTCGGCGCAGGCCTGCGCCAGCGTGCGCAGGTCGTCGTTGTCGATCGCGTCGGCCACCGCGAGCCGCACGCCGTCGGCGCGCAGCGCCGCGATGCGCGCCCGTGTGGCGTCGACGCCGGCACGCAGCGTGTCGTACCGCAGCAACCCGACCTTGCCGCGGCTCTGCGCCTGCAGCACGCGCACCAGGTTGGCATCGGTCATCGGCGTCAACGGATGGTCGCGCATGCCGCTGTCCGACAGCAGCTGGTCGCCGACGAACAGGTGGCCGCGGAAGATCGTGCGCCCGTTCTCCGGAAACGCCGGGCACGCGATCGTGAAGTCGGTGCCGAGCGCGCTCATCATCGCTTCGGCCACCGGGCCGATGTTGCCCTGCGCGGTGGAATCGAAGGTGGAGCAGTACTTGAAGTAGAACTGCCGCGCGCCGGCGTCGCGCAGCCACTGCAGCGCGGCCAGCGACTCGCGCACGGCATCGGCCACCGGTGTGGTGCGCGATTTCAGCGCCACCACCACCGCGTCGGCCCCGGCCGGCGCTGGCCCCTCGGGCACGCCGATCACCTGCACGGTGCGCATGCCGGCGCGCACCAGCATGCTGGCGACGTCGGTCGCGCCGGTGAAGTCGTCGGCCACGACACCGAGGATCGCCCTGGATTCACTGGCCATGAACGCTCACCTTCGACGAACGCGCGGCGACGTCGCCGGCGCGCGCGGGCGCCGGCGCGCGGCGACCAGGCCGCCCTCCTGCAGCCGCACCTCGGCATGCTGCAGATGCGCGACGGCCGCGCGCCGCGCCGCCGCGGCGTCGCCGGCGGCGATGGCATCGTAGATCGCGCGGTGCTCGCCGCGCACCTGCTGCATCCAGTCGGCGCTGCGCGCCTCGTTGCCGCGCGTGACGCGCATCGCCTCGCGCAGATACTGCTCCAGGAAGGCGAGCATGCGGCTGAACTGCGGGTTGCCGGTGGCCTCGCCGACGGCGCGATGGAAGCTCAAGTCCTCGGCCACCGCGTCGGCGCCGGACGCGCTGGCCGAATCGATCGCCGCCAGCGCCCGGCGCAGGCCGGCGAGCTGCGTGCGGGTGATGCGCTGCGCCGCCAGCGCCGCCATCTCGCCCTCGAGCACGCGGCGCAGTTCGACCACCTGCACCACCGCCTCCAGCGAATCGAGCACCGACGCGTCGAAGGCCAGCGCCTGGTGCGGCGACGGCAGCTCGACGTAGACACCCGAGCCCTGGCGCGAGCGCAGCAGGCCGCGCGACTTGACCTGGTGCACCGCCTCGCGCACCACCGAGCGCGACACGCCATGGGTGGCGGCGAGCTGCGCCTCGGTGGGCAGGCGGTCGCCCGGCTTGAGCGCGCCGCCCTCGATCTGCTGCATCAGGCGACGCGCCAGCCGGTCCGACAGGCGGTCGGACACCAGCGGCTCGACGCCGCCGCGCAGCACGGCTGCGCGCGCCAGCACGGAAGCCGAGGCGCTCGACATGGTCGTCAGGTTATCAGACAACTTGCCGGCGCCTCAACGGGTATTTCCTAGAGTACAGGCGCGCGGCCGGCGCGTATCGTCCGGGCGGTCCCCGCTCCGGTGCGCCCGCACCCGTCGATCCGCCATGGCCAGCGTGCAGATTCAAACGGTGAAGAAACGCTTCGGCGAGGTCGAGGTGCTGCACGGCGTGAGCATCGACATCATCGACGGTTCGTTCACCGTGCTGGTCGGCCCGTCGGGCTGCGGCAAGAGCACGCTGCTGCGCATGATCGCGGGGCTGGAGAACATCTCGGCCGGCGACATCCGCATCGGCGGCACGGTCGTCAACCAGATGCCGCCGAAGGAACGCGACATCGCGATGGTGTTCCAGAACTACGCGCTCTACCCGCACATGACCGTGCGCGACAACATGGCCTTCTCGCTGATGCTGGCCAAGAAGAGCGCCGCCGAGATCGACCAGAAGGTGCAGCGCGCGGCCGAGATCCTGGGCCTGACCGAGCTGCTGCTGCGTTTTCCGCGCCAGTTGTCCGGCGGCCAGCGCCAGCGCGTGGCGATGGGCCGCGCGATCGTGCGCGACCCGCAGGTGTTCCTGTTCGACGAGCCGCTGTCCAACCTCGATGCCAAGCTGCGCGTGGCGATGCGCACCGAGATCAAGGAGCTGCACCAGCGGCTGAAGACGACCTCGATCTACGTCACGCACGACCAGATCGAGGCGATGACCATGGGTGACCAGATCGTCGTCATGCGCGACGGCTACATCGAGCAGACCGGCAGCCCGCTGCAGCTCTACGACCACCCGGCCAACCTGTTCGTCGCCGGCTTCATCGGCTCGCCGGCGATGAACTTCCTGCCCGGCACCTTGCACCGCAACGGCAGCGGTGCGTCGGTGGACCTCGCCGGCGGCACGCGCGTGACGGCGCCGGCGCTGGCCGGCGGCAGCGACGGCCAGGCGGTGATCTTCGGCACCCGGCCCGAGCACCTGAGCCTGGTCGGCGACGGCGGCATCGGCGTGCAGGTGGCGGTGGTCGAGCCAACGGGCGCCGACACCTTCGTCTCGTGTCGCCACCACGACACCGAGATGTCGGTGGTGTTCCGCGAGCGCCACGACTTCAAGCCCGGCAGCACGATCCACCTGCAGCCCGACCTGAAGCACACCCACCTGTTCGACGCCGGCAGCGGCAAACGACTGACGGTCAACTGAGCGACGACACATCCTTTTCTTCCGGTGCCATTCCGCAGCACCACCTCACCACGACAAGGAGACCTTCGATGAGCCAAGAATTCAACCGCCGCAAGTTCCTCGAGGGAACCGCCGGCGTCGCCGCCGGCACCGCCCTGGGCACGAGCGCGCTGTTCGCGCCCGCCGTGCATGCGCAGGCGCTGAGCTTCAAGCCCGAGAAGGGCGCCAAGCTGCGAGTGCTGCGCTGGAGCCGCTTCGTGCAGGGCGACATCGACGCCTACATGGCCAACGTCAAGAAGTTCACCGAGAAGACCGGCATCGAGGTGCGCGTCGACAACGAGGGCTGGGAAGACGTGCGGCCGAAGGCCGCGGTGGCCGCCAACACAGGCGCCGGCCCCGACATCATCCTGTCGACCAACGACGATGCCAATCTCTACCCCGACAAGCTGCTCGACGTGACCGACCTGGCCACCTACCTGGGCAAGAAGTACGGCGGCTGGTATCCGGCCTGCGAGGCGTATCTGCGCCCCGACGGCAAGAAGTGGGTCGGCGTGGCGCTCGGCGCGGCCGGCGCGATGCTGGTCTACCGCCAGAGCCACATGAAGGCAGCCGGCTTCAACGAGTTCCCGAAGGACACCGCGGGCTTCCTGGCGCTGTGCAAGGCCCTGAAGGAGAAGGGCACCCCGGCTGGCATGGCGCTGGGCAATGCCACCGGTGACGGCCTGTGGTGCAACTGGTTGCTGTGGTCGCACGGCGGCAAGCTCGTCGACGCCAACAACAAGGTCGTGATCGACAGCCCCGAGACGATCAAGGCGCTCGAGTACGCCAAGGAGCTGTACGCCACCTTCGTGCCCGGCACGCTGAGCTGGCTCGACCCGCACAACAACAAGGCCTTCCTAGACGGCCAGGTGAGCCTCACCAACAACGGCATCTCGATCTACTACGCCACCAAGACGTCGAGCGACCAGAAGGTGAAGGACCTGAAGGAAGACGTGCACCACGCCCAGTACCCGGTCGGGCCGGTGGGCGTGCCGACCGAGTCGCATCTGTTCTTCAACCAGATGATCATGAAGTACACCAAGTACCCGCAGGCGGCCAAAGCCTTCCTGCAGCACATGATGGAGGCCGATCAATACGGTGCCTGGCTCACCGCGGCCGGCGGCTACATCGCACCGGCGCTGCCCGAGTTCACCAAGCTGCCGGTGTGGACCTCCGACCCGAAGCACACGCCCTACCGCGACTGCGTGAAGAACCTGCGCCCCAACGGCTATGCCGGCAAGCTCGGTTACGCCTCGGCAGGGGCCGCCGCCGACTTCATCGTCGTCAACATGGTGGCCGAGGCCGCCAGCGGATCGAAGACGCCGAAGGAAGCCGCCGAACGGGCCCAGAAGCGCGCCGAGCGCTATTACAAAGTCTGACTTCGGGTGCTAGAGAAACTTCAAAACAACCGCAACGCCCTGGGAGCATTGTTCATGCTCCCGGCGGCGGTGCTGTTGCTGCTGTTTCTCACCTATCCGCTGGGCCTGGGTGCGTGGCTCGGATTCACCGATGCCAAGATCGGCCGCCCGGGCGAATGGGTCGGCCTCGAGAACTACGTGTTCCTGTGGGGCGACAGCGTCACGCGGCTGGCGCTGTTCAACACGCTGTTCTATACCTTCATCGCCAGCGTGCTGAAGTTCGGGCTCGGGCTGTACCTGGCGATCCTGCTCAACAAGAACCTGCGCATCAAGAGCTTCTTCCGCGCGGTGATCCTGCTGCCGTACATCGTGCCCACCGCGCTGTCGGCGATCGCGTTCTGGTGGATCTTCGATTCGCAGTTCTCGATCATCAGCTGGGTGCTCGTGAAGCTCGGGCTGATCGACCGGTATATCGACTTCCTCGGCGAGCCGTGGAACGCCCGCTTCTCGGTGATCGCGGCCAACGTCTGGCGCGGCGTGCCGTTCGTGGCGATCACGCTACTGGCCGGGCTGCAGACCATCTCGCCGTCGTACTACGAGGCCTCGGCGATCGACGGTGCGACGCGCTGGCAGCAGTTCCGCCACGTCACGCTGCCGCTGCTGACGCCGATCATCGCGGTGGTGATGACCTTCTCGGTGCGGTTCACGTTCACCGACTTCCAGCTCATCTACGTGATCACGCGCGGCGGACCGCTGAACGCCACGCACCTGATGGCCACGCTGAGCTTCCAGCGCGCGATCCCCGGCGGCGCCCTCGGTGAAGGCGCGGCGATCTCGATCGCGATGGTGCCGTTCCTGCTCGGCGCGATCCTGTTCAGCTACTACGGCCTGCAGCGCCGCGCGTGGCAACAAGGCGGCACTGATAAATGACACCCCCCCCGAAGCGGCCTGGCGGCCGCCTCCCCCCAGGGGGCGACACCAGCGGCCCGGCGGAGCCGGATCCGCGGTGTTCACTTGAAACGCTGCGCGAGAGGGTCGCGACATGAGCACTGCGCCAGTCGTCGACACCATCGTCGGGATGGACTTCCTGGAATCGCGCACGCGCAAGCTGTTCACGATCTACCTGCCGATGCAGGTCTTCCTGTTCGTGCTGCTGTTCCCGTTCTACTGGATGGCGATCACCACCTTCAAGCCGAACGAGGAGCTGCTGTCGCGCGACGGCAATCCGTTCTGGGTGATCAACCCGACGCTGGCGCACATCAAGAAGCTGCTGTTCGACACCGCCTACCCCGAGTGGCTGTGGAACACGGTGGTGGTGTCGGTGGTCGCCACCTTCTTCTCGCTGGCGGCGTCGGTGATGGCGGCCTACGCGATCGAGCGGCTGCGTTTCTCGGGCGCGAAGCAGGTAGGGCTGTCGATCTTTCTCGCCTACCTGGTGCCGCCGTCGATCCTGTTCATCCCGCTGGCGGCCATCGTCTACCAGCTCGGCCTGTTCGACACGCGCTGGGCGCTGATCCTCACCTACCCGACCTTCCTGATCCCGTTCTGCACCTGGCTGCTGATGGGCTACTTCCGCTCGATCCCGTTCGAGCTGGAGGAGTGCGCGCTGATCGACGGCGCCACGCGATGGCAGATCCTCACCAAGATCGTGCTGCCGCTGGCGGTGCCGGGGCTCATCTCGGCCGGCATCTTCGCGTTCACGCTGTCGTGGAACGAGTTCATCTACGCGCTCACGTTCGTGTCGTCGTCGGAAGTGAAGACGGTGCCGGTCGGCGTGGTCACCGAGCTGGTGGAGGGCGACGTCTACCACTGGGGCTCGCTGATGGCCGGCGCGCTGCTCGGCTCGCTGCCGGTGGCCTTCGTGTACTCGTTCTTCGTCGAGTACTACGTCTCCGGCATGACCGGCTCGGTCAAGGAATGACCTCATGAAGATCGGATTCGTCGGTCTGGGCGCGATGGGCGCGCCGATGGCGCTCAACCTGGTGAAGGCCGGGCACGAAGTGCGCGGCTTCGACGTGCGCGAGGGCGCCAGCGCGGCGCTGGTGGCCGCCGGCGGCCACGCGGCGGCGAGCGCAGCCGACTGCGCACGGGGCGCCGACCTGTTGTGGCTGATGGTGGTCTCGGGCGACCAGGCCGAGAGCGTGCTGTTCGATGGCGGCGCGGCCGCCGCCCTGCCCAAGGGCGCGCTCGTCGTCGCCGCCTGCACGCAGGCGCCCGCGCAGGCCAGGCGCAGCGCCGAGCGACTGACCGGCATGGGCCTGGCGATGCTCGACGCGCCGGTATCCGGCGGCATCAAGGGCGCCACCGCCGGCGCGCTGACGATCATGGTGTCGGGCGCCGAGGACACGATCGCGCGTGCACGACCGGTGCTCGAGGCCGTGGGCCAGCGCATCTTCGATGTCGGCCGCGAGGCCGGCCTGGGCTCGACCGCGAAGATGATCAACCAGCTGCTGTGCGGCGTGCACATTGCCGCCGCCGCCGAGGCGATGCACGTGGCCGAACGGGCCGGCGTGCCGCTGGAGACGATGCACCAGATCATCTCGGTGTCGGCCGGCAACAGCTGGATGTTCGGCGACCGCGTGCCGCGCATGATGCAGGACGAGCCGCCGGTGACCAGCGCGGTCGACATCTTCGTCAAGGACCTCGGCATCGTGCTCGACCAGGGCAAGCAGGAGCGTCAGGGCCTGCCGCTGGCGTCGGCCGCGATGCAGATGTTCCTCGCCGCGTCGGGCCTCGGCCACGGCAAGGCCGACGACAGCCAGGTGATCCGCGCCTATCGCGCCCTCAACGGCAAGAAGAAGGCCTGAACAGCCGGCCGGCGGCAGTCCCGGCGCCGCTTCGTATTCCTTGTGTAGCCCAGCGCACAGACGCTGACCCGCCCAGCGGGCATACCGAAGTCTGCGCGCGCACGCATCGTGCGCTCACCCACCCTCGGAACAAGGAGACAGCGGCATGTCGAAGGGCCAACGCGGCAACAAGGAATCCAAGAAACCGAAGAAGGAACGTCAGGCGGTGGTGCCCGGCGCACCCGCACCGACGATCCCGGCGACCGCGGGCGCCATCCTCGACCGGCAGAGACGGCGCTAGGACGCGAGCGCCACCAGATGTCACCCGACACGATCGATCGCGATCCGCCGCCGTACTTCCACGCCGACAGCAACGCGGTGCGCTTCAGCGTGGCCATCGACGCCGGCACCCGCATCGGCGCCAGCATCGGCACGCGCACGCTGCACTACCGCTTCCGCACCGAGGTCAACGAAACCAACGCGCTGTCGATCTACGAAGCTCACCGCGACGAGATCGATGCGGCCGTGCGGCGCCGTGTGGCCACGGGCTCGATCGAGCCGGTGATGGTGCGCGAGCACGATCTGCCGGAGCCCGGGCGGCGCTAGGCCGCCGCGCCGTCAGGGCGCGACGTCGACCTGCCCGAGCACCTCGCGCGGGTAGGCAAACAGCGACGGCAGCCCACCGGTGTGCAGGAACAGCACCCGCTCGTCGGGCGCGATGATGCCCTCGCGCGCCAGGCCGATCAGTCCCGCCATCACCTTGCCGGTGTACACCGGGTCGAGCAGGATGCCCTCGCTGCGCGCCAGCAGCTGCACCGCCTCGACCATGCGCGCGTTGGGCACCGAGTACTTGGGCTGCCAGTAGCCGCCGACGCAGTGCACGTCGGCCTCGCGCACGGCCAGGTCCAGGCCGAGCAGGTCGCAAACGGCCCGGGTCTCGGCGAGCACGAGCGGAGCCTGCTGCACCGGGTCGCGGCTGACGCCGATGCCGGTGATCGGCACATCGATGCGGTTGCCCAGAAAGCCGGCGAGCAGCCCGCCGTGCGTGCCCGAGCTGCCCGAACCGACGACGACGCGATCGAAACGCAGGCCCTGCTCGAAGCACTGCTGCTGCAGCTCCTGCGCGCAGGCCACGTAGCCGAGGCCGCCGATCGCGTTCGACCCGCCGCCGGGGATGACGTAGCCCTTGCGGCCCAGCCGCGCCAGCTCGTCGGCGACGCCGCGCATCGCGGCGGCCATGTCGCTGCCGGCCGGCACCACGGTGATGGCCTCGACGCCGAGCAGGCGGAACATGAAATGGTTGCCGCTGGCGTCGTCGTGGTAGCTGCCGGGAACACGCTCCTCGATCACGAAGCGGCAGTTCAAGCCCTCCTTCACCGCCGCCGCCAGCGTGATGCGGCAGTGATTCGATTGCGGCGCGCCGCAGGTGATCAACGTGTCGGCGCCGTCGGCCAGCGCATCGGCGACCAGGAATTCGAGCTTGCGCGTCTTGTTGCCGCCGGGAAACAGGCCGAGCAGGTCGTCGCGCTTGATCCACACCGCCGGGCCGCGTC
Source organism: Burkholderiaceae bacterium (assembly GCA_044222685.1). Classification (GTDB taxonomy): domain Bacteria; phylum Pseudomonadota; class Gammaproteobacteria; order Burkholderiales; family Burkholderiaceae_C; genus JAEUPI01. The sequence continues at coordinate 19,227 of JBGAMU010000036.1, forward strand.
CGCCGGGGCAGGTGGCGGCCAATGCGGCCGAGAAACGCGGCGCCGGCTCGATCGGTGTCGCGCCCTGGGTGTAGCAGCGACGCGCAAAGCGGGACAGATCCATGATCGCAACCCTTCGGAATGGCGCAGAGGCGCCGAGCGTACGCCATCACCGGCCGAGAGACCCCCGTGTGCACGGGGATGTAGGGAAGCTCCCCGCCCGGGGTACCGGGGCCGCCCGTTATGCTGCGCGAGATGCTTAGGTCGGCTAAGTAATGCATCGCTGATGTCCGCCACAGCCCCACCCCTGCTCGACGCACCTGCGACGAGCGCCGCGAGAGCCGGCGCCCGCATCGCGGCGCGCGCCGGCGCCGCGCCGGCCACGCCGGTGCTCGACGTCGGCGCTTGTGCCGATGCGGTGCTCGACACCGTGCCGCGCGTGATGGATGCGCTGCGCATGGCGATGCGCCACCATGTCGGCGATCAGCTGTCGGTGCCGCAGTTCCGCTGCCTGAACTTCATCGCCCACGAACCCGGCTGCACGATCGGCGCGGTCGCCGCCTTCCTGGGCGTGACGATGCCCACCGCCTCGGCGATGGTCGACCGCCTGGTGCGCTCGGGCGTCGTGCGGCCGTCCACGCCGGCGCGCGACCGGCGCCGCTCGCACCTGCATCTCACCGCCGCCGGCCGCACGCAGCTGCAGGTCATCCGCGCCGGTGCACGCGACGAATTCCGCCGCGCGCTGGCGGCGCTGAGCGTCGACCAGCTGAGTGCGCTGCATGCCGGGCTCGACGTGCTGCACATCGCATTCCCCGTGGCTTGAGCGCCTGCATCGCCACCCGCCCCCTACACCGCCTGCCACCCGATCACCATGCCGCCATCGCCGCCGTCCGCCCTCGTCGCCGCCTGCACCGTGGTGGCGGCCCTCACGCTCGCGGCGTGTCGCGGCAGCGATCCGCCCGCGGGCAACGCTGCCGCTGCGACCGCGGCGTCGTCCGCCACCGCCGCGGCGCCGGCGGCGTCGGGTGGCGCGTCGGCCCCGGCGAATGCCGGCGCGCCGGTGACGGTGACCACCGTGCGCGCCGTCAAGCGCGACCTGCCGGTGCTGCTGTCGGCCACCGGCACCGTGGCGCCGCTGTCCAGCGTCGACGTGCGCGCGCAGGTGACCAGCGTGGTGACGCGCGTGCACATCAAGGAAGGCCAGTTCGTGCGCGCCGGCGAGCCGCTCTTCACGCTCGACGCCCGCACCGACGAGGCCAATGTGGCCAAGGCGCGTGCGCAGATGGCCAAGGACGAAGTGGCGCTGGCCGATGCGCAGCGCCAGCTGGCGCGCAGCCGCGAGCTGCTGGCGCAGAACTTCATCTCGCAGGGCGCGGTCGACGCCGCGCAGGCGTTGGCCGATTCGCAGGCGGCGCTGGTCAGCGCCGACCGCGCCGCCGTCGACGCGGCCCGCGTCGCGCTCGGTTATGCCCGCATCGTGGCGCCGAGCGCGGGGCGCGCCGGTGCCATCAACGTGTTCCCCGGCAGCTCGGTGCAGGCCAACACCACCGTGCTGGTGACGATCACCCAGCTCGACCCGATCGCGGTGGCCTTCAGCCTGCCGCAGCGCCACCTCGGCGATGCACTCGGTGCGCTGCAGGGCGGCGGCGCCGCGGTAAGCGCCACGCTGCCCGACCGCGGCGGCGAGATGAAGGGGCGCCTGCAGTTCGTCGACAACGCCATCGACGCCGGCTCGGGCACGGTGAAGGTGAAGGCGGTGTTCGACAACAAGGAACGCAAGCTCTGGCCGGGCGCGTTCCTCGACGTCGCGATGACGGTGCGCACGCTGACCGACGCGGTGGTGGTGCCGCAGGCCGCGATCATCCAGAGTGCGCGCGGCTCGATCGTCTACGCGGTCGAGGGCGGCTTGGCGGCGGTGCGGCCGATCAAGCTGATCCAGGCCCAGGGCGACGAGGCGGCCGTCACCGGCGTCAAGCCCGGCGAGCGCATCGTGCTCGATGGGCGGCAGAATCTGCGGCCAGGCTCACCGGTGGTCGAGCGCGCGCGCGAGGCGGCGGGCCGGCCCGGCACCGGCGCGTCGGGGGCGGCCCGTGGCGCCGGCAACAGTGCCAGTGGGCCGGCCGGCGGCGGCGTGCCGCGCGACAGGAGCGTACAGCCATGAACCTGTCCGAGCTGTTCATCCGGCGTCCGGTGATGACCGTGCTGCTCAACGCAGCCATCGTGCTGGCGGGGGTGATCGGCTACCGCAGCATTCCGGTGGCCGCGCTGCCGAGCTACGACACCCCGGTGATCAACGTGTTCGCCGGGTTGCCCGGCGCCAGCCCGGAGACGATGGCGACCTCGGTCGCGCTGCCGCTGGAAAAGCAGTTCCAGACCATCGCCGGCTTGCGCATCATGAGTTCGTCGAGCACGCTGGGTTCGACGTCGGTGACGCTGGAGTTCGAGGAGGGCCGCGACATCGACGCGGCGGCTGTCGACGTGCAGGCGGCGCTGCTGCGCGCGCAACGTGCACTGCCGCAGGACATGCCCGCGCCGCCGTCGTACCGCAAGGTCAATCCGGCCGATGCGCCGGTGCTGTTCATCGCGCTGACCTCGCCGTCGCTGGCGCCGACCGAATTGCAGGACTACGCCGAGCACATGATCTCGCCGGCGCTGTCGTCGATCGACGGCGTGGCGCAGATCAACATCTTCGGTGCCAAACGCTTCGCGGTTCGCGTGCGCGTGAACCCGGAGGCGCTGTCGGCGCGCAACATCGGACTCGACGAGCTGAGCAGCGCGCTGCGGGCGGCCAATGTCAACACGCCGGTGGGCACCCTGGAAGGCCCGCGGCAAACTCTCACGCTGCAGGCCAACCGGCAGCTGCGCAACGCCGAGGAGTTCGCCGACCTGATCGTCGCCAGCCGCGGTGGCAACACCGTGCGCCTGCGCGACGTGGCGCGTGTCGAGGACAGCATCGAGTCGCTCAAGACCTGGGCCACGCTGAACGGCGAGACGTCGATCTCGATCGCGGTCTACCGGCAGCCCGGCGCCAACACGGTCAAGGTGGTCGATCTGGTACGCGAGGCGCTGCCGGAGCTCAAGCGCGAGCTGCCGCAATCGGTGTCGATCACGCCGGTCAACGACCGCTCTCGCTCGATCCGCGAGGCGCTGCACGACGTGTCGCTGACGTTGATCGGCACGATCGCGCTGGTCGTGCTGGTGATCTTCCTGTTCCTGCGTCGTTTCGTCGCGACGGTGATCCCCACCTTGTCGCTGCCGGTATCGCTGGTCGGCGCCATTGCGCTGCTCTGGGGCCTCAACTACAGCCTGGACAACGTGTCGCTGCTCGGTCTGACGCTGGCCGTCGGCCTGGTCGTCGACGACGCCATCGTGATGCTCGAGAACATCATGCGCCACGTCGAGCGCGGCGAATCGCCGTTCGAGGCGGCGTTGCGCGGCTCGCGCGAGGTCGGCTTCACCATCATCTCGATCTCCACCTCGCTGGTGGCGGTGTTCATCCCGATCTTCTTCATGCCAGGCGTGATCGGCCTGCTGTTCCACGAGTTCGCCGTGGTCGTCGGACTGGCAATCGTGGTGTCGGCCTTCGTCTCGCTGACGCTGGTGCCGATGCTGGCCAGCCGCTTCCTGGCCGACGAGAAGCGGCCGAACATGGTGGTGCGCTCGTTCGGGCGCGGCTTCGACGCAATGCTCGCGGCCTACACGCGCACGCTCGACATGGCGCTGCGGCATCGGCGCTGGGTGATGGCCGTGGCGTTGCTGACCTTCGTGGCCACCGCCTGGCTGTTCATGGCCATTCCGAAGGGCTTCTTCCCGGAAGAAGACATCGGCCAGATCACCGTCAGCACCGAGGCCGCCGAGGACACGTCGTTCCCGGAGATGGTGCGCCTGCAGGAGCGCGCCGCCGCGATCGTACGTGCCAATCCGAACGTGGCCACGGTGAGCTCCTTCAACGGCGGCGGCGGCGCCCAGAACACGGGACGCATGTTCATCAACCTGAAGCCGCGCAACGAACGTCAGCCGATGAAGCAGGTGATCGAAGGCATGCGCCGCGACCTGCGCGAGGTGGCTGGTCTCAATGTGTTCCCGACGCCGATCCAGAACCTGCGGCTCGGTGGGCGGCCGAGCAAGGCACGTTACCAGTACATCCTGCAGAGCGTCCGGGCCGACGAACTGAACGACTGGGCGCAGCGCCTGCAGGAGCGCCTGCGGGCCGATCCGATGTTCCGCGACGTCACCAGTGACGCCCAATTGCGCAGCCTGCAGGCCCAGCTGAGGATCGACCGCGACCGCGCCAATACGCTGGGGGTGTCCATCGAATCAGTACGCTCGGCCCTGTACAGCGCGTTCGGCGAGCGCCAGGTGTCGACGATCTACCTGCCCACCGACAGCTACCAGGTCATCATGGAGGTTGCGCCCGAAGCCAAGCAGGACGAGCGCGCGTTGGGCGGCGTGTACGTGCGCTCGAGCACCGGCGCGCTGGTGCCGCTGTCGAGCTTCGCGACGGTCGAGCGCACCGTCGGCGCCACCGCGGTCAACCATGTCGGCCAGCTGCAGGCGGTGACGGTGTCGTTCAACCTGGCGCCGGGCGTGGCGCTGGGCGACGCGACGACCAAGGTGGAACAGGCGCGCGAGGCAATCCGAATGCCGGCAACGATCGTCACCAGCTACGGCGGCGACGCGGCGGTGTTCAAGAGCTCGCAGGGCAGCCAGGCGATCCTGATCATCGCCGCGCTGCTGGTCATCTACGTGCTGCTGGGCGTGCTGTACGAGAGCTACATCCACCCGATCACCATCCTGGCCGGCCTGCCGTCGGCCGCGGTGGGCGCGCTCGGCACGCTCATGCTGTTCGGCCAGGACCTGACGCTGATCGCCACCATCGGCATCCTGCTGCTGATCGGCATCGTCAAGAAGAACGCGATCATGATGATCGACTTCGCGCTCGACGCACAGCGCCACCATGGCATGACGCCGCAGCAGGCGATCCGCGAGGCCTGCGTGCTGCGCTTCCGGCCGATCATGATGACGACGCTGGCCGCGATGATGGGCGCGGTGCCGATCGCGCTCGGCATCGGCGCCGGCGCCGAGCTGCGCCAGCCGCTGGGCCTGGCCGTCGTCGGCGGGCTGGTGTTCTCGCAGGCGGTGACGCTGTACATCACGCCGGTGATCTACCTCGCGCTCGACCGCTTCAGCGGCAAGGGGCCGGTGACCACGCGCGAGGTCACGGCACCGGCCGGCGCCGACTGATCGCCGACCGGTTCGTCGCCCGGCCGGCCGGCGGCGTCAGCCGCGCACGAACAGCGTCACCAACGGCTCGTCGCCGACCTGGCGGCTCCAGTGGCCGTGGCGCTGCGGGTCGAACGTCTGGCCCGCCGGCACGCGGTCGTCGGAGAAGAAGTGTTCGCCAGGACCGAACACGCGCGAGCTGCCGTCGCGCAGGCCGATCTCCATGCGGCCACGCAGGATGAACACCCACTGCGGCGTCTCGGTGCAGTGGAACTCGCTGCGAAAACCGACCGGGCTCTCGCGCAGCTGCAGGCCGCCGCTGGGCATCAGCGGCGACAGCCGCGCCTGCGGCTTGCCTTCGGTGAGCGCGATCGCCTGCTCGCGCCAGCGCGCCAGTCCGTCGTGGTCGGTGAACAGGATCGTCTGCGTGAAGCTCGTCATGGGTGTGGCCAATGGTGGTCAGAGCGTCGCGGTGATCGCGCCGTCGATGTAGAGGATGTGGCCGTTGATGAAGGCCGCCGCGTCGCTGGCCAGGAACACGGCCGCCGGCGCCAGCTCCTCCACGTTGCCCCAGCGCCGCGCCGGCGTGCGGTTGATCAGCCAGCTGTTGAACTTGTCGTCGGCGACCAGCCCCGCGGTGAGCTCGGTCTTGAAGTAGCCTGGGCCGATGCCGTTGACGGTGATGCCGTGTGGCGCCAGGTCGACCGCCATGCCCTTGGTCAGCATCTTCAGCGCGCCCTTGCTGGCGGTGTAGGCCGAGGTGCCGGGGCGGCCGACCTCGCTCATCACCGAGCAGATGTTGATGATGCGGCCGCGCCCGCGCGGCATCATGCGCCGCGCCACGGCCTGGCCGACGACGAACGCGCTGTCGACGTTGGTGCGCATCACCGACTGCCAGTCGGCCTGGGTCAGCTCGTGGAAGGCGCCGCGCCGCGTCATGCCGGCGTTGTTGACGAGGATGTCGATCGGCCCGACCTCGGCCTCGATCGACGCCACCGCCGCCTCGACGGCCGGCGCGTCGGTGACGTCGAACGCGTGCTCGTGCGCCGTCAGCCCCTCACTGCGCAGCACCGCGGCAGCTTCGCGCAGCCGCGGCGCCTGGCGCGCGTTGAGCACCACGGTGGCGCCGGCCTGGCCCAGGCCACGCGCGAGCGCGAGGCCGATGCCGGTCGACGAACCGGTGACGAGAGCGATGCGGCCATCGAGGCGAAAGGTCTTGGCGTCGATCATGGGTGTTCCTAAGCAGGTGCTTCGCCCCCGCTGCGCTCGGATGAGCGAGGCGGCCTGCTAGTCTAAGCGCGTGAGTGCTGCCGCGATGTCGATGCCCTGGCTGCGCACCGAACCCTTGCGCACGCTGGGCGTGTCGGGTCATCCGCGCGGGGTGACTCACTTGAGCGCCGCCAGTGGATTGGTCTGCAGCCACGGCCGCGCCTACGTGGTGGCCGACGACGAGCACCACCTCGCCGTGTTTCGCGACGACAGCTCGCCGGGTGAGTTGTGGCGCCTGCGCGCCGGCGATCTGCCAGCCGATCCGATCGCACGCAAACGCCGCAAGCCCGACCTCGAGGTGCTGCTGCGCGGCCCCGCGGTCGACGGTGCGCCGACGCTGGTCGCGCTCGGATCAGGCTCGACGCCGGCGCGCTGCCGCGGCTGGCTCGTGCGATTGGCCGCCGCGGGCAGCCCGGTGGCGCCGGCGCGCGAGTTCGATGCCGAACCGCTGGTGCGCGCCGTGCAGTCCGAGGTGGATGCCGTCAACATCGAAGGCGCCCTGCTGCAGGGTGATGCCCTGGTGCTGCTGAACCGCGGTGCACGCGACGGCCGCGGCAACGCGGCCGTGCATGTCGACCGCTCCGCGCTGTCGCGGCTGCTGGCCGGGCGGGCTGGCCGCGTGAACGTCACCGCCGTGGCGCCCTACGACCTGGGCGGGATCGACGGCGTGAGCCTCGGCTTCACCGACGCCGCCGCGCTGCCCGACGGAGGCTGGCTGTTCAGCGCAGTCGCCGAGGACAGCGCCGACGCGGTGGCCGACGGCCGCTGCCACGGCTCGGTGATCGGCATGGTGGCGGCCGACGGCCGCCTGCGCGGGCTGCGGCGCGTGACCGGCGACCGCAAGATCGAAGGCGTCGACGCCATCCGCACGGCCGACGGCCGGCTGGCGGTGTGCATGGTCACCGATGCCGACGACCCCGCGGCCAGCGCGTGGCCGCTGCGCACCCGCTGGTAATCGGCCGCGTTTTCGGTTGCTGCCGCAAGCCTGCAGGCAGGCCCGTGCTTACCCCGAGAGTCCGCTCGGCGGACGCAGCGACCGCATACCATCGGGGCACCGTCCGTTCACCGGCACGGCGCCGGTTCTCGGCGACCACGCACCCCACTTCATCGCACCCATCATGACCAGCCCCAAGCCCCGCAAGAAGCCCGAACAACTCCGCAGCCATCAATGGTTCGGCCGTCAGGACCGCGACGGCTTCGCCTACCGCAGCTGGCTCAAGGGCAAGGGCATCCCCGACGACCAGTTCGACGGCCGGCCGGTGATCGGCATCTGCAATACCTTCAGCGAGCTGAATCCGTGCAACAGCCATTTCCGCACGCTGGCCGAGCAGGTGAAGATCGGCGTCTACGAGGCCGGCGGCTTTCCGCTCGAGGTCCCGGTGATGAGCCTCGGCGAAGTGCTGCTGCGGCCGACCGCGATGCTGTACCGCAACCTGGCCAGCATGGACGTCGAGGAGAGCATCCGCGGCAACCCGATGGACGGCGTGGTGCTGCTGATGGGCTGCGACAAGACCACGCCCAGCCTGCTGATGGGCGCCGCCAGCGCCGACCTGCCGACCATCGGCGTCTCGGGCGGGCCGATGCTCAACGGCAAGTGGCGCGGCCAGGAGCTCGGCTCGGGCACCGGCGTCTGGCAGATGAGCGAGCAGGTGCGCGCCGGCACGCTGCGGCTGAAGGACTTTCTCGAGGCCGAGAGCTGCATGCACAGGAGCCACGGCCACTGCATGACGATGGGCACCGCCAGCACGATGGCCAGCATGGTCGAGGCGCTCGGCGTCGGCCTGCCCGGCAACGCGGCGTATCCCGCGGTCGACGGGCGGCGCAACGTGATCGCGCGCCACGCGGGCCGCCGCATCGTCGACATGGTGCACGAGGACCAGCTGCTGTCGAAGATCCTCACGCGCGAGGCGTTCGAGAACGCGATCAAGACGCTGGCGGCGATCGGCGGCTCGACCAACGCGGTGATCCACCTGATCGCGATCGCCGGGCGCATCGGCGTCAAGCTCTCCATCGACGACTTCGAGCGCCTGGCCAGCGAGATGCCGTGCCTGGTCAACCTGCAGCCGTCGGGCGAACACCTGATGGAGGACTTCTGCTACGCCGGCGGCCTGCCCGCGGTGATGAAGGAGATCTCGGGCTCGCTGCACCTGGACCACGTGACCGCGACCGGCCACACGGTGCGCGACAACATCGCCGAGGCGCAGAACTTCGATCCGCGCGTCATCAAGACGGTGGCCGAGCCGTTCAAGGCCAAGGCCGGCATCGCGGTGCTGCGCGGCAACCTGGCGCCGCGCGGCGCCGTGATCAAGCCGAGCGCGGCCACGCCGGCGCTGATGGTGCACAAGGGCCGCGCCGTGGTGTTCGAGGACAGCGACGACTTCCATGCCCGCATCGACGACGAGAACCTCGACGTCGACGAGACCTGCGTGCTGGTGCTGAAGAACTGCGGCCCCAAGGGCTACCCAGGCATGGCCGAGGTCGGCAACATGCCGCTGCCGCCCAAGGTGCTGCGCAAGGGCGTGACCGACATGGTGCGTGTCAGCGACGCGCGCATGAGCGGCACGGCCTACGGCACGGTGGTGCTGCACACCGCGCCCGAGGCGGCCGCCGGCGGCCCGCTGGCACTGGTGAAGAACGGCGACATCGTCGAGCTCGACGTGCCCAAGCGCCGGCTGCACCTGCACGTGAGCGACGAGGAGCTCGCCAAGCGCCGCGCCGAATGGAAGCCGCCGGTGCCCAAGCTCACCAGCGGCTACTGGAAGCTCTACACCGACCACGTGCTGCAGGCCGACGAAGGCGCCGACCTCGACTTCCTGGTCGGCAAGCGCGGCGCCTTCGTGCCGAAAGACAATCATTGACGGCAACGCCGGCAATGATTGCGGTGAAGGCTCATATCGCGAAGCGATGTGAGCCGCAACCACAATCACTGCCGCGAAGCGGCGGCCGGAGACACAATCATTGACTGACGCTTGAAGGCGACGCCGCACGAGGCGGCGTCGCAGTCGGACCGGGGGGAGGGCTTGATCGAACCGAGGTGCACGCGGCTGGCCCGGTGCCTGTGCCTGGCCCAGGCCGCCGCCGTGCCGGTGTCGGGCGGGCCTTTCGCGCAGCCTGCCGACAGCGATCCGGTGGCGGCGGCCCGGGTCCTGGCGGGCGTCGACCCCGTGCGGGCACGCGCGGTGCTGCAGTCCCTGCGCCAGCAGGCCATCGCCGCCAACGACCTGGGCACGCGGCTCGCGGTCGACGAACTCGATTGCCGTCTGCTCAGCGACGACGACCTCGGTGCCGCCGTGCAAGTGGCCGACGCGGCCCTGGCCGCCGCCTCCGCCACCGCCGCAGCGTCCGATGCGCGTCGATCGGCCGCCGTGCAACGACTGCGGGCCTGCCGGGCCGGCGTCGTGATCGACATGGGCCGTACCGCCGACGGCGAAGCCGAGCTCGAGGCCCTGCTGCGCGAGACGGCCGCCCCGTCGACGCGCATCGTGCATGCCCTTGCGTTGCTCGAGCGCGGGCGCTACCGCTCACGCCGTGGTGATCTCATCCACGCGCAGCAGGAGTTGATCGAGGCCTGTCGCGACCTGCGCGAATCGAATCTGTGGCAGGACGATGAGCTGTGCCGCATCCAGCTGGCCAATCACTACAAGCGCATGGGCGACCATGCCGAGGCGCTGCGGCTGCTCGACCCGTTGCGCGCCGCGGCACGCGCCCGTGGCGCGCGCTTCGACGAGAGCGTCTACCTCTACGGCATCGGCGACGTCCATGCGGCGCGCGAGGCCTGGGCCGACGCCGTGCAGTCCTTCAAGGAAGCCAGCGCGGTGGCCCAGGCTGCGCACGCCGATGCCACCGTGGCCTACGCCGAGCACGGCATGGCCAACGCCTTGCGTATGCTCAAGCGACCGGCAGAGGCCATCGAACCGCTGCAGCGCGCACTCGCATGGCTCGATGTGCCCGATCGCGATCCGCTCGCAGACGTTGATGGCCGCCGTGCTCACCGACCTCGACCGCGCCGGCGAGGCCGCCAAATTTCTGCCGCTGGCGGAAACCGTGGTGCGCCGTGCCGGCAACAACATCCTGCTCGGCGAGTGGCATGGCGTGAACGCCCACGTGATGGCGCGGCTCGGGCGCTGGCAGGCGGCGTACGAATCGCTGCGCGCCCGCGCCGACCTCGATCGCGCGCTGGAGCAGCAACGAGCTCAGGAGCAGCAGATCCGCCTGCGCCTGGCGTTCAACCGCGAAAGCGATCAGCGCGAGCTGCAGGCCATGAGAGCCCGCAGCGAACAGTCGCTGGCCCTGCAGCAGGCGCAGGCAGCGGCGCTCGCACTCTTCACCGTGCTGCTCGCCGTGGCGGCGGTCTTCGGCTGGCGCAAGCTGCGGCAGGCTCGTCGGCTGCAGGTGCTGGCGTCGAGCGACGAGCTCACGGGGCTGCCCAATAGGCGCGCGATGCTGGCCTATGCCGACCAGGCTCTCGAAGCCGCCCGCCTGGCCAGAGTGCCGCTGAGCCTGTTGATGATCGACGTCGATCACTTCAAGCGCGTCAACGACGAGCTGGGCCATGCGGCCGGCGACGCCGTGCTGCGGCGACTGGCCACGCTGCTGCCGGCCGAATTGCGCGGAGACGACCGGGTCGGCCGCATCGGCGGCGAGGAGTTCCTTGCCGTGCTGCCCAATGCCACGCTCGAACAGGCCGTCGCGGTCGGCCAGCGCATGCGCGACCGGCTCGCCACCGCACCGCTCGCGCTCGAGGGCCGACCGCGCGCAGTCACCATCAGCATCGGCGTGGCCGAGGCCCGGCCGACCGACGATGCCGATGCCCTGATCGAACGCGCCGACCGGGCGCTGTATGCTGCCAAGACAGGCGGTCGCGACCGGGTGGTCGAAGCGGCTGCTTCCTGACCGGGCCGCTTCGCCGGCCAAGAGGATTCACCGATGGACGTGCAGACCCTCGCCCCCGTGACGGAACGCGAGATCCTCGATACCGTCGCCGCACAGCGCGACGAGGCCGTGGCGCTGCTGCAGGAACTCGTCGCCCACCCCTCGCTGCTGGGCCACGAAGCCTCGGCGCAGGGCCTGATGAAGCGGCAGTTCGGCCGCATGGGCCTCTCGGTGCACGAGTTCGCCATCGACGAGGAGAAGATCCGCTCGCACCCCGGCTACTCGCCGAGCATCGTGTCCTATGACGGCCGACCCAATGTGGTGGGTGTCCACCAGCCTCGCGGCGCGGTGCGCGGCAAGTCCCTCATCCTCAACGGCCACATCGACGTGGTGCCGGTCGGCGCTGAAACACTGTGGAGCCGCCCGCCGTTCGAACCCTTCATCGATGGCGACAAGCTCTACGGCCGCGGCGCCGCCGACATGAAGGCCGGCATCGTGGCGTACACGATGGCCTTCCAGGCGCTGCAGCGTCTGGGCTGGGAGCCGGCCGCGCCGGTCTTCCTGCAGTCGGTGATCGAGGAGGAGTGCACCGGCAACGGCGCGCTGGCCTGCCTGGTCGAGGGCTACACCGCCGACGCGGCGATCATCCCCGAGCCGTTCGAGGGCCTGATGAGCGCGCAGATGGGCGTGATGTGGCTGACGATCGACGTCTACGGCGTGCCGGTGCATGCCGCCTACGCGCACACCGGCGTGGCGGCGATCGAGTTCGCGAACTATCTGGTGGCCGAGCTGCGCACGCTGGAGGCGTTGTGGAACCGGCCCGAGAGCCGGCACCCGATGTACTGCACCCACGACCATCCGATCAACTTCAACCTCGGCCGACTGGCCGGCGGCGAGTGGACGTCGTCGGTGCCGACGCACTGCCGCGTCGACATGCGACTGGGCTTCTACCCGGGCCGCAGCTGCGCCGAGGTGCGCGCCGAGGTCGAGGCGCTGCTGGCGCGTGCGCACGCGGCGCATCCGCAGCACGCGAGCGTGCGCGTAGCCATCACCTACCAGGGCTTCCAGGCCGAGGGCTGCGTGGTCGACCTGCAGGTGCCGGCCATGCAGCAGCTGATGCAGTGCCACCGCGACATCGCCGGCGAGGAGCCGCCGGTGCGCGCCACCACGGCCACCACCGACGTGCGCTTCTTCCACCTGTACGGCCACATCCCTGCCACCTGTTACGGACCGGACGGCGCCGACATCCACGGCGTCGACGAGTGGGTGTCGATCGCCAGCATGCAGCGCGTCAGCGCGGTGCTGGCGCTCTTCATCGCGCGCTGGTGCGGGCTCAACCGGCTGCCCGCCGCGGGGTGAACGCGATGCTGCAACTACGCCCCACCTGCGAACACTGCGACCGCGCGCTGCCGCCGGCCAGCACCGAGGCGCGCATCTGCAGCTACGAATGCACCTTCTGCGCGACCTGCGTCGACACGGTGCTGCACAACGTGTGCCCCAACTGCGGCGGCGGCTTCCAGCCGCGCCCGGTGCGACCGGCGCACAACCTGAAGGGCGGCAACTTCCTCGGCAAGGATCCGGCCTCGACCACGGTGAAGCACCGCCCGGTGGACGCCGCCGCGCACGAGGCGTTCACCGCGGCGATCCGCGCCATCCCGCCCGAGCAGCGCTGAACAACCCCACTGCGCGCGTCGCCGCCCCCACCCATGCACTACGACGCCCGCACCCGCGACCACGGTCTGGCGCACGACCCGTTCAAGGCGCTCGTCGCGCCGCGGCCGATCGGCTGGATCGGCACGCTGGATGGCGAGGGCCGCGCCAACCTGGCGCCGTACAGCTTCTTCAACGCCGTCAGCGACCGGCCGCCGATGGTGATGTTCTCGTCGGGCGGCCGCAAGGACAGCCTGAACAACATCGCCGCCACCGGCGAGTTCACCTGCTCGCTGGCCTGCTGGTCGCTGCGCGAGGCGATGAACCTCACGTCGGCCGCGGTGGCGCCGCAGGTCGACGAGTTCGCGCTGGCACAGCTGGCACCGGCGCCTTCGCGCTTCGTCAAGCCGCCGCGCGTGGCCGCCGCGCCGGCGGCGCTGGAGTGCCGGCTGTGGCAGCTGCTGCCGCTGCCCACGCCGCAGGGCCGGCCCGATGCCGGCTACACCGTGGTGTTCGGCGAGGTGGTGGGCATCTACATCGACGACGCGTTCATCCGCGACGGCATCGTGCGCACCGGCGAGATGCGGCCGATCGCGCGCATGGGCTACATGGACTACGCCGCAGTGACGCCCGAGTCGGTGTTCGCGCTGAACCGGCCGCTGGCTTCGGCCGACGGCCTGAGCGCCAGCCAGCCGGCCGCGTGGGACGGCGTTTACCGATGACGCAGGAGACGAACGCCATGACGACCCCGCGCAGCGTGCTCGTGATCGGTGCCGGCGACGCCACCGGCGGCGCGATCGCGCGCCGCTTCGCCCGCGAGGGGCTCGTCGCCTGCGTCACGCGGCGCCAGGCCGACAAGCTGGAGCCGCTGCTGCAGGCGATCCGCGCCGACGGCGGCCAGGCCCATGGCTTCGGGTCGGACGCGCGCCAGGAGGCCGAGATGGTGGCGCTGGTCGACCGCATCGAGCGCGAGATCGCGCCGATCGAGGTGGCGGTGTTCAACATCGGTGCCAACGTGCGCTTCGAGATCACCGCCACCACCGAACGCGTGTACCGCAAGGTGTGGGAGATGGGTGCGCTCGCCGGCTTCCTGCTCGGCCGCGAGGCGGCGCGCGTGATGACGCCGCGTGGCCGCGGCACGATCCTCTTCACCGGTGCCACCGCCAGCGTGCGCGGCTCGGCCGGCTTCGCGGCGTTCGCCGGTGCCAAGCATGCGCTGCGCGCGCTGGCGCAGAGCATGGCGCGCGAGCTCGGCCCCAAGGGCATCCACGTCGCGCACGTGTTGATCGACGGTGCGATCGACACGCAGTTCATCGCCGAGAACTTTCCCGAGCGTTATGCGCTGAAGGCGCAGGACGGCATACTGAACCCCGACCACATCGCCGACGCCTACTGGCAGCTGCACCAGCAGCCGCGCGACACCTGGACCCACGAGCTGGATCTGCGCCCCTGGATGGAGCGCTGGTAGCCGGCAAGGACACGCCATGAGCAAGACGATCGAGTTCTTCTTCGACTTCGGCAGCCCCACCACCTACCTGGCGCACACGCAGCTGCCGCGCATCGCACGCGAGACCGGCGCGCAGCTGGTGTATCGGCCGATGCTGCTGGGCGGCGTGTTCAAGGCCACCGGCAACGCGAGCCCGGTGCTGGTGCCAGCCAAGGGCCGCTGGATGGGGCAGGACATCGCGCGCTGGGCGAAGCGCTGGGGCGTGCCGTTCACCTTCAACCCGCATTTCCCGATCAACACGCTGACGCTGATGCGCGGCGCCGCGGGGCTGCAGATGCGCCAGCCGCAGGACTTCACGCGTTATGTCGACGCGGTGTTCCAGGCGATGTGGGTGAAGCCGCGCAACCTGGGCGACGCTGCCGTGCTGGGCGCCTTGCTCAGCGAGGCCGGCTTCGACGCCGACGCGTTCATGGCGCTGGTCGGCGACCCCGAGGTGAAGGCGAAGCTCGTCGCCAACACCGAGGAGGCCGTCGCCCGCGGCGTGTTCGGCGCGCCGAGCTGCTTCGTCGGTGACGCCCTCTTCTTCGGCCAGGACCGCCTCGATTTCGTGCGCGAGGCCGCCGCGGCCTGACGCATCGACACGACCGCCACATAGGGAGAACGCACATGCAATCCGACCACACGATCCACCGGCGCTGGCTGTGCCAGCTGGTCGCCGCGACAGCGCTGCTGGCGGCCGGCAGCACGGCGGGCGCGCAGCCCTACCCGAACAGGCCGATCCGCCTGGTGGTGCCGCTGGCCGCCGGCAGCACGGCCGACATCGTGTCGCGTTTCGCCGGCGAGCAGCTCGGCAAGGCGCTCGGCCAGTCGGTGGTGATCGAGAACAAGCCGGCCGCCGGCGGCACGGTGGCGATGGGCGACGTGGCACGCGCCGCGCCCGACGGCTACACCATCGGCTTCGCGTCGCAGGGCACGCTGGTGTTCAACCAGGCCATCTACAGCAAGGCCGGCTACGACTCGACCAAGGACTTCCGGCCCGTGGCGTTCGGGGGCGGCGTGTCCCCCGTGTTGAGGGTACCGCCGCCCTGCACCCCCACGGCGCCGGCCGAGGGGGTGGCCGGGGCCACGGCCACGCCGGGCGCGCGTACCTGAGCGTCGGGGGGCGCCGGCACCAGC
>JBGAMU010000037.1:0-35495 GCA_044222685.1 Burkholderiaceae bacterium
AGTGCTTCGACGCGCGCGGCCATCCGGTGCTGCCCGACCACTTCGGGCAGCGCGCCGGTGCCGGGCTCGACCCGTGCGCGGCGCTGGCGGCGCGCCTGAGCGTGCCGGCCGGCGAGGCCGCCGAGCGCGTCTTCCTGCTGGGTTATGCCGCCAATGCGGACGCCGCGCGCCGGCTGGCGACACTGGCCGCCGCCACGCCGGCGCAGGCGCGCGCCGAGCATGCGCTGGCGCAGTGGGACCGGCTGCTCGGCGCGACCACGGTGCGCACGCCCGACCCGTTGTTCGACGCCATGGTCAACCGCTGGCTGCTGTACCAGACGGTGTCGTGCCGCCTGTGGGCCAAGGCGGCCTTCTACCAGGCCGGCGGCGCGACCGGATTTCGCGACCAGCTGCAGGACACGTTGGCACTCGTGTGGGCCGCCCCGCAGCTGCTGCGCACGCAGATCGTGCGCTGCGCGTCGCGCCAGTTCGCCGAAGGCGACGTGCAGCACTGGTGGCACGACCCCACCGGCGCCGGCGTGCGCACGCATTTCAGCGACGACCTGCTGTGGCTGCCGTACGCCTGCGCGCACTACCTGCAGGCCACCGATGACATGGCGCTGCTCGACGAACGGGTGCCGTTCGTCGAGGGCGTCGCGGTGCCCGACGGTGCCGAGGACGCGTACTACGCGCCGGCCGTCAGCCTCACCGACGCGACGGTCTACGAACACGCGGCGCGCGCGATCGATCGCAGCCTGCGCGTCGGCGCGCACGGCCTGCCGCTGATGGGCGGCGGCGACTGGAACGACGGCATGAACCGCGTCGGCCACGAAGGGCGCGGCGAGTCGGTATGGCTCGGCTGGTTCCTGTGCAGCGTGGTGGAACGCTTCGCGCCGCTCGCGCTGGCGCGCGGCGACAGCGCGCGTGCGCAGCGCTGGCAGCACGCCGTCGTGGGGTGGAAGGCCGCGCTCACCGGCCCGGCCTGGGACGGGCAGTGGTTCAAGCGCGCCTACTTCGACGACGGCCAGGCGCTCGGCACATCGGCGCACGCCGAAGCCCGCATCGACCTGGTGGCGCAGGCCTGGTCGGTGCTGTCGCATGCGGCACCACCGGCGCTGCAGCGCATGGCGATGGCCGCGGTGGAGGCCCACCTGGTCGACCATGAAGCGGGTCTCATTCGCCTGCTCGACCCGCCGCTGCAGCACGCGGTGCCGAGCGCAGGCTACATCCAGGCCTATCCGCCCGGCGTGCGCGAAAACGGCGGCCAGTATGCCCACGCGGGGGTGTGGGCCCTGATGGCGCGGGCCGCCTGGGCGACCACGACGGCCGACACCGCGCACAGCCGGGACCTCGCCTACCGCTATTTCACCTACCTCAGTCCGGCGCATCGTGCCGTGCATCCGACGCACGGCGCCGCCTACGGCGTCGAGCCCTATGCCGTGGCGGCCGACGTGTACAGCCAGCCGCCGTATGTGGGGCGCGGCGGCTGGAGCTGGTACACCGGCGCGGCCGGGTGGCTGCACCGCGCCGCGATCGAGTCGATCTTCGGTCTGCAGCTGGATGCCAGGAGCCTGTGCATCGTGCCCTGCCTGCCCTCGCACTGGCCGCGTGCCGAGCTGACGTTGACGCGCGAGGGGCGCACGCTGCAGTTCAGCCTGGTCCGCGCCGACCCGGAGCACGCGCTCGCCGCGGCCGCGGCGCCGGCGCATGCGCGGCTGCTGCGGCCGGGCGAGCGCGTGGCCTGGCCCGAGCTCGCCCTGCGCACCTGCTTCGTGGTCGCGCTGACGGGCGACGCCGACGCACAGCCGACAGCCGCGCGCGCTGCGACCGCGCCGCTCTGACCACGGCGCGGCGCGGCCCTGTCCTACAAAACCGGGTCGTCGGGGCCGATGGTCGCGCGCGTCGCCCCCACCTACGATGCGCTCATCGAATTGCCGTTCACCACAACACAACCACACGCAGGAGTTTCACCATGAACAAGCGCAACACCATGGCCGCGATCGCGGCCGCCATCGTGCTCGTCACCGCCTCCGGCTGCGCCGTCACGCGCGGCCAGGAGAGCGTGGGCGCCTATGTCGACGACACCGCCATCACCACGGCCGTCAAGGGCCGCTTCATCGACAACAAGGACGTCGACGCCTCGAGCATCAAGGTGGAGACGCTCAACGGCACCGTCATGTTGTCGGGCTTCGCCAAGAACGCGACCGAGAAGTCGACCGCCGAGTCGCTGGTCTGGAAGGTCAACGGCGTCAAGTCGGTGAAGAACGAGATCGCCGTCCGGCCGTAAGCCCCGCGCACGGCTTCGTGCCCCGCGGTTCGGCGACGAACCTCGGGGCATTTCTTCGTCTGGAGTGGCCTGTGCGGTATCGAACAGACGCCTCGCGCGGCGCGCGGCTACAAGCAGCCGGTGCGCGCCCACGCGTCGCACCCGAACGATCCGCATGCCGAGCACCATCGATTCCGTTGCCTCCGTGGCGCCGGCCGCCCAGCGCGATGCCGGTGGCGGCGCGCTGCAGGCCTCGGAGAGCCGCTACCGGCGGCTGTTCGAAGCGGCCCAGGACGGCATCCTGCTCATCAATGCCGAGACGGCGCAGATCGAGGACGCCAACCCGTACCTGATCGAGATGCTCGGCTACTCGCATGCGGAAATGCTCGGCCGCAAGCTGTGGGAAGTCGGTGCCTTTGCCGACGTCGACAAGAGCGCCGACATGTTCGCGCGGCTGCAGGCGACGGGCTATGTGCGCTACGCCGATCTGCCGCTCAAGACCAAGCTGGGCGCGCTGATCAGCGTGGAGTTCATCAGCAACGCCTACGACTGCGAGGGCGTGCGCGTCATCCAGTGCAACGTGCGCAACATCACCGAGCAACGGGCGGCGGAGGAGCAGGTGCGCAAGCTGTCGCTGGTGGTGGAGCAGATGCCGGTCAGTGTCGTCATCGCCAATCCGGCTGCCGACATCGAATACGTCAACGAGGCCCTGCTGCAGCACAGCGGATACCGACGCGACGAGATCGTCGGCCAGAGCATGCGCATGCTGCTGTCGAGTGCCCGGGACGCCCCAGGCGCCGCCGAGCAGCACCATGCGTTGGTGCAGGGGCAGCCGTGGAAGGGTGACGTCGTGGGCCGGCGCAAGGACGGCAGCGAATTCACCGGCTACACCATCGTCGCACCGATTCGTCGCGCGGACGGAACGACCAGCCACTCGGTGACGGTCACCGAAGACGTCACCCAGCGCCGGCGCGACGCCGACGAGCTGGAGCGCCATCGACAGCACCTCGAGGAGCTGGTCGCGACACGGACGCGCGAGCTGGCCGATGCCAAGCAGGCGGCCGACGCCGCCAACGTCGCGAAGAGCGCGTTCCTGTCGAACATGTCGCACGAGATCCGCACGCCGCTGGGCGCCATCATCGGCCTGGCCTACCTGATCCGGCGGTCGCAGGTCACGCCCCAGCAGGCCGATTGGCTGACCAAGCTCGAGCTGGCCGGCCAGCATCTGCTGGAGCTCATCAACGCGATCCTGGAGCTGTCGCGGATCGACGCCGGCAAGCTGGTGCTCGAGGAGTCCGCGGTCCGGGTCGAGGCCATTGCCGCCAACGTGGTGTCGCTGCTGTTCGAGGCGGCGAAGGCCAAGCACGTGCACCTCGCGGTCGAGGTGCAGGCGGTCCCCGGCGGCCTGGTGGGCGACGCGCCACGCCTGCAGCAGGCGCTGCTCAACTATGTCAACAACGCCGTCAAGTTCACCGAGGCAGGCGACATCACCGTGAGGGTGACGTGCCCGGAACAGACGGCGGACCACGCGCTGCTGCGCTTCGAGGTGCACGACACCGGCATCGGCATCGCCGCCGACATGTTGCCGCGGCTCTTCTCGGCATTCGAGCAGGGCGACAGCTCCACCTCGCGCCGGTTTGGCGGCACCGGCCTGGGCCTGACGATCGTGCGCGAGCTCGCGCGGCACATGGGTGGTGACGCCGGTGCCACCAGCAGGCTCGGGGTCGGCAGCACGTTCTGGTTCACCGCGCGACTGCGCAAGAACCATCATGCGCAGGTCGACCTGTCGGCAGCTGCAGGCTCGGCCCGCAGCAGGCTGGCACGCGACTTCCCGAGCGCTCGCATCCTGCTGGTCGACGACGAACGCACCAACCGCGAAGTGACGCTCGAGGTGCTGGGCACGGCGGCCCTGCACGTCGATGTGGCCGCCAGCGGCCACCAGGCGATCCTGCTGGCGGCCCAGCGCAGCTACGACGTGATCCTGATGGACCTGCAGATGCCCGCCATGGACGGCCTGGAGGCCACCCGGCGCATCCGCATGCTGCCCGGCGGCGCCGGCTCGGCGATCGTGGCCCTGACGGCCAACGCGTTCACCACCGACAAGGCGCGCTGTCTCGAAGCCGGCATGGACGTCTTCCTCACCAAACCGTTCGACGCCGACGTCTTGTTCGAGACCCTGGCCCGCGCTCTGGCACGACGACGCGACGCGCTGGCCGGCGCCGCCTCCGCTGCAGCGCCGGCGGGTGGTCACCCGTCGTTCGAGCCGCCGCCCTGACCCTGGATGGGCCTGATGGGGGGTCCACCCGAGGCGGCGCGGCCTACTTCAGGTGCGCGGTCGAGCCCTGCAGGCCGCCCATCGCCTCGGCGGCACGCTCGGTCAGTCCGGCCATCGCCTCCGTCTGCGACTTCTGCGCCATCTCGGCCAGCGTCTTCATGTCGGCCAGCATCTTCTGCCAGGCCTTCTGCGCAGCCTCGGTGTACCGGACCGCATCGACCGGCTTCTGGCCGGCGGCGCGCTGGTCGCTGGCCAGCGCCTGCGAACTCTGCATCGCCTGGGTCAGCATGTCGGTCTGCGTGCGCGCCAGTCCCTGCAGCGCCTCGAACGCCATCTGGTTGGCGGCCGCCAGCGCCTCGACGTCCTTGCGATTGGCGTCGAAGATCCACGACATGCCCACGCCCGGCAGCTTGAGCTGCTCGAACGTCTTGGTCAGATCGCGGAACGGGCTGTGGTCAACTGCGGCGCTCTGCTTCTTTCTGTCGGTGGCCATTTCCATGTCTCCTACGGGTTGCGGGCAAAGGCGACAGGGTCGATGCCTTCGGCACCGGCGTCTGTGCGCTGCCCGACGCAAGGCGCCGCCAGGGGCCATGCAACCCGCGCGATAGAATCGCCCGCTCACCCGTCTACAGGCGCCCGTAGCTCAGTGGATAGAGTACTGGCCTCCGAAGCCAGGGGTCGCGCGTTCGATCCGCGCCGGGCGCGCCAACAGGGCAGCAGGTGCTGCCAGCAGACGAGGCGGCACGCGCGTGCCGCCGGTCACTCGCCGACCCAGCGCACGGCCGACGCCTTGAGGTGGGCCCGCATCGCCGCCTGAGCGGCAATCGGGTCGCGTGCCTCCACCGCTTTCAGGATCGCTTCGTGCTCGGCGAGCGCCGACTTCCAGGTGCGCGTGTTCTCGAAGCGTGAGCTGATCTTGGCGGAGATCGGGCTGTGCCGTTCGTCGAACAGTTCGGCGACGAGTCGCGACAGCACCGCGTTGCCGCTCACCTCGGCCAGCGTGAGGTGGAACTCGCGATCCAGGTCGAGCCGGACGCGCCGGCGCTCGATCGCCGCCGCCATGTCCTTCAGGATTCTTCGCAGGCGCGCCAGCGGCTCGGGCGTGATGCGAGCGCAAGCCAGCGTGGCGACCTCGCCTTCGATCACCGAACGCGCCTCCATCAGCTGGCTCGGGCTCTCGCCCATCGGCGCGGTCCTGGCGGGCGCGGTGCCCGGCTTGGCCGCCGAGACGTAGACGCCCGACCCGCCGCGCACTTCGACGCGCCCTTCGACGTCGAGCGCGATCAGTGCCTCGCGCAGCGATGGGCGTGAGACGCCGAGCTGCACGGCCAGGTCGCGCTCGGCCGGCAACCGGGTTCCGGCCTCGAAACCGCTGCGATCGATCAGTTCGCGAATCTGGTCGGCAATCTGCTGATACAGCCGCCGCGACTCGACCGGCTTGAACTGGAACGTCATGGGACGCTGCGACGAAGTTGCCGACGGCCCATTATCGGCACGCGAAGACCGCGCCCATCGCGACGGGCACCCCCGGCGATCGAATTGGTAAGACCTCTCTTTACTTCTTTGGCCAGCTGGCCTTACCATGATCCGCCCCTTGGCCATTTGGTCAGACCAAATGAGACGCATCGACATCCCGCGAAGACGTCGAGCGGCCGGGCGGCACCCCGAATCAATCTGACCAGGAGACGCACATGAAGGCGACAGTGGGCAAGGGCCTCTTGTACTGGGCCGCAGCAGCGGCATTGCTGAGCGGAGCGTGGACAGCGCCGGCGCGCGCGCACGACGGTGACGGTGAGCGGGCGCTGCGCGCGGCGGTCGAGCAGGCCGAACGCAACGCCCCGCCCGGCAGGCGGCCCATCGTCGAGACCCACATCCACTTCTGGCAGGTGACGCGGCCAGGCGGCGTGCCGTGGCCCACGCCGGCCGAAGGCCCGATCTTCCGCGACGTGCTGCCGCAGCACTACACCGCCATGGCGCGCGCCAACGGCGTGGTCACGGCCGGCATCGTGGAGGCCAGCGGCATCGTCGAGGACAACCAGTGGATCCTCGACCTGGTCCGGCACGACCGGTTCTATTCGTTCTTCGTCGGCAACCTGGAAATCGGCGCGTCGACCTTCAGCCGCGACCTGGCGCGCTTCGCGCGTGATTCACGCTTCGTGGGCATCCGCGGTTATCTCACCGGCCCGGCCGAAGGCATCACGCTCAGCCCGGCACAGCTGGCCAGCCTGCGCGACCTGGCACGGCGCGGCATGACGCTCGACATCATCAGCCGCGGCACCAAGAACCCGAAGGCCCAGGTGCAGGCGCTGTGCACCGCGGTGCCCAACCTGCGCATCATCATCGATCACCTGGGTGGCGCCGGGCCCGCGCCGGTGGACCCGACGTGGGAGCTCGAGATCCGCCGACTCGCCGACGTCTGTCCGAACGTGTACATGAAGTTCTCGTCGTTCTACGACATGTACGCCCCCGGCGACGTGGTCTTCCCAAGCCCCACCGACCTAGGCCCCTACAAGACGCACTTCGACGTGCTGATGACCGCGTTCGGCGCCGACCGCCTGATCTGGGGCAGCAACTGGCCGGTGATCACCCTGCACGGCACGTTCGAGGCACAGATCGCGATCGCCGAGGAGTACCTCGCCCCGTTCGGCACCGATGTGCGCGACAAGGTGATGTTCAAGAACGCCCTCGCGTTCTATCGCCGTCACAAGCCGGGCAAGGATGACTGACCGGCAACGGCCGGCTTGCGACGATCTGCAAGAAGCTCCCCGGCTGACGGAGCCATCGTGCTGACCGTCATCTGCGACACACCCGGCTCGCTGAGGGCCGAGGACAGGCCGCTGCCGATGCGGGCCGAGGGCGAGGTGCTGGTGCGCGTCAAGCGCGTGGGGGTGTGCGGCACCGACCTGCACATCTATACCGGCACCCAGCCCTACCTGTCGTATCCGCGGGTGATGGGGCACGAACTCTCGGGTCTGGTCGAGCAGGCCGACGCCGGCTGCGGGCTGGCCGCGGGTGACGCGGTCTACGTGATGCCCTATCTGTCGTGTGGGTCCTGCGTCGCCTGCCGCCAGGGCAAGACCAACTGCTGCGTGGGCATCCAGGTGCTCGGCGTGCACCGCGACGGCGCCTTCACCGAATACCTGTGCGTGCCGCGGCCCTTCGTGCACAAGGCCGATGGCATCACGCTGGACCAGGCGGCCATGATCGAGTTCCTGGCGATCGGTGCGCATGCCGTGCGTCGCGCCGACGTCGGCACCGGCCAGCGCGTGCTGGTGGTCGGCGCCGGCCCGATCGGCTTGGCGACCGCGCTGTTCGCCAGGTTGCGCGGCGCGGCCGTCACGGTCATCGACAGCCGGGCCGACCGCCTCGAAGTCGCGCTCGAGCATGTCGGTGTCGCGGCCTGCGTCGTGCTCGGCGACGGCGACGCGGCCGAACTCGCACGCCTGACCGACGGCGAGTTCTTCGACGCGGTGTTCGACGCCACCGGCAACCCGGCGGCGATGGAGCGCGGGCTGCAGTTCGTCGCCCACGGCGGGCGCTACGTGCTGCTGTCCATCGTGCCGGGCGACATCCGCTTCTCCGACCCGGAGTTCCACAAGCGTGAAACGACGCTGCTCGCCAGCCGCAACGCCACGGTAGAGGACTTCCGCACCGTGATCGCGGCGATGCGCGCCGGGCAGATCCCGGACCGCGCGCTCGCCACGCATCGGCTCGCACTGTCCGACGTGCCGGATGGATTCGCCCGCCTGCTCGATCCGCAGCAGGGCGTGATCAAGGCCATCGTGGAGTGTTGATGCGGGCGGCCGGCAGGCCTGGCGGACCGCGCGTCAGTCGAGCTCGATCCACACCGGCGCGTGGTCGCTCGACTTCTCCCAGCCGCGCACGTCGACGTCCACCGCCGCGGCGCGCAACCGCGGCACCAGCGACGGGCTCAGCAGCAGGTGGTCGATGCGCAGCCCGGCGTTGCGCTGGAACGCATTGCGGAAGAAGTCCCAGTAGGTGTAGATCGTCTCGTCCGGGTGCAGCGCGCGCAGCGCGTCGGTCCAGCCCTGCGCCATCAGACGAGCGAACGCGGCGCGGGTCTCCTCGCGGAACAGCGCGTCGTCGACCCAGCGCTCGGGCTTGTAGACGTCGCGCCCGGTCGGGATCACGTTGTAGTCGCCGGCCAGCACCACCGGCTTGCCGCTGGCCATCAGCTGCGCGGCGTGCTCGATGAAGCGCTCGAACCAGCCCAGCTTGTAGTCGAACTTCGGCCCCGGCGCCGGGTTGCCGTTGGGCAGGTACAGGCACGCGACCGTCAGCCCGCCGACCTCGGCCTCCAGATAGCGGCTGTGGATGTCGTCGGGGTCACCCGGCAGGCCTCGTCGCGTCTCGATGGGCAGGCCGGCACGCGCCAGGATCGCCACGCCGTTCCAGCTCTTCTGGCCGTGCCAGATGGCCTCGTAGCCCAGTGCACGCAGTTCCGCCTGCGGAAAACGCTCCTGCGGCGACTTCAGCTCCTGCAGGCAGGCCACGTCCGGTCGGGTCTGCCCTAGCCAGCGCAGCAGCACCGGCTGGCGGGCGTTCATGCCGTTGATGTTGTAGGTGGCGATGCGCATCGGGCAGCCCAGTCTAGCCTTCAGGGGCAGATGTAGCCGCTGCCCGACGGGTTCTTGAAGCAGCCCACCGACTCGGGCAGGTAGTGCTTGGGCAGCCACAGCACGATGTCGGGGAAGAAGATGCAGAACACGATCGTCGCCAGGAAGACGATGTAGATCGGGAACGAGGCGAACATCGCGCGGCCGAAGCGCACGCCGATGAACTTCGACGCCATCAGCAGCGCGATGCCGTACGGCGGCGTGATCAGGCCGAACGCCAGCGTCACGATGATCACCACGCCCATGTGCACCGCGTTGATGTCGGCGGTCTTGGTCAGCTCGGTGATGATCGGCATGAAGATGATGATGGCCGGGATCGCATCGATGAAGTCGCCGACGATGATGAACAGCACCACCAGCAGCAGCATGATCATGAACGGGTCGTTGCCGGCGGCCGCGCTGATCCAGCCCGACACCACCGCCGGCCCGCGCAGGTAGGCGAGCATCCAGCCGAATGCCGACGCGGCCGCGATGGTGATCAGCGGGATCGAATACAGCAGCCCCGTCATCGCCATGTCGTGCGGCAGCCGGCGCAGATACCCCCGGTTGAGCAGCGGGATCGCGACGAAGACGATGTAGGCCACCGCCACCACGCCGGCCTCGGTGGGCGTGAAGAAGCCCGACAGGATGCCGCCCATGATGATCACCGGGATCACCAGCGGGATGGCAGCGCCGCGGGCGGCGGCGCCGACCTCGCCGAACGACGAGCGCGGACGCATCATGCCGACCGGACCGAAGAAGTGGCTGTAGATCATCAGGCCGAGACCCACCAGCAGCCCGGGCACCACGCCGCCGAGGAACAGGCCGCCGATCGACACGTTGCCGGTGGCGCCATAGACCACGGCCATGATGCTCGGCGGGATCAGGTTGGCCATCGTCGAGGCCGAGGCGATCAGCGCCGCGATGAAGGCGGGGCTGTAGCCCTCGCGCTTCATGTCGGGGCCGAGCGAGCGCGCCAGCACCGCCACGTCGGCCGCCGACGAGCCCGACACGCCGGCGAAGAACATGCTGAACACGGTGACCACCTGCGCCAGCCCGCCGCGCAGGTGGCCGATCAGCGCCTGCGACAACTTGATCATGCGCGCGGTCACGTCGGCCGCGGTCATCAGCTCGCCCACCAGCAGGAAGAACGGCACCGCCAGCAGCGCTTCGACGTCGATGCCGTTGAACAGCTGCGTCATCATCGACGGCAGCCCGACCGGCGTGAACGAGGTCACCACCAGCACGCCGGCGATCAGTGCGAACGCCACCGGCACGCCGAGGTAGCCGAGAAACAGGAACAGGAACGCCATCAGGAAGATCAGGGCGCCGTTCGTCGTCATGGCGCCACCTTCAGCAGATCGGGCTCCGCGAAGCCGTTCTTCCAGCCGTTGACGAGCTGCTCGACGACGAACAGCGTGACCAGTGCACCGCACAGCGGAATCGCCGCGTACAGACTCGCCAGCGGCGTCATCGACGGCATGCGCAGGCTGCGAAAACCGTCGAGAAAGTTGAGGTAGCCGAACCAGACCATGCTGAGCGAGACGCCCAGCATGACCAGCCGGTTGAAGGTCTCGAAGAACAGGCGCCTGCGCCCGCTCATCGACTCGGCCAATGCCGCCAGGTACAGGTGGTCATTGCGCCGCGTGGCGGCCGCAGTACCGATGAACACGCCGTAGATGAAGAAGGTCATCGTCACCTCCTGCAGCCACAGCCACGGCCGGCCCAGGGTGCGCGTGACGACGTCGCAGACCACGCTGACGGTGAAGCCGGTGATGGCCACGCCGCACAGCACCATCAGCGCGCGCTCCAGGCCGTCGAGCGCGCGCCACTTGAGGTGGCGATGGCTCTCCTGAACGAGGGACGGCAACGCTCGCGCCGCTTACTTGACGTTGCGCACGAGATCGAGAATCTTGATGGCGTGGGGGCCCAGATCCTTGGCGAGCTTGTCCTGGATCGGCTTGCTCACCGACTCGAAGCCCGACTTGTCGACGCCGGTGACGATCTTGACGCCGATCTTCTCCAGACGCGCGCGCGACTCCTTCTCCATCGCGAAGGCCTTGGCCGGCTGCACCTTGTTCATGTCGTCGGCGGCCTGCTGCACCCACTGCTTCTGCTCGGCGCTCAGGGTGCTCCAGAGCTTGTCGCTGACGAACAGCACCGAGTTGTTGGCCTCGTGCTCGGTCACCGACATCACCGGCGCCACCTCGTAGTGCTTGTTCAGCATGTACACCGTGTAGCCGTTCTCGGCACACTCCACGACGCCGGTCTGCAGCGAGGTGTAGACCTCGCCGAACGGCATGTGCACGATCTGCGCGCCGTAGGCCGGGAACAGCGTGTCCTCGGTCACCGTGGCCTGCACCCGAACCTTGACGTTCTTGATCTCGGCGAGGTTCTTGATCTCCTTCTTGCAATACAGGTTTCGCAGACCCTGGCTGCCGAGCGTGAGCATGTGGGCGCCCTTCACCTTGCTGGCGTACATCTCGCGCATCGCTGCGATCACTTTCGGGTCGGTGAGCACCTTCACCGCGTGATCGGGCCCGCGGAAGATGAAGTGCAGCGAGAACACGCCCGACTCGGGCTGGATGGTCGACGAGTTGGCCGTCGACACGAGCACGAAGTCGATGTCGCCGGTCTGCACCTTCTGCAGCGTCTGCGCCTCGGAGCCGAGCTGCGCGCCGGCGTACTGGTTGGTCGACATCGTGCCCTTGCTCAGCTCGGCCAGCCGCTTGCCGAACACGTCGGCGCCGAAGCCGTAGGCGCTGGTCTTGGGCTGGTCGTAGGCAAACGAGAACTGCCGGCTCTGCGCAACGGCGGCGCCGACGGCCGCCAGCCCGACGCCGAGCACGAGGGTGCGAACGAACGAAAGAGGGGTTCTGAACACGGGGACCTCGCTTGGCCGGGTGGTGGACGGCGGCCAGTAGGCCGAACTTTCAAGGGGGCGTCAATTCACACCAACCAGCGGACGGACGACCGGTCGCAGCACCACCCAGCGCGACGGCGCAGGCCGCGAGCGTCCACACGATCACCGCCCCCGACGGCAGGTCGAGCACGGCCGACAGTGCCAGGCCCAGGGCGTAGCCGAGCGCACCGATCGCATACCCCACCGCCGTGCGGCCGCGGCCGCGCCAGCCGCGCGTGGCCAGTGCCGGAATGATCAGGCTCGAGAACACCAGGTACACGCCGACCAGCTGCACCGAGGCCGTCACCGCGATCGCGAACGCACCATAGAAGCCGAAGCGGCCGAGCCGCTGCACCCAGCCCAACGCCAACGCCGCCAGCAGCACGGCCGATACCGCCGCGAGCCAGCCGAGCTGGGTGGCGTTGACCCACAGGATCTGGCCGACCAGCAGCTCCTTGAGGTGTTCGCCGCCGTGCGGGTTGCTCGCCAGCAGCACGATGCCGGCGCAGGCGGCGAGGATGAACATCACGCCGATCAGCGCCTCCTGCTGCTCGGGCGCCTTGCGTTCGGTCCAGGTCAGGAGGGCGGCGCCAAGCAGCGCGGCGCACAGCGCCGCCGCCTGCACCGCGACGCCGCCCGCCGGCAGACCCATCGCGTCGGCGGCGATCACGCCGAGCCCGGCGATCTGCGCGATCGCCAGGTCGATGAAGACGATGCCGCGGTCGAGCACCTGCTGGCCCAGCGGCACGTGCGTGGCCAGCACCAGCAGCCCGGCGACGAGCGCGGGCGCGAGGATGCCGGTGTCGAGCGCGCTCCAGTTCATCATCGCGCCGCCCCGGCGGCGGCAAGCAGGCGCGCCACGGTGTCGTCGAACAGGCCGAACAAGTCGTTCGCGACGTCGCTGCCACCAACGGTGAACGGCAGCTTCACCGCCGGAATGCCGGCGTTGCGGCTCAGCCAGTCGGACGGCCGCGAGTCCTGATAGGCCGCATACAGCACCATGCGCGCCGGCGTCGCCTTCAGCGCCGCCTGCACGCCCTGCAGGTGCGACGCCGTCGGCTCGACGCCGGGCTTGGGCTCGAGCACCGCCACCTCCTTGAGGCCCAGCCAGTCGTACAGATAGACGAAGGCCTTGTGCTGCGACACCACCGGCAGGCCGCGCAACGCTGCGGCCTGCGCCGTCCAGCGCTCGGTCGCGCGCTGCCAGCGTGCCGCGAAGTCGGCCTGCGCGCGGGCATAGTCGGCGGCATGCGGCGGATCGAGCTGCTGCAGCCGAGCGGCCAGCGCCTGTGCCACGAGCGCGATGCGGCGCGGGTCGGTCTGGATGTGCGGGTTGCCGGCGGCGTGCACGTCACCCTGAGACCGATCGAGCTGCACCGGCACGTCGAGCTTGCTCACGTGGTCGGCCGCCGCGAAGTAGCCGGGCGCGCCCGGCTGCACCGCGGCATTGCCCGACTGCTGCAGCAGCAGCGGCAGCCATCCGACCTCGAGTTCGGCGCCGGTACAGACCACCAGGTCGGCATTGCGGGCGCGTGCGATCAGGCTCGGCCGGGCCTGGATCTGGTGCGGGTCCTGCCGCGCGCTGGTGGCCACCGACACGTCGACCCGCTTGCCACCGAGCTCCAGCGCCAGCGCACCCCACTCGGGCTCGCAGGCCAGCACGCGCAGCGCGGCGTGCGCGGGCAGCGTGGTCGTCAGCAGCACGCACAGGCCAGCCAGCAGCCGGGAGAAGCAATGGAATGTCGTCGTCATGGTGGGCTCCGCTCAATAACCGTGCGCGCCATGCGCGCCCAGGCTCATCTGGTATTGCAGGAAGAGCTGGTTGTCGCCGGGTCCGGGCTGCGAGCGGTCGCGCGCCAGCTGCAGGCGCACGCGCGAGAACTCGCTCGGGTTGAAGTCGAGCATCACCGTGTTCTTGCGCGGCTTGAAGCCGGTGCTCGCCAGCAGCGCGGCGTTGACGCCGTAGTCGGGTGAGCCGGCATCGAGCGCCTCGGTGCGCAGGCCGACGCGCCAGCGCGGCATGAACTGGTAGACGCCCTGCAGGTACCAGCCCGAAGGTGTCGCCCGGTAGTCGCCCGCGCTGTCGGTGTTGCCGACGTCGTAGACCAGGCTGCCGCTGCGCGTGCTGCGCAGGTACTCGCCCTGCAGCTTGAAGTGGGTGCGCGAGGCATTGCCGTCGGGCGCCCACTTCCACACCGCATCGGCGATCCACAGCCGCGTGCGGCCGCTGAACGCGTTGGTCACCACCGCGCCGTCCGCGGCCCGGCCCAACAGCGCCTGATCGTCGGCGCGAGTGCGTTGCCACGACAACCCGGCGCGCCAGCTGTGGCTGTCGCCGATGTCGCCGCCGGTGTGCGCGGTCAGCGCCACCATGCCGGCGCCGTTGCGGCCGTTGTCGCCGCCGGGAAAGCCGCGCCCGCGGCCGAGCTCGAGGCCCAGCTCGACGAACCGATCGGTCGGCGCCAGCCAGCTGAACCGCACGCCGTCGTCGCCGTACTGCGTGCCGAGCAGCGCCTGATAGGCCAGCGGGTTGTCGACGAAGTCCCAGGTGTGGGCATGCTGCGCATTGAGGTAACCCACGCCCGACAAGAAGCGGCCCGCCTTCAGCGTGAGGCCGCGCCCGAGTGCCGTGGTCTGGATGAACGCCTCCTCGACCGACACACTGTCGTCGGGGTGCAGCGCGAGGCTGGCGGCGCCGCGCAGCCAGGGGTCGATCTGCGCCGACAACCCGAGCTCGGTCTCGGCCAGGCTGAAGCCGCGCGTGCCCGGACCGACCTCGGCGTCGACCGGCAACTGGAAGCCGCTGATCGCATAACGCGCCGGGTCCTGCGAGGTGCGCGTGAACAGGCCCGACAGGATCAGCGACAGCGCGGGGTTGAACGACGAGGCACCGCTGCCGGCCGCAGCCGTCGCTGGCGCCGTGACCGCGGGCGCGACGGCCGGTGCCATCGCTGAAGCGGCGACGCCCTGCGCCGGCGCGGCGGCCGGCGGTGCTGCCGCCGTCGACGGTGTCGCGGCCGCGCGGGCCTCGGCGGCCTGCAGCCGCTGCTCCAGCGCGCGCAGGCGCGCCTCGTAGTCGGCGCGGATGGCGGCCATTTCGCGGCGCAGCGCCGCGAGGTCAGCGGGTGAATCGACGGGGTCTGTAGCGGCCAGCACCGTGCAAGGCGCGGCCAGGGCGAGCACGAGGGCTGCCGGCAATGATCTGTGCATGGAAGACTTCTCCTGACAACGACGATGGATGACGCCCGCGGACCCCAAGGAGGGCAGCGGGCCGGTCACGAACGATCGAGGTCAGGCGAGCGGAGGGGCGCGGCTTCGATAGCCGGTTGCAGCAGCCGCGAGCGACGGCGCCGCGTCGGTGCGTGGCGCCGCGCAGTCGCGGCCGCGCAGCAGCGGCACGGCCGGGACTGCCACCACCGGCGCCGCGCCGGTGACGCCAGCCGCCGCGAGGCAGAGGTCGCAGTGCGTGGCGTGCGGCGCCTGCTTGCCGTCGACGGCGCGTTCCGTCTGGCCGGCTGCGGCGTCGTGCTGCGCCAGCCCGTGCCACAGCGCCGCCGACTGCGCGATCGGCAGCACGAGGGCGAGCCACAGCAGCCAGGTCAGGCGCCGGCGCGGTCGCTGTGATGAAGGCGGCATTGCCATCGCGTTCGCCGCGATCTTACGGCGAACGTCCAGCGCTTCCGGCCGGTGAAGGCCGGAGCGTCGGATCAGACCGTCTGCAGCCTGGACTCGGCCTTGCGTTCGTACATCGCGATGTCGCTGCGGTGCACCAGGCTCTCGAGCGTGTCGTCGGGCCGGGACTGCGCCACGCCCACGCTGATGGTCACCGCCAGGCCTGGCGAGATGGCCTGCCAGTTGTAGTGCGCCACCGCCATGCGCACGCGGTCGCAGATCTCCGCCGCTCGCGTGAGCTCCGTACGGCGCAGCACCAGCACGAACTCGTCGCCGGCCAGCCGAGCCGCCAGGTCTTCGTCACGGACGTGTTCGGCCAGCAGTGCCGCGATGACCTGGAGCACCTTGTCGCCGACCAGGTGACTGTGGCCGTCGTTGACCTTCTTGAAGTTGTCGACATCGATCAGCGCCAGGCACAGCGGGCGGCCTCCGTCGGCCTGGCTGGCGTGCAGGCTCTGCGTGGCCACCTGCTCGAAGCAGCGCCGATTGGCGATGCCGGTCATCGGGTCTTCGAGGGCCAGCTTCTCGAGCTGCTGCGCCGACGCCTGCAGCGAGCGGCGCGACGCCTCGCCGCGACGCATCTCGAGCTGCCACGACACCACCGTGCTGCGGCTGGCCAGCGACTGCGACCGGACGCGGCGCTCGCGTGCCGCGAGGTGCTTCAGTTCGGCCAGCGCCTGCGGGTGCTTGCCCTGCATCTCGTAGACGCGGCTCGCCAGCAGGTGGCCCATCAGCGCCGCTTGCTCGCGACCGGTCTGCTGCGCCAGCGCGACCATGTGCGCGGCAGCCTGCTCGGCACCTGTCCAGTCGCCCAAGGCCTGAGCCAGCTCGCAGCGGACGAGCGCCTCCAGACCCCTCATCGACGGCGCGGCGTCCCGTTCGTCCAGCCACGCCCGCACCGACGTGTGCCGGGCCTCGGCCTGCCGCAGGCGACCGCTCCAGCAGTCGGCCGCACTGGCGACCAGCTGCCAGCCGGCCTGTATCGGCTGCTCGTGGGGATAGGCCGCCGCGATGTCGTGGCACCGGGCGAAATCGGCCTGCAGCTTGAGCACCGCCTTCAGCTCGCGCAGCGAGGGCGCCCGGCCGGTCTCGTGTCGCTCGGTGACGAAGCGCATGACCTCGGACACGCCCTCCGTGACGATGCTGGCAAACACCTCCAGCGGCGACGAGCCCGCCTGCGCGAGGCGGCGGGCCTCGCGCAAGTGACCCTTGGCGGCATCGAAACAGCCCGCATGAAACAACGCCCTGCCGAGCTGGCTGTGTGCGTCGGCCTGGTGGGCCGGGTCGCCGCCATGCCGGGCCAGCTCCAGCCCAAGCAAGGCGGCCTCGATGGCCTGGTCGTTGCGACCGAGTGCGCTGCACGAGCGGGCCTGCACGGCCAGGGCCTTGGCTTCCTCGCGGAAGTCACCGACCGACTGCAGCGCCGGCAGCGCCCGCGAACTCAACTCGTACGCCGCGCCGCTGTTGGCGAGCAGGCTCTCGCATTGCGCCAGCAGCGTGAGCACCCGCCCCTCGAGCCGGCGGTTCTGCCGGGCGACGGCCGAGCTCAGTATCGGTTGGGCGATGCGTTTGGCGACCTTGGGGTCCTGCTGGCGCATCGCCAGTGCCAGCCGCTCTTCGTCGTCGTTCAAGCTTCGGGTCTTTCGAGTCGGATGGGGTGGGTGTTCGCGTCCGCTGGCATTGTCGAGACGAAGCTCCGGCCGACATCTGCGTGGACAGACGACGGGGCCCCGAAGTGAGACTAATTGCATGCTCGAAGCGCTTGGGCACCGGCCGGACGACGGTGCGGCTTGGCAGGCAACGTTCAGCGTTTGTAGTTATAGATATTGACAAATTGGCCTAATTTGTCATATTCTATAGACATGCCGAAGACCGCTCGAGCCCTGCTGCAACTTCCCCCCGCGACCGCCGGCGCCATCGAGAAGCTCGGCGCCGACCTGGCCGTGGCCCGCTTGCGCCGCAAGGAGTCACTGCGCTCATGGGCCCAGCGCCTGGGCGTGACCGTGCCCACATTGCAGCGGCTGGAGGCCGGTGACCCGTCGGTGGGCATCGGCATCGTCGCGACCGCGCTGTGGCTCATCCAGCGCGACGGCGAGCTGCGCAACCTGGCGGCGCCCGAGCACGACCAGGGCGCCATCGAACTGGATGTGCGCGAGGCCGTCGAACTCGGCCGCTCGCGCGCGCAGTCGTCGGCCCGGGCGCGCCGCGATGCCGGGGGCGGCCACGACGAGACGGGGCACTGAGATGCGGCTGGACGACCTGTACCTCTGGTACGTGGCGGACCCGGCCACGCCACGCTACGTCGGCGCGCTGAAGCTCGTCGCCGCCGGCAAGGGCGTGTCGCTGCACTACGGCAAGGCGTGGCTGGCCAACGGGTTTGCGCTGAGCGAGGACCTGCCGCTGGTCGACAACGAGTTCCTGCCGCCCGGCCGCATGGCCGCGGACGCGCAGCGCGCCGTCGGCGCGGTCGACGACGCGCGACCGGACCGCTGGGGCGAAAAGGTGATCCGCTTCGTCGAGAAGCCCAAGCGCCTGTCGCTGATGGAGTACCTGTACTACGCCGGCGACGATCGATTCGGCGCCCTCGGTGTCTCCACGTCGTCGAGCACCTACAGCCCCAAGGCGGGCGGGCCGTTGCCCCGGCTCGACCAGGCGCAGCAACTCGCCGAGGTGGTGGCCAAGATCGAAGCCTCGGAGCCACTCAACACGCTGGAGGCGAAGATCATCGCGGGCGGCGGCAGTCCGCTGGGCGGCGCCAAGCCCAAGGCGCTGATCGACATCGGCGGCGAGCAGTGGGTGATCAAGTTCTTCAACAACGAGCCCGTCGACACGCCGCTCATCGAGCACGCGACGATGACGCTGGCCCGGCGCGCCGGCATCACCGTGGCCCAGACGCAGGTCGTCCCCCTTGGCGGCGCGAACGCCATCGCGGTTCGCCGCTTCGACCGCGCCCCCGGACGGCGCATCCACAGCATCTCGGCAGGCACGGCCATCCGCGCCGCCACGGCATCGGGCGCCGAGCCCGAGATGGGATACCCGGAGCTGGCGCGGATCCTCCGGCGTGTGGGCGTCACCCAGGACGGCGCGAACCAGCGCGATGCGCACGAGCTCTTCCGTCGCATGGTCTTCAACATCCTGGTCGACAACACCGACGACCATGAGAAGAACCACGCCCTGCTGGTCGTGAACCCGCTCGCCAACGGCCGCCTGCGGCTGGCGCCGGCGTACGACGTGCTGCCAACGAACTCGGGGCAGGGCTACCAGGAGTTCATCTGCGGCGCTCTAGGCCGCGACTCGACGCTCGACAACGCGATGTCGCAGTGCGATGCATTCGGCCTGCCACCGGCCCAGGCGGCCCTCGACGTCGCCGCCGTCATCGAGGTGGTGAACACCTGGCGGGATCACTTCGCCAACGCCGGTGTGAGCTCGCGCGACATCGCGCTGCTGGCCGAGCGCCTGGACGGCGAAGCGCTCGCGAGCCAGCGCAAGGGCTTCGACGCCTCGCGGTTCCAGACCTCGCCGGCTCGGCGCAAGAGACCTGGCCCGTTTGGGCGCACCTGAAACCTTCGGCGCACCCTGCCGCGCGCCCGCTCACGCTTGGGTGGCCACCATCACCGCATAGGCCTTGAACACCGCCGTCGCCGGCGCGCCGACCTTGAGCGCCAGCGCCTCGACGCCTTCGTGGGTGACGCTCGCCGTCAACGTCGTGCCGCCCGGCAGCGTGAGCACGACGAGCGACGACACCGCGCCGCGCTCGATGCGCGACACAGTGCCGGCCAGCTGGTTGCGCGCCGACAGCTTCCAGCCGGCGAAGTCGGTCACCAGCACCACGGCCGAGGCCTTGATCAGCGCCAGCGCCTCCTTGCCCTTCTTGAGCTTCAGCCGCTTGGCGGCCTCGGCGGTCATCGTCGCGACGATCTCGTCGCCGCTCTTCAAGGCGATCGTCACCGTGGCCGACACAGGCCCGAGCTCGAGCGCCTTCACGACGCCGGCAAACTGGTTGCGTGCGGTGGTCTTCATCGACATCCTCCTCAGCAGGCCGGCCAGCGCCGGCAGTTCGGCCAGGCGCGCCTCCTGGGCGCGCAGGAACTCGCGTTGATCGTGCTGCAGCGTGCGCCACGCGCCGAGCAGGCCGCGCGCCGCCTCGGTGAGCATGGTGCCGCCGCCGCCAGGGCCACCGGTGGTGGTCTGCAGCAGCGGCGTGTGCGCCAGGTTGCACGCCGTCTCCAGCAGCAGCCAGGCGCCCTTGTAGCTGAGGCCCGCGGTGCGCGCGGCCCGGTTGATCGAGCCGGTGGCCTCCAGCGCCTCGAGCAGCGCGAAGAAGCGCGCGTCGAGCCGGCCGGCGAGCTTGAGCTCGGCGCTGACGAGGTTGCCGCTCGCGGCGCTGCTGCTCTTCATCACTCCATCAGCGCCACGGTCTTCACCTGCGCCCACACCGGCTGGCCGACGGCCAGCGCCAATGCATGCGCCGAGCGCCGGGTGAGCCGCGCCACGATCGGCGCCGCGCCCACGCGCACGCGCACCAGCGCAAGCGCCGGGTGGTCGTCGTCGGCGATCGCCTCCACCGTGCCGGCCATCTGATTGCCGATGCTGGTCCCCGAGGGCGGCGTGCGGGCCAGGCTCACGTCGCGCGCCAGCACACGCAGCCGCACGCGCCGGCCCACCGGCAGCCCCTGGTCACGGGCCCAGAAGGCACACGATCCGCCGTCGACATCGAGCCGCGCCAATTGCCACAACGCGTCGCGCTCGCCCACCACGCCGGCCAGCACCACGCCGGCCTCGTCGCCATGGGCCAGCGGCAAGTCCAGCCGCGCCAGCATGTCGGCCAGCGGGCCGTCGGCGAGCACCCGGCCGGCGTCCATCAGCACCAGGTGGTCGGCCAGCCGCGCCACCTCGTCGATGGCGTGGCTCACATAGACGATCGGGATGCCGAGTTCCTCGTGCAGGCGGTCCAGGTAAGGCAGCACCTCGGCCTTGCGCGCGGCGTCGAGCGCGGCGAGCGGCTCGTCCATCAACAGCAGCCGCGGGCTGGTGGCCAGCGCGCGCGCGATCGCCACGCGCTGGCGCTCGCCGCCCGACAGCGTGCCGGGCCGGCGCGCCAGCAGGTGGCCGATGCCGAGCAGCGCCACCACCTGGTCGAGCGGCACGCGGCGCTCGCCGGCCGCGATGCGTTTCTCGCCGTAGGCCAGATTGCCTTGCACGCTCAGGTGCGGGAACAGCGCCGCCTCCTGGATCACGTAGCCGATCGGTCGCCGGTGCGTGGGCACGAATCGACGTGCCACGTCGTCCTGCCACACGTCGCCGTCGACCACCACGCGCCCGGCGGCGCGCTCGAGACCGGCGAGCGCGCGCAGCACCGTGGTCTTGCCGCAGCCCGACGGGCCGAAGAGCGCCGTCACGCCGCGGGCGGGCAGGCGCAGGTCCACGGCGAGCGTGAAGCCGCGGCGCGGCAGCGCAAGGCGCGCCTCGATCACGCCACGCGCTCCAGCCGATCGCGCGGCACGCGGTTCACTGCGTACAGCGTGACCAGCACCACCAGCGCAAACACCACCAGCCCGGCGGCCAGACGGTGCGCCTGCGCGAACTCGGTGGCCTCCACATGGTCGTAGATCGCCACCGACAGCACGCGCGTCTTGTCGGGAATGTTGCCGCCGATCATCAGCACCACGCCGAACTCGCCGACCGTGTGGGCAAAGCCGAGCACGCTGGCCGTCACGAAACCCGGCCGCGCCAGCGGCAGCACGATGGTGAAGAAGCGGTCCCACGCACCGGCGCGCAGCGTGGCGGCGGCCTCGACGGTGCGCTCGTCGATCGCCTCGAAGGCCTGCTGCAACGGCTGCACCACGAAGGGCAGCGAGTAGATCACCGAGGCCACCACCAGCCCGGCAAAGGTGAACGGCAGCCGGCCGAGGCCGAGCGCCTGCGTGAGCTGGCCCACCGGCCCGTGCGGGCCCATCAGCAGCAGCAGGTAGAAGCCGATCACGGTGGGCGGCAGCACCAGCGGCATCGCCACCAGTGCCGCGGCGAGCGGCTTCACGCGCGAGCGCGTGCGCGCCAGCCACCACGCCATCGGCGTGCCGGCCACGAGCAGCAGCACGGTGCTCAAGCCCGCCAGCTGCGCCGTCAGGCGCACGGCGCTCCATTCGGCGGGGGTCAGCATCGGATGGCGGCGCCGTGTTGCATCACGGCCCCGGCACGCCGTAGCCGAAGTCGCGGATCATCTGCTGCGCGGGCTCGCGTTTCAGGTAGGCGAGCAACGCGACCGCGGCGGGGTTCTTCTCGCCGGCCCTCAGCAGCACGGCGTCTTGCCTGATCTCGCCGTACAGGCTCTGCGGCACCAGCCAGAACGAACCCGTGGGCGGCTTGCCGGGCAAGGCCACTTGCGACAGTGCCACGAACGCCAGCTCGGCATTGCCGGTGGCGGCGAACTGATAGGCCTGCGCGATGCTCTCGGCGGTGACGAGCGTGGGGGTCAGCGCGTCGGTGAGGCCACGGGCCTTCAGCACCTGCAGCGCAGCCGCGCCATAGGGCGCGACCTTGGGGTTGGCGATCGCCAGGTGCCGGAACGCGCCGCTGCTGCCGAGCACCGCGCCCTGCGCGTCGACCAGGCCCGGCTGCGCGCTCCACAGCACCAGCCGGCCGATCGCGTAGGTGAAGTTCGTGCCGGCCATGGCATGGCCTTCGGCGATCAGCTTCTTCGGCGTTTCGTCGTCGGCGGCGATCAGCACCTCGAACGGCGCGCCGGACACCACCTGCGCGTAGAACTTGCCTGTCGCGCCGGACGAGACCTTCAGCACATGGCCGGTGGCGGCGGTGAAGCCGGCGCTCAGGCGCGCGAGCGGCCCGGCGAAGTTGGCCGCGACAGCCACCGAAACCTCGCCTGCACGTGCCGCCAGTGCGGTGACTGTCAGGCTTGCGACAAACAGCGCAAGACGAATGCGGGACATGTCGACTCCAGTGTTATGAACCTTACTACACAACGCTGGAGTGCAAAAGCCGGGCCAACCACGGGCCTGACTTGCCGGATCGACGCGCGACCCGCCTCACTTCGGCTCTGACCCCTGGATTTCCGTTTGATTGACGCACATCAGCACACGCCGCGCCGTCCCGGTCAACATACGGTCACGGGTATGAGAGGCCATGAGGAGCATCCGGATGACGAACCGATTTCCGCGGTGGGTGTTCGGGCTTCTCGCGATCGGCGCGCTGATCCTGGTTCCGTTCCTCTATCTGAAGCCGGCGTCGACGCCGGCGCGCGAAGCGGCCTCGCACCTGCCCGTGAAGGCAGCGCATGTCGACCACCGCGACATCGTCAAGGGTGACTTCAAGACAGGCCCTGACGTGACCCGCGCCTGCCTCGCCTGCCACAAGGATGCTGCCAGCGAGCTGATGAAGACGACCCACTGGACCTGGGAGTCCAGGGCCGTCACCGTGCCGTGGCGCAAGGAGCCGGTCACGATCGGCAAGATCAACCAGATCAACAACTTCTGCATCGGCGCACAGGGCAACGAGAACAAGTGCATGGCCTGCCACGCCGGTTACGGCTGGGAAGCGGGCAAGGCCGCGCAGCAGTCCAAACCCGAGAACGTCGACTGCCTGGCCTGCCATGCCGAGGCCGCGATCTACAACAAGGGCTTGTTCGGCAACCCGGCGCCGTCGGTGAACCTGCTGGCCGCCGCCCGCAGCGTGCGCGCCACCACGCGCGAGAACTGCGGCAAGTGCCACTTCGACGGCGGCGGTGGCAACGGCGTCAAGCACGGCGACCTCGACGAAAGCCTGTACTTCCCGGGCCGCTCGCTCGACGTGCACATGGGCGGCAAGCACAACATGCAGTGCAGCGACTGCCATGTCGCGCGCAAGCACCAGATCCTCGGCCGCATGCTGGCCGACAACTACACGATCGACCCGGCCGAGCAGGTCTCCTGCGAGCAGTGCCACTCCGGCAAGGTGCATCAGGACGAGCGCATCGGCACCCACCTGAAGGCCGTCGCCTGCCAGACCTGCCACATCCCGGCCATCGCCCGCGAGGAGCCCACCAAAGTAGCCTGGGACTGGTCCAAGGCCGGCCTGAAGGGCCGCGAGGACGACCACTACAGCTATCTCAAGATCAAGGGCGAATTCAGTTACGAAGCCAACTTCGCGCCGGCCTATCGCTGGTTCAACGGCAACAACGAATACCGCTACCTGCTGGGCGACCCGATCAGCCGCGACGGCCCGACCCACATCAACAAGCCGGCAGGGTCGATCGCCGACCCGAGAGCGCGCATCTTCCCGTTCAAGGTCCACACCGCGAAGCAACCCTACGACAAGGTCAACGGCTACCTGCTGCAGCCGATCACGGCCGGCAAGGACGGCTACTGGACGAACTTCAACTGGAACCAGGCCTTCGAACTGGCCGTTCCCGTCACGGGCCTGGCCTACAGCGGCCGATACGACTTCACCGAGACCATCATGTACTGGGCCAGTACGCACATGGTGCAAAGCGCCGACAAGGCCCTGGCTTGCGACGCCTGCCATTCCGCCACCGGCAAGCCCGGGCGCATGGACTGGGCCGCTCTCGGCTACCCCGGCGACCCGATCAAGTGGGGCGGGAGGAAGCTGCCATGAACAAGTGCTTGTGCGTGCTTGGCGCCAGCGTGCTGGCCAGCGCGGCCGTGCTGGCCTCACCGAGCGCGACGACACCCACCGCCAAGCCCGCGCCGCAGGCCGCGACCAAGACGCTGCATCCGAACTTCGCGCTGCTCGATGCCCAGGGCACCAACGTGCTCACCAGCGGCCAGGCGGTCTCGCCGATGAAGAGCTGCGGCCAGTGCCACGACACGGCCTTCATCGCCTCGCATTCCTTCCACGTGGACCTGGGGCTGCAGTCCTTCGGCAGCTGGAACAAGACCTGGCACTCGAGCCCCGGTCTGTTCGGCCAGTGGGACCCGCTGCGCTACCGCTACCTCAGCCAGGCCGGCGACGAACGGCTCGACCTTTCGACCGCCGACTGGCTGATGCTCAACGGCGATCGTGTGGTCGGCGGTGGCCCGGCCACCACCTCGCGCGGCGGCAAGCCGCTCACCGTATTGAAGCCGAGCGCAGGCGATCCCGAGACGTCGCTGCTCGCAGCCAACGGTGCCCGCACGGCCTGGAACTGGGCCGAGTCCGGGACCATGGAGACGAACTGCTTCCTGTGCCACATGGAAAAGCCCGACCTGGCCGCACGCAAGGCGGCCATTCGCGACGGCCGCTTCGGCGACGCGAGCACGGCCACCCTGTCCGGCCTGGGCATCGTGCAGGCTGCGGCGAAAGGCTGGGCCTGGAACCGCGCCGCCTTCACCACCGAAGGCCTGATCGACAGCCGCAAGCTCGCGATCCAGGATCCGACCAACGCCAACTGCGCGGCCTGCCATGGCGAGGCGCACGAAGCCGGCGAGCAGCCGCTGCAGATCAGCGCCTGTGACCTGGACTATCCGCAGACCGCGACCACCGGCCAGGTGATGGCCTCGCAACGCATGAGCGCATCGGGCGTCAACCTGGCGGGCAAGGGCACGCTGCAGCGCGCGTGGGACGTTCACGCCGAGCGCCAGCTGCAGTGCACCGACTGCCACCACGCGCTGAACAACCCCGCCCACGTCAACGACGCCAAGGGCAGCAACCCGGCGCATCTGCGCTACGACCCGCGCACACTCGACATCGGCAAGTACCTCGAGCGGCCCGACCACAACTTCGCGCGCGGCCAGAGCGCGCAGGTGCACGTGGCGCCCCAGGGCAAGGGCACGATGCGCCGCTGCGAGAACTGCCACGATGCATCGGCGAGCCATGGCAACTGGCTGCCGTACCTCGAAACGCACGTCAAGACGCTGGCCTGCGAGAGCTGCCACATCCCGAAGATGCATGCACCGGCGATCGAGGCCGTCGACTGGACCGTGCTCGCGGCCGACGGCCAGCCCGCGAAGAGCTGCCGCGGCGTGGACGGCGACCCCGGCGACGTGCGCTCGCTGGTGACCGGCTTCGAGCCGGTGCTGATGAAACGCACCCAGATCGACGGCGGCTCGCTGCTGGCGCCGTACAACCTGATCACGACGTTCTACTGGGTCTACGACGACGCCAAGGCCGGCAAGCGGCCGGTGCGGCTGGCCGACCTGCGCGCCGCCTACCTCGACGGCAAGGCGCATGCGGCCGACATCGTCGCCGCCTTCGACGACAACCGCGACGGTGTCGTCGCCGCCGACGAGCTGAGGATCGACTCGCCGCAGAAGGAAGCGGCGGTCAGGGCCCGGCTGTCCGCCCTCGGCCTGAAGAACGTGCGCATGGAGGGCCAGGTGCAGCCCTTCAGCATCAACCACAACGTCACGCGCGGCAAGTTTGCCCTCAACGATTGCGCGGCCTGCCACCGAAACGGCTCGCGTGTCGACCAGGGCATGCAGCTCGCCGGATTCGCGCCCGTCACGCCCGGCTTCGACACCGCCAACAACGTGTCGGCCAGCGGCGACGTCGTGCGCCGCAGCGACGGCAGCCTGCACTACCAGCCGGCTCCTGCGCGTGATGCGGTCTATGTCTTCGGCGCCAGCCGCATCGGCCTGCTCGATGCCTTCGGTGCACTGGCCTTCGTCGGCACGCTGCTCGGCGTCTCGGGCCACGGCCTGCTGCGTTACCTGGCGTGGCGCAAGCGGCCCCACGTGCCGCTGCAGACCCGGCCGGTGCAGATGTACGACGCCTACCGCCGCTTCTGGCACTGGCTGCAGGCCATCAGCGTGCTGGCGTTGCTGTTCACGGGCCTGGTCATCCACCGGCCGGACATCTTCGGCGCGATCTCGTTCCCCGCCATGGTCACGCTGCACAACGTGCTGGCGGCGATCCTGGTGATAAACGCGGCGTTGTCGCTCTTCTATCACCTGGCCACCGAGCGCATGCGCGAGTACATCCCGCGGCCCTATGGCTTCATCGACGACTCGATGCGCCAGACGAAGTACTACGTGTCCGGCATCTTCAAGGGCGAGCCGCACCCGTTCGAGAAACGTCCCGACGACCGCATGAACCCGATCCAGAAGCTCACCTACTTCGGCATCCTCAATGTGCTGCTGCCGCTGCAGATCGTGACCGGTGCGCTGATGTGGGGCATGCAGCGCTGGCCGGAGGCGGCCGCGGCATTCGGCGGACTGCCGCTGCTCGGCCCGGCGCACTCGCTGCTGGCCTGGCTGTTCGGCTGCTTCATCGTCGGCCACGTCTATCTGACGACGACCGGGCCGACGCCGCTGGAGGGCATCCGCGCGATGGTCACGGGCACCGAGGAGGTCGAGGTGCACGAGCACGCGCCCGGCCACTGAACAAGCACCGCCACCCACGAGCGCTCAACGACATCAGGAATGGAGAAGACCATGGCAAGGCTCCGATCGATCTTCCACCGGCCCGAGAAGGCCTACGTGCACCCCTACCTGGCGGGCGCCGTCCTGGGCGTGGTGCTGTTTCTCGCCTTCGTGCTCACCGGCAACGGGCTGGGCTCGTCGGGCGCGACCAGCCGCATCGATGCCGCGCTGGTGGACATGGTGGCGCCGGCGCATGTCGACAGGACGCCCTATCTGCTGAAGATGGCGGGCGGCGACAAGAATCCGCTGGACGACTGGATCGTGCCGGTCTTCTTCGGCGCCCTGCTCGGCGGCTTCGCCTCGGGTGCGCGCAACGGGCGCCTGGGGCTCGTGACGACCAAGGGCCCGAACATCTCCAACC
The DNA here is from genome assembly GCA_044222685.1 of Burkholderiaceae bacterium. Classification (GTDB taxonomy): domain Bacteria; phylum Pseudomonadota; class Gammaproteobacteria; order Burkholderiales; family Burkholderiaceae_C; genus JAEUPI01. The sequence goes on from JBGAMU010000037.1 coordinate 27,423, forward strand.
GCACACGCTGGGTGATGTCCTTCCTGGGCGGCGTGATCTTCCTCTACGGCGCGCGCCTGGCACGCGGCTGCACTTCGGGCCAGGCGCTGTCGGGCGGTGCCACGCTCGCAGCCGGATCGTGGGTGATCATGCTGGCGATCTTCGCCAGCGCGTACCTGCTGGCCTGGTTCGTGCGCAAGCTGTGGCTCTGACAGGGAGCAGCGCATGAACTTCCCCCTCGATGCATTGACCGCGGTGAGCGCCGCGAACCCGTGGTCCTACGGGGTGTTCGGCCTCATCGGCTTCGCCTTCGGCTATACGCTGGAGATGGCGGGCTTCGGCGACTCGCGCAAGCTCGCCGCGCAGTTCTACTTCCGCGAGCTGACCGTATTCAAGGTCATGTTCACCGCCATCGCGGTGGCGCTGGTGCTGCTGTTCGGCGCGGTCGGCCTGGGTGTCGTCGATCTCAACCAGGTCTGGGTCAACCCCACCTACCTCGGCTCCGGCGTGGTGGGCGGGCTGATCATGGGCGTGGGCTTCATCGTCGGCGGCTTCTGCCCGACCACGTCGCTGGCGTCGGCCTCCACCGGCAAGATCGACGGCATGCTGTTCATGGCCGGCGGCTTCGTCGGCGCCTTCTTGTTCGGCGAGACCGAGGCCTGGTACGACCACTGGTACAACACCGCCGGCTACTACGGGCGGCTGACGCTGGACCAGGTCTTCGGCGTGCCCGCGCCGACCGTCGTGCTGGCCATCGTCGTGATCGCGCTGTCGATGTTCTGGGGCGCCGAGCAGATCGAACGCACGATCGGCCGCAAGGACCTGAGCCGCGAGCCGCGGGTGCGCAAGCTCGGCGCCGCGGCCCTGGCCGTGGCAGCGCTGCTCGTGCTCGTGATCGGCACGCCCTCGATCGAAGATCGCTACCGGCGCTTGAGCTTCAAGCACACCGAGACCGTCAAGCAGGCCGACGGCAAGCCGCAGTCGGAGACGAAGGTCTACAGCGCCGACGACATGCTGGCCAGGCGCCTGGTGCATGTCTCGCCGGCCGAGGCCTTCAAGGCCCGCTACCAGCAGGCCATCAAGCCGGTGTACCTGGACGTGCGCAGCGAAGCCGACTACAACCTTTATCACATCGCCGATTCGATCCACGTGCCGCTCGGTCGCCTCGGTGAGATCGTGCCGCAGTTGCTGACTGAGCCGACCGCCAACACGGTCTTCATCACCATCGGCAACGACGAGGCTGCGGCCACCGCGGCCTGGAAGCAGCTGGTCGCCTCACGGGTGCAGAACGTCTATATCCTGGAAGGCGGCGTCAACCGCTGGATCGCCACCTTCGGCGCGGACGACCCTGCGCTCAAGCCGCTACCGACTGCCGGCGCCGACCGGTTGCGCTATGACCTGCCGGTGGCACTGGGTGACCGCTACAAATCGTGCGCGCCCGATCCCATGCACCACGAGAAGCTCGACTTCCAGGCCCGCATCGTGCTGCAGCTGAAGCGCGACAAGTCGGGCGGCGGCTGCGGCTGAGCGGCGCACGCGTCCGCGCGGTGCTGCTGCGCTCGCAGGCTACTTCTTCGTGGTTCCCGCAAGCTTGCCGGCCCAGCGCGCCCACTGGCAGGCGAGGCCGCAACGCGCTTCGTCGGAACGCGCGAGCACCGGGCTCATCTTCACGCCGTCGGGGCTGCCGCGGCACGCGGCCGGGCGCATCTCCATCGCGCCGACCCAGCCGCTGTCGAAGTGGTCGCACTTGCCACAGCCCATCGCCGCCACCGTGTCGAGGGTGATCTTTGTCATGTTGTCCAACTCCCGGGCGTGAGTATCGGCGACGGAGCGCGGGCGTCTTCCCATCAGGTTGCAACAAGCAGTGCGCCAAGCGGGTCGCCGAGTCCGCGCGAGAGTCAGTGTTTCCCGGCAGGGCAAACACGCCACTGCCCTCTTCAAGTCGCAAAATGGCCCACGGCGGCACTCCCGCGTGTCGCTTCGTCACGAGAAAGGCGCGCGCGATGCAAGGCGATCCCAAGGTCATCCACTGGCTGCAGGCGCAGTTGAAGAACGAGCTGACGGCCACCAATCAGTACTTCGTCCACTACCGCCAGTTCAAGCACTGGGGTTTCGAGCGGATGGCCAAGAAGGAGCACGACGAGTCGATCGGCGAGATGAAGCACGCCGACGCGCTGATGGAGCGCCTGTTCATGCTCGGCGCGCTGCCCAACCTGCAGGACCTGGGTAAGCTCCTGATCGGCGAGTCGCTGGTCGAGTCGCTGCGCTGCGACCTGAAGTCCGAGCTCGGCGCGCAGGCCACGCTGAAGGAGGCGATCGCGCAGTGCGAGGTGTCGCGCGACTATGTCTCGCGTGATCTGCTGCAGCACATCCTCGACGACACCGAGGAGCACATCGACTTCCTGGAGACCCAGCTCGAGCTGGTGGGCAAGGTCGGCGAGCAGAACTACCTGCAGTCGCAGATGGACGCCTGACGCCATGAAGGACATCTATAGCCGCGACATCGACGGCCACCCGCTCAGCAAGCAGACGTTGATGATGGGCTACGGCTACGACCCGCGCCTGTCGGAGGGCGCGGTCAAGCCGCCGGTCTTCTTGACGTCGACCTTCGTCTTCCCCGACGCGCAGGCCGGTGCGCATTTCTTCGACCAGACCGCCGGCCGCGTGCCGCTCGACCAGGGGCAGGAGTCGGCCGGCCTGGTCTACAGCCGCTTCAACCATCCGAACATGGAGATCTTCGAGCGCCGCTTCGCGCTCTACGACGAGAGCGAGGCGGCGGCTGCGTTCTCCAGCGGCATGGCGGCCATCTCGGCCAGCCTGTGGGCGCTGTGCCGGCCCGGCGACGTGGTGGTGCACAGCATGCCGCTCTATGGCGGCACCGAGACGCTGCTGCGCCGGCTGCTCTCGCAGTGGGGCATCCAGCTGGTCGAGCTGCCGTACAACGCGTCGCCGCAGGCGATGCAGCAGTGCCTGGCCGAGGCCGCCCAGCGCGGCCGCGTCGCGATGGTCTACGTCGAGTCGCCGAGCAACCCGACCAACGACCTGATCGACTTCGAGGTCGTGCGCCAGGCGGTGGACCGGCATGCGGCGAACGCGCCGATGCGCCCACTGGTCGTCTGCGACAACACCATGCTGGGCCCGGTGTTCTGCCAGCCGTGCACGCATGGCGTGGACCTGTGCGTGTACTCGTTGACCAAGTACGTCGGCGGCCACAGCGATCTGGTCGCCGGCGCGGTGGCCGGCAGCAAGGCCGTGGTCGACGCGGTCCGCGCCGTGCGCAGCGCCACCGGTTCGCAGCTCGACCCGCACACCTGCTGGATGCTGGCGCGCTCGCTCGAGACGCTGGAGCTGCGCATGCGTTATGCCGCCGATTCGGCCAGCCGCATCGCCCGCGGGCTGGCCGCCCACGCCGAGCTGCCCATCAAGGTCAACCACCCGGAGCTGGTCACCGACGCGCAGCAGCAGCGCATCTACCGGCGCTACTGCTCGGGTGCCGGCTCGACCTTCTCGTTCGTGGTGCCGGGCGGCCGCGCGGCGGCGTTCCGGGTCATCGACGCGCTGCAGTTGATGAAGTCGGCCGTCAGCCTGGGCGGCACCGAGACGCTGGTGTGCCATCCGGCGTCGACCACGCACAGCGGCGTCAGCGCCGAGATGCGGCAGCGCTTCGGCGTCGACGAGGGCCTGATCCGGCTGTCGGTCGGGCTGGAGCACCCCGACGATCTGCTGGCAGACCTGCGCCAGGCGCTGCGCCGGGCGGCGGGCTAGGGCCTGTTCACACTACGGGAAGGAACAGGCCCTAGAGGCCCGCACCCGCGCGCTGGCGGATCCAGCGCGCCGTGCGCACCACGCCGCCGAAGCTGAACAGGTGCACGCCGACCACGTTGGGGTGGCTCTGCGCGTAGCGTGTGGCCGCCGCCAGCTGGTCGGACGGCTCGGTATGCGACATCAGCTTGGCGATCTGCGTGCCCAGCGTCGACAGCGCGCGCCGTGCCACGCCCACGCCGCAGCGCTGCGCATAACGCAGCAGCTGCAGCGGGTCGCTCGGGCCCGGCATGCCGATGTACACCGGCAGCTGCGGCGCGCGCTGCAGCAGCTCGGAGCCAAGCGCGACGATGCGCTCGGGCGCGAAGCTGAACTGGGTGATCGCGTAGACGCCCAGACCCTGCTGCGCGGCCAGCTGCAGCTTGGCGTCGAACGCGCGCCAGAGGTCGTCCTGCGTGATCTTCGGATGCCCCTCCGGATAGACCGCGATGCCGATCTCGCGCACGCCGGCCTCCTGCAGCACGCCGCTGGCGAGCAGCTCGACGCTGTCGCGCCAGGGGCCGAGCGGCCGGTCCTCGTCGCCGCCGATCAGCATCACGCGGTGCACGCCGTGCTGCGCCACCGCCTGCGCCAGAAAACTCACCAGCTCGGCACGCGCCGGCAGCCGCCGCGCCGCGACATGCGGCACCGGGTCGAGCCCGCGGGCATGGATGTCGGCCAGCAGCGGCAACGACAGCGTCAGCGGGCGCGCCGGCAGCGAGGGCACATAGACGCAGGTGCCGGCGGCCAGCAGGCCCGCTGCCTCGGCCAGCGCCGGCGCCTCGCGCAGCGTGATCTCGATCGACGCGTTGTCGAGCAGCTCGGCCAAGGTCTCGTGCGCAGGCCTCTCGCCAGCGGCGGACCCTAGTTGCTGGGGCATGTCAGCTCATTCCCGTTTGCGTGAGACCACATAGGACTCGTCTAGGAACCACAGGCTGCCGTGGCGCTGCAGCACCTCGGCGGTGGCGTCGAGGTAACGCCGCTGGCCGATCACCTGCGCCAGCCGTTCGTCGTCGATCTGCGCCACGTAGACCGCGGCGTTCCAGGCGGCGAACAGCGTAGAGGTGCCGATCGCCGACGACACCTCGCTCGGCAGTGTGTGCATGTCGTAGCGGAAGACTGCGCGATTGTCGGCATAGGCATTGAAGTTGTAGCGCCGCGCGTCCCTGCCGAGCTCGTGCTTCACCGCGCGCAGCACGTCGTGGCGCGAGGTGACGAAGGGCTGCTCGCCGGGCCAGATCTGCTGCACGATCTCGAGGCCGGGGTCGCCGCCGCACGAGTGGATGCCGAGCAGCCGCCCGCCGGCGCCGAGCGCGCGCACCAGCGGCGTGATGACCTTCTGCGCCTTGAACTCGGCGCTGACGCGCGCGCGATACGGCTGCGACGCGATCACCAGGTCGAAGTCGGCCCGCGCCTGGCCCTGGCGCGGCAGCGTGGCATCGAGCAGGAAGCGATAGTCGTCGCGGTAGATCACCAGCACCACCGGGCGCTCGTAGATCGGGTTGCCGGTCTTCGGGCTGTGGCGCGCCTGCCAGTGGGTGGCGAGGAACTTGTCGAGCGCGCCGATCTGCTCGTTGAACTCGTGCGCGGTGGTGCCGCTGAGCGCCACCTCCTTCCACACCATCGAGGTCGCCGCCGGCAGGGCGCGCGGCGTCAGCCAGGGCGCCTCGGCGTAGTACATGTTGGTGACGACCAGCGCGGTGGACGGGTGTTCGAAGAAGCGATCGGCCATCTTGTGCAGCGACAGCCGCACGTCCTCCAGGCTGATCTCCTTGCCGACGACGTAGAACGGCATCGTCGGAAAGCGCCGGTGCATCTCGCGCATCACGCTGGTCAGCACCGTGCCGTCGCCCATGCCGGCGTCGAACAGGCGCAACGCCGGCGGCCGCGGGTGGATGTGGCCGAGCTCGAGGCCGACGCGGCGCGCCACCACGTCCTTCTCGCTGCAGGTGGTGACGAACAGCAGGTACTTCTGCCGGTTGTCGAAGAAACGGAAGTTGCGGCCCGGCGGTTCGGCGTGCGCGGGCGTCGCGGCGGCGGCTGGCGGTCGGTCGGTGGCGCGCACCAGCGGCATCAGCTCGGGCGGCGACTTGCCGGCCGTGGCCGCGCCCTGCGCGCGCAGGTAGTCGTTCAGCCGCGCCAGCGTCTCCGGCGTGATGCGTGCACCCAGGCGCAGGCGGGCGACCAGCTTGCCGTCGTTGACCGCGCGGCGGCCGAAGGTCGACTCGGCCATGCCGGAACGCCGGCAGAACTCGGCAATGCTGTCGAGCAGGCTGGGCGAAGGCACGGCACTCACCGCCCGACTGTAGGTCGCCGACCGGTGGGAGAGCAACCACAGTGAATGACTAGTCCGAAGTGGGCAGCTTCCCACTCGCCCGGTGCATGCCGTGGATCCGGCTTTGCCGGTCCACCGGCGCGGCTCTCTCGAGGGGGCGTGCGAAGCGCGCAGGGGATCTCAGTCGGCCTTCGCGCCCGACGCCTTGACGATCGGCCCCCAGCGTGCCGTCTCGGCCTTGTTCATCTCGGCCATCTGTTCGGGCGTGCTGGCGATGATGGCGTAGCCCTGCTCGGTCATGCGCTTGACGAACTCGGGCGAACCGGCGCCCTTGACCGCGGCCTCGTTGAGCTTGTTGATCACGTCCTTCGGCGTGCCCGCGGGCACCGTCAGGCCGAACCACACGCCCGACTCGTAGCCCGCCACGCCGGCCTCGGCCACCGTGGGCACATCGGGCAGCAACGGGTCGCGCTTCGCGCCGGTGACGGCCAGCGCGCGCAGCTTGCCGGTCTTGATGTGCGGCAGCGCCGAGGGGATGTTGTCGAACATCATCATCACCTGGCCACCGAGCAGGTCGGTGATCGCCGGCGCGCTGCCCTTGTAGGGAATGTGCAGGATGTCGACCTTGGCCAGGTGCTTGAACATCTCGGCCGACATGTGGATGCTGGTGCCGCTGCCCGACGACGCGTAGGTCATCTTGCCGGGCTCGGCCATGGCCAGCGCCGTCAGCTCGGCCACCGAGTTGGCTTTCACCGACGGGTGCACGGCGAGCACGTTCGACAGCGACACCAGCGCGACCACCGGCGCCAGGTCCTTGATCGGGTCGAACGGCATCTTGGCGTACAGCGCCGGGTTGATCGCGTTGATGCCGCTGGTGGTCATGAACAGCGTGTAGCCGGCCGGCGCCGAGCGGGCCGCCGCGGCGCCGCCGAGGTTGCCACCGGCACCAGGCCACCGTGACCGGCTGGCCGAGGATCTTCGTCAGCTCGGCGGCGATCGCGCGCGACGCGATGTCCACCGAGCCGGCGGGCGGGAACGGGCAGATCAGCCGGATCGGCTTCGATGGAAACGCCTGCGCGTGGCCGGTGACCGACGTGACGGCGAGTGCGAGCGCGGCGAAGGCCGAGGCGACGAGTCGGATCATGCGGGGAGTCCTCCTGCAGGAGCGGCGTGAACGCCATCGAGGTCAATGGCGGGGATCAAGTCGGCCGCAGTGTAGGTGTCGCCCGCGCGACGTCTCTCGGGACCGGCCCTAGCGGCGGCGGCGCTGCCTTGGCATACCGTCTGTCGCGTCGATGCCGCAGGCTGCCCGCTGATGCAGCAGGCCTGTTGACATCCAGTGCTGGCGCGCTCTGCAGCGGGGTGCGCGCCAATTGCTCACAAGGTTGTCCACCGACGCTGGGGACAACTCGGCGCGCTGCCGGCCGCTGCTCGCGCACCAGCTTCGTGCCGGGGAGTACGCAGGACTTGACAGCGAGGACTCGAGTGGTGCGCAACTGGCGCGCCGTACCGTTTCACGCGCGCTGACGCGCCGGACCCCCACTACGCGCGCTGGCGCGCCAAACTTCTTTACGCGCGCTGGCGCGCACGGTGCAGCATGTCGAGCGTGATGTGGCGCACCTCGAGCTTGCTCTGCTCGATGTGCGCGCGCAGCAGCCGCGCCGCCTCGTCGGCGCGGCGCCGCGTGACGGCGCGCAGGATGCGCGCGTGCTCGTCGTAGGTGGCCTCCACCCGCGCCGGCTTGGTGAAGTCGAGGCGGCGGATGATGCGGATGCGCTCGGTGATCTCGCGGTGCACGCGGCTCATCTCGCGGTTGCCGCTGGCCTGTACCAGCAGGCCGTGGAACTGCTCGTCGAGCACACCCACCGCCACCGCATCGGCCAGCCGCTCGGCGGTCGGCACCAGCCACTGCTCGGCCAACGTGTGCAGCGCGTCGCGCGGCTCGGCGGCGGCCAGCATCTGCGCGGCATGGCACTCGATCAGCACGCGCAGGTCGTACAGCTCGTCGAAGGTGTCGA
>JBGAMU010000161.1:0-7638 GCA_044222685.1 Burkholderiaceae bacterium
GGTGCGGCGGCGCCGCACCTGATCTGGGATGTCGTTGGACATGGGAGCACGCGGCGGCGTGCGCCGCGCCGAAGGGACAACTGCGATTATCGTGGGGCCCGTGCCCGAACTGCCCGACGTCACCGTCTATGTCGAAAGCCTGGCCGCCAAGCTGCGCGGCGATCGGCTCGAACGCGTGCGCGTGCTCAACCCGTTCGTGCTGCGCACGGCGCTGCCGCCGGTCACGCACGCCGAAGGCCGCGCCGTCGTTGGGGTCGAGCGGCTGGGCAAGCGCGTGGTGCTGGCGCTCGACGGCGAGCTGTTCGTGGTGATCCACCTGATGGTCGCGGGCCGCCTGAAGTGGCTCGCCGCGGGTGCCAAGCCGCCCGGCCGTGGCGCGCTGGCCAGCCTGGCCTTTGCCGGCGGCATGCTGCTGCTCACCGAGGCCGGCACGAAGCGCCGCGCATCGATCCATGTCGTGCAGGGTCGCGACGCGCTGGCGGCGATGGATCCCGGCGGCGTCGATCCGATGGCCAGCGACGGGCCGACCTTCGCCCGCCAGCTCGCGGCGGAGAACCACACGCTGAAGCGTGCCCTGACGAACCCGCGCCTGTTCAGCGGCATCGGCAATGCCTATGCGGACGAGATCCTGCACCGCGCCCGGCTGTCGCCGATCACGCTGACACACAAGCTCGCGCCGGGCGACGCCGAGCGGCTGCAGGCCGCCACGCGCGCGGTGCTGCACGAGTGGACCACGCGGCTGCGTGGCGAGGCGGCGCGCAGCGGCGGCTGGCCGGCCAAGGTGACCGCGTTCCGGCCCGAGATGGCCGTGCACGGCCGCTATGGCCAGCCGTGTCCGGTGTGCGGTTCACCGGTGCAGCGCATCGTGCATGCCGACAACGAGACGAACTACTGCGCGCGCTGCCAGACCGGCGGCCGGCTGCTGGCCGACCGCGCCCTGTCGACGCTGCTCAAGCGCAGCTGGCCGCGGCACATCGACGAGCTGGAGCAGTGATCAGGCGCCGCGCGCCAGCGGATTGGGCGTGGGCTCGCCGATCTTGACCAGGTGGTTGCGATCGCTGTGGTGAAACGGCTCGGTCTGGCCCTTGATCATCAGCACCGTGTCCTCGTCGTAGCTCCAGCTGCCGTCGTCGTGCACGGTGACCTTGATGCGGAACTCCACCGTCTTGAAGGCGTACTCGAGGAACGGCACCGAGCAGATGCCGAACGTCTCGATGCCGCGCGTGGCCACCAGCTCGAAGCTCGTGGCATCAGCCGCCGCGTGGCCCTGGGCCATTGCCGTCTGGCCCCGCGGGACCGTCAGCGTGTGGATCAAGGCGCCGGTCGCCGGCTCCCACAGCCAGTAGCCCACCTGGTCGTGGTAGGTCTTCACCTGGTCGGGTTTGGTCACGTGCGAGTGATAACGAAGTCCGTACAGCAGCTGCGGCCCGTTGGTCTGCGGGTCGATCGGCTGCAGCTCGATGCGCTCCACGAAGGCCTGCTTCTTCGGACCCTCGGCCTTGGGCTTGACGTCCAGGCCGCGCGTGCCCTGCCAGATGCCGGCCATCGGCGCCAGCGGGCCCAGACAGCGCAGCGTGTGCACGTCGACGTCGCGGGGCTCGGTGTAGATGTCGTCGGGGAAGTCGCTCATGATCGCATCCGGCGATGGAGTGTCATTCGGTCAGCCGCTTCACGCCGCGCAGCTCGCAGGCATAGACCGCGTTGCGCAGCGCGGCGATCGCCTCGTAGCGCGTGAAGCTGCGACGCCACGCCAGCACCACGCGCCGCGACGGCACCGGCGGCTCGAAGGCGATGAACTTCAGGTGCTCGTGCGCCTCGCGCGGCACGCTCAGCTTGGGCACCACGGTGACGCCCATGCCCGAGGCCACCATGTGCTTGATGGTCTCGAGCGAGCTTCCCTCGAAGCTCTTGCGGATGCCCTCGGCGTCGCTCGAGAAGCGGGCAAACTCCGGGCACACCTCGAGCACCTGGTCGCGAAAGCAGTGGCCGGTGCCGAGCAGCAGCATCGTCTCGCGTTTGAGCTCCTCGGCCGACACGGCCTTGCGCTTGGCCAGCGGGTGCGCCTTGGGTACCGCCACCATGAACGGCTCGTCGTACAGCCCCGCGATCGCCAGGCCCGTGTCGGGGAACGGCTCGGCCAGGATCGCGCAGTCGAGTTCGCCGGTGCGCAGCATCTCGAGCAGCTTGACGGTGAAGTTCTCCTGCAGCATGAGCGGCATCTGCGGCGTCAGCCGGATCGCATGCTTGACCAGCTCGGGCAGCAGGTAGGGGCCGATGGTGTAGATGATGCCCAGCTTGAGCGGGCCGGCCAGCGGGTCCTTGCCGCGCTTGGCGATCTCCTTGATCGCGCCGGCCTGCTCGAGCACCTGCTGCGCCTGCCGCACGATGGCCTCGCCGAGCGGGGTGACGCTGACCTCGGCGCCGCCACGCTCGAACAGTTTGACGTCGAGCTCCTCCTCGAGCTTCTTGATCGCCACGCTCAAGGTCGGCTGCGACACGAAGCAGGCGTCGGCGGCGCGGCCGAAGTGCCGTTCGCGGGCGACGGCGACGATATAGCGCAGCTCTGTCAACGTCATGCGGCCGATTGTCCGCCAAGCAGCGGCCCTGGCGCCCGCAGGTCAGGCCTTGAAGTAGTCCTGCTTGCCGCCGAGCCAGCGCTGCACATGCGCCGCCGCCGCGTCCGGATGCTCGGCGAGCAGACGCGGCGCCAGCGCGCGAGCCTGCTGCAGCAGCGGCGCGTCCTCGGCCAGGTCGGCAAAGCGCAGCAGCGCATCACCGCTCTGGCGCGCGCCCATGAACTCGCCCGGCCCGCGGATCTCGAGGTCGCGCCGCGCGATCTCGAAGCCGTCGTGCGTCTCGGCGATCGCGCGCAGCCGCTCCTTGGCCGTCGGCGACAGCGGCGAGCCGTACAGCAACACGCACACGCTGGCCTCGGCGCCGCGGCCGACGCGGCCGCGCAGCTGGTGCAGCTGCGCCAGGCCGAAGCGTTCGGCGTGCTCGATCACCATGAGGCTCGCATTGGGCACGTCGACGCCGACCTCGATCACCGTGGTGGCGACCAGCAGCGGCATCTGGCCGCCGGTGAACAGGCTCATCACGGCGGCCTTCTCGCCGGCCGGCATGCGACCGTGCAGCAGGCCCACCATCTGCTGCGGCAGCGCCGCGCACAGCAGCCGGTGCGTCTCGGTCGCGTTCTGCAGGTCGAGCGTCTCGCTCTCCTCGATCAACGGGCACACCCAGTAGACCTGGCGGCCCCGGGTGATCTCGTCGCGGATGCGCGCCACCACCTCGTCACGTCGGGTGTCGGCGAACAGCTTGGTCAGCACCGGCTGGCGGCCGGGCGGCAGCTCGTCGAGCGTGCTGACGTCGAGGTCCGCGAAATAGCTCATCGCCAGCGTGCGCGGGATCGGCGTCGCGCTCATCATCAGCAGATGCGGCTCCACGCCCTGCAGGGCCAGCTTGCGCCGCAGCTGCAGCCGCTGCTGCACGCCGAACCGGTGCTGCTCGTCGATCACCGCGAGGCCGAGCCGCGCAAAACGCACGTCGTCCTGGATCACCGCATGCGTGCCGATGACGAGCCGGGCCTCGCCGCTGGCGACACGCTCGACCATCTGCGTGCGCGCCTTGCCCTTGCGGCTGCCGGTCAGCCAGGCGATGCCCACGCCGAGCGGCTCGAGCCACGACACCAGCTTGCGGAAGTGCTGCTCAGCCAGGATCTCGGTGGGTGCCATCAACGCACATTGCCAGCCGGCGTCGATGGCCACGGCAGCGGCGAGTGCGGCGACCACCGTCTTGCCCGAACCGACGTCGCCCTGCAGCAGCCGGTGCATCGGCCGCGGCTGGGCCAGGTCGGCCGCGATCTCGTCGCCGACCCGGCGCTGCGCGCCCGTCAGGCAGAACGGCAGCGCGGCCAGCAGCTGCTCGTGCAGACCACCCGCGGCGGCGCGCAGCTGCGGAGCCCGCAACGCCGCGCGTTCGCGCCGGGCCTCGTGCTGCGACAGCTGCTGCGCCAGCAGCTCCTCGAACTTGAGCCGCTGCCAGGCCGGGTGGGCATGGTCCAGCAATGCGGCCGTCGACGCGTCGGCGCTCGGCTGGTGCAAGGTCATCAAGGCCTCGCGCAGAGGGGGCAGCCCGGGCGGCACCGTGCCCGCGGGCAGCACCTCCTGCAGCGGCGCACGGGCCAGCGCCGAGGTGATCGCCTTGCGCAGGTAGGCCTGCGGCAGCTGGGCCACCGTGGGGTACACCGGCGTCAGCGCGGTGGCCAGCGGCGCGTCGGGCTGCACCGCCTTGAAGCTCGGATGCACCATCTCGTGGCCGAGAAAGCCGCCGCGCAGCTCGCCGCGCACGCGCACGCGCGCGCCGCGTGCGAGCGTCTTCTGGTGCGAGGGATAGAAGTTCAGGAAGCGCAGCACGAGTGTGCCGCTGCCGTCGTCGAGCCGTGCCACCAGCTGGCGGCGCGGGCGGTACTCGATGCGCGCGTCGGATACCGTGCCTTCCACCTGCACGGTGTCGCCGTCGTGCGCATCGGCGATGCGGGTGATGCGCGTCTCGTCCTCGTAGCGCAGCGGCAGATGCAGCGCCAGATCGATGTCGCGTGTCAAGTGCAGGCGCTCCAGCGCCCGCGCCGGCTCCGAGGTCTTGCGCTCGGACTGCGACTGTCTTTCAGGTATCGTGGGGGCGCGGTCGCGCTGTCGACCACGTTCGTGGGCGGGGGCCTCGGCCATGGAACCATTCTGCCCCTGCCTGGTCTTGGTAGGCCGGTACAGCCTCTAGGCACTGAATGACCTCAAGAACCTTCACGCTCGGCGATTTCGATTATTCGTTGCCGAGTCGATTGATTGCGCAGAACCCACCGGCCGAGCGCAGTGCCTCGCGCCTGCTCGACGGCACCGGCGCGTTGCCCGTCGACCGCGGATTTCGCGACTTGCCTGCGCTGCTGGCGCCGGGTGACCTGCTGGTGCTCAACGACACCCGCGTGCTGAAGGCGCGCCTGTATGGCGAGAAGCCGACCGGCGGATCCGTCGAGGCGCTGGTCGAACGCGTGCTGCCGAACCACGAGGTGATCGCACAGCTGCGCGCCAGCAAGTCGCCGCGTCCGGGTACCACCATCCGCTTCGCCGGCGCCTTCGATGCCGAGGTGCTCGGCCGCACCGGCCCCGATGGCTCGATGTACCACCTGCGCCTGCCCGGCGACCCCATCGCGCTGCTCGAGCAGCATGGCCACGTGCCGCTGCCGCCGTACATCACCCATGGCGATACGCAGATCGACCAGGAGCGTTATCAGACCCTGTTCGCGTCGCGCCCCGGTGCCGTCGCGGCGCCGACCGCGTCGCTGCACTTCGACACCCTGGTGCTGCGCGCGCTGGCGCAACGCGGCGTGCAGACGGCGCGCATCACCTTGCACGTGGGCGCCGGCACCTTCCAGCCGGTGCGCACCGAGTCGCTGGCCGAACACCGCATGCACAGCGAGTGGTACGACGTGCCGGCCGAGACGGTGGCCGCGGTCGCGGCTGCAAGGGCGCGTGGTGCACGCGTGGTCGCGGCGGGCACGACGGCGCTGCGCGCGCTCGAGTCGGCCGCGTTGGCCGCCGCTCAGGCCGGCCAGGACGACAGCGTGATCGCCAGCGGCGCACGCGAGACCGAGCTCTTCATCACGCCGGGCTTCACCTTCCGCGTCGTCGACCGGCTGATCACCAACTTCCACCTGCCGAAGAGCACCTTGCTGATGCTCGTGTGCGCGTTCGCCGGCTACGAGCACACGATGGCGTTGTACCGCCACGCCATCGAGGCACGTTACCGCTTCTTCAGCTCCGGCGACGCGATGCTGCTGGCGCGCGCGGCCTGACGCTCGTCGAGCACCAGCGTGCGCGCGGCCCGGTCCTGCAGACCCTGCGCGTTGGGATCCCACATCACCTGCGCGAGGCCGATGCCGCCGGTGGCCAGGCCGGCGATGTAGCCGCCGAAGCGCTTGAACGTCAGCGACGCCGTGACCGGCGCCCCGGTGAGCTCGACCACGCGCAGGCCGAGCAGCCGCTTGCCCGCCGTCTGGCCCGGCCACCACAGCGGCATGAGCGTGAAGTAAAGCAACGCGCCGCCGTAGCCCAGCCCCAGTTCGTCGAGCCAGACGGCGGCCTTCTCGCGCCAATCGGGCGGCGCGCCGCGCAGCCGCTTGACTTCGCGCTCGAGCGATTCGATGCGGGTGGCCATGGCCTCGATCGCCGCCTCCTGGCCCGCGCTGGCGATTGCGGCTGCCGCGTCGGGCGCAGAGGCGGCGCGCCCGACGCCCGACGCGGTGATCGACAGCGAATGGGCCGCCTGTTGGGCGGCCATCTGCGCCACACGAGCCGGATCGTGCTCTTCGGCCCACTGCGGCGACGTGCGGATGCGCCAGGCATCGAGCGCACCGACCAGCAACAGCGCGACCACCACCGGTGCGACCCAGCGCGGCCGTGGGCGCGGCGCCGCCTCGTCGCGCCGTCGGCGAATCAGCTGCCAGGCCGCCAGCGCCACCGCCGCCACCAGCCAAGCGTTCACCAGGCTCGATGCGACGGCGATCAGCAGCAGATCGATCGTCATCGCGGCGAGGCGGCGCGCCGGCGTGGCGAGCGGCCGGCCGAGCAGGTCGGATGCGACGTTGAGCGCCTCGGCGCTCACCACGCGCGACGCGGTGAGGCTGGGCTTCGTGAGGGCGATGCGCATGACGGCCCGATGGTAGCGGCCGAAGCCGCCAACAGGCCACTGCGACAATGCCCGCATGCTCGCGTTCGAGGTGCTGCACACCGAGGGCCTGGCCCGCCGCGGCCGGTTGACGCTGAACCACGGCGTCGTCGAGACGCCGATCTTCATGCCGGTGGGCACCTACGGCACCGTCAAGGGTGTGCTGCCGTCGGCGCTCGAGGCCATGGGCGCGCAGATCATCCTCGGCAACACCTTCCATCTGTGGATGCGCCCGGGCCTGGACGTGCTGCAGGCGTTCGGCGGACTGCATGCGTTCGAGCGCTGGAGCCGGCCGATCCTCACCGACTCCGGCGGTTTCCAGGTCTGGTCGCTCGGCGAGATGCGCAAGATCAGCGAGGAGGGCGTGCGTTTCGCGTCACCGGTCAACGGCGACAAGCTGTTCCTCACGCCCGAAGTCAGCATGCAGATCCAGACGGTGCTGAACTCCGACATCGTGATGCAGTTCGACGAGTGCACACCCTACGAGGCAGGCGGGCACCTCACCACCGAGGCCGAAGCACGCAGCTCGATGGAGCTGAGCCTGCGCTGGGCCCGGCGCTGCGTCGACGAATTCGGCCGGCTGGAGAACCCCAACGCGCTGTTCGGCATCGTGCAGGGCGGCATGTTCGAGCGCCTGCGCGAGGAGTCGCTCGCGCAGCTGGCCGAGCTGCATCTGCCCGGCTATGCGATCGGCGGCGTCAGCGTCGGCGAGCCCAAGGAGGACATGCGCCGCATCGTTGCCCACACGCCGCAGCGCCTGCCGGCCGACAAGCCGCGCTACCTGATGGGCGTGGGCACGCCGGAAGACCTTGTCGACGGCGTGACTCACGGGGTGGACCTGTTCGACTGCGTGATGCCCACGCGCAATGCGCGCAACGGCCACCTGTTCACCCGATTCGGCGACCTCAAGCTGCGCAACGC
>JBGAMU010000162.1:0-9773 GCA_044222685.1 Burkholderiaceae bacterium
CTTCTTGGCCACCTGGGCCAGCGGCGTCGTACGCGCCAGCAGGATCATCAGGTCGGAGTGCTGCACGCGCGAGATCCACACCTTCTGCCCGTTGATCACCCAGCGGTCGCCGCGGCGCACCGCGGTGGTCTTGATCTTCGTGGTGTCGGTGCCGGTGGTCGGCTCGGTGACGCCCATGCTCTGCAGCCGCAGCTCGCCGCTGGCGATGCGCGGCAGGTACAGGGCCTTCTGCGCCGCGCTGCCGTGGCGCAGCAGCGTGCCCATGTTGTACATCTGGCCATGGCAGGCGCCGGCGTTGCCGCCGCAGGCGTTGATCTCCTCCATGATCACGCTCGCCTCGGCCAGGCCCAGGCCCGAGCCGCCGTAGGGCTGCGGGATCAGCGCCGCCATCCAGCCGGCCTTGGTGAGGGCATCGACGAACTCGGCCGGGTAGCCGCGTGCCGCGTCGACCTGGCGGAAGTACTCGTCCGGGTACGAGGCGCAGAGCGCGCGCACGGCGTCGCGGATCTCGGGATGGCGGGGAGTCATGGCGGGGGAAGCGGATCGAGCCGGGCGGTCGGCGGTGGGCGTGACCTTACACCACCCGACGCGTGCGGGAGCCGAACTTGCCGTGCGCGGTGCCGTGACCCGCACGATGCTCGTTTGCCACGCGTGGACCTGCTGACGCTCGGTCCCTGGGGCCGCTTCGCCCTGCTCGCGCTGGCCGTCGTGCTGGTCACGCAGGTCGGTCACCGCCTGCTGCTGCCGGTCTGGCGACGCGTGGCCGGCCTGTCGCCGATGCTGCAGGCGGTGCTGCGCCGCATCGACCGGCCGATGCAGCTGCTGGTGCCGGTGGTGGCGCTGCAATTCGCCCTGCAGGGCATGCCCGACGGCCTGCCCGGGCTGACTGCGGTTGAACACGCCAACGGCGTGCTGACCATCGCAGCCATCACCTGGCTGGCGGTGGCGGCCCTGCGCGGCCTGGGCGACGGCGTGATCGCGCTGCACCCGGCCACTGCCGCCGACAACCTGGCGGCGCGCCGCATCCAGACGCAGACCCGCGTGCTGGTGCGCATCGCCGTCGGCGCCGTGCTGGTGGCCGGACTCGCGTTCGTGCTGATGACGTTTCCGCGTGCGCGCCAGTTCGGCGCCAGCCTGCTGGCGTCGGCCGGTGTCGCCGGGCTCATCGTCGGTATCGCGGCGCGCTCGGTGTTCAGCAACCTGCTGGCCGGGCTGCAGATCGCGCTGGCGCAGCCGATGCGCATCGACGACGTGCTGATCGTCGAGGGCGAGTGGGGCCGCGTCGAGGAGATCACCGCGACCTACGTGGTGCTGAAGATCTGGGACGAACGGCGCCTGGTCGTGCCGCTCGGCTGGTTCATCGAGCATCCGTTCCAGAACTGGACGCGGCGCAGCGCTGACATCCTGGGCAGCGTGATGCTGTGGGTCGACTACACGCTGCCGGTGGAAGTCGTGCGGCGCGAGGCGCTGCGTCTGTGCGAGGCGTCGCCACGCTGGGACCGCCGCGTCTGCGTGGTGCAGGTCACCGACAGCAACGAGCGCGCGATGCAGCTGCGCGTGCTGGTCAGCTCGGCCGACGCCGGGCTCAACTTCGACCTGCGTTGCGAACTGCGCGAAGCGCTGCTCGACTTCATTCGCCGCGAGCATCCGCAGGCGCTGCCGACGCTGCGCCTGCACGGCGCCGCGCCGACGGCGGCGCCAGCGGACTGACGCGACACCTGACGCGTCAGAGCCGCGCGTTCAGCGTCGGCCGGCCGAACACGTCGGCGAGACTGCGTGTCTCGGGCAGCACGTACACCACACCCGGTCGGCTGCCGAGCGACGGCGCCACCACGGTGTCGTAGAACGCCTCGCTGACGACGATGCAGCCGAGCGAGATGCGCCTGTCGGTGGGTGCCTGCGACGCGATGCGCTCCCCGCGCCGCTGCGCCAGCGGCGCCGGCCGCAGCCGATGGATCGCCAGTGCCGCGTGGTAGTCGAACCAGACGATCGCCTCGCCGGTCAGATTGCGGCCAGGCTCGGAGTCGAAGCGGCCGGCCGGCGTGGTGCGCTCGTGCGGTGCGATCGCATCGATCGGCCGCGCACCGATGCCGGGCACCGAGTCGTCGCCCACTGCCGCGCCGAGCAACGCCGATGTCGCCCCGAGCAGTTGCCCGTCGGCGGCGAAGACGTACAGGCGCGCTTCCTTCTTGTCGACGATGGCGAACGGCCGGCCGCGCGCGTCGCGCTGGCCGACGGCCCAGTGCGCCACTGCGCGCGCCTCGGGCGATGCCGCCTCACCCTTGAAGTCGGGGCGTACGGGCGGGGCGGCTACCGCCACGCCCGCGCCGAACAGGGCCGCGGCGACGCCGACCGCTGCAAGCCACTTGACAAGTCTGCCCACCGTACCACCACCTCATCGACAAAAAAAAGCCGCGCATCCGGTGCGGGCAGGCGCCACTTTACCGGAGGCCGGCGACCGCCTTGTCGGGAAGAGACGGGCAACGGCGTGCGACGGGTGTGACGCATTGCCGGCGAACAGACGACTCAGACGATGCGGCTCTTGCCGTGCCTCTGCCAGTAGGTGTCGCGCAGCGGCTTCTTGTACAGCTTGCCGGTGGGCAAGCGCGGCAGCGCATCGGTGAAGTCCACCGTGCGTGGGCACTTCATCGGCGCCAGCCGCTCGCGGCAGTAGGCGATCAACGACTGCGCGAACGCATCGTCGGCCACCACGCCGGCCATCGGTTGCACGACCGCCTTGACTTCCTCGCCGAGGTCTTCGTTGGGCACGCCGAACACCGCGGCGTCGAGCACCTTCGGGTGCGTGATCAGCAGGTTCTCGCACTCCTGCGGGTAGACGTTGACGCCGCCGCTGATGATCATGAAGGTCGAGCGGTCGGTGAGATGGAGGAACCCGTCGTCGTCGAGGTAGCCCACGTCGCCCACGGTGCTCATCGTGCCGTCGGCCGAGCGCGAGGCCTGCGTGCGCTCGGGGTCGTTGAAGTAGACGAACGGCGTGGCCGTCTTGAACCACAGCTCGCCGCTCTGGCCCTTGGGCACCGGCTGCATCGATTCATCGAGCACGTGCAGGTCGCCGAGCATCACCTTGCCGACGGTGCCGCGGTGCGCCAGCCACTCGGCGGTGTTGCAGGCGGTGAAGCCCAGGCCCTCGGTGGCGCCGTAGTACTCGTGGACGATCGGGCCCCACCAGTCGATCATCTGCGCCTTCACCGGCACCGGGCACGGCGCGGCGGCATGCACGGCGATCTTCAGCGACGACAGGTCGTACTGGCGGCGCACGTCTTCAGGCAGCTTGAGCATGCGGCTGAACATCGTGGGCACCAGTTGCGTGTGCGTGATGCGGTGTCGCTGCACCAGCTGCAGGTAGTGCTCGGGATCGAAGTGCTCCATGATCACCACCGTGCCGCCGTTGCGGATGGCCAGCGACACGTTGGCCTGCGGCGCCGAGTGGTACAGCGGCGCCGGCGACAGGTAGCGCATGCCCTCCTCGCACTGCCACAGCTTGTTGAGGAAGTGAAACAGCGGCAGCGGCTCCGAAGGCGGGTTCTCCGGCAACGGCCGCAGGATGCCCTTGGGCCGGCCGGTGGTGCCCGACGAATAGAGCATCGGCGTGCCGAGCCACTCGTCGGCGATCGGTGTGCCTGGGTACTTGGCGGTGGCCTCGGCGAAGTCGACGAATCGCGCATCGTCGAGCGCACGCACCGCGTCGCCGCCGTCCACCACCAGGCAGCGGCGCACACGCGGGCACGCTTCCAGCGCCTCGCGGGCGACCGGCAGCTTGGTGATCGAGGTGACCAGCAGCTGCGACTCGCTGTTGTCGACGATGTAGGCCAGCTCGCCCGCCGTGAGATAGGAGTTGATGCAGGTGTAGTACAGCCCCGATCGCTCGCCGGCCCCGTTGCACTCGAGGTAGCGGCTGTTGTTCTCCATGAAGATGGCGTAGTGGTCCAGCCGCTTCAGCCCCACGTCGCGCAGCAGGTGCGCGAGACGGTTGCTGCGGCGCTCGAGCTCGGCGTAGCTGACCGTCTCGCCGCTGGTGGCCATGATGAAGGCCGCCCGCTCGGGATGCTTGTCGAAACGATTGCCCACGTACATTCGCCGTCTCCCCCGTGTGCGTGTTGGCTGGATCGGTCATTGTGGCAACGGATGCTGCCGTTTCGTCAATCCGGGCGCACGCTTGCAGCAGGCTGCCAGCTTCCGCTTGAATCATGTTCGCGGTCAGACTGCCTGTCATCGACAGGGAGCCCCCATGACCCACCCGCTTCAAGCCGACACCGGCACGCTGTACCTGAGTGCCCCCGACGTGATCCGCATCGTCCAGCGCAAGGGCCTGTCGGCCTGCCTGGTCGGCGTGGCATCGCGCATCGAGCGCGACTTCCTGCGCTGGCACGAGTTCGACAAGAGCGCCCGCGTGGCCAGCCACAGCGCGCTCGGCGTGATCGAGCTGATGCCGATCGCCGACGCCGAGCACTTCGCCTTCAAGTACGTCAACGGCCACCCGGGCAATACGCGCGACGGCCTGCCCACGGTGATGGCCTTCGGCGTGCTGGCCGACGTGGCCACCGGCGCGCCGCGCCTGCTGTCGGAGCTGACGCTGACCACCGCGATCCGCACCGCGGCGATGTCGGCGCTCGCCGCCCGCGCGCTGGCGCGGCCGGGCAGCCGGCGCATGGCGCTGATCGGCAACGGCGCGCAGAGCGAATTCCAGGCGTTGGCCTTTCGTGATCTCGTCGGCGTGCGCGAGCTGCGCGTGTACGACAACGACGCCGCCGCCAGCGCCAAGCTGCTGGCCAACCTGGCGGACCAGGGTCTCGATATCCGGGTCTGCGCCAGCGTGGCCGAGGCCGTGCGCGGCGCCGACATCGTGACCACGGTGACGGCCGACAAGAGCCACGCGGTGATCCTGACGCCGCAGATGATCGAGCCCGGCATGCACATCAACGCCGTCGGCGGCGACTGCCCGGGCAAGACCGAGCTGCATCCGGGCGTGCTGCAGGGCGCCGCCGTGTTCGTCGAATTCGAGCCGCAGACGCGACTGGAAGGCGACATCCAGCAGATGCCGGCCGACTTTGCGGTCACCGAGTTCTGGCAGGTGCTCGGCGGCCGTCACCCCGGCCGCACGTCGGCCGCGCAGGTGACGGTGTTCGACTCGGTCGGCTTCGCGCTGGAGGACTATTCGGCCCTCGGCTTCATGCGCGACGCGGCGATCGAGCTCGGCCTGGGCAGCGTGTTGCAGCTGCTGCCGCGCACGGTCGACCCGAAGGACTTGTTCGGCGTGCTGCGGACGGCCGCCGCCTCATCGAAGACGCAGGTTGAACGTGCGATAGTCTGATCCGCCATGCCGGACACAGCCACCGCGCCGCGACACGGATCCCTGACGCCTGCGCTGCAGAGCGGCCCGCTGCGCGCCGCCATCACCGCCGCGACGCGGCGACCCGAGCCCGAAACGGTGGCCGAGCTGTTGCCGCAGGCGCGCCAGACCGACCAGCAGGCCGCCGCCACGCACGCGCTGGCGCTGCGAGTCGCGCGCGGCGTGCGCGAACGCACCGCAGACGCCGGCCGCGCCGGGCTCGTGCAGAGCCTGCTGCAGGAGTTCGCGCTCAGCTCTCAGGAGGGCGTGGCGCTGATGTGCCTGGCCGAGGCGCTGCTGCGCATTCCCGATGCCGCCACCCGCGACGCGCTGATCCGCGACAAGATCGGCAGCGGCAACTGGCAGTCGCACCTGGGCAGCAGCGAGTCGCTGTTCGTCAACGCGGCCACCTGGGGCCTGCTGCTCACCGGCCGGCTGGTCGCCACGCACAGCGACGTCGGCCTCGGCGCGGCGCTGCGCCGCATCGTCGGCCGCGGCGGCGAGCCGCTGATCCGCAAGGGTGTCGACATGGCGATGCGCCTGATGGGCGAGCAGTTCGTCACCGGCGAGACCATCGCGCAGGCACTCGACCATGCGCGCGAGCGCGAGGTGCAGGGCTTCCGCTACTCGTACGACATGCTCGGCGAGGCGGCGATGACGGCGCGCGACGCGTCGGCGTACCTGGCCGCCTACGAGCAGGCCATCCACGCCATCGGCGCTGCGTCGGCCGGCCGCGGCATCTACGAAGGCCCGGGCATCTCGATCAAGCTGTCGGCGCTGCACCCGCGCTACAGCCGGGCGCAGGTGGGCCGCGTGATGGCCGAGCTGTACCCGCGGCTGCTGCACCTGGCGCTGCTGGCGCGCCGCTACGACATCGGCCTGAACATCGACGCCGAGGAGTCCGACCGCCTGGAGTTGTCGCTCGACCTGCTCGAGCGGCTGTGCCACGAGGCCGAGCTGGCCGGCTGGAACGGCATAGGCTTCGTCATCCAGGCCTACCAGAAGCGCTGCCCGGCGGTGGTGGACTGGCTGATCGACCTGGCGCGCCGCACGCGCCACCGGCTGATGATCCGCCTCGTCAAGGGCGCCTACTGGGATAGCGAGATCAAGCGTGCGCAGGCCGAGGGGCAGGACGGCTACCCGGTCTACACACGCAAGGCGTACACCGATCTTGCCTACATCGCCTGCGCGCGCCGGCTGCTCGCCGCGCCCGAGGCGGTGTTCCCGCAGTTCGCCACCCACAATGCGCACACGCTGGCCGCCGTGCACACGCTGGCGGGCCACAACTACTACGCCGGGCAGTACGAGTTCCAGTGCCTGCACGGCATGGGCGAGCCGCTGTACGAGCAGGTGGTCGGTGCAGTGGCCGAGGGCAAGCTCGCGCGTCCCTGCCGCATCTACGCGCCGGTGGGCTCGCACGACACGCTGCTGGCCTACCTGGTGCGGCGGCTGCTGGAGAACGGCGCCAACACCTCGTTCGTCAACCGCATTGCCAACGACGAGATTCCGCTCGACGAGCTCGTGCAGGACCCGGTGCTCGCCGTCGAACAGCTGGCCGCGCGCGAAGGCGGTGTCGGTGCGCCGCACCCGGCGATTGCGCTGCCGCGTGATCTGTACGGCGCTGAACGCATGAACTCGCGCGGACTCGACCTCGCCAGCGAGGCGCAGCTGGTCGCGCTGGCCGCCCGCGCACACGAGCATGCGCACAGCGCCTGGCGCGCCGCGCCGCTGCTCGGCGTCGACGTGCCGGCCGGCGCCACGCAGCCGGTGCGCAACCCGGCCGACGCGCGCGACACGGTCGGCGTCGTGCAGGAGGCGACGCCGGCCGACGTGCAGCGTGCGCTCGACGCCGCCGTGCAGGCCGCGCCATCGTGGGCCGCCACGCCGCCGGCCGCGCGCGCCGACGCCTTGCTGCGCGCCGCCGATGCGCTGCAGGCCGATGTCGAGCATCTCGTCCCGCTGCTGGTGCGCGAAGCCGGCAAGGCCCACGCCAACGCGGTGGCCGAGGTGCGCGAGGCGGTGGACTTCCTGCGCTACGACGCGTGGCAACTGCGGCGCGACTTCCACCTTGGCACGCACCTGCCGCTCGGCCCGGTGGTGTGCATCAGTCCGTGGAACTTCCCGCTCGCCATCTTCACCGGCCAGGTCGCGGCCGCGCTCGCCGCCGGTAACGTGGTGCTGGCCAAGCCTGCCGAGCAGACGCCGCTGGTGGCGGCGGCCGCGCGACACAGTGGGTGCGGCGCTGGTGGCCGATGTGCGGGTGCAGGGCGTGCTCTTCACCGGCTCCACCGAAGTAGCACGCCTGCTGCAGCGCGCCCTCGCCGGCCGCGCCGGCGCACACGGCCAGGGCGTGCCGCTGATCGCCGAGACCGGTGGGCAGAACGCGATGATCGTCGACTCGTCGGCGCTCGCCGAGCAGGTGGTCGCCGACGTGCTGGCTTCGGCCTTCGACAGCGCGGGCCAGCGCTGCTCGGCGCTGCGCGTGCTGTGCGTGCAGCACGACGTGGCGCCGCGCCTGGTCGAGATGCTGCATGGCGCGGTGGCCGAGCTGCATGTCGGTGACCCGCGCGCGCTGGCGGTCGACGTCGGCCCGGTGATCGATGCCGAGGCGAAGGCCACGCTCGAGCGCCACATCCACGCGATGCGCGACGCCGGCCGCCGCGTCACCCAGCCCGCCGCAGTGGACGGCTCGGTGCAACGCGACGGCCACTTCGTGCCGCCGACGCTGATCGAGATCCAGCACTTCAGCGAACTGACGCGCGAGGTGTTCGGCCCGGTGCTGCACGTGCTGCGTTATCCGCGCGACGGACTCGACGCGCTGCTCGACGACATCCAGGCCACCGGCTACGGCCTCACCTTCGGCCTGCACACGCGCATCGACGAGACGGTGGTGCGGGTGGCCGCACAGGCGCGTGCCGGCAACCTGTACGTCAACCGCAACATGGTCGGCGCGGTGGTCGGGGTGCAGCCGTTCGGCGGCGAGGGCCTGTCGGGCACGGGCCCCAAGGCGGGCGGGCCGCTGTACCTGCTGCGGCTGCTGGCGCAGCGGCCCGAAGGCGCCACGCTGCGCGCCATCGAACACGCCGGCAGCGAGGCCAAGGCGCCGGTGCGCGGCCTGCCGGTGGAAGGCGCGCCACGCGCCGACGCCGCGCTGCGCGCGCTGGAACAGTGGGCACGTGCCGGCGGCGACACGCCGCTGGCCGCGCACGCCGAACGCATGGCCGGGCTGTCGCCAGCGCCGCGTTGGCGCATGCTGCCCGGCCCCACCGGCGAGGCGAACCTGTACGCCGTGCTGCCCCGCGAGGCGGTGCTGAGCCTGGCCGGGCGCGACGCCGACCGCCTGCTGCAGCTGGCCGCCGTGTTGGCCGTGGGCAGCCGTGCGGTCTGGCCGTCGACGGCGGCGGCGCTGCGCGCGAAGCTGCCCGACGAGGTGCGCGAGCGCATCGCGCTGGCACAGGACTGGACTTCGCCCGCGGTGCCGTTCGATGCAGTGATCCAGCACGGCAGCCTCGACGAGCTGCTCGCGCTGCAGGCGGCGCTGGCGGCGCGGCCGGGGCCGATCGTCGGCGTCGTGGCGCTCAGGCCGGGCGACGGCGCCATCCCGCTCGAACGGCTGGTGCTGGAGCGTGCGCTCAGCGTCAACACCGCGGCGGCCGGCGGCAACGCGAGCCTGATGACGATCGGCTAGCCGACGCTGCGGCGCATGCCGACCGTCGGATCACAGGCACGGGTCTCAGCGATAACTCGCCAGCAGGATGCTGGTCTCGGTGTTGGCGATGCCCTTGATCAGCCGCACACGCTCGAGCACCTGCGACAGCTCGGTCATGCTCTCCGCGCGCAGCTCGGCCAGCAGGTCCCAGCGGCCATTGGTGTCGTGCAGCGCGGCGACGCCGGGCTCGCCGAGCAGGCTGGCGATCACCGCGCGGGTCTGGTTGCCGTCGACCAGCACACCCATCCAGGCGCGGATCTGGTTCGGCTCGGCGTCGGGCCGCAGGCGCACCGAATAACCGACGATCACCTGCTCGTCCTCGAGCTTGCGCAGGCGATTGGTCACCGTGCCGCGCGACACGCCCAGCTTGCCGGCGAGCGTGGCCACCGTCGTGCGCGCATCCTTGCGCAGCAGGGCGATCAGCTGGCGGTCGGTGTCGTCCATGTGAAGATGCGGCGCGCGCTCATGCCGGCCGGAGATTAATCGACTTTACGCCGGCGCGGTCGTGCGGTGCGCGCAACTGCGACACTGACGGCTGCCTCGTCCGTCCGCCGCCACCGCTGCCATGACCGCATCGCCACCGACCGACCCCTGTGTGCTCGAACCCCTGCGCGACTACCGCGAGTACACGCCCGAGGACATGCTCGCGCGCTCGTGTGCCCTGCGCGCCGAGCTGGCACGCCGGCGCAGCGTGCGCGACTTCGACAGCCGCGC
>JBGAMU010000038.1:0-34076 GCA_044222685.1 Burkholderiaceae bacterium
GGTCGAACACCAGCACCGAGGTGCGCGCCGCGAACGGGATCTCGAGCACGAGCTCGGTCGCCTTCTCGCTCGTGCCGAGCACGGCGAGCAGGCCGCCGATGATGAGGATCGTGGTCGACGCGAAGAACGACGGGCTGGTCGACAGGTTCTGGATCACGACGCCGTCGAACACGCGCACCTCGCGATGCGTCGCCTGCAGCATCCACTGGCGGCGGATGCGGTTGGTGCTCGCCAGCACCGACGGCCGCGCGCTGCTGCGCCGCTTGGCAAACAGCGCGTAGCCTGCCCAGCCTCCGACGAAGGCCGCCAGCGCGGCCCAGTCGGTCCACGGCAGCAGCGTCATGACCTTGATTGCCGTCTCCACTCGGATACCTCCGTGCTGCGCACTGCGGTGCGAGCCCCCTTCGGAGCGGCCGGGCGGGGGCTCATGCACGCCTCGCGATCGCGGCGGCCTCGGCCAGCACCTCGTCGGTGTGCTCGCCGAGCTTGGGCGGCGCACGGCGCATCGCGGCGTCGGCGCCCGACATGGTGATCGGGCTGGCGATGAACTTGTAGGCGCCGTGGCCCGGCGCGTCGGCCTGCAGGATCATCTTGTTGTGCAGCGTCTGCGGGTCGACCAGCACCTCGCGCATGTCGCGCACCGGGGCGCACAGCAGGTCCTGCGCCTCCAGGCGCTCGAGCCAATGGTCGCGCCCCCGCGTGCGGAAGCGCTCGCGCAACTGGCGCTGCAGCTCGGCCTTGTGGGCGAACTGCTGCTCCAGATTCGCGAAGCGCGCGTCGAGCGACAGGTCGGGCAGTTCGAGCGCCGCGCAGATGTCGCGCAGCGGGTTGGCCTTGAAGGCGCCGATCAGCACCAGCGGATGATCGGCGCACTCGAACACGCCCGACAGCGGCATCGCGGCCCAGTTGAGGTCGGTGTCGCGCATCATGATCATCGCGGCTTCCTGCATCTGCATCGCCAGCATCGAGTTGTAGAGCGACACGCTGATCTTCTGGCCGACCCCCGTGCGTGCACGCTGCAGCAGCGCGAGCAGGATGCCCTGCACCAGGTGCATGCCGGCCGAGTAGTCGGCCAGCGCGGTGGGATAGGTCGCCAGCGGGTGCGACGGGTCGGCCTTGCGCGCCATCGCGCCGCTCATCGCCTGCGCCAGCACGTCCTGCCCGCCCTTGTAGGCGTAGGGGCCGGTCTCGCCGTAGCCGGTGCCCACCGCGTAGATGATGCGCGGGTTGAGCTGGTGGCAGTCGTCGTAGCCCAGGCCCATGCGGTCCATCACACCGGCGCGGAAGTTGTTGACCACCACATCGGCGCCGGCGATCAGCGACTTCACCGCGGCCATCTGGTCGGCGCTGCGCAGATCGAGCGCCACGCTGCGCTTGTTGCGGTTCAGGCTGCAGAACACCGGGTTGTCGATGCCGTCCTTGGGCGGAAAGGTCGAGCGGCTCAGGTCGCCGGCGCCGGCGCGCTCGATCTTGATCACGTCGGCGCCGTAGTCGCCGAGCATCTGCGTGCACACCGGCCCCATCATCACCTGCGTGAAGTCGATGACGCGGATGCCGGCGAGCGGCAGGTCGTCGGCGTTCGTCGTGTCTCGTGCGTTCATGCGGCCTCCTTCTGCCGGGCCGCGGCGGCGATCGCCGGCACGTCGGGGTTGGCGCCGGCCTGGTCGCCGGGGTCAGCGCCCTGCGCGCGCAGCTTGGCCTGCAGCCGCTTCACGTCGACCTGCCGCACGGTGACGCCTGCGTCGAGCGCCATGGCAGCCGCCACGCCGGCCGCCTCGCCCATCGCCATGCACGGCGGGATCTCGCGCGACATCTTCTGCGCGGTCGAGGTGGCCGAGTAGTGGCGGCCGGCGACCAGCAGGTTGTCGATGCGTTTGGGCAGCAGCGTGCGGTACGGCGTGGTGTAGTCGCGCCCGCGCGCCACCGCGTCGGCAAAACGCGTGCGCGCGGCCAGGTCTTCCTTGGTCATCACGTACTCGCCGTCGAGCAGCCGCGTCTGCCGCACGCCGGTCTGCGGTGCGACATCGATCACCACGCAGCGCTCGAAGCCGGGCATGTGCTGGCGCGCATAGTCCACAGCCGCGTGGATGTGCGCGCGGCCCTGCACCTCGGCGCGCGTGAGGTCATCGACCTTCAGGCCGTCCAGGCCGGTCATGTGCGGGCAGTTGCACCACACCACGCCGGGCAGCGGCGTCTTCAGCCACCAGTGTGCCCAGCTGCCGCCGATGAGTTGCTTGACCTCCTTGTCGACACGTGCGAACTCGGCCGGCTGCTCGTGCTCGAAGCGCTCGGCGGCGTCGGTGTCGACGTTGCCGAGGCGGAACACCGTGGTCAGCATGTAGGCGCCACCGATGTGCGGCGCGCCGGCGGAGGCTGCCACGTCGAGGTCGCCGGTGGCATCGATCACGACGTCGCCGAGGATCGCCTGGCGGCCCTGCTTGGTGTCGCACACCACGCCGCGCAGGCGGTCGCCTTCGACCAGCGCATGCGAGAACCACGAGTGCAGGCGCAACTGCACCTTCTGCTCGGCGACCATTTCGAGCGCGGCACGCTTCCAGCCGTCGGGGTCGAACGCGGCGGCGAAGACGATCGGATGCGGCTTGTGCTGGGTGTGGAAGTCGAACGCGCCCCACCGCGTCCAGCGGCTGATCGCCGCCGGCGAGGTGCCCCACTCGTGCTGGCGGGGAAACTGCGCCAGGCCGCGCGCCGACAGACGCTCGATCAGGTCGAGGCAGATGCCGCGCACCGAGATCTCGTGCAGCTGCGCGTCCCACATGTCGTCGAGCACCAGCACCATGCCGCCCGAAGCCAGGCCGCCGAGATGGTTGTAGCGCTCGAGCAGGATCGTCGAGGCGCCGTTGCGCGCCGCCGCGATGGCCGCCGACATGCCGGCGGGCCCGCCGCCGACGACCACCACGTCGGCCTGCGCGACGACGGGCACGTCGCGCGCCGGTTCGCGCATCGATATGGGTGTGTTCATGGTGTGTCCTTGGTAGGTGCGCCCGCGGCCTCAGGCATGGCTGGGCTGCCATCGGATGACGACGCGTTCGAGCGCGACGACGGCCAGGAAGAAGCAGCCCGACAGGCAGGCGCTCATCGTGATCGCCGCGTAGAGCAGTGCCGAGTCGAAGTTGTAGGTCGCCTGGATGATCATCGCGCCGATGCCCTGCGTGGCGCCGATCCACTCGCCGACCACCGCGCCGATCACCGCCATCGACGCCGAGATGCGCAGCGCGGAGAACAGATACGGCAGCGCGCTGTACACGCGCAGCTTGAAGAAGATCTCGCTCTTGCTGGCCGACAGCACACGCATCAGCTCCATCGCCTGCGGGTTCACCGCCTCCAGCCCGCGCACGCTGTTGACCAGCGTCGGAAAGAAGCACACCAGCGCGGCGATCGCGATCTTCGGCTCGACGCCGTTGCCCATCATCAGCACCAGGATCGGCGCCTTGGCGACGACCGGGATCGAATTGAACATCACGACCACCGGAAAGAAGATCTCCTGCAGCCGCCGGCTGTGCACGAACAGCGTGGCCACGCCGATCGCGGCCAGGTTGCCGATCAGCAGGCCGCCGAGCGCCTCGCCCGCGGTGGGCACCAGGTTGGCGAGCAGCACGTCGCGCTTGAGGTAAAGCGTCTGCAGCACCGCGATCGGCGACGGTGCGATGAACGGCTTGACCTGGAAGATCGTGACCACCGCCCACCACAGCACCAGAAGCCCGACGATGCCCAGCGCAGGCAGCAGGCGGCGGCGCCGGCGCTCGCGGCGCTGCGCCTCGCGGAATCGCGCCTCCTCGTCGTCGGGCGCCGCGGCGGCGGGAGCCAACCGATCGGCCAGCGGTGGCGCGCTCATCAGCAGGTCTCCAATAACCGGCGCAGCTCAGCGGTCAGCGCGACAAACTCGGCGCTCTCGCGCGTGGCCAGCGTGCGGTCGGCCGGCAGCGTCACCGGCACGATCGCGCGCACGCGGCCCGGGTTGGCCGCCATCATCAACACGCGCTGGCCGAGGTACGCCGCCTCGTGGATGCTGTGGGTGACAAACAGCACCGTGATGCCGAGCTCGCGCCAGACGCGGCGCAGCTCCTCGTTGAGCCGATCGCGCGTGATCTCGTCGAGCGCGCCGAACGGCTCGTCCATCAGCAGGATCTTCGGGTCGCTGGCCAGCGCGCGCGCGATCGACACGCGCTGGCGCATGCCACCCGACAGCTCGTGCGGATAGGCCTGCTCGCTGCCCTTCAGCCCGACCAGCTCGAGCAGCTCGCGCGGCGTGGCCTTGGCGCGGCGGGCGCGGCTCACCGCCACCTGCAGCGGCAGCTCCACGTTGGCCAGCGCCGTGCGCCACGGCAGCAGCGCCGGGTCCTGGAACACGAAGCCGATATCGCGCTTGAGGCGCGCGGCCTCGGGCGCCGCACCGAACACGCGCACCTCGCCGGTGTTGGGTGTGATCAGGTCGGCCACCACGCGCAGCAGCGTCGACTTGCCGCAACCCGAGGGACCGAGCAGCGTGAGGAACTCACCGACACCGACCTCGAGGTTCAAGCCCTGCAGCGCGGTGATCGCGCGGCGCTCGGTGAAGAAGCGCACCTGCAGGTTGCGGCACACCACCGCCGGCTCGCCGTCGGCGCCCGGGAGTGCCCCATCCGTGCGCGGCGGGCTCGCCAGCGCCTCGGTCATCGTCAGACCTTGCGCGCGGCCTGCGTCGCCTTCAGGATGTCGAGCGTGATCACCTCGTCGACCTTGGGCGTGCGCGCGGTGAACTGGCCGAGCTGGCTGTACAGGGCAATCTGTTCGGCCCAGTTGGCCGGGTCCATCGTGCCCCAGCCCTGCGCGCGCGACGCGTCGCCGAAGCTGTAGCCGAGCATCACGTCGGCGGCCACGCGCTCGTCGGCGCGGTCGAGGTTCGGATACTCCTTGACCAGGATATCGACCGCCTGGTCGCGGTTCTTGTCGGCCCAGGCCCAGCCCTTGGCCGCGGCGCGGATGAAGCCGGCCAGCACGTCGGCCTTGCTCTGCAGCGTGGCGGTGGTCGCGTAGTAGGGCAATGCGTAGAGCTGCACGCCGGTGTCCCACAACGACATGTCGACCCGCTCGGCGCCGAGCACCTTCAACGCCGAGGTGTTGGTCAGCCAGCCGGTCACCGCGTCGACCTGGCCGGTCAGCAGCGGCGACATGTCGGCGCCGATCGGCACGATGGTGACGGCCTTCTCGTCGATCTTGTTCTTCGCCAGCAGCGCCTTCAGCAGGATGACGCCGGTGGACTGGATGCCGATCTTCTTGCCCACCATGTCCTGCGCGGTGCGGATCGGCTTCTTCTTCAGCGAGAAGAAGCAGTACGGGTGCTTCTGGATGCCGACCGCGAAGCACTTGATCGGCAGGCCTTGTGAGACGGCGAGCATCAGCGACGGGCTGGACGACACCTGGCCGAGCTCGAAGCGGCCCGACGCCACCACCGCCACACCGTCGATGCTGGGACCGCCGGGCTGGATCTGGAAGTCGATGTCCTCCTGCTCGAAGTAGCCCATCTTCTTGGCCACCACCTCACCCAGCTGGTTGCCGCCGATCAGCCAGCCGAGCTGCATGTTGATCTTGTTCTTGCCCGCGGCGCGGGCGCCGATCGACAGCAGGCTGCCGCCGGCCATCAGGCCGCCCGCGGCCAGCGAGGCCGCCACGACGCGCCGGCGCGCGGGATTCATCCGTTGTGAGGTCATCGCTTCTCTCCCGCGCGCGCTGTGAAGCGAGCATTCTGTTGGCCGCGCCGTGATCTCGCAAGAAGAGTTTCTTGCCATCCCTGGTGCAATTATTAGATCACCCGGCGCACCGGGCAGGCCGCCGCGTGGCACAGTGGTGACCCGCCCCACAGCAGCGACAACGAGGAAGGCCCATGTCACTGAGCGACGAGCTGGCCCGGCTGCACGAACTGCATCAGCGCGGCGGCTTGAGCGCCGACGAGTTCGCGCGCGCCAAGGCCCGCCTGCTCGGCGACGGCGGCGCGCCGTCCGGCGAACCGCCGGGCGCGGCCTTCGCGGCGCTCAACGCCCTGCGGCGCAGCACAGGCGACCGCTGGATCGCCGGCGTCTGCGGCGGCATCGCCAAGGCCACCGGCGTCGAGTCGTGGATCTGGCGCATGCTGTTCGCGCTGCTGCTGCTGTGCGGCGGCGCCGGGCTGCTGATCTACCTGCTGATGTGGATCTTCGTGCCGAGCGAATGACGCTCGCGGTTCAGCCGCGCGCCGCGTTCGGCCAGTACAGGCGATCGGAGTAGGTGGCCAGCCAGTGCGGGCGGCAGGCGACGCCGAGCGCCACCACCCACGCGGTGATGACGGTCTCGCCCCAGGCGCCGAGCAGCGCGGCCAGCATCGACGCATTCACCGCGGCGCCGGCGTCGCGCTGCAGCGCATTGAACGACACGGCGGCCACCGCACACGCGGCGAGCACCGCGACGCCGCCACGGCCGAGCACATAGGTCGCCGGATGGCGCGGCAGCCAATGGCGCACCGCCGCCCCGAGCACCAGCATCAGTGACGCCGGCAGCAAGCCGAGCCAGACGCTGCGATGCAGGGCCTCGGCCCCGTCGAGCGGACCCACCAGCGCGGCCACGATGGCCGCCGGCAGCAGCGTCAGCACGGTCAACGGCCAGCCGGCCAGCAGCACCAGCAGGGCAGCGCCCGACAGGCGCGGCGACAGCGGCACGCCGGTCAGGCCGTCGAGCGCCCACAGGAACGGCATCACCGCGACCGTGACGACCCAGGGCCACGGCAGGGCCCGCGCACTGAGGCCGCGCCAGGGCCGCAGCCACAGCGCCAGCGCGCTGGCCAGCACCAGCAGTGCCACCTCGACGAACACCGGCTCGCCCACCCGCACCGCCCCGGTCAGGCGGCGTGGTCGACCGCGCCCTGCACGCCGGCCTGGCGTGCGCAATGGGCGCAGCAGTAGACCGCCGAGGCCGCCTCGATGCCATGGCCGACGATGCGGCAACCGCAGTGCGCACAGGTCGGCGCCAGCCGGTGGATCGCGCACTCGAAGCTGTCGAAGCTGTACAGCTGGCCCTTGAAGACGATGTCGAATACCTGGGCGTACTCGTTGCCGCAGACGATGCAGGTTCCCATGGACGGCTCCGATGGCAGGGCGGACATGACGATGCGCCGCGGCAGCGGCAGGCCACGTGCCCGCGGCGGCGCATCAACGCGGGGGCGTGCCGACGGGATCGATCTCCTCGTCCTCGATGTCGCCGGTGGCCAGCACTTCGTCGCGCCAGCGCACCAGCCGTTCGTCGATGTCGCGAGCCAGCGCCGCGGTGTCGATGTCGCCGCGCTGAATCGCCGCCGCCAACGCCGCCTCGAGCCGCTCGGCGCGCAGCGCCGACAGGCCGGTCAGCGTGCTCAGCAGCGCGCGCTGGGCGGCCGCCGGCAGCGCCTGGGTTTCCAACAGATCGGCCCCTTCACGCAGCAGCAGCGACTCGCGTTCGACGTTCGGCAGCGTCGGCTCGCCGGCAGCCACGTCGTCGAGCCGCGGCGCGACCGATTGCTCGTCGAGCTTCCAGCGCATCTGCAGCGCCAGCAGCAAGCGGCGGCGTGCCGCCGGCCGGGCCCGCGGCGCCGCGTCCTGCATTGCCTGCAGGCGGCGCTCGGTCGTTCGACGCAGCGCGACCAGACGGGTCAGCGGATCATCGGCGACGAAGGCGTCCGGCCCGTCAGGCGCGGACGGTCCGGCACTCACTGCCGATGCGGTTCGGGGCCGAGCTGTGCGCCGGTATCGGGCAACGCGCCGCCCTCGCCTTCCCAGGTGGTTTCTTCCACCGGCTGACCGGCCACGCGGGTCTGCCGCTGGCGCCACCAGGTGTTCCATTGCCAGATCACGTAGCCGGCCATCAACAGGGGAACCACTTGCTTGAACGTCGTCATCTGCATCTCTCCGTTGGCACTGCGTCGCGGCGCGCTGTCGCCGATGCTGCACGGCGCCCCGCGCGTTGACGAGGGTGGTGCGTTGCGCCGCGCTGTAGGACGGCGCCGCGAACGCTCGCGATGGCACAGGCAATCACTGTCCACCGTCCGGGGCTGGCGCGCGTTTTGCCAATGACAGCTCAGGAAACACATCCACTGCCATGAGCCCCTGTACACCCTGCCTCGTCGAGCCCTCGTTCCAGATCCGCTTCAGCGATCTGCTGGGGTTCGGCAGAGAACTCGTCTTCCCCTGCGACAGTCACGGGCGCGTCGACCTCGATGCGCTGTCCGAACGGGCTCGCGAGCAGTATTTCTTTGCGCGGGCGATGGTGGGGCGCGGCTACTCACCGCCGCGTCTGGAGGGTATCGAAGGCTGACGCCGCGTGGCGGCGCCGCCTTCCGCGCGGCGGCCTACTTGCCGTAGCGCGACTTCGCCGCGTTGACGCACTCCGACTTGCTGTTGCCCGAATACGCGTCGCAGCGCTTCACCGCCAGTTCGTAGTCGGCGTCACGCTTCTCGCCGGCGGCGTCGCGGCGCGAGGTGGCAGTCGTTTCGCTGACCTTGGCGTCGGCCTTGGCGCGCACCTGCGCGGCCTTGGCTTCCTTCAGGCAGACGTCCTTCTCGTTGCCGGCGCGGTCGTCGCACATTTCCTTGGCCACTTCATAAGCGGCGTCGGCGCGCGCCTGCTCCACCTTGGCCGAGGCCTCGGGCTTGCCCGAGCGGCGGTAGTCGAGCTCTGCCTCCTGCACCTGCTGCTTGCCCTTGGCCTCGGCGTCGCAGATGTCCTTGGCGTTGCCGGCCAGGCGATCGCAGTTTTCCTTGGCCGACTGGTAGTCGGCGCCGATGCGATCCTTGGCCGCCTGATAGTCGGACCCGTTCATCGACTGGGCCGACGCGCCGGCCGTGGCCAGCACACCGATGGCGACGATCGTGCCGCGCAGGATGTCGAGTGTTCGCATGACGAGGTGTCCTTTCATCAAATGTCAATCGGTTCGGAAGTCCTGCGGCTCCAGGTGCAGGCCCTCGAAGCCGTCGAACGCGCTCAGCTCACGCCGGGTGCGCGACCACGCCACCAGCAGCCAGGCGGCCAGCACGGCCACCGGCAGCAGCGGCAACAGAAGAGGAGAAGGCATCTGGTTCACGGCGAATTCCTTGATGGAGAAGGGTTGGTGAATGTGAATGGCGGCTCGTCGAGGACAACGCCGCATGAGACGAGTGTCGGCGGGTCGCGCGACTTGTCGATAGCGGCGCGCGCCGCGCCGGCGCGTCAACCGCTTCCTACGCGGCGGCTACGCCGCTCGACGAAGAGGTTGGGCCGCGGGCTGCTCCGGCGGCTCGGTGCCGCCGTAGAACCAGCGCAACGCGTCGTCTGCGGCCATGGCAGCGTCGTCGGCGGATCCGGCCGCGCCCGGCGGCGGCGCGCCTGCTGGGTCGGGCCACGCATCGCCGCCGACGAAGTCGTCGGGCTCGGCGATCGAGTTGTCGGTACGGGGATCATCCATGGCGCCGGTCGGGGCAAGCCGGATGCCCAGGGCCTCGCGGCATTACGGCAGCCGACCACGGCTGTAGGCGCCGGTTGACACCTCCTCACGCCCTGCAACTACCCGGCCGACGAGGCGCAACGCTTAAGGTGCTCTCGCGTGGACCGGCCTTCGCGGGTCCCGCGTCAACAGGAGCGAATCCAGATGAATTCCGATCAAGTCAAGGGTACGGTGAAGGACGCCGCCGGCAAGGTGCAACGCAAGACCGGCGAAGCCATCGGCAGCACCAAGCAGCAGGTCAAGGGCGCCGCCAAGCAGGCCGAGGGCAAGGCGCAGAAGGCGGCCGGCGACGTGCGCGAGCAGATCGAGGACGACAACAGCACCGATCGCATCGAGCGTGATGTCGATCGCAAGCCCTGACGGACTTCTCGATGCGCGCTCGTCGCGCATCGCCTCGCCGTTTCGAATTCGACCGGAGGTGTCGTGATGGGCAAGTACGTGGTGGCCTGGCTCCTGGGCGTACCGGCCGTCGTGGTCGTCGTCGCCTATCTGTTCTTCCGCTGAGGTTGTCGTTGTCTGACAAGGGGCCGACTCGCTGAATGCACGACGATGACATCGTCGACATCCTGCAGGGTTTGATCGAGTCGGCCAGAGACGGCGAGCGTGAGGCCAGCGGTGCGGCCGGGCAGGCGCGCGACGACGCGCTCCGGCAGGCACTGCTGCAGCACGCGAGCGAGAGCCGCATGGCGATCGCCGAACTGAAGGCGCTGAAGGCGCTGCACGGAGGCCCGGCCGACGAAGACGGCCTGGCAGCCGCGGCGGCGCTGCGGCGTGCTGAAAGTCGCCGTGCGCGCGAGCGCCGCGGTTCGCCGGACCACGCGCTCGCCGAGCAGGTGCGTGCCACGCAGGCGCTGGCGCTGCCGCGCTATCAGCGCGCGAGCGACCTGTCGCTGCCGGGCAGCGTGCGGGACACGATCGCGCGTCACCACGATTGGCTGCAGCGATCGCACGGGCAACTCGGCGCGCTGTGCGCGCGCCCGCACGGGCAGCCCGCGGCCGCGCCGGCGACGGATTCGCCGGAGCACTGACGAGGGCGCACCTGCGGCATCGTCGGTCGCGGGGACCGGCCTGTCGTTTGCCTTGCGGCAGCCGATGCTGACCGCCTTGTTGCTGTTGCTCGGCGCGGTGCTGCTGGCACTGACGCTCGCCGACAAGGCCGTCCGCCGGCTACCGCTGACGCCGGCGGTGATCTATCTGGCCGCCGGAGCCGCGGCCGGCGGACTGTTGCGCTCACCGGGCGGGCCGCCGATCCAGGACCACGCCGGCACGCTGCGCGTGGCCACCGAACTCGCCGTGCTGGTGTCGCTGTTTGCCGTCGGACTGCGGCTGCGCGTGCCGTTTCGCCTGGCGCCCTGGCGCGTGGCGCTGCTGATGGCGGGGCCCGGCATGGTGGTCGCGATCGTGCTCGGCATGGTGTTCGCGCACGCCCTGCTCGGCCTGCCGTGGGCGGCGGCCTTGCTGCTGGCGGCGATCATGGCGCCGACCGATCCGGTGCTCGCCTCCGAGGTGCAGATCCGCTCGGCCAGCGACCGCGACGCGGTGCGGCTGTCGATCACGGCCGAAGGTGGGCTCAACGACGGCAGCGCATTCCCGGCGGTGATGCTCGGCCTCGGCTTGCTGGGGCTGCACGCGATCGGGCCGAAGGGCCTGCACTGGTGGTGGAGCGATCTGCTGCTGCCGATCGGCGGTGGCGCGGCGCTGGGCATCGCGCTCGGTCTGCTGATCGGCCAGGAGGTGCGCCGCCGTCTGCGGCGCGGCGAGCGGCTGGCGCGCGACGAGTTGCTCTATGCCGGCGCCGTGACGTTGGCCTACGGCCTGGCGCGGTGGAGCGACACCTCGGCCTTCGTCGCGGTGTTCGCGATGGGCGCCACGCTGCTGTGGCCGCTGCGCGCCGAGGCGCCGGCCGAGGCAGACGACGGCGGACACGAGCTCGGCGAGCGCCTGTTCGCCTTCGGCGCCCGCTGCGAGCGCCTGGTCGAGGCCACCTCGGTACTGGCGGTCGGTATCGCGCTGCACAGCGTGCAGCCCAGTTGGCGTGCACTGGCTTTCGGCCTGGCCTTGGTGTTCGTGGTGCGTCCGCTGTCGGTGCTGCTGGTCGTCGGCCGACGCTCTATGGCCGGCAGCCAGCGCCGGCTGATGGCCTGGTTCGGCATCCGCGGCGTCGGCACCTTGTTCTACCTGGCCTTCGCGCTGGAACACGGCGTCACCGGCGATCTGGCGCGCGAACTGATCGCCGCGTCGCTGATCGGCGTGGCGCTGTCGATCGTGCTGCACGGCGTGTCGGCCACGCCGCTGATGGCCGCCTACCAGCGCCGACGCAACGGCACACCCGCGCCGGGCGATTGAGCCCGGCACAGCACAAATTGCCGAACACCCTGCCGCCGACGATCTGGAAAGGGCCTGCTGCAGGGGCAAAACCCGGGCACGTGGATTGCCACCCACCGCGATTCACCACATGACCTGGGAGGCCACATGCAATTCCTACACGAGGATTCGAGCGCCACGCCGTGGGTGATGTACGTCGGCGACCGCGCCGTCAACATCATGCTGCTGGAGGCCATCTTCGAACGCCGGCCGCACCTGCACCTGGTGGTGGCCACCTCCTCGCAGCGCGCGTTGCACCTGGCCGAGAACCTCAAACCCGCGCTGGTGCTGATCGATCTCGAGCTCACCGACGGCGACGCGTTGTCGCTGCTGCTGCGGCTGCGTGATCTGCCCGGCTGCGCCGACGTGCCGGCGGTCGCCGTCAGTGCCGATCACGACATCGAGCTGGCGGGCACCGACTTCGCCGAGCTGTGGGGCAAGCCGCTCGGGCCACGGCTGGTGTTCAGCCGGCTCGACGAGCTGACCGCGACGCACGAGCCCCGCCCGACGCCGCCCGCCCGCAAGCCGTTGCCGGCTCGCCTGCACCCCGACGAGCGCCCCGCGGTCGCCACGCTGCACTGACACGGCGCATCAGCGTCGGGCCGCCTGCCGTGCCGGCGGCGTCGGTCAGCTTGCGTCGCACACGATCGCGATGCGCGCCAGCGCGAGGCCGAACGGATACAGCCGCCGCACCGCGCGCGCGGGCACGCCAACTGCCAAACGCAGCCGCATGAACCCCCTTGCCGCCGATGCCGGTCTGGCCCCTCTGGGATCCGCGACGCCTCGAGCGCCGGTGGCCGCACCTGTCGACGCGCTCCCCATCGCCTGGCGCAGGCTGAAGGTCACCGCGCGCAGCGCCTGGGCCTGCGCGCGGCGCCAGACCGAACGGCTGCCGACGGCGCTGCTGGTGCTGGCGGCGCTGTTCGCGGTGCTGGCGATCAACGAAGTCAGCTACCACCGCGCGCTCGCCGCGCTGGACGCGATGTCGACGATGCCGGCCACGCGCGGCGTCGTCGACCCGCGCGGCCCCGTGTTGCTGCAGGTGCGCGGCGACGGCGCACCCTCTCACGCGCAAGCGCTGCGCGAAGCGGGCGCGCGGCTGCTCGCCGCCGGCGCGCCCCGCGCCGAGCTGCAACCGGTGCGCGACGCGCTGCTGTCGAGCCGGCTCGCGGTGATGGCGATGGCGCTGGCCGGTGCGGTGTCGCTGCTGCTGGTGCTGCGCCATGGTGGACAGGTCGACGGTCTCGAACGTCGGCACCGCCTCGCGCTGCAGGCCGAGCAGGCCCGGCTGGAGCGGGTCGCCGCCGAACGCACGCGTGAGCTCACCGAGCTGGCGCGCCACCTGCAGACCGTGCGCGAGGACGAACGCCAGCGCCTGGCACGCGACCTGCACGACGAACTCGGCTCGCTGCTCGCCGCCGCGCAGCTCACCGCGGCACGGCTGGCACACCGGCTGGGCGCCGACGCGGCGCCCGAGGTGCGGGCCCGTCTTCGCGAGCTGAGCAGCGCGCTGCACGAGGGCATTCGACTCAAGCGCCGCATCATCGAAGACCTGCATCCCTCCACGCTCGACCACCTGGGCCTGAGCGCCGCGCTGGAGATCCAGGCGCGCGAGTTCGCCGAACGCGCCGAATTGCCGGTGCACACCGAGCTGCAGTCGGTGCAGCTGACGGCCAGCGCGCAGATGACGGCCTACCGCCTGGTGCAGGAGGCGCTGACCAACATCGCCAAGTACGCGCAGGCCCGCTCGGTGAAGGTGACGCTCGAGCGCGATGGCGATGCCAGCGCGCGACTGTGCGTGGCCGACGACGGCTGCGGCTTCGACCCGCAGGCGGCGCAGTCCAGTGCGCACGGCCTCAAGGGCATGCGCTATCGCGTCGAGTCCGAGGGCGGCAGCCTGCACATCGTGTCGGCGCCGGGGCGCGGCACGCGCATCGCGGCGCGGCTGCCGGCTTGCGAGGCGGCATGATCCGCGTCGCCATCGTCGACGACCACGCCATCGTGCGGGCGGGTCTGCGCCAGTTCCTGGTCGAGCAGGTCGACCTGCGCGTCGTGGCCGAATGCGCCAACGGGCGCGAGGCGCTCGACGTGGTGCGCGAGCAGTCGGCCGACGTGGTGCTGCTCGACATCTCGATGCCCGGGCAGAACGGCGTCGACACGCTGCTGGCGATCAAGGCCCGTGCACCCGAGCTGCCGGTGCTGATCCTCAGCAGCTTTCCGGAGGAGCACTACGCCACCACGCTGCTGCGCCAGGGCGCCTCGGGCTATCTGAACAAGGAGTGCGACCCGCAGGACATCGTGAAGGCGATCCGCACCGTCGCGCTCGGCCGCCGCTACATCACGCCCGGCGTCGCCGAGCGGCTGGCAGCCGGCCTGGCCAACGGCAGCGAGAAGCCGCTGCACGAACAACTCTCCGAGCGCGAGTTCCAGGTCTTCCTGCGGCTGGCACAGGGCGAGACGATCGGCCAACTCGCGCTCAGCATGTCGCTGAGCGCGAAGACCGTGTCGACCTACCGCACCCGTGTGATGGAGAAGATGGGTCTGTCGTCGAACAGCGACCTGACCTACTACGCCATCAAGAACGGCTTGATCCAGTAGACACGATCGGGCCCGCGGGCCCGATCTGCTTTGCTGGCTGCGTCAGCCGCCCTGCTTGACGGTGAGCTGGTTGTTGACTTCGACAACGCCCGACACGCTCTTGGCCAGTTGCGTCGCCTTGTCCTTGGCCGCCGCATCGGGCGCCGTGCCGCGCAGCGTCACCTGGCCGGCGGTGGTGTCGACGTTGATCTGCGTGGCCTTCAAGGTGTCGTCCGCCGCCAGCTGCGACTTGAGCTTGGCGGTGATGGCCATGTCCTTGGCCTTGTCGGCGGTGTCGCCGGCCGCCTGCTTGGCGCTGCTGCCCATCTCGCGGGCACCCTTCTCGGTCTGTGCGATCACGCTGTCGGTGCGTTCACCCGCGGTGCGGTTGTCGCCGCGGTCGCAGGCCACCAGCAGCGAAGCGGCCGCCAGCGCAGACAGCACGAAGGCGGCATGTCGGGTATGGGAATGTGTCATCGCGTTCCTCTTCGTCAATCGACCCGTCGGGCCGGTGAATGCACGATAGGCGCGCCGCCGGCGGCGCGGCATCAGCGGCCGGCGCAACACGCTGTCGGCCAGCGCCGACAGCGGCGACGCCCTGCCACGCGGTATGCCCGCAAGCGCTGTCGCGCAGGCACGCCGTTGGCCGCCAGGACGAGCCAGCATCCGCTACAGGAGCGACGAACATGGCCAAGACCGATGCGAAGACGGCGCGCAAGGTGGCGCGCGTGATGCACGAGTTCAAGGAAGGCAAGCTGAAGAGCGGTGGTTCGGGCCGCCGCGTGAAGAACCCCCAGCAGGCGGTGGCGATCGGACTGTCCGAAGCGCGCCGCGCCGGCGGCAAGGTGCCGCCGCCACCGCGCAAGTCGGCGGCCCGGTCGGCGCGCAAGTCCACCGGCAAGTCGTAGGTCCGCGCGCTGAACCGCGGGCGAGGCTCAGTTCGCGCTGCTGCGGCCCGCCGCCAGTGTGGCAACGGCGTCGAGCAGCACATCGGGCGACACCGGCTTGACCAGGTGCATCTGGTAGCCGGCGGCGAGCGCACGCCGCCGGTCCTCGGGCTGCGCATAGGCCGTGAACGCCGCGGCCGGCGTGCGCCGCGTCTGCGGGTCGGGCAGTTCGCGCACCCAGCGCAGCAGCTCGTAGCCGTCGTGCCCGGGCATCGCGATGTCGCTCAGCACCACCTGCGGCCGGTGCCGGCGCAGCAGGGCCAGGCCGTCGATCGCATTGCTGGCGGCGAACACCTGTGCACCGGCGGCGCGC
This sequence comes from Burkholderiaceae bacterium, assembly GCA_044222685.1. Classification (GTDB taxonomy): domain Bacteria; phylum Pseudomonadota; class Gammaproteobacteria; order Burkholderiales; family Burkholderiaceae_C; genus JAEUPI01. Next base: position 15,683 of record JBGAMU010000038.1, read on the forward strand.
AGCAGGTGTTCGGCGCTGGCGCGCACGTCGGGCTCGTCGTCGATCACCAGCACCGTGACGCCGTCGACGCGGGGCAACGGCGCAGGGTCGCCGTGCCCGGCGTCGGCATGCACGCCCGCATCGGCCGCCGCACCGGTCGAGTCCAGCGCCGGCAACGTGATGGTGAAGCACGACCCGTGGCCGATGCCGGCGCTCTCGGCCCGCTCGGAGCCGCCGTGCAGGCGCACCAGTTCGCGCACCACGGCCAGCCCGATGCCCAGGCCGCCATGGCGCCGCGTGCTGGTCGCATCCTGCTGCTGGAAGCGCTCGAACACGTGCGGCACGAACGCCGGGTCGATGCCCTGTCCGGTGTCGGCCACCGCGATCTCGACCGAGCGGCCCACCTGCACCAGCGACACCGTCACCGTGCCGCCGCCCGGGGTGAACTTGACGGCGTTGTCGAGCAGATTGCCGACGATCTGCTGCAAACGACCCGCATCGCCCGACACCACGGCCGACGAACGGTCGCGGGTCAGGCGGATCGCCACGCCCTTGGTGGTGGCCACCGGCAGCACGGCATCGATCGCGGCGGCGATCACGTGGCCGAGCTCCACCGGCTGCAGCTCCAGGCGCAGATGGCCCGACTCGATGCGGTTCATGTCGAGCAGGTCCTCGATCAGCTGGACCTGCACCTTCGCATTGCGCGAGATCGCCGACAGGCCCTGCGCCACCGTGTCCGGGTCGGACGCGCCGCGCTCGAGCACGCGCACCCAGCCGAGGATCGCCGACAGCGGCGTGCGCAGCTCGTGCGAGATGGTGGCCAGGAACTCGCCCTTCGAGTGATTGGCCCGTTCGGCTTCGCTACGCGCGACGTGCGCCTCGCGCAGCATCGTCTCGCGTTCACGCTCCTCGCGCTTGCGCGAGGTGATGTCCTGCATCAGCTTCAGGTAGCCGAGCAGCTGGCCCTTGGGGCCGCGCAGCGCCGTCAGCACGACGGCGGCGTCGAACGTGGTGCCGTCGCGCCGCACGCGCAGGCCCTCTCCCTTGTACTCGCCGGTGCGCGCCGCGGTCTCCATCTCGTGCTGCGGCCTGCCGGCGGCGCGGTCGGCGGCGGTGAACAGGCGCTCGAACGGCATGCCGATCGCCTCGTCGGCGCTGTAGCCGTTCAGGAGGGCCGCGCCGGCCTGCCACGACGAGATGACGCCGCGCACGTCGACGGTGTAGATGGCGTAGTTGCGCACGCCCTGCACCACGGCGCGGAACTGCGCCTCGCGCTCGCGCAGCATCATCGCCAGCCGCGTCAGCTCGCGCTCCTGCTCGTGCGCATGCCAGCGTGCGGTCTGGTCGGTGGTGACCGCGACGATGCCGACGATCTCGCCGCCGTCGACGACGACCGGCGCCGCGGTGGTGCGCACGAAGCGGTCCTCGCCGTCGTCCAGCCGCGTGACCCACAGCTCGGTCTCCGCCGTGTGGCCCTGCAGCGCGCGGGTGAACGGCAGCTCGCCCGGGTCGATCGGCTCCGCGTCGCGCTCCCGGCGCATGCGAAACGCGTGCACGGCGTCGTCGATCGTGCGCGGCATCGCGTCGCGCTGCGCCAGGCCGAACAGCGCCGCCACCTGTGCGTTGCTGCGCGTGATCACGCCGTCGGACGTGCAGAAGCACACCGCGTCGGGCATCGCATCGATCGCCGCGGTCAGCGCGGCGGCGTGGCCCTCGGCGTCGCGGCGCGCCGCGCGCTCCGACGCCAGCAGCCGCTCGCGGTCCTCCTCCACCAGGCGAGGGCCGGTGAAATCGCTCAACACCTTCAGATAGGCCACCGGCTGGCCGGCATCGTCGTCGATGCGCGTCACCGCGCCGAGGGCGAAGAAGTGCTCGCCGCTCTTGTGGCGCATCCAGCGGTTGTCGTCGGCCCGGCCGGTGTGGGCGGCCACGCGCAGCTCCTGCGCCGGCACGCCGCTGCGCTGGTCGTCGTCGGTGAACGCCACGTCCATCGGCTGGCCGACCCAGTCGGGTGCCTCCCAGCCGAGGATCTTGCGCACGCCTTCGTTCCAGCTCGCGATGCGACCCTGCAGGTCGACCAGGAACATCGCGTGGTCGCGTACCTGCTCGATGATGCGCAGGAAATCGAGCGTCATCGGCACGCCGGCGGGTGAAGGCTGCACAGACGATGCCATTGGTATCGGTCTTGCAATCAGCGTGCCCGCCGCGGAGTCGCCGAATCGCGAGATTAGGTGAGCGCCTGCTGACGCGCCGGCTGAGCACTCGTCGCGGTCTCGAGCCGCACGATGAAGACGGCGCCGCCGAGCGGCCCGCCGTTGTCGGCGCCGACGGTACCGCCGTGCAGCTCGACCAGCCGCTTCACGACCGCCAGCCCGAGGCCCAGGCCGCCTGCGCGGTCGGCCGTGTCGCGGCCCTGCGTGAAGGCATCGAACAGCCGCGGCAGCAGCTCGGGCGCGAGGCCGGCACCGTCGTCGGCCACCGTCAGGGTGGCGTGGTGGGCGTCGGCACGCACGCGCAGCAGCACATGGCCGCCCGCGGGGGTGAACTTGCAGGCGTTGTCGAGCAGGTTGGTCACCACCTGCTCGAGCCGCCGCTCGTCGCCCTTCACCCACGCCGGCGCCACGTCGACCTCGACCTGCAGGTGGTCGCAGCGGGCGCCGTCCTCGAACTGGCGCGCGACCTGCGTCACCACCGACGACAGATCGAGCGGCGTCAGCTCGGTCTGCGCCTTGCCGATGTCCAGTCGCGTGATGTCGAGCAGGTCGTCGACCATCGTCGTCAGATGGCGCACCTGGCGCTCCAGCACACGGCTGGCATGGCGCTGCGCATCGGCCGGCAGGCTGGTCATCGCGAGCAGCGCCGACGCCGAGGTGATCGCGCTCAGCGGATTGCGCAGCTCGTGGCTCAGCATCGCGATGAACTCGTCCTTGGCGCGGATCGCCGCCTCGGCGTCGACACGCGCATGGGTCGCCTGCTCGAGCGCGCGCTCCTGCGCGATGGCCTGCTCGCGCACCGCCTGGTCGGCCTCGCGCGCCTTGCGCTGCACCGCCTCGACCTCGTCGATGTCGATGCGCCGCGGCGCGGCAGCGGCGGCGCCGCCGCCGCGGCGGCCGATCGACGACACGGTGTCCATCAACGCGCTGATCGCGCCGGCGATGCGGTCGCTGATCAGCGCCGCCAGCAGCACCGCCACCAGCGTGGCCAGCACCAGCAGCGCGGTGGTCAGCAGGGCGGCACGGCCGACCTCGGCATCGGCGCGCGCGCGCGGGCCGCCGCTGCCGGTGACCCAGCCCGAAGACGCCTGATGGCTGAACGCGCTGAAGAACTCCTTGCCGTCGACGCTCAGGTTGCTGAATCCACCGCGTCGGCTTTCGCGTGTGCGGTCCCAGTAGCTGGCGCCGGAGCGCTTGCCGACCCACTGCTCGGGGTCCAGCGTGCGCGCGATGATCAGGCCCTGGCTGTCGTTGAGCGTCAGCGTCTCCGGTGCGGCGATGCCGTAGCGTTCGAGAAAGCGCAACCACTGCGCGGCGCCGATGCCGGCCAGCAGCACCGCGTGCGGCGCGCCGTCGCGCACCACCGGCACGGCGATATAGGTGGCCGGCGCTGCCGGCGGCGCCAGCATGAGGTCCGACACCGCTTGACGCGCGCCGCCGCGCACGCCGTCGACGAAGGCGGCCCCCGCGGGTGCCAGCGCCGGCTCGCCCGGGCGCGCCCAGCGGCGCAGCTCGGCGCCGTCCAGGCCGTGCAGCTCGACCACGGCCCACATCGGATTCAGATCGAGCAGGCTGTGTGCGAGCCGATCGGCATCGGCACGGGCGACGTCGCGACGCGGCTGCGGATCGACGAGTGCCGCCATTTGCTGCAAGGCGCGCACGCTGCCGTCGATTTGTGCATCGACCGCCAGCGCCACGGCGTCGACGCGTTCGGCCAGGCGCTGCGTCTCGGCGCTCCAGTGCACGCTGCGCAGGTGCGCCAGCGCGACGGCGGCCAGCAGCACCGTGGGCAGCACGATCGCCGCCACCAGCGAGGCCAGGTGCGACCGGATCCGCATGGGTGTGTCGAGGTAGGTGGGCGACGATCGAGCGCGGGATTATGCGGTTCGCTTCCCGCTTCGTCAGCGCGCAGCATCCCGCACGCAAGAGTCGAGCCGGCGCGCCGCTTGCCGGCGCAGCGCTCACTCCCCGCAGTGACCCTGTCAGGCACGGGGTTTGCCTACTGGAGACGTTGATCAGGACGCCCACCACCATGGAACCCACTTCGTTCGATTCCGGCCGCACCCAGTTGCCGCCGCCCGATCTGGCGGCTTCGCGCCGCATCTCCACCGAACAGATGGCCGCCGTGAACCGGCTGCAGGCCTACTGGATGGCGCGGGTGGGCATACGCGGCAACGCGGCGCCCCAGGAGCCGCTCGACAGCGATTTCGGCGACGTGCCGACGCAGGACGACCACGACGCGAGCTGAACCGCGCAGCGCGGAGCGCCCGTCACGGGGCGATGCCGTGACCGCACGCGTCTCAGTTCAACGTTGTTGCTGCACCGACTTGGCGTTGGCCGGCGTCGGCTGAGCACACGGGTCGACGGTGTCCTCGCTGCCCGGATCCATCAGCGGCAGCAGCGCCGCGGGGCCGGCCAGCGCACCCAGCGCGGCGGCGGCGAGCAGGCGGCCGAGCGCCTCGCTGCCCTCGATGCCGACCACCGGCTTGGCCAGCGGCCCGCTGACGACGATCGGCGCGCGCAAGGACAGCGGCGAGAAGTCCTTCGGCTCGACGCGCAACCGTGCCGCGATCGTCTCGTCGCGCAGGTTCACGCGGCCGGCGATGCGCACGGTGCTGTCGGCGTTGTCGACCAGCGCGCGCCGGGTCGTCGCCACGCCCTGCTCGATGGCCAGGTCGAACACCGCGCAGCGCAACGGCAGTGGCCGGTCGCCGCGGATCGCCACGCCGATCGCCTGACCGAGGTCGATGCCCATCAGTTCGGTCGCCAGGTGCGACAGCGTGCCATCGCGCAGGCGGATCTGCGCCTGCCCGCCCAGCGTGCCCAGGATGTCGGCCGTCGAGGCGCCAGCGCCTTCGACCTTGAAGGCGGCGTCGATCAACCCGGTGAGATAACTGCGCACCGGCTGGTCGCCGCCCTGCCGGGCGCGCTGGCGCTCGCGGCGCAGCGCCGGCGCCGCCTTGGCCGCTGGCGCGGCGCTGCGCTCGCGCGCCGGCTGCAGCGCACGGATCCAGCCGGCCGCGTCGATGCGGCCGAACTGCAGGTCGGCGAACCAGCGCGCCGGCTCGCGCGACGCGTCGAGCCGGGTGGCACCGCTGACCTCGCCGCCGGCCGCGGTGGCGTGCAGGCCCTGCAGCTGCAGCACACCGCCCGCGAGCACGATGCGGGTACGCAGCGCCTGCAGCGGCACCAGGCCGGTGCTGCTGAAATCGAGTTCGTCGACGGCGACCTGCACGTCGGCGTCCATCGCGCGCAGCGAGGCAAGGTCGAACGGCCGTTGCGGCAGCACGTTGCCGGGCGACGGGCGTTGCCCGTTCGGCGCATCGGTGCCGACGGCCGCACCCAGGTCGCGCAGCGCCAGCCGCTGGCCGGTGAGGCGGCCGGTCAATCGCGCCGGACGCGCGCGGCCGTCGTAGCGGAAGTCGCCGGCCAGGCGGCTGCGTCCGATGACGGCACGATCGGCCCGCAGCTGCCAGTCGCCGGCGTGGTGGACGATGTGGCCGCCGAGCTGGAACGGCGGCGTGCGCGGCAGCGTGACGCCCAGCAGGTCGCCGACCGCGGTCAGCGACGGCCCGGTCAGCTGCAGCGCGCCGCGCAGCGACATCGGTCCGAACAGTGCGCCGGCGCTGCCGTTGAAGTACAGCCGCGAATCGCCGACGCGCCCTTCGACGCGCAGCGGCACCGGCTGCGCCGCTGCGCCGGCCGCCTCGTCCTGCAGCAGCGGCAGCACCGCGCCGGCCGAGGCCGTCAACAGCAGCGGCGCACCGCGGTAGCGTCCTTGCGCCTCGGCGCGATAACCGCGCTGCGCCGGCTGCTCGCCCTCGCCGCCGCGCAGCGTCACCTGAAGCGTGGTGTCGAGCAGCTTGTCGTCGAGCGCGATACGGCCGTCGGTGACCCGCAGGCTGCCGACCCGCGGCAGGGCTGCCTCCGCGGGTGTGTCCGCCGAGCGCGGCGGGCCGAGCTGCCAGCTGGCGCGCCCGTCGGCCAGCCGCAGCAGATGGGCGTCCAGCGTTCGTGCCGACAGCGCGTGCAGGCGCAGCGCCTCGCCGCGCCGTTGCCAGCGCCACAGGTCCGGCCATCGCCAGGCAAGCGTGAGGCCACGCGCGTCCAGCAGGTGCGGCACCGGCAGACCCGCCGCGGCGTCGACGCGCAGGTGCTCGACCTCGACGCGCGGCCGGCGGATCAGGTGCAGCCGAAAGTCACCGTCGAGCGCCACCGGCACCCCGGCGGCACGTGTCGCCATCCGTTGCAGCGGCGCGCGCAACATCGGCCAGCCGATCGCCTCGCCGATGGCGACGAGCACGATCAGCAGCAGCAGCGTCGCGGCTGTGCCCCGCAGCACCCGGCTGCGCGACAGCCGCGCCAGGTTCATCGCGGTGCTCGGGCGCGGCGCAGTGCAGCCGTCGGGTCCGGACGGCGAGGCCGCGGACCCGCGGGCTCGATGTCGCCGGTCTGATAGAAGCCGTGCAGCCAGCGCCAGAAGCCGCCGGCGAGCGAGCGACGCGGCGCGGGCGCCGCGCGGTCAGCGGGTGGGGTGGACTTGAAGGTCGCCATCACGTGTCTCCCTCGGCGTGCGGCAGGATGCGCGCCCACGCCTGCGCGGGCATACCGCATGCCTGAATCCGCGGCATGACGACCGACCCAACGATCCCTCGCCCACCGATGCGTGGGCCGCGACCACTCGATCGGCCGCGCGCCTGCGCGGCGGCCCTTGCCTGCCTGTCGGTGCTGTCGCTGGTGGCCTGCCAGCGCGGGCCGGACGCGGCCGAGCCGCCGATCGACACACAGAGGGCCACCGCCCTGCAGCCGGTCAACGACACACGCGAATCGCCACCCGGCCTGCCGCGCTGGATCGCCAACCGCACGCCGGACGCGACGCCCGACAAGGTGAAGGACGCCGCCGTCAGTGCGGCCGTCGCCTCGGCGCTGACGCGCGAGCCGACGCTCAATGGCTATCACATCGACGTCGACAGCGCAGGCGGCCGCGTCATCCTGGTCGGCCTGGCACCCGACGCGCTGGCGCGCTCGCGCGCCAGCGAACTGGCCGCGCGTGTCGATGGCGTGCTGGTGGTGCAGAACCAGTTGAGCGTGGCGCTGCCGGGTTCGGCGCGCTGAAGGGCGGCGCTGTTGCGCCGAATCGTCATCCGGCGTCCGCGCGACGACCCCGGCGAACACGCGGGCATGGGCATTGCCGGTTTCGTTGCGCAGACACCTACACGACTGATGCCCCATGGCCACAATTGCCGACCTGATGACACCCGAGCCGATCACCGTGCGGCCCGACGACAGCGTGCAGCATGCGGCGCGTCTGATGGACGAACTGAACGTCGGCGCCTTGCCGGTGTGCGACGGTGATCAGCTGATCGGCATCGTGACCGATCGCGACATCACGGTGCGCGCCATCGCCGCCGGATTGCACCCGGCGATCACCGCGGTCGACCTGGTGATGAGCGACCGGGTGCGTTCGTGCACGCTGTGGCAATCACCCGACGAGGTGCTGCAGCAGATGGCCCACGTGCAGATCCGTCGGTTGCCGGTGCTGGACGACGACGCCCGACTGGTCGGCATCGTCGCGCTCGGCGACCTGGCGGCGCGACATTCGTCGGCCGCCGTCGAGGAGGCGCTGCGGCGCATCTCGACGCCGGCGCAGCCCGATCGCGCGTTGGTGCCGGCCTGAGACGGCAGGCGCAGACGCGTGCGCCGTCAGCGCACCGCCACGTCGCGATGTTCGCCGATGTCGGTCGGCGGCTTGCCCACGACGGCGGCCTTGGCCATGCGAAACAGCTGGGTCATCTTGCTGGCCTTCACGTCCCAGTACTCGGCACTCTCCATCTGCACCTCGAGCAGGCGCAGCTGCGGATCGTTCGCGCCGCCCGGAAACCAGCCCTGCGCCAGCGGCGACCACAGCTCGGCCTGGCGGCGCGGGTCGTGCACCACGCGGGCGACGCCGCTGATCGACACATAGCGGTCCTTGTCGGTGTCGGCGTAGGCCACACCGACCCGCGGGTCGTGCTTCAGATCGTCGGCCACCTCGCCGGTGGCGGGCACGAAGAAGAACAGCTTGTCGCCTGCGTCGTGCTTGTGATTCTGCGTCGTCAGCGGGCGCGAGCGCAGCGCATCGCCCTCGCCGACGGTGGTGACCATCGCGAACCGCGTGGCCCGCACGATCTCCCAGAGATGCTCGCGCGAACGATCGACGTCGTCCTTGCTGGTCACCACCGTACCGGCATCCATGGCCGTCAGAACCGCTGGATGTAGCCGATCGTCGCCGACTCCACCGGGTCCTTCACGTCGCCGGGGAAGCGGATGTCGTGGCGCTCCCATTCGAGCACCACGCCCGAGGTGGGTGTGAAGTCCCAGCCCACGCCGGCGCCGTAAGAGCCGCCCCAGCCCTTTTCGCTGCCGCTGGTCACGCCGGACAGCGCGTCGCTCGACACCTTGGTGCGGCTATAGGTGGTGCCGGCCTTGGCGAAGGCGTTGAACTGGCCGAGCGGAATGCGGCCGACCAGGCTCAGGTTGATGCCCTGCGAGTCGGTGCTGCCACCGGCCCGGTCGACCTTGCCGAAGTTCACGTAGCCGGCCTCGAGCCCGAGCCAGTCGTTGAACATGCCGCCGGTGTAGATGCGACCCGACAGATCGGAGTCGTCGCACGAGAACGCCGCGCTGCCGCAGGGGTTCTTGTACTTCGACTGGCCGAGACTCACGCCCCAGTAGCCGCGCCGCGTGAACGGCAGGATCGAGTAGCCGTCGCCCGACGCGGACATGCCGCCGCTGGAGCGCGTGCTGGAGCTCTGGTCGCTCGGCGCGGTGAACTGCGCCAGCGCAGCCGGTGCGGCAGCGATGCCGGCCACCGCCAGGGCGACGGTGCACAGACGACGTTGCGTGGATTTCATGAGAGTCCTTCCTTGGGGTTTCGGGGAGCCGCTGCTTCGAGTCGCGAAGACCACGGCCGTGGTCCAGCAGTCGAGGCAAGCGCCATGCCGCGCCTGCATCCGCGCCGCGCCGCGCACCGTGGGAACGTGGCTTGCTACTGCGGCCGATTCACCTGCGCGGGCGGCCGCTAGCGCGTGACGAGCCGCGTGCGCGCGGCGGTGGTCGGCCGCGTGCGGCGCGCGCCGGCGCGCCGGCGCGGCGGCAAGTCCTCATCGTCGTCGTCGTCGGGCGTCGTCTCGACTTCGTGCTCGGGGTCGCGTTGCGCCTCGGTCGGTTCGGGGTCGTCGAGCGAGTGCGGCGGGCCCTCGGGGTCGCGCAACTCGTCGAGAAACGACAGGTCGGGATCCTCGTCGTCGTCGTCCTCGGCAGCCCCTGCGCGCCGGATGGGCTGGGCTGGCGCGCGGACCCGCACGGGAGCCGGACCGCACATCGGGCGCTCGGAGTGGCGGGGGGTGGAAGCGTCATGGCGAGACATGGTGGGCCTTTCAGGTTCGATTGAACTCGGGCGTCGCTGTCGCTGTCGCTGTCGCTGTCGGTGTCGGTGTCGGTGTCGGTGTCGGTCTCGGCTGCGCGGGCGCTTCGCTGATCGTCAGGTGGCGCTGCGTCGCCGGCAGCGCGAGCAGCGGGGCGAGCATGCGCACGCGCCGCAGCGCGAGCATCACCGCCAGGCCGTTCAGCACCGCCACGCCGAGCAGCACCGGCGCCCAGTGCCAGCCCCATTCGACGACCAGCAGCGCGACCAGCACGCCCCACAACACGAGCCACAAGGTGACACCGAGGATCGCCGCGGCGATCACCAGCGCAACGATCTGCGCGAGCGCGCGGCCGGCACGCTTGAGTTCGAGCGATAGCAGTTCGACCCGGTCGCTCACCAGCCCCGGCAGTTCGCGCAGCAGCGAACTGGCCGTCTGCAACAGCGACGCGGGCGGCTCGGCCTGCGGGGACGCGCCCGCAGCCGGATCGACGGCAGCCATCGGGTGTGCCCGGCGACGCGGGCTAGCGCATCAGCCGCGCGACCACCATGCCGAACATCAGCGCAGTGGCCAGCGAGGCGATCGGCTTCTCACGCACGGTGGAGCGCAGGTTCTCGATCCACTCGTCGCCGGTCTCGCGCACGCGTCCGGCGCTGTCCTGCATGCGCTGCACCGTCGGCGCGGCGCGCTGCGCCAGCTTGTCGATCGTCTGGTGGGCGCCCTGCACGACGCGGTTCAACGGGTCGGCCGTGGTACCGCTGGCGGTGCCGCCGCTGCTGGTGGTGCCGATGTCCACGCCGCTTTGCGGCGCGAGGCCGGCCTGTCCGTACGCCGGCCGTTGCGATGCCGTCGAGTTCGACGACAGCGGGGACGTGTCGGTCTTGGGATCGTATTGGCCCATGGTGTGCTTCGTCCGGTAAGGATTACGGGATTCGAGCCGAGCTGCCTGTAGCGCAGCGGGGCGCGACCTGTGGCGACGGGAACGGCCCGGGGCCTCTTGTTCCTGCGTCGTCTGCACCCGGGCGGCAAACGGCGTGCCGCGCGCGAGCCCGATCAGCGGAAGGTGTCGGCCGACTCGCCGTTCTCCGCCGCGTACTCCTTGAGCCGGTTGTACAGCGTCTTCAGGCTGATGCCCAGCACCGCGGCGGTGCGCTCCTTGTGGTGCTGGTAGTGGCGCAGCGTGGCCAGGATCAGCGCCCGCTCGGCCTGCGCCATCGAGGTGCCGATGGGCAGCGTGACGGCGTCCCCGGCGGGCTGCACCGGCGCGGTGGGGGCCGGCGCCGCGGCGGCCACCATCGGCTGCACCGGCACCAGCGGCGGCGTGCCCGGCGCGGGCAGCCAGCGCTCGTCGATGGTCTCGCCCACCGCCATCACGTAGGCCCGCTGCACGGCGTTCCTCAGCTCTCTCACGTTGCCCGGCCAGTTGTGCTGCTGCAGCCGCTGCAGCGCCGCGGCGGTGAACTTCTTGGCCTTGCCCTCCTGCTCCACCATCGCCTGCAGGAAGTGCTCGGCCAGCAGCGCCACGTCGGCCAGCCGGTCTCGCAGCGGCGGCAGCTCGATCGGGAACACGTTCAGCCGGTACAGCAGGTCTTCCCTCAGCTTGCCCACCAGCACGGCCTGCTGGGGGCTCCTGTTGGTGGCGGCGATGATGCGCACGTCGGCTTCCTGGCTCTGGGTGGAGCCCACCCGCATGAAGCGGCCGGTCTCCAGCACGCGCAGCAGCTTGACCTGCAGCTCGACCGGCATTTCGGTGATCTCGTCCAGGAACAGGGTGCCGCCGTGGGCGCGTTCGAAGAAGCCGAGGTGCTGGCGGTCGGCGCCGGTGAAGCTGCCCTTTTCGTGGCCGAAGATCTCGCTTTCGATCAGGTTGGGGCTGATGGCGCCGCAGTTGACGGCCAGGAACGGGCGCTTGCGTCTTCGGCTGAGGTCGTGCACGGTCTGCGCGACGACTTCCTTGCCGGTGCCGCTCTCGCCGGTGACGAAGACGGTGACGCCGGTGCCGGCGACGCGCGAGATCTGTTCGTACACGCGCAGCATCGGCTCGCTCTGGCCCCACAGCTGGCCGAAGTGGCCGCTGCGGCTTAGGTTGGCGGTCAGGTCGTCGACTTCGGCCTTGAGGGCCGCGGGTTTCATGAAGCGCGACAGCACGCCTTGCAGCTGGCGCACGTTGATGGGCTTGATCAGGTAGTCGGCCGCGCCCAGGCGCAGCGCCTGGATGGAGGTCTCCAGACTGGCGTGGCCGGTGATGAGCACGATCTCCGAGTTGGCCACCAGCGCGGGGTCGGCAAAGAGGTCCATGCCGGTGCCGTCGGGCAGCTGCAGGTCCAGCAGGATGATGTCGGGCTGCTGCAGCGCGATCTGCCGCCTCGCATCCCTCAGGTTGTGCGCCACCGCCACGCTGAACCGCTCGCCCGCCACCAGCGCCTGCAGTGTCGCGGCGCTGTCTACATCGTCGTCGACGATCAGGGCGTGGGCCATGGGGCTCTCGTCGGACGAATGGACGGCTGTCATGGCACGGTCCGCCGCGGTGAGGAAATCATCGCACGACGACCGATTCGAGGTTGACGCAGCGGCGCCTGGTTCAGTGCCGTTGCATCGGCGGCGTCGCCGGTGGTTCGCGCACCGGCGCGTGCTCGCCCGGCTCGACCGGCTCGTCGATCTCGGGCGGTCCGGGCGGCGGCATCGGCACCGGATGGGGCGACGGCGGCAACGGCACCACGTCGGGCTGGGGTGCCGGGACCTCGGCGGCCCGCTGCCCCATGCCACCCCATCGATGCGCCACGACGCCCGACGGCCGAACAGACACGATGGACAGGTGGTTCAGCATGCTGGCTCCTCAAGGAACCCGGGACTGGCAAGGCATGTTCCTGTGCGTACCGTTGTGCATCGCGGGCGCGCATCGCACTGACCGGCCGGCGCCGACACGCCGACATTGCGCCGTCCTACAGCGCTCTGGCGAGGCCTTGCCTATCGTGAGGTGATGGACCTCGTGTCGCGTTGCGTCAGACCGATCGCGCTTCTCGCCGCGGCCGCCTTCGCGGGACCGGCTGCGGCAGCGGTGCCGATGCCGGTGGCGCTCGAGCTGCTGCTGCTGTCGTGGGACACCGACGGCGATGGCCGCCTGTCGGCCACTGAATACTTGCAGGGCACCCGACGCGTGTTCACCCAGCTCGACGCCAACCGAGACGACCGCCTGACGCCCAGCGAAGTGCAGCGTGGGCTGCCACGTGCCGCGCGCAGCGGCGAGGAAGACCTGCTGCCGGTGCGCGTCGAGATCGCGGCGGACCTGGTGTCGTATGCCGACCATGCCGACGCGGCGCGGCGCCAGTTCGAGCGGCTCGACACCGACCACGACGGCTACGTGACGCGCGACGAACTGGTGCAGTCGCTCGCGCACTGAGCGCGCAGCCGCGGCACGCGTCACTTACGCCGGCAGCGCCTCGGCGCCCGACTGCAAGGGCCGCAGCGAACCGTGGCGGCGCGCGTAGGCATGCGTGAACTCCGCACCGAGCAGGAAGATCTGCGCCGAGTAATACAGCCAGAGCAGGAACGCAATCACCGATGCGGCGGCGCCGAACGCCGACGCGACCCCGCTGCGGCCGATGTACTGGCCGATGAGGAACTTGCCGATCGTGAACAACGCGGCGGTGAGGGCCGCGCCGGTCCACACGTCGCGCCAGGCCACGCGCACGCTCGGCATCCACTTGTAGATCATCGCGAACAGCACGGTCACGATGGCGAAGCTCAGGGCCAGGTTCAGCACGTCGGCGGCCCAGATCCAGTCGCCGAAGCGCGGCGCCCACCACTGGCCGAGCGCCGCCAGCGCGGCGCTGACGATCAGCGACACCAGCAGCAGGAAGCCGATGCCCAGCACCATGCCGAGCGACAGCAGCCGCGTGCGCAGCAGCTGCACGAGGCCGCTGGCGCGGCCGGACGGTGCGCGCCAGATGCGGTCGAGCGCCGCCTGCAGCTCGGCGAACACCGAGGTGGCGCCGATCAACAGCGTGCCGACGCCGGCGATCGCGCCGACGATGCCGGAGAACGGGCGATCCAGCCCGCTGAGCACCGTGTCGAGCGCCTGCGCGCTGTTGGCACCGACCAGCGTGGTCAGCTGTTCGAAGATCGCCGCCCGCGCCGCCTGCTCGCCGAACACCAGACCGGCGACCGAAATCGCGATCAGCAGCAGCGGCGCGATCGAGAACAGCGTGTAGAACGCCAGCGCCGCGCCCATGCTCGGCGCGTGGTCGTCGACCCAGCGCGAGACCGCCTCGCGGAACAGCGCGAGCGCCGTGCGCGGGCTCACCGCGGCGACGCGCGCCGGTTACTGGCTCGCGGCCGACGCCGACGGCGACGCTGCGCCCGGCGCGGTACCTGCGCCCGGGCTCGGGCTCGTGCTCGTACCGCCACCCGGCGACGCCGGGCTCGACGACGACGAGCCGCGATCACAGGCGGCCAGCGAAAGGGCGGTCAGCAAGGCGGCAACCGAGCACGCGGTGCGCGACACGAGACGATGGGTCATGGGGATACCTCTGAGGCACGAGTGAACAGGACTGCGCTTCGGCAAGTCACATGCCCATCGCGTGGCCGCCGGTCAGCCGGGCACGCGGCACGACCGGCGCATCGAGGAAGGCGTCGAGCTCGTCGAAGAACGCATGCGCCTGACCGAAGTAAGGCACCGCTCCGCTGTGAAGCAACGACAAGCGCCAGTGCCGGCGCACCTGCGCCAGCCCGGCCAGGTCGGCCTGCGCACCCGGCAGGCCCAGGCACACCCACACCGGCTGCGGCAGGCTTTCGTAGACGGTGTGGATGTCGGCGCTCGACAACGATCCGGCCAGGTAGCGCATCGGCGCGAAGCGCGCGCCCGGCTGGCGCGCGCTGTGCAGGTCGTAGTCGCACAGCGCCTCGTCGATCGCCCGGCTGCCCCAGCGCCGCTCGAGCCGATGGCGCACCGCCGACGGCCGCGTCCAGGCCCGGAACAGCGCGTCGGACCAGGCCGGCGAGCGGATCATCGCGCGCAGCGCCGGCACCGTACGCGTGCTGCCCGGCGGCCCGCGCAGCGGCGGGCCCGCACGCAGCCCGGTCGGGTCGACGAAGGCGAGTCGTGCGAACCGCGGCGGTGCCTCGGCGGCCGCCCGGGCGAGGAACTCGCAGCCCAGCCCGACCGCCAGCGCATCGACCGGCTCACCCCCGCAGCGCAGGCCGATCTGCGCGGCGACGGTCTGCACGGCATCGGTCATCAGGCGCGGCGTGTACTCGCGCTCGCCGCGCTCGCTGAGGCCGAAGCCGGGCAGGTCGGGCGCGAACACCGTGCGCGCGCCGCGGTAGTGCTCGAACACCGGCCGCAGCTCGGCCGCCGAGGCGGTGGCGTCGACGTCGTGCACCAGCAGCAGCGGCGCACCGTTGCCGGCCACGTAGCAGTTGATGCCCTGCAAGGCGAACACATCGGCGTCGAGCGCCGGCGGCAGATCAGCCGGCCGCGTGCCACGCGCGTCATCGAACCTGGGTCGATCGTCGCGCCGCGCCCCACGCGCCGCCTCGTCGCCGAAGCTGTCTTCGGGGTCGAAGTCCGCGGTGCGCGCATCGAGCACGCCTCGCAGTCGCTGGTTGTACGGCATCGGGAGACCCAGACACTGGAGTCGTCTCACCCGGCCGGCAATTCACGCTCCTGTGCGGCGACGGCTGCGCGCTGCCGGTGGTGCAGCCACAGGGCGACCGCCGCGGCCGCCGGCAGCAGCGCGGCATCGGATTCGTCGAGCGTCCATGCCATCGCGCCGCCGACCGCGCACCACGACAGCGGCAGCAGCCACAACGCCGCCGCGCGCAGCAGGCGGGTGCGTCGACTGCCGCCGCCGGGCTGCGGCGCGAGCAGCAGCACACCGAGCGTGGCCAGCACGGTGGGGTCGGGCGCGACGCCGAACACCGGCGCCTGTGGCCACGCCCGCCCGGCCGCGGCGGCGATCAGCGGCCACAGCAGCGCGGCGAGCAGCAGACCCAGGCCGACGCGTCGCGCCGCACCCTCGGGCTGCCCAGGCGGCTGCGCGGCACGCGTCGCCGCCCGCGACGCCACCGCCAGGATCAACGCCTGCACGCCGAAAGCGACCGCGAAACCGGCCGCCGCCCAGTTGATCGGCTCGAAGCGCCGCCAGTGGAAGGCCCAGCCAACCAGCGCCCAGGCCAGCGCGAGCACGGCAAACGCCCACGCCGCGGCGTGGCGATGCCGCCGCCACAGCGCTGCCAGCACCGCTGTACCGGCCGCCAGCGCCAGCAGCTGGGCCGGCCAGACGTCGGCGTTGACCAGTTCGAACAGCCGCCGATAACTGCGCGGCGAGAACATCAGGAAGTCCGACAGCCGATAGGTCCACCACTCGCTCATGGTGTCGCGTATCGAGCGCGGCTCACAACGCGGCCACGTGCTCCGCGATGCGCCGGCGCAGCGCCGCGTCGGGCAGCGCGCCGCGCGCCGCGGCCATGTTCTGCCGCACGTGGGCCACGCTGCTGGTGGCGGGGATCACGCATGTGACCGCCGGATGCGAGACGATGAACTTGAGCACCAGCGGTGCCCAGGCATCGCAGCCGATCTCGGCCGCCCATGGCGGCAGCGGGTGGCGGGCCAGCGCCTTGAGCAGCGCGCCTTCCTGGAACGGCCGGTTGACGATGACCGCGACCCGGCGCTCCTGCGCCAGCGGCAGGATGCGCTGCTCGACTTCGCGGTCGACCGGGTTGTAGGTGATCTGCACGAAGTCGATCGTCTGGCTGCGCAGGATGGCCTCGATCTCGCGGTGGCGGCGGCCCTCCGACGTGGTGATGCCCACGTAGCGCAGGCGGCCGGCCGCCTTCATCGCCTGCAGCGCCGGCAGATGCTCCTCCCATGCCAGCAGGTTGTGCACCTGCAGCAGGTCGAAACGCGGCACGCCCCACAGGCGCCGCGACTGCTCGATCTGCGCCGGCCCGCGCGCGCCCGACGAGATCCACACCTTCTCGGCGGAGAAGGCGGAGGCCGTGCGGCCGATGCGCGCCAGGCCTTCGCCGATGACACCCTGCGACGAGCCGTACATCGGCGACGAGTCGATCAGCCGGCCACCGGCGTCGAAGAACGCGCGCATCACCTCGGTGCAGGCGTCGCGCGCGGGGCGGTCGTCGCCGACGTTGAAGGTGATCCAGCTGCCCAGGCCCACCAGCGGCAGCGCCTCGCCGCTGGAGGCGATCGGCCGCGTCAGCAGCGCAGACGCACCGGCCGCGCGGTCCTGCGCGTGCGCGGTGCCGAGCCAGCCCGCCGGCAGCGCGCCGGCGAGCGCGCCGCGCACCAGCGTACGCACCACCCTGCGCCGCGAGCAGCCGTTCCCTGCGGCGTGCACCTCCACCGGCTCGAGCCTGCGCGACATCGGTTCATTGCACCAGAAAACGCGCCACCTGCTGCTCGTTCCAGTCGATGCCCGTGCCGGGCACCTCGGGTATCACCGCCTCGCCCTTGTCGATGCGCAGCGGCGTCTGCAGCACCGGCTCGGCCCAATCGACGTACTCGAGCCAGTGCGCCGTCGGCGACGCGGCCAGCAGATGCGCGCTGATCTCGGGGAACAGATGGCTCGAGATCGGCAGCCCTTCGGCCTCGGCGAGCGCGGCCGCGCGCTGCCAGCCGGTGACGCCGCCGATCTTCATCGCGTCGGGCATGCCGAGGTCGGACGCGCGTGCGGCCAGGCTCTTGGCCATGTCGTGCGGGCTCCACCAGTTCTCGCCGATCTGGATCGGCACGCGGCTCCGGGCGCGGATCTGCGCGTGGCCGGTGTAGTCGTCGGCGCGCGTCGGCTCCTCGATCCACGCCAGCCCCTCGCCACCGAGCGCGTCGGCCCGCAGCAGCGCCTCCGATACGCTGAGCGCCTGGTTGTAGTCGCTCATCAGCTGCACCTGCTCGCCGATCGCGCGGCGCACCGCGTGCACCACCGCCACGTCGGCCTTGGCATCGGCATAACCGAGCCGCACCTTCACGCCATGGAAGCCGGGCGCGACGAGCTCCACCGCCTCGGCGGCGGCGCGTGCGGCGCCGATGATGCCCAGACCGCAGCTATTGTACGCCGGCACGCGCCGCGGCGTGCCGCCGAGCAGGCGCACCAGCGGTTGCCCGGCGGCGCGCGCCAGTGCGTCCCACGCCGCCATGTCGATGCCGGCCATCGCCATGCCGGTGAGGCCCGAGGCGCCGAGCAGCCGGAAGCTGCGCTGCAGGCGGGCGTCGAGGTCGAGCGGGGCGACCGCCTCGCCGGCGAGCAGCGTCGACAGGTTGCGCAGCAGCCGCACGACCGGCTCGAGCACCAGCGGCGTGTAGCAGAACAGGTAGGTGCGGCCGGTCACGCCCTCGTGCGTGTGCAGGTCGATCAGCGCCAGCGGCGCCACGCCGACGGTGCCGCTGCTGGTCTGCAGCGGGATGCGCAGCGGCACGAGCACAGGCCGCACCTGCAGCTCGCGCCATGTCAGCCGGGGAATCGTCGTCGCCATCGCCGCACCGCCTTCCTTCGCCGCCGAGAGCCGCAGTATCGGCGCGTCGGCCTCGCGGCTCCAGCGGGCTTGTCCGGTGGCGGACGGCGCCGCGAGCGGCCGCTACGACGCCTTGCAGGCCGAGCCCTGCACGACGAACGCGCCCTGGGCGTCGGCGGCGCGGCAGACGCAGGGCGCGCCGTCGCTCAACGGCCGCCGCGTGACGCACATGGCGCGGCCGTTCGAGTTGCAGCAGCTGGCCACCGCCGGCTCGGCGGCGTCGCGGACGGCCCACGCCGGGGTCACAAATGCGCCTGCGCTACATCGACA
>JBGAMU010000163.1:0-7513 GCA_044222685.1 Burkholderiaceae bacterium
ACCCGGAGCACCAGCTCCGAGCCATCGGGCAAACTAGTGGGTCCGGTCAGGCGCGGCGGCCAGCGCGGCCTGGTCGGCAAACTGGTCCTGCGTGATGGTGTGTTCCAGCCGCGGTAGGTCGGCCACGATCTTGCTGCCCAGGCCGACCAGAAAGCCGGCGAAGACGAACGAGACGATCCACATCACCAGCGCAAACAGCCGGTCGGGTACGCGCAGGAACTTGAACATGGCGAGCTATTCCTTCGGGATCTGCCGGGGCTGGCCGTCGTGGTCGATCGCCACGTAGGTGATGTTGGCGTCGGTGACCTTCACCACCTGCAGGTTGGCCGGGTTGCGCTCGGCGTACACCTCCACGTGCACGGTGATCGAGGTGTTGCCCACCCGCACCACGCGGGCATAGAACGACAGCAGGTCGCCGATCGACACCGGCTGCTTGAAGACGAACTGGTTGACGGCCACCGTCGCGATGCGGCCCTTGGCGATGCGGGCGGGCAGCACGGCGCCGGCGATGTCCACCTGCGCCATGATCCAGCCGCCGAAGATGTCGCCGTTGGCGTTGGCGTCGGCGGGCATCGGCATCACGCGCAGGGCGAGCTCCGAGCCATCAGGCAAACTAGTCGGTGCGGTCAGGCGTTGGGTAGGGCTTGCACTCGAGCTCATCGTCACCACCTCTCTTTCAGCCTCTTCTTCGATGCCAAGCATTCTTTCACGCGAGCGATGCGACGATCCGGTCATTCCGCGGCGGTAGCCGAGCCTGCGCCTGCCGGTACCGCGCGGTCGGACCTGGGCATCCTCAAGCGCCTGTGGCCCTATCTGTGGCGCTACCGCTGGCGCGTGGGCGCGGCGCTCGGCTTCCTGCTGCTGGCCAAGATGGCCAACGTGGGTGTGCCGGTGCTGCTCAAGCACCTGGTCGACGCGCTCGATCTCAAGGCGGGGGACCCGCGCGCCGTGCTGGTGGTGCCGGTCGGCCTCCTGCTCGCGTATGCAGGCTTGAGGTTGTCGACGTCGCTCTTCACCGAGCTGCGCGAGCTGGTGTTCGCCAAGGCGTCGTTCGGCGCGTCCAAGCAGATCGCGCTCGAGGTGTTCGGCCATCTGCACGCCCTGAGCCTGCGATTCCACCTCGAGCGGCAGACGGGCGGCCTGTCGCGCGACATCGAGCGCGGCACGCGGGCGCTGCAGTCGCTGGTGCAGTACTCGCTGTACACCATCGTGCCCACGCTGGTCGAGGTCGGCCTGGTGCTCGGCTTCCTGGGCTGGCGCTTCGACTTGGGCTACGTGTGGATCACGCTCGCCGCG
This sequence comes from Burkholderiaceae bacterium, assembly GCA_044222685.1. Classification (GTDB taxonomy): domain Bacteria; phylum Pseudomonadota; class Gammaproteobacteria; order Burkholderiales; family Burkholderiaceae_C; genus JAEUPI01. Next base: position 1,297 of record JBGAMU010000163.1, read on the forward strand.
CTGGCGCTGTACATCGTGTTCACGGTCACGGTGACCGAGTGGCGCACGCAGTTCCGCCGCACGATGAACGAGCTCGACTCCAAGGCGCATTCGCGCGCGATCGACGCGCTGCTGAACTACGAGACGGTCAAGTACTTCAACAACGAGGCCTTCGAGACCCGCCGCTACGACGAGGGGCTCGAGTCGTACCGCAAGGCGCAGGTCAAGTCGCAGGCCACGCTGTCGCTGCTCAACACCGGCCAGCAGCTGATCATCGCGCTCAGCCTGGTGGCGATGCTGTGGCGCGCCACGCAGGGCGTGGTCGACGGCCGCCTCACGCTCGGCGACCTGGTCATGATCAACGCGTTCCTGATCCAGCTGTACATCCCGCTCAACTTCCTCGGCGTGCTGTACCGCGAGGTCAAGCAGAGCCTGACCGACCTGGACCGCATGTTCGCGCTGCTCGAACGCGAGCGCGAGGTCGCCGACGCGCCCGGTGCCGCCGCGCTGCAGGTGCGCCAGGGCATCGTGCGCTTCGAGGGCGTGTCGTTCTCGTACGATCCCTCGCGGCCGATCCTGCACGACGTGAGCTTCGAGATCCCGCCCGGCAAGACAGTGGCCGTGGTCGGCCCGTCGGGTGCCGGCAAGAGCACGCTGGCGCGCCTGCTCTACCGCTTCTACGACGTGAGCGGCGGGCGCATCACCATCGACGGGCAGGACATCCGCGCCGTCACGCAGGACAGCCTGCGCCGCGCCATCGGCATCGTGCCGCAGGACACCGTGCTGTTCAACGACACGGTGGGCTACAACATCGCCTACGGCCGCACCGGCGCCACCCACGACGAGGTGGTGGCCGCCGCGCAGGCGGCGCACATCCACGGCTTCATCTCGGCCACGCCGAAGGGCTACGACACCATGGTCGGCGAGCGTGGGCTCAAGCTCAGTGGCGGCGAGAAGCAGCGCGTGGCGATCGCCCGCACGCTGTTGAAGGACCCGCCGATCCTGATCTTCGACGAGGCCACCTCGGCGCTCGACTCGGCCAACGAGCGCGCCATCCAGGCCGAGCTGAAGAGCGCGGCCCAGGGCAAGACGGCGCTGGTGATCGCGCACCGCCTGTCCACCGTGGCCGATGCGCATCTGATCGTCGTGCTGGAGCAAGGCCGTGTGGCCGAGGTCGGCAACCACGCCGACCTGCTGGCGCGCGATGGCCGCTATGCCCAGATGTGGCGGCTGCAGCAGGCCGAGGAGCCGGTGGTCGAGGTCGATGAATCCGAGGGCGCCGGCGCGACAATGGCGAAATGACCGCTTCGCCGAACGACTCGCTCACGTTCACCCACCCCGACGACTGGCACCTGCACCTGCGCGACGGCGCCGCGATGGCCGCGGTGCTGCCCGCCACCGCGGCGCAGTTCGCGCGCGCGATCGTGATGCCCAACCTCAAGCCACCGGTCACCACGGCCGAGCAGGCGCTGGCTTATCGGCAGCGGATCCTCGCCGCGCGGCCGAAGGCCGGGCCGGGCAGCGACTTCGAACCGTTGATGACGCTGTATCTCACCGACCGCACGCCGCCCGACGAGGTGCGCCGCGCCAAGGCGGCGGGCGTGGTGGCGTTCAAGCTCTACCCGGCCGGTGCCACCACCAACAGCGACTCCGGCGTGACCGACATGCGCCACGTGCGCGCCACGCTCGAGGCGATGCAGCGCGAGGGTTTGCTGCTGCTGGTGCACGGCGAAGTCACCGACCCGGCGGTCGACGTGTTCGACCGCGAAGCGGTGTTCATCGACCGCGTGATGACGCCGCTGCGGCGCGACTTCCCGGCGCTGAAGGTGGTGTTCGAGCACATCACCACCCGGCAGGCCGCGCAGTACGTGACGCAGGCCGATGCGCACACGGCGGCCACCATCACCGCGCATCACCTGCTCTACAACCGCAACGCCATCTTCATGGGCGGCCTGCGGCCGCACTACTACTGCCTGCCGGTGCTGAAACGCGAGGAGCACCGCGTCGCGCTGGTCGAGGCGGCCACGTCGGGCAGCACCAAGTTCTTTCTCGGCACCGACAGTGCGCCGCATGCCGCCGCGCTGAAGGAGGCGTCGGTGTGCGGCGCCGGTTGCTACACCGCGCCCGCTGCACTGGAGCTCTATGCCGAGGCGTTCGAGTCGGTCGGTGCGCTCGGCAAGCTCGAGGGCTTCGCCAGCCACCACGGCGCCGACTTCTACGGCCTGCCGCGCAATCGCGGCACGGTCACGCTGCGCCGCGAGGCATGGTCGCTGCCCGAAGCAGTGCCGTTCGGCGACACGCAACTCAAGCCGCTACGTGGCGGCGAGACGCTGCGCTGGCGGCTGCATGCCTGAGAGGGCCGCTCCCGGGGGTGGGTGCTACTCCGCCGGGAGGAAACCTTCGATCGACAGGTAGCGTTCGCCGGTGTCGTAGTTGAAGCCGAGCACGCGTGAGCCGGCCGGCAGTTCGGGCAGCTTCTGCGCGATGGCCGCCAGCGAGGCGCCGCTGGAGATGCCGACCAGCACGCCTTCCTCGCGCGCGGCGCGGCGCGCCATCTCGCGTGCGTCCTCGGCGTCGACCTGGATCACGCCGTCGAGCAGATCGGTGTACAGGTTCTTCGGGATGAAGCCCGCGCCGATGCCCTGGATCGGGTGCGGCGACGGTTGCCCGCCGCTGATGACGGGCGAGGCCTTCGGCTCGACCGCGAACACTTTCAGCTTCGGCCAGCGCTTCTTCAGCACCTGTGCGCAGCCGGTGATGTGGCCGCCGGTGCCGACGCCGGTGATCAGCACGTCGAGCCCGTCGGGAAAGTCGCGGGCGATCTCCTCGGCGGTGGTGCGCACGTGCACCTCGATGTTGGCGGGGTTCTCGAACTGCTGCGGCATCCAGGCGCCGGGCGTCTCGGCCACGATGGCCTGCGCCTTGGCGATCGAGCCCTTCATGCCTTCGGCGCGCGGCGTCAGCACGAAGCTGGCGCCATAGGCCAGCATCAGGCGTCGCCGCTCGACGCTCATGCTGTCGGGCATCACCAGCACCAGCTTGTAGCCCTTCACCGCGGCCACCATGGCCAGGCCGATGCCGGTGTTGCCCGACGTCGGCTCGACGATGGTGCCGCCGGCCTTGAGTGCGCCACGCTTCTCGGCGTCTTCCACCATCGACAACGCGATGCGGTCCTTGATCGAGCCGCCGGGATTGGCGCGCTCCGACTTGATCCACACCTCGTTGAGGTTGCCGAACAGCCGGTTGACGCGGATGTGCGGCGTGTTGCCGATGGTGTCGAGAATGCTGTTGGCCTTCATGCGAAGCTCCTGTTATGGGGTACGGCGGCGCGATAATCGTAATGTGAAGCAAGCCAGACCGCCGCTGGTGCAATCAGCCGAAAGGCCGCACTGGAGGAAGGTCCGGACTGCATAGGGCAGCGCAGGAGGTAACGCCTCCCCACCGTGAGGTGCGAATCAGAGCCACAGAGACGAGTCCCTCGGGCGCAAGCCCGAGGGGGTGAAACGCGGCAATCTTTGCGCGCAGCAACACCAAATAGGCCGGCGATGAGGCGGCCCGCGGAGCCGGCGGGTAGGTGGCACCGAGCCGGGCGAGTGATCGCCTGGCCCAGATGAATGGCGGTCACGGCCGCGGCTTCTTCGGGAGCCGCGGCCGCACAGAATCCGGCCTATCGGCTTGCTTCACACTTTTTTCGACAGCGCGACGCGCGGGTGCGTCGCCGTCAGGCCGGCACGATCAAGTCGTGGCGCACCAGCCAGCGCAGGCCGCTGCCGTCGGGTGCGTTCGTCAGCACCATCTCGAGCGCCGGCAGATCGTCGGCGCGCAGCCGGCGCCACAGTCCGTCGCGCGCATTGCCCGGGTCGCCGGCCAGGAACAGCTGCGTGGTCAGTTCGCCGAAGCTGGCGTGCCGCAGCTTCACATGGATGTGCGGCGTGCGGCCGGGATACGGCACCGGCTTGATCGTGCGAAAGCGATAGGCTCCGCTGCCGGCGCTGCGTGTGGCGCCGAAGCCCTGGAAGCCTGCGTCCACCGGGTCGCTGCTGCGTTCCGTGTCGGGATGGCGATAGTGAGCGAGCGCATCGCATTGCCAGATCTCGACCTCGGCGCCGTCGATCAGGCGGCCTTGCACGTCGGCCACCTGGCCCTCGAGGCCGAGATGTTCGCCCTGGGCCACCAGCGTGCGCTCGCCGACCTGCACGCGGCTCAGGTCGGCGTCCCAGTCGGTCCAGCGTTCGCGCCAGCGGCGCGGCGGGTAGAACGGGCCGTCGGTCATGCGCGCGAGGGCGCGTCGCGAGCTCGCCAGCGCCGGCAGTGCCAGTGCCGTGAGGGTGAGCGCGCCAGCCCCGTGCAGCAGGCGGCGGCGGGTAGGCAAAGGCACCGTCATGCGCGATCTCCAGGTGGCCGGGGTCGGCGGCATTGAAGCATGGCCGGGCATAGTCCACTGCCGTCGCGGGTCTTGGCGGCGCCCGCTTGCCGACAGGCCTCAAGAAAGCGACTGGGGGTGCCGAAAACAAGCCGATCGGGTCGATCGCGCCCGGCTTCGCGCGTTGTGCGCTCCTGCCATGTCGTTTCCGCTCCGCTTGAACGTTCCGATGCTCTGCCTCGCGCTCGCCGGCCCGCCGCTGTTCGCCGCCGACGAGCATGCGCCTGCGCCAAAGGCCGGCAAGGCCGCCGCCGCGCCGGTCGATCCGATGCAGGCCCTGCGCGAGAAGCTGGCCGCGCGACTGGGCGCGACCCGGCCCGCCGATGGCAAGAGCGCGGCACACGTGGTGCGCATCAGCACGGGCGCAGAGGCCGGTCAGGCGCTGGCGGCCGCGTCGCCGTCGGCTGCCGCGCCCTCCGGGCACGGAGGCGAAACCGTGGCCACGCCCAAGGCCAGGGCCACGGCGCCCAAGGCACATGCGGAGGCCCGACACGCGGCCCATTGGAGCTACGAGGGCGAGGGCGGGCCCGACGCGTGGGGCCGGATGAAACCCGAGTTCGCCAAGTGCGCGACCGGCACGCGGCAGAGCCCGATCGACATCCGCGACGGCATCCGCGTCGAGCTCGATCCGGTGCAGTTCGAATATCGCTCGAGCGCGTTTCGCGTCGTCGACAACGGCCACACCGTGCAGGTCAACGTGGCCAACGGCAACTCGATCGAGGTGATGGGGCGGCGCTACGAGTTGCTGCAGTTCCACTTCCATCGCCCGTCGGAGGAGCGCATCGAGGGCCGCCAGTTCGACATGGTGGCGCATCTGGTGCACAAGGATCCCGAGGGCCGCCTGGCCGTGGTGGCCGTGCTGCTCGATCGCGGCAGCGCGCACCCGCTGGTGCAGCAGGTGTGGAACAACCTGCCGCTCGAGAAGGGCGAGGAGGTGCCCGCGCGCGCCGCGCTCGACCTGAACACCCTGCTGCCGAAGGACCGCCGCTACTACACCTACATGGGCTCGCTCACCACACCGCCGTGCAGCGAGGGCGTGCTGTGGATGGTGCTGCAGCAGCCGGCGACGATCTCGCCCGAGCAGATCGATGTCTTCTCGCGCCTGTACCCGATGAACGCGCGGCCGGTGCAGCAGGCGGCCGGCCGGCTGATCAAGCAGTCGAACTAGGCTCTCGCCAGCGGCACGTGCGGCGGGTAGCATCCGCTGCATCTGCCCATGAGCGATTCCTCCCGCATCGACAGCCCCGTGGCGGTGGTCACCGGCGCCGCGCGCGGAATCGGCTTGGCCATCACGCACTGGTTCCTCGCGCATGGCCATCGCGTCGCGCTGATCGACATCGACGGCGACACGCTGCGCGCCAGCGAACGTGACATCGCGCAACCCGAGCGCGTGCTGGCGCTGCACGCCGACGTGTCGTCGCCCGACCAAGTGCGTGAGGCCTTCGCTGCCGTGGACGCGCGCTTCGGCCGCCTCGATGCACTGGTCAACAACGCCGGCATCGCGGTGTTCAAGCCGCTGCTCGACACCCGCTACGACGAGTGGCGCGCCGTGATGGCGACCAACCTCGACGGCCCGTTCCTCTGCTCGCAGGCGGCAGCGCCGCTGATGCTGCGCCGAGGGCGCGGCGCGATCGTCAACATCGCGTCGATCTCCGGCCTGCGCGCCAGCACGCTGCGCGTCGCCTACGGCACCAGCAAGGCCGCGCTGATGCACCTGACGCGCCAGCAGGCGGCCGAGCTCGGCGACCGCGGCATCCGCGTCAATGCGGTGGCGCCCGGGCCGGTCGATACCGCGATGGCGCTGCAGGTGCACAC
>JBGAMU010000039.1:0-33864 GCA_044222685.1 Burkholderiaceae bacterium
GGCAGCTGGCCGGCACCATGAGCGGCGGCGAGCAGCAGATGGTGGCGGTGGCGCGCGCGATGATGAGCGCGCCGCGCCTGCTGCTGCTCGACGAGCCGTCGCTCGGCCTGGCACCGCGCATGGTCGACGAGCTGCTGGCCATTGCACAACGCATCGCGCGCGCCGGCACCACCGTGCTGATGGTCGAGCAGAACGTGAAGAAGGCGCTCGCCGTCGCCGACCGCGGCTACGTGCTGGAACGCGGCGTACTGGTGGCCAGCGGCCCGGCGGCGCTGCTGGCGCGCTCGTCGGTCGTGCGCGAGGCCTACCTCGGCGCCGACGCCACCGGCACCACCACCGCCGCCGACGCGGCGCAGCGCGGCCGCCGCACGACGACCACCACGGCCTGACTTGTTCGAAGGAGACCTTGCCATGTCCGATCTGTCGATGCTCATCAACGGCCTGAAGGTCAGCGCCGAGAAGGGCGCCACCTTCGAGCGGCGCAATCCACTCGACGGCACCGTCGCCACGCGCGCGCCGGCGGCGTCGCCGGCCGACGCGGTGATGGCGGTCGAGGCCGCCGCCGAGGCCTTTCGCAGCTGGGGCGACAGCGGGCCGGGCGAGCGCCGCATGCTGCTGCTGAAGGCGGCCGACAAGCTGGAGGCCAAGGTGCCGCAGTTCATCGAGGCGGTGGCCGCCGAGACCGGCGCCACCGGCCACTGGGCCGGCTTCAACGTGATGCTGGCCGCCGGCATGCTGCGCGAGGCGGCGGCGCTGACCACGCAGGTGGCCGGCGAGGTGATCCCGTCGGACGTGCCGGGGTCGCTGGCGATGGGCTTGCGCGTGCCGGCCGGCGTGGTGCTCGGCATCGCGCCGTGGAACGCGCCGATCATCCTCGGCGTGCGCGCGATCGCCACGCCGCTGGCCTGCGGCAACACGGTGATCCTGAAGGGCAGCGAGAACTGCCCGCGCACGCACCAGCTGATCATCGAGGCGCTGCAGGAAGCGGGCTTTCCGCCGGGCGTGGTGAACTACATCACCAATGCGCCGGCCGACGCCGGCGCCGTGGTCGAGGCGATGGTGGCGCACCCGGCGGTGCGCCGCGTCAACTTCACCGGCTCGACCAAGGTCGGCCGGCTGATCGCGATGACCTGCGCGAAGTACCTGAAGCCGGTGGTGCTCGAGCTCGGCGGCAAGGCGCCGCTGGTGATCCTGGACGACGCCGACCTCGACGACGCCGTCAACGCCGCGGCGTTCGGCTGCTTTGCCAACTCGGGCCAGATCTGCATGAGCACCGAGCGCATCGTCGTCGACCAGAAGGTGGCCGACGCCTTCGTCAAGAAGTTCACCGACAAGGCCAGGCTGCTGCCGCTGGGCGACCCGCGCAAGCCCGAGCCCGTGGTGCTGGGCTCGGTGATCGGCATGGGCACGGTGCACCACTGCAACGCGCTGATCGACGACGCGCTGGCCAAGGGCGCCAAGCTGGTGTGCGGCGCCAAGGCCGAGACCACGCTGATGCCGGCCACCGTGCTCGACCACGTGACCCCGGCGATGCGCATCTACCGCGAGGAGACCTTCGGCCCGGTGAAGGCGATCGTGCGCGTGAAGAACACCGAGGAGGCGATCGCTTGCGCCAACGACAACGAGTACGGCTTGAGCGCCGCGGTGTTCGGCCGCGACCTGGCGCGCGCGTTCAATGTCGCGCGCAAGATCGACTCGGGCATCTGCCACGTCAACGGCCCCACCGTGCACGACGAGGCGCAGATGCCGTTCGGCGGCGTCAAGGGCTCGGGCATCGGCCGCTTCGGCGGCAAGGCCGGCATCGCCGAGTTCACCGAGCTGCGCTGGGTCACCGTGCAGACGCAGCCGCGGCACTATCCGTTCTAGGCGCCCTGGGCGGGCCAGTCCGTCAGCACGTCGCCCGCGCGTGGCTTGCTGCCGCCGCGCGACGGGCTCTTGACGGGCGTGCCGAGCGCGATCCAGCCGACCAGCGTCTCGCCCGGACCGCAGAAGGCATGCTGCACCGCCGGTTGGCGCACCTTGGCACCCGACAGCATCTTGCCGCCGTAGCCGAGTGCGTGGGCGGCATTGAGAAAGTTGGTCAACGCGCCGCCGACGCAGGCCCACTGCTCGTGCGACGGCACCAGCGTGTGGCCGAGATCGATGCGCGCGATCACCGCCACCGTGACCGGCGCGCGCTGCGCGCGCTCGGCGTCGATGCGCGCCTCGGCGTCGCCCTTGCCGGCATCCCGCCCCGCCTGCTCGAACAGCTGCGCGAGACGTTCGCGGGCCGCACCGCGCACGATGGCAAAGCGAAACGGCACCAGGCCGGCGTGATCGGGCGCGCGCAGGGCGGCCTCGGCCATCGTGCGCAGCGCCGCATCATCGGGCCCGGGTTCAGCCAGATGCTTGGCGCCCACCGACTGGCGGGTGAGCAGCGCTTCGAGGGCGGCAATCAGCGAATGGTTCATCGGGCGGCGGCAAACGTCGAGTCAAGCGGCGCGCGTCGGCCGCAAGGCGCGAGCATAGCCCGGGGTGTCAGCCGACCCAGCGCGCGCTCAGAACACCAGCGTGCGCCACGCCGGATCGCACACCCGCGCCATGAATTGCACCGCGCCACCGTGGCCGCTGCACTCGGCGATCAGCTTGTCGCGTGACAGGCCGTTGGCATGCAGCGCGTCGGTGCAGGCGAGCAGCACCGCGCCGTGCGACACCGCCTCGCGCATCGCGTCCATCACCGTCTTCGCGTGGTACGGGCTCGCGTGCAGCTTGTCGGCGACGCCGGGCTTGAGCAGCAGCACGCTGCGCGCACTGAAGTAGAGCTCGACCTTCACGTCCATCGCCGCCGCCGCGGCGGCATGGAAGAACGGCGTCGCCAGCCGATGCGGCGCCTCGGGCTCGGTGGCCCACAGCAGGATCGCGATGCCGGCCGGCGACGAGGCTGCGGCGTCGGTCACGTCGGCTCCATGTTGTTGAGCCACGCATGATGCGCCATCGCGGCCGGCACGGCGTCGCCATGGACAAGTGCCGCGCGCTCGGCGTCCCATGCCGCCGGCTTCAAGCGCACCAGCCAGCCGCGGCCGTAGGGATCGGCGTGCACGAGTTCGGGCTGCGCCGCCAACGCGGCGTTGACCTCCACCACCTCGCCCGACAGCGGCGACTTGACCGACACGATCGCCTTGGCCAGCTCGACCACCGCGACCGACCGCCCCTGCTCGACCACCTGTCCGACCGACTTGGGCCGACACATGTAGATCTCGCCCGACAGCCGGATGCCGAGCGCCGTGATGCCGACCGTAAACAAGCCGTCGTCGTCAGGCCGCGCCCACACCTGATGCGCCACGTGATAGTGCAGCGCGTCGGGAAAGTCGAGACCGAGCACGTTCATGACCAATGCCGGGGCCGGGTGTCGGCCGAGCCACGGCTGCCCGGCAGCCGCGCGAGGCCAAAGGCGTTCGAGCGGCGTCGCGAGCGGCTGCAGGTTGGCTCGAGAAGCGCAGCCGTACTGACGTACGGCGAGCATCGCAGGGCCAAGATGCGGCCGCGCAGCAGCCGAACGAATGCCTTTGGCGGAAGGGAATGGGAGTCGAACCCACCCGGCGACGCGTGGCGCCGCCCACCGGGTTTGAAGCCCGGCCGACCCACCAGGGTCGTTTCCCTTCCATTGAATCTGACTGGCGGGTGCCGCACCATCATGCGGTCTCCCGGAACAGATCGGTGTCGCCGCGCAGACGGTGGACGTCGTGCACGCGGCGCAGCAGGCCGACACGGTCGAAGTATTCCAGCACCTGGATCGCGCGCTTGCGGCCGAGCTGCGTCGCGTCGCGGAACAGGGCCGCGGTGACCTCGCCGCCCTGCGCCGCGCCGACCTCGCGCGCCAGTGCCGCCAGCCGCGTGAGAGTGGCTTGCGGATAGAAGAGGTCCTTGACCACCTGGTGCAGCTCGCCGCGCTGGGCCAGACGCGCCAGCGTCGTGCGCATCAGCGCCTCCGGCTCCCGGCTGTCGCGTGCCAGGTCGCGCACCCAGGCGCCCTCGAAGCCGGCCTCCAGCAACAGCGGGCCGACCTTCTGCGCGATGCGCTCCTCGGTGGCCGACAGCTTGACGCCGTGCGCCGGCAGGTGCACGAAGGCACCACGCTGCGCGATGCGGCCGTCGGCCAGCGCCCGCGCGAGCCATGCGCGCCACAGCGGCTCGGGCAGCCGCGGTGCGCACAGGCGCCGCAGGCGGCCGGCGTCGGGGCCGAGCTCTTCGGGATGGCGCGTGTGGTAGTCGGCCAGCCCCGCGAGCAGCCGCTCGGACAACGCGTGGGCCAGCGCGCCGTCGAACGCAAGGTCGAGCGCGCCTTCGCTGGCGCGCAGCGCGTCGGCGGGCAACCGTACCGTGGCGTCGCCGCCAGCGTCGGCCAGACCACGCGCGCGGCGCCAGCGCACCAGGTCGACGCCGTGCACGCTGGCACGCAACAGCGCGGCCAGGCTGGCGTCGGGCGGCTCGACGGCCCAGGCATCCAGCTCGGCCAGCCGCTGCGGCGTGCGCCGGTAGCGCGCCGGCGCGAACGGATCGATCACCACGCCGCCGGCCATCGTGCGCGAAGCCGACGCGTCGCGCAGGACCACGCGGTCGCCGTGCCAGGCACCGATCGGTCGGCGCAGCACGAGCTGCACGCGTGCACGCGCGCCCGGCGCGAGCGTATCGCCGTCGTCGAGCAGCGCCACGGTGCCGTCGACCTCGGCCGCGCCGAGGTGCACGTGCACCGGCGTGCCGGCGCGCAGCGCCTTGGCCTCGCCCTGCCACAGCGTGAGCAGCACGTCGATGCGGTCGCTGGTCGCCGCGGCGGCTTCGGGCACCAGCCACTGGCCGCGGATGATCGCGTCCTTGGCCACGCCGGCCAGCGCGACGGCGCAGCGCTGGCCGGCGACGGCTTGGGTGACCGCGCGGTTCTGCGCATGCAGGCTGCGCACGCGGGCACGCAGCGGCACCGGCGACGGCACCAGCGTCAGCTCGTCGCCGACCTGCACGCTGCCGGCATGCACGGTGCCGGTGACCACTGTGCCGACGCCGTCGAGCGTGAAGGCACGATCGACCGCCAGCCGGAATGCCTGGCCTTGGTGCGGCCGCGCGTGGAAGGCGCGCGCCTGGCCGAACAGCCAGTCGCGCAGCGCGTCGACGCCGTCGCCGGCGGTGGCCGACAGCGCGAACTGCGGTGCGCCCGCCAACGGCGTGGCGGCCAGCAGCGCGGCGACGTCGTCGCGCACCGCGGCGACGCGCGCACCGTCGGCACGATCGGTCTTGGTGATCACCGCGGCGCCGCGCGACAGTCCCAGCAGCGACAGCACCGCCAGATGCTCGCGCGTCTGCGGCATCACGCCGTCGTCGGCGGCCACCAGCAGCAGCGCCAGGTCGATGCCCGAGGCGCCGGACAGCATGGTGTGCACCAGCCGCTCGTGGCCGGGCACGTCGATGAAGCCGATGCGCTCGACGGCCGCCGCGTCGGCCGCCGCCGGCACGTCGAGATAGGCGTAGCCGAGCTCGATCGAGACGCCGCGCTTCTTTTCCTCGGGCAGACGGTCGGTGTCGACGCCGGTGAGCGCACGCACCAGCGTGGTCTTGCCATGGTCGATGTGACCGGCGGTGCCGACGATCATGATCGACGCAGCAACTCGCGCAGCGTGGCGAGCTGCGCCGTGAATGCAGACGGATCCTCGAGGCAGCGCAGGTCGAGCAGCAATCGGTCGTCGGCGATGCGGCCGATCACCGGCAACGGCAGCGCACGCAGCGCCGCGGCGAGCTCGTCGAGCGCACGGCCGGCGCCCTTCTTCTCGATCGGCGCGAGCGCCAGCCCGGCCGACGGCAGCCGGTCGATCGGCAGCGAGCCGGACCCGATCTGCCCGAGCAGGCTCACCACCTCGACGTCGAAGCGCGGCGACACCGCCGCCGCCACGGTGTCGCGCAGCGATTCGGCCAGCGTGCGGATGTCGGCGGCCGGCCGCGTCAGCAGGCGCAGCGTGGGCAGATCCTGCGCCAGCCGCTCGGGGCGCAGGTAGAGGCGCAGCGTGGCTTCGAGCGCAGCCAGCGGCAGCTTGCTCATGCGCAGCGCCCGCTTCATCGGGAACTTGCGGATGCGCGCGATGGCGTCCTGGGTGCCGACGATCAGCCCGGCCTGCGGCCCGCCCAGCAGCTTGTCGCCGGAGAAGGTGACGACGTCGCAGCCGGCGGCCAGCATCTCCTGCGGCGTCGGCTCGTGCGGCAGGCCATGGGCGGCCAGGTCGATCAGGGCGCCGCTGCCGAGGTCGGTGGCCACCGGCAGGCCACGCGCGTGCGCGATGCCTGCCAGCGTGGCCTCGTCGACGGCACTGGTGAAACCCTGCACCGCGTAGTTGCTGGTGTGCACCTTCATCAGCAGCGCGGTGCGCTCGCCGATCGCACGCTCGTAGTCCTGCGGATGGGTGCGGTTGGTGGTGCCCACCTCGACCAGCGTGGCGCCGGCCGCGGCCATCACGTCGGGCATGCGGAAGGCGCCGCCGATCTCGACCAGCTCGCCGCGCGAGACGATCACCTCCTTGCCGCGGGCCAGCGCCGCGATCGCCAGCAGCACCGCGGCGGCGTTGTTGTTGACGACGGTGGCCGCCTGCGCGCCGGTGATCGTGGTGAGCAGCTCCTCGACGATCGAGTCGCGGTCGCCGCGGCCACCCGATGCGATGTCGTACTCCAGGTTGTTCGGCCCGGCCATCATCGCCAGCAGGTGCTGCAGCGCACTATCGGCCAGCAGCGCACGGCCGAGATTGGTGTGGATCACCGTGCCAGTGAGGTTGAGCACGCGCTTCAGGCGCGGCTCCAGCCGCGCGGCCACGCGTGCAGCCAGTGCGCGTTCGAGCGCGTCGGCGCCGATGTCGGCCGCCGCCAGCGAGCCGGCGACGGCGCGTGCGCGCAGCGCGTCGAGCAGCGCGCGCGCCTCCCCGGTGACCAGCGTGTGGCCGTGTTCGCCGACGAGCGCCTGGCCCGCTGCGCCGCGCAGCAGACGGTCGATCGAAGGCAGGTCTTTCGGGGTTGCCTTCGAGCCATCGACGATGGACTCGTGGGGCGCCCGCATCAGGGCGCTCCGGCGTGCGGCGAGGTGTCGGCTTCCGGGTCGCCGAACAGCAGCATCAGGTTGACGCCGTGGCGCTGCGCGCCGGTCTCGGCCACCAGCAGGTCGAGCGTGATGCTGGCCAGATCGTCGGCCACGGCTTCGGCGTGCGCGTCCTTGTCCATGTGCACCATCTTCAGATAGTGGCCGCAATCATCGCAGCATTCGGCGCGCACCGCGCCGTCGGCCGCGCCGGTGACCACGCTGGCCTGTCCGGTCTCGGCCTTCAGCTCCTGGAAGTGCATCTTGCCGCCCTTGCCGCAATGGGTGCACTGCACGCGCACGTGATGCCATTGCAGGCTGCACAGCGAGCACTGCAGATAGCGCTGGCCGCCATGTTCGCCGTCGATGCGCACCACGCTGGCGGTGGGCCGGCTGCCGCAGGCGGGGCAGCTGCCGGCCTCGGCCAGCCGCGGGAACAAGGCCGGGCCGAGCGTGGCATGGGCGGCCGCGGTCTGCAGCAGCAACTCGGCCCACAGCACCTGCAGTGCGGCCGCCACCAGCGGCGCGACGGCGAGGTCGAGCCCGAGCATCACGCCGTGCAGCAGGCGGTCGGCCTGCTGCTCGAGCCAGTCGTCGTCTGCCGTGGCCAGCCGCGCCAATGCCTCGGCGGCAGCGCCGGCCGCGTGGCGCTGGCGCAGCGCCGCAACCAGCTGGCGCAGCGCGTCGCGCCACAGCGGCGCGCGAGGCCATTCGCCGGCCGGCAGCGGCGGCGCGCCGGCCTCGGTGGCGGCGGCCATCTCCTCCGCATCGGGTAACGGCAACGACATGCCGCGCGTCAGCAGGCCCTGCTGCTCGTGCGCGATGTCGGCGACGAAGATCAGATAGTCGCGCATCGCATGGCCGGCGGCCAGCTGGCGCAGACGCATCTCGCGTTCGGCGAACAGCGACGCGCGCTCGGGCAGGCGCAGCGCGGGCGCCATCTCGCCCGCGCGGGCGGCGATCTCTTCGGGCGTCGAAATGCGGATGGTGGTCAAGCAGTGGGTTCCCAAACAACAGAGGCGCCGCCTTGTGGCCAAGGCCGGCGCCCCGCACGGATGAATTGTCGGTCTTCTGGCCGGACGGCTACTTCTTGCCCTCGGTCATCTGCCGGTGCCACAGCGCATGGTTCTGCTTGGCCCAGGCCCGGCTGACGGTGCCACGCGTCATCGCCCGCACGCTGCCCTTGATCCAGATGGCGGCGTAGACGTGGACGATCACCGACAGCACCATCACCACCGCGGCGATCGAGTGCAGCACCACCGCCGCACGCACCAGGTCCACCGGGAAGAAGTGCGCGAACCAGGGCCGCCAGAACACGAAGCCAGTGACCAGCAGCACCGCCAGGCTGATCGACATGGCCCAGAACACCTGCTTCTGCGCCGGGTTGTACTTGCCGGCGGGTGGCAGTGCGTCCTTGTTGCCGCGGATCATGTCGCCCATCTTGCCCTGCCAGGCCTTGTCGTGCGCCTCGGCCTGGTTGTCGATGCGCACGCGCAGGTAGAGGAACAGGAAGACAAACGTCGTGGCCACGCCGATGAACGGGTGCAGGATGCGCGTCCACGGTCCGCCGCCGGTGAAGATCGACAGGAAGAACAGGTTGGGATGGAAGAACGCCATGCCCGAGCACGCGGCCAGCAGCAACAGCAGGGCCGTGGCCCAGTGGTACATGCGTTCGCGGTCGGAGTAGCGCTGCAGTTCGTGCGGTTGAGCTTGCATCTGGACTCCTAGACGTTCTCGTCAGTCTTCTCTTCGATCGGACCGACCTTCATGTAGTGCAGGAAGCCCGCCACCACCGCGCCGATCATGCCGGCGACGGCCAGCGGCTTGGCGATGCCCTTCCACAGCGACACCATCGGGCTGACGCTCGGATCCTTCGGCAGACGCTCCAGCTCCGGTCGGTCGGCATGCTTGAGCACGTACATCACGTGCGTGCCGCCGACGCCTTGCGGGTTGTACAGGCCCGCCTGCTTGAAGCCGCGTTCCTGCAATTCGACCGCGCGCTTCTCGCCGTACGACACCATGTCTTCCTTGGTGCCGAAGCCGATCGCGCCGGTCGGGCAGGTCTTCACGCAAGCCGGCTCGAGGCCCACCGCGACGCGGTCGGAGCACAGCGTGCACTTGTAGGCCTTGTTGTCCTTCTTGCTGATGCGCGGCACGTCGAACGGACAGCCGGTGACGCAGTAGCCGCAGCCGATGCAGTTCTCCGACACGAAGTCGACGATGCCGTTGTCGTACTTGACGATCGCGCCCGGCGCCGGGCAGGCCTTCAGGCAGCCGGGATCCTCGCAGTGCATGCAGCCGTCCTTGCGGATCAGCCACTCGAGGTTGCCGGCGGTCGGTTCGACCTCGAAGAAGCGCATCACCGTCCACGAGCTCGGCGTCAGGTCCGACGGGTTGTCGTAGACGCCGATGTTCTCGCCGACGTCGTCGCGCAGGTCGTTCCAGTTCATGCACGCGACCTGGCAGGCCTTGCAGCCGATGCACTTGGACTCGTCGATGAGCTTGGCGACCTGCGGCGAGGACCGCACCTGCGCGCTGGGCGTGGTGGTGGCCGAACGGGCGACCACGTTCTGGGGGTTGGTTCCAGCCATGGTTGCTCCTTCAGGCCTTCTCGATGTTGACGAGGAACGCCTTGAACTCCGGCGTCTGCGAGTTGGCGTCGCCGACGAACGGGGTCAATGCATTGGCCAGGTAGCCGTTCTGCGTCACACCCTTGAAGCCCCAGTGGATGGGAATGCCGACCATGTGCACCTTCTTGCCGTCGACATCCCACGGCTTGATGCGCTTGGTCACCACGCAGGCCGCGACCACTTCGCCGCGGTTGGACTTGACCCGCACCTTCTGGCCGTGGGCGATGCCCTTCTCCTTCGCGAGCTCCTCGCCGATCTCGACGAACGGCGCGGGCTGCGTGATGGCGTTGGACTTCGCGTGCTTGGTCCAGAAGTGCTGGTGCTCGGTCAGGCGGTAGGTGGTCGCCGCGTAGGGGAACTCCTCCTTCTTGCCGAACGCCTCGAGGTCGCCCTTGTAGACCCGCGCGGCCGGATTGCTCACCGCCTTCGGGTTGGTCGGGCACATCAGGTTGACGCCGAGCGGTGTCTCGAACGGCTCGTAGTGCTCGGGGAACGGGCCTTCGTTCATGCCCACCGCGTGCAGCCGCGCCACACCTTCGGGGTTCATGATGAAGGGGCCCACGTTCTGGTCGGGCGCCGCGTCGGGCCGCATGTCGGGCACGTCCGCGCCGCCGGCCCAGCTGGTGCCGTTCCATGCCAGGTACTTGCGCGAGGGATCCCACGGCTTGCCGGCCGGATCGGCCGACGCGCGGTTGTAGAGGATCCGTCGATTCGCCGGCCATGAGAAACCCCAGCCCGGGTAGACGCCCAGGCCGGTCGGGTCCGACGTGTCGCGACGCGCGGTCATGTTGCCGGCCTGCGTCCAGCAACCGGCGTAGATCCAGTTGCCGCACGCGGTGGAGCCGTCGGCCTGCAGCAGCGCGAAGTTCGGCATCTGCTCGCCGGCCTTCACCACCACCGGACGCGGCGACTTCGGATCCTTCGGGTCCGCCGGCGGGCCCAGCACGTCGGCCAGCGCCTTGCCGTTGATCTCGCGCAGCAGCTCGGCCGAGGTCGGCACGTTGGCGTTCTGGTAGGCCCAGGTCAGCGCGGCCACCGGCTCGGGCAGCGTGCCGCCGTCCTTGGCGTACATCTCGCGCAGCTTGACGAACAGCCTGGCGATGATTTCCGAGTCGACCTTGGCCTCGCCCGGCGGGTCGACCGCCTTCTCCTTCCAGCTGATGACACGGCTCGAGTTGGTGAACGAGCCGGTCTCCTCGGCGAAGCAGCTGGTCGGCAGGCGGAACACCTCGGTCTTGATCTGCGCGGGATCGACGTCGTTCAAGGGTCCGTAGTTCTTCCAGAACTCGCCGGTCTCGGTCTCCAGTGGATCCATCACCACCAGGTACTTCAGCTTGGCCAGCGCGGTGGACAGCTTCTTCTTGTTGGGCACCGCGGCCAGCGGGTTGAAGCCCTGCACGATGAAGCCGTTCATCTTGCCCTGGTGCATCAGCTCGAACATGTGCAAGATGTCGTAGCCGGCGTCGCGCTTGGGCAGCCAGTCGAACGCGAATCCGTTCTCCGCTGTCGCCGCGTTGCCGTAGTACGACTTGCTCAGGCTGGTGAACCACTTGGGGAAGTTCTGCGTGAAGGCCATCTGGCCCGGGCGCAGCGGCTTGCCGGTGCGGCGCTCGAGGAACTCCTCGCGCGTCTTGTCGGCATCGGTGGGCGCGCTCAGGTAACCCGACATCACCTCGGAGTAGGCGTTCATGTCGGTGATGCCCTGCACGTTGGCGTGACCGCGCAACGCATTGACGCCACCACCCGGACGGCCCATGTTGCCCAGCAGCAGCTGGATCATCGCCATCGTGCGGATGTTCTGGCTGCCCACCGAGTGCTGCGTCCAGCCCAGCGCGTACAGGATCGTCATCACCTTGTTGGCTGCCGACGTCGCGCCCATCTGCTCGCAGATCTTGAGGAACGCGTCCTTCGGCGTGCCGGTGATCCTGCTCACCTGCT
This sequence comes from Burkholderiaceae bacterium, assembly GCA_044222685.1. GTDB lineage: Bacteria > Pseudomonadota > Gammaproteobacteria > Burkholderiales > Burkholderiaceae_C > JAEUPI01. The sequence goes on from JBGAMU010000039.1 coordinate 11,653, forward strand.
CGGGCGTGTAGCGCGAGTAGTGCGCCTTCAGCTGCTGGTACACGCAGCGCGGATCCTGCATCGTCTCGTCGACCTTGACGAAGCCGTCGGCGCCGGTCTCGTAGCCCCAGGTGGCCTTGTTGTACGAGCGCTTGGCCTCGTCGTAGCCGCTGAAGAAGCCGTTGTCGAACTTGTAGCCCTCCTTGGTGAGGAAGGTCGCGTCGGTGTAGGCCTTGACGTACTCGGTGTGGATCTTGTTGTTGGAGAGCAGGTAGTTGATGACGCCGCCCAGGAAGGCGATGTCGGTGCCCACGCGGATCGGCGCATAGGTGTCGGCCACCGCAGCCGAGCGCGTGAAGCGCGGGTCGACCACGATCAGCTTGGCCTTGCGCGTCTGCATGGCCTCGGTCACCCACTTGAAACCGCAAGGGTGTGCTTCGGCGGCATTGCCGCCCATGATCAGGACGAGATCGGTATTCTTGATGTCATTCCAAGAATTCGTCATCGCTCCGCGACCGAAAGTCGGGCCCAGACTGGACACCGTCGGCGCGTGTCAGATACGTGCTTGCGTATCGAGTGCGACCATCCCCAGGCCGCGAGCGACCTTGACCGTCAGATAACCGGATTCGTTGGATGCCGCGCTCGACACCAGCAGACCGGTGGTGTTCCAGCGGTTGACGGTGGTGCCGGCGGCATTGGCTTTGATCAGGTTGGCATCGCGGTCGGCCTTCATGTGCTTGGCGATCCGCGTCAGCGCGTCGTCCCACGAGATGCGCTTCCACTCGTTGGAGCCGGCCTCGCGAACCTGCGGTACCTTCACGCGGTTCGGGCTCTGGATCATGTCCATCACGCCGGCGCCCTTCGGGCACAGCGTGCCGCGGTTCACCGGGTGATCGGGGTCGCCCTCGATGTGCACGATGGTCGACTTGACGTTCTTCGCCTTGTCGCCCAGCGTGTACATGATCAGGCCGCAGCTGACCGAGCAATACGGACAGGTGCTGCGGGTCTCGGTGGTACGGGCGAGCTTGAAGTTGCGCGTCTCGGCCAGCGCGGCCGTGGGCGAGAAGCCCAGCGCGACGAGACTGGATCCCACCAGTCCCGCACTGCTCACCCGGAAGAACTGCCTCCGGTTCATGTCCATGTCGTTTGATCCTCCACCGAATTAGATTCGGCAATGTCCGATTTACCGAAAACATGCAAGGCGGTCACGCCGCACGCCGCATCTTATGGCCCCGCGACCCTGAACTGACAATGGGTACAGCCCTCGGTTACAGCCGCGCAATCGCCCTGCAGGCCGCACGGAAAATGGGCTGGCGGTCCAGTCGGCGGTGCGCCACGAGGGTGAGCGCCCCCAGGCAGGTCGCGCGGCCGCCGACAATCGCGACAGATTGGCTCGCCGATGCGACAAGTTGTCGCGTCAACTCGTCCCTAGAACAAACCCGTAGTGGTGCCCGACGATGTGCCCGGGACACCACAGTTAGAGTCGACCCGCCATGACGACCGTGACCGGCGTGCCCGCCCCCGATCGAACCGGCAGCCCGACCGACCGCGTGGCCGAAGGCTGGCAGCGCAGCGCCGTGCTGATCGTCGACGACGAGGAAGGCATGCGCAACTTCCTGGTCAAGACGCTCAAGCCGCGCTGCGGCCAGGTGATGGTCGCCGACAGCGCCGAGGCGGCCGACGAGCTGGCGCGCGCCCATCGCTTCGACCTGGTGATCCTCGACATCACGCTGCCGGGCAAGAACGGCATCAGCTGGCTGCGCGAGCTGCGCGATCAGGGCTACACGGGCGAGGTGGTGCTGATCACCGCATTCGCCGACCTCGAGACGGCGATCGAGGCGCTGCGCGCCGGCGCGTCGGACTTCATCCTGAAGCCGTTCCGCTTGTCGCAGATCCTCAACGCGGTAAAGCACAGCCTCGAACGCTCGCACCTGAAACGCGAGAACTGGGTGCTGCGCCGCACGCTGCGCCAGCGCGTGCAGCCGATGGATTCGCTGGTCGGCGAGTCGCCGGCGATGCGCGCGGTGCGGGCGGCGCTGCAGCGCGCCGCCGGCGTGGCCAGCACGGTGCTGCTCACCGGCGAGTCGGGCACCGGCAAGGAACTCGCCGCGCGTGCGCTGCATGCCGACAGCGGACGGCATGCGGCGCCGTTCGTGCCGGTGAACTGCGCCACCATGTCGCCCGAGCGCATCGAGACCGAGCTGTTCGGCCACGCCAAGGGTGCCTTCAGCGGCGCGACCAAGAGCCGCGACGGCCTGTTCTACTACGCGCAGGGCGGCACGCTGTTCCTCGACGAGGTGGCCGAGCTGCCGCTGCAGGTGCAGGCCGCGCTGCTGCGCGTGCTCGACGACCGGCAGATCCGCCCGGTCGGCAGCGAGCAGCAGATCAGCATCGACGTGCGCATCGTCGCCGCCACCAATCGAGACCTGGCCGGCGAGGTGAGCGCCGGGCGCTTCCGCAAGGATCTGTACTACCGGCTGCAGGTGGTGGAGATCGCGCTGCCGCCGCTGCGCGAGCACAAGGTCGACATCCCCGAGCTGACGGCGCACTTCATCCGCGCGCTGGCGCCGCCGCTGGGCGTCGAGCCGATCCGCCTGTCCGACCCCGAGATGGCCTACCTGTGCCAGTACGACTGGCCGGGCAACGTGCGCGAACTGCGCAACCTGATCGAACGCTCGCTGATCCTCGGCAATCTCAACGTGTCGGCGCTGTACCCGGGCGAGGCGCGGCGACCCGAGCCCGAGACCGGTGCACCGACCGATCTGCACGCGCTGGAGAAGCGCCACATCCTGTCGGTGCTCGACTCGGTGAGCGGCGACAAGACCCGCGCGGCGCAGCTGCTGGGCATCTCGCGTCGCACGCTGGAACGCCGCTGCGCGGAATGGGGCTGACGCTCCGCCGATTCGGCGACCTGTCGATCCGGCACAAGCTGCTGGTGCTGGGCATCGGCCCGCTGCTGCTGGCGCTGCCGCTGCTGGCGGTGGTGCTGATCGTGTGGGGCGACAGCGCGCTCGACGCGTTGCTGATCGCCAAGATCCGCAGCGACCTGGCGGTCGCGCACGGCTACTTCGAACGCGTCGAGGCCGAAGTCGGCGCCAGCACGCTGGCAGTGGCCAGCTCGCTCGCGTTGTACGACGTGGTGGCGCGCAACGACGAGGCGGCGCTCAAGCAATTGCTGGCACGCGCCAGGCAGCAGCATGCGCTGGAGTTCCTCAACCTGCGGCCGGGCCCGCCGGTCTATCCGGCCGAACGCGCCGCGCGCAACGGCAGCGAGGGTCTGGCGTCGGTGGAGTTGATCGAGCCGGCCGAGATGGGGTCGATCGCGCCCGATCTGGCCGGCCGCGTCGGCATTCCGCTGGTCAGCACGCGCAACGCCGCCCCGAGCGAGCGCACCCGCGAGGACCGTGCGATGGTGATGATCGCGCTGGCGCCGGTGATGTCGCCCGGCGGCCGGCTGCTCGGCCACCTGCAGGGCGGTGTGCTGCTCAACCGCAACCTGGCGTTCATCGACCACATCAACGAGATCGTCTATCCGAAGGGCGCGTTGCCGTTCGGCAGCCAGGGCACGGCCACGCTGTTCCTCGACGACGTGCGCGTGACGACCAACGTGCGCCTGTTCGGCGCCGACCACAGCGAGCGCGCGATCGGCACCCGCGTGTCGCAGGCGGTGCGCGACAAGGTGCTCGGCAGCGGCGAGACCTGGCTCGGTCGCGCCTTCGTCGTCAACGACTGGTACGTGTCGGCCTACGAGCCGCTGACCGACAGCGCGGGTCGACGCGTCGGCATGCTCTACGTCGGGTACCTCGAGGGCCCGTTCCAGGACGTCAAGATCGGCGTACTGATCGGCATGGGCGCGGTGATGCTCGCGCTGATCGGCGTGTCGCTGCTGCTGGCGCTCGGCTGGGCGCGCCGCATCTTCGCGCCGATCGACGCGATGACGCGCACGATGCACGCCGTCGAGGCTGGCGACCTCGCTTCCCGTGCCGGTGTCACCGGCAGCAGCGACGAGGTCGGCCAGCTCGCCGCCCACCTGGACCGGCTGCTCGACACCATCGACGAGAAGACGCGCGCGCTGCAGCAGGCCAACGACGAGCTCGACCACAAGGTGGCCGAACGCACACGCGAGCTGCAGTCGGCGCAGGCGCAGCTGGTCAAGAGCGAGAAGCTGGCCGCGATCGGCCAGCTCACGGCCGGCATCGCGCACGAGGTGAACAACCCGATCGCGGTGATCCAGGGCAACCTCGATCTGCTGCGCGAGATGCTCGGCGCGGCGACGCGGCCGGTCGAGGCCGAACTGAAGCTGATCGACGCGCAGATCGAGCGCATGCGGCTGATCGTCACCCAGTTGCTGCAGTTCGCGCGGCCGACCGAATACGCCGGCTACGTGGAGGCGGTCGACGCGGCGCGCGCCATCGACGACAGCCTGGTGCTGGTGCAGCACCTGCTGTCGCGCACCCGCATCGAGGTGGTGCGCGACTTCCGCGCCACGCGCAGCGCGCAGATCAACCGCCAGGAGCTGCAGCAGGTGCTGATCAACCTGATCGTCAACGCGATCCAGGTCATGCCCGACGGCGGCGTGCTGACGCTGGCCACGCGCGACCGCTACGCCGCGTGGCTCGAGATCCACATCGCCGACACCGGGCCCGGCTTCAGCGCTGACATCGAGCGCACGCTGTTCCAGGCCTTCGTCACCACCAAGAAGGAGGGCACCGGGCTCGGCCTGTGGATCAGCCGCAGCCTGGTCGAGCGCTACGGCGGCGACATCCGCGCCGCCAACCGCGACGACGGCACGGTGGGCGCGCGGCTGACGGTCGTGCTGCCGGCCGACGGGCCGCCGGCAGAGGCGGGCGACCGTGGTGATGGCGAGGACCGCGCCGCATCGGCATCAGCGTAAGGCCGGCGGCGCCCGCCGCGACAGACGCTCGACTGAACCGACCGCGCATCCGCTGCAACTCAAGCGGCGTACCCACCGCATTCGCCTGCAGGAGCCCGCCATGAACGCCGCCCACTCGAACCCGCCGACCGAACGCTTCGAACTGCGCTTCCAGTCGCTGTTCGACGAAGGCCGCGGCCTGGCTTTCGAGTGCGATGCCGGCGGCCACGTGAACATCGACGCGCTGAGCGAGCGCGCCCGCAGCAACTACTTCTACGCCCGCACGGTGATCGGCCGCGAATTCGCGATGCCCCGCGTCGAGCCGCGCATCGTCCACTGACCTGCGCGGCGCCAGGGGCGCCACCAGCGAAAACGGCGCCTGCGGCGCCGTTTTTTCGTCTGTCGCCGCCGGCCCGACGGCGGCCTAGGTATTGAGCACCGCCACCGACTTGGTGTTCAGGTAGGCCTCGAGCGCCTCGGGGCCGCCCTCGGAGCCGTAACCCGAGTCCTTGACGCCGCCGAACGGCACCTCGGCCCACGGCGTGGCCGCCTGGTTGATCCACAGCATGCCGGTCTGGATGCCATGGGTGAGCTCGTGCGCGGTCTTCAGCGACGTGGTGAACGCATACGCCGCCAGGCCCCAGGGCAGGCGATTGGCCTCGGCGATGGCGTCCTCGATCCTGTCGAAGCCGCGCACCGACGCCATCGGGCCGAACGGCTCTTCGGTCAGCAGCAGGCTGTCCAGCGGCGCATCGACGATCACCGTCGGCTCGAAGAAGTTGCCGGCGCTGCCGACCCGCTGGCCACCGGTGGCGACCTTGGCGCCGCGGGTCAGCGCATCGTCGGTGATCTTCTGCATCGCTGCCACCCGGCGCGGGTTGGCCAGCGGGCCGAGCGTGGTGCCGGCCTCCAGACCCGGACCCATCTTGGCACCCTTGGCGACTGCCACGAACGCGTCGATGAAGGCCTGCCGCACGTCGTTGTGCACCAGATAGCGTGTTGGCGAGATGCACACCTGGCCGGCGTTGCGCAGCTTGGCGCCGCCGGCGATCTTGGCCGCCTTGGCGATGTCGGCATCGGCGGCGACGATCACCGGTGCATGGCCGCCGAGCTCCATCGTCACGCGCTTCATGTGCTGGCCGGCCAGCGCGGCGAGCTGCTTGCCGACCACGGTGGAGCCGGTGAAGGTGATCTTGCGGATCGCCGGGTGCGGGATCAGGTAGCTCGAGATCTCGGCCGGGTTGCCATAGACCAGGTTCACCGCGCCGGCCGGCACGCCGGCATCGGCGAAGGCGCGGATCAGCTCGGCCGGCGACGCGGGGGTCTCCTCCGGCGCCTTGACGATGATCGAGCAGCCCGAGGCCAGCGCCGCCGACAGCTTGCGCACCACCTGGTTGATCGGGAAGTTCCACGGCGTGAACGCCGCCACCGGACCCACCGGCTCCTTGAAGACCTGCTGCAGCACGCCGGCCTGGCGCGGCTGCAGGATGCGGCCCTGCACGCGACGGCCTTCCTCGGCAAACCACTCGATGATGTCGCAGGCCATCAGGATCTCGCCCTTGCTCTCGGCCAGCGGCTTGCCCTGCTCGATCGTCATCCAGCGCGCGATGCCGTCGGCGCGCTCGCGCAGCAGGCGAGCCGCCTCGCGCATGGTCTTGGCGCGCTCGAACGCCGGCACCTTGCGCCAGGCGTCGAAGCCGGACAGCGCGGCGGCGCAGGCGGCGTCGAGGTCGGCGCGCGTGGCGACCGACACCGTGCCGACCTTGCTGCCGGTGGCGGGATCGTGCACGGCCAGCGTCTGGCGGTCGCCGCCGTCGCGCCACTGGCCGGCGATGAAGAGTTGAACCTGTGGATAGGACGTGGTGGCGCTGGGGCTGGTGGTCTGGGTCGACATGGTGGTTCTCGGCAAGACGGTGTAAGGAACGGACGGCGAGCACTACAAACGAGTCGCTTGCAGCGAAGAGCGGATTCTGCGCCCATGGGCCAGGGCCTGTCGGCGCTGCGGGCGAAAGACCAACCGGTTTGAACCACCAGCAGGGGCGCGGCAACCCATGGAGCGAGCCGTCCCGTCCCCCCCACGAGGAGCCACCATGCACGTTGCCACCATCAGCCCGCTGCCCTACACCCGTCACGTCGCGCGCGACGCGGCGCTGTTCGACACCGGCCGCTCGGCCGCACTCGAGTCCGACGCCGCCGGGCTGTTCGACGTCGACGCGGTGACCGACCGGGCCCAGCTGCACCGCCTGTTCGAAGGCGCCGTCATCGTCTCGGAGATCGACGAGTTCGTCGACTTCGGCACCATCGGCTTCGACGGCAGTCTCGACGACTGAGCGGGCGATGGAACGCCACGCCGCACTCGGCCTGCCGGCGGCCTTGCCGCCCGCCGCTGCGCTGCCCTCCTGGCGACACCGCGCGGGCGGCCTGCGGTGGCCGACGGCCCGACGCGCGGTCGGCGTCAGCGGCGGCAGCAGCCGCGCCGACACGCTGCCCGAGCTCGAGCATCACGCCGAGGCCGGCGCGCCGGAAGGCGCGCTCTACGTCGACGGCGTGCTGTTCGGATTCAGCGGCACGCGCTGATCTGCGCCGGGGAGCGCCGGCTCGATCAGCCGTTCGCCGCCGCAATAGACCGTCGCACGTCCGTCGCGCACGAAACCGGCGAGCAGCAGGCCGACCCGACGCGCAGCGTCCACCGCCAGCGCGGTGGGCGCGGACATCGCAGCCAGCGCCGGCACGCCGGCCGCCACCGTCTTCTGCACCATCTCCACGCTCGCCCGGCTGGTCACCGCCACCAGGCCGGCACCCGCGTCGATGCCGGACGCGGCGAGCGCGCCCACCAGCTTGTCGAGCGCGTTGTGGCGACCGACGTCCTCGCGCACGACGTGCAGCGCACCACTCGCGTCGCACCAGGCGGCGGCATGGGTGGCGCCGGTGGCGTGCTGAAGCGGCTGGCCGCGCGCCAGCTCGTGCACGGCCTGCTGCAGCGCAGCGAGCGTCACCCGCGCGGGCGGCAGTGGACGGGCCGGCTCCCGCAACACCTGGTCGAGGCTGTCGGTGCCGCACAGGCCGCACCCGGTGCGGCCGGCCAGGTGGCGCCGCCGCTGCTTCAGGCGCGCCTCGCAGCGCGCCGTGACGCGCAGGTGCAGCACGATGCCCTCGGGGCGCTGTTCGGGCTCGACGTCGAGCAGGTCGGCGCGCTCGTCGATCAAGCCCTCGGTCAGCGAGAAGCCAAGGGCGAAATCGTCCAGGTCGGCCGGCGTGGCCAGCATCACGGCATGCGACACCCCGTTGTACTCGAGCCCGACCGGCGTCTCCACGGGCAGGCACTCGTGCGTCGGCATGGCACGGCCATCGCGCCAGACGAACGCGTCGACCACGCGGGCGCCGTCGGGCAGGCCCAGCGCGCCATCGACCGGCCTCATCGCACGTTCGCCATCGGGGCATTCCTCGCACCTGGTGGCGGACTATCCCGCGCGGCGGCCCGAAGCGTCCACCCGCTCGAGCACGCCAGCTGATCGGGATCAAGCGCCCGGGCGGCGGCGCATTCGACGTGCAGGAACTGGCGTTAGCCGGCGGCGCGCTCGTCCGACGATTGCACTGCCGCAAGCGATGTGGGACGCTGCGGGTCTTCGCAACGAAAGGTGGACCCCTTGGCCGAGAGCTACGACGAACAGCAGGAACGCGAGTGGCACGAGGCCGCGGCCCGCATCACCGAGAAGCAGCTGCGCACCGCCACCGAGATCCTCGCGCGCGTGGTCGGCCCCGATGCGGGTGGGTCGACCGGCACCGCGGCGGCCAGCCTGGCACAGACGATGGCGATCAACCTGTCGACCATCCGCCGCAAACGCTAGAAGGCCGCCCCGTCGGGGCGGCCGGGTTCAATCGACGGCGCGCCAGCGCGCCATGGCTTGGCCCATGCGAACCGTCCCACCGGGCTGCCAGTCGACATTGAACTGCAGCAGACCGGGCGGAAACAGCATCACCACCGTCGAGCCGAGCAGGAAGCGGCCCATCTCGTCGCCCTGCTTCAGCCGGATCGTCGGCTCGTCGTAGCGCCACTCGCGTGGAATGCCCGGGCGCGGTGGATTGACCACGCCGTGCCAGGTGGTGGCCATGCTGCCGACGATGGTGGCGCCCACCAGCGCCAGCACGAACGGGCCCTGCGCCGCGTCGAACACGCAGACCACGCGCTCGTTGCGCGCGAACAGGCCCGGCACGCCGCGCGCGGTGACCGGGTTCACCGAGAACAGGTCGCCCGGCACGTGGATCATGCGTTGCAGCCGTGCGCTGCACGGCATGTGGATGCGGTGGTAGTCCTTCGGACTCAGATACAGCGTCGCGAAGTGGCCATTGTGGAAACGCGCGGCCAGCGCCGCGTCGCCGCCGACCAGCGCGCGCGTCGAATAGGCGTGGCCCTTGGCCTGCAGCACCCGGTCGCCGTCGATCGCGCCGAACTGGCTGATCGCGCCGTCGACCGGGCACAGCAGGTCGGCCTCTGCCAGCGGGCGGGCACCGGGCTTGAGTGCACGCGTGAAGAAGGCGTTGAAGGTCGGGTAGTGCTCGACGTCGGGGTCGGCGGCTTCGGCCATGTCGACGCCGTAGCGCCGCACGAACCAGCGGATCACCGCCGTGGTGGCGGCGCCGCCTTCGGCCGACGCGGCGCGGCCGAGCGCCGTGGTGATGAGCTGCTTGGGCAGCAGGTACTGCGGCCAGACGGCCCCTGATCCGGACAAGAAGAGTCGCTCCCGCGGTCGCCAGCCGGCAGTGTATCGGGCGCCTCGCGGCAGGCCGGTGCGGGTGTCAGTCGAGCGTGTGCTCGCTCGGTTCACGCCAGAGCCCGGCGTGTCGCAGCGAGCCGAGCACACGCGACAACACGTCGCGCCGATACGCGGCGAGGTCGCGGCCGGCGTAGTCGTGGAAGCCCGCCGCGCTCTTGAGGCCGAGATGGCCCTGCTCGACCAGACGGCCGACGATCGCCGGCGCGCGGTAGCGCTGCGCATCGATCGAAGTGGCCATCTCGCGGCTGGCATGGTGCAGGATGTCGACGCCGCCGAAGTCGATGAACTCGACCACGCCGATCGCCGCGAAACGCAGGCCCATGCCGAAGCGCGTGGCCTTGTCGATCTCCTCGGCGGTCGCCACGCCCTCCTCGACCATGCGCGCCGCCTCGTTCATCACCAGCGCCTGCAGCCGCGGCACGATGTAGCCGGGCGCGGGGCCGCACACCACCGGCAGCTTGCCGATCGACTCCATCCAGGCCCTGGTGCGCGCGACCACGGCCGGGTCGGTGCCGGCATGGGTGCTCAGTTCGACCAGCGGAATCAGGTAGGCCGGGTTGAGCCAGTGCATGTTGAGAAAGCGTTCGGGCCGGCGCACCAGCGCGGCCAGCTGCGTGACCAGGATCGAGCTCGTCGTCGAGGTCAGGATCGCGTCGTCGCGGCAATGTCGGCCGAGCTGCTCGAGCGCCTCGCGCTTGGCGGGCAGCGTCTCGGGCACGCCCTCGAACACCAGCTCGGCCGCGGCGAGCGCCTGCGGCGCGCCGGCAGCGTCGACCATCGAGACCCGCGCGCACATCGCGTCGACCCAGGCCTCGGGCAGTGCGCCCAGCTGCGCCAGGCCCTGCGCATGGCCGCGCACCTCGGCCAGCGCCTCGTCGCGCAGCCGGGCGAAGTCGCCCGCCCCGCGTGCACGCAGATCGACCAGCGCGATGCGGTGGCCGGCATAGGCAAAGGCGGTGGCGATGCCGCGGCCCATGCGGCCGGCGCCGACGGCGACCAGCCGCGGCGCGGTGTCAGCGCCCATCGTGCAGCACCTGTTGCAGCTCGCCATGCGTCAAGCCGGCCAGGCCGAGCGCCTCGAGCGTGCGCGGGCCCTGCCGCAGATCGTGGCCGAGCACGCCGCCGACGATGGCCAGCAGCCCATGCGCGATCGGCGCATCCACACCGGCCCAGCGCGCCACCGATGCGAGAAACGCGAGGCCGAGCACGGTGTCCTCGGTGACGTAGCGATGCGTCAGCAGGTCGATGTGCTCGCGCCAGTCGCCCGACTTCTGCAGCTGCTTGTGCGCATCGCCGTACATCCACTGGTCGTTCTGGTAGTGATCGGCGAGCGGGAAGTGCGGGGCGCCGTAGCCGAGCGCCTCGCGCACCGCGATGCGCTCCAGGTCCAGCCGGTCGGTCACCGCGCGCACCGCGGGCGTGGTGCCTTCGGTGTGGATGTCCCACTTGTCGAAATGCTGCAGCGGCGCCGCGTTCATCACCATCAACGGCGGATGGATGATCGGCCCCGCGTTCATCAGTGCGCCCGACAGGATGTCGCCGCACGCCTGCACGGCCGGATAGGCCTCGGCGATGACGTCGAGCGCGTCGCCGCCGCGGCGCGCCGGGTAGACGCCGGTGGGCAGGCGCACCGCGCGCACCGTGACGTTGACTTCGCGGGGCCCGTGCTTGCGCGCCAGATACGGCAGCGTGCCGGTCTCGGCCCACAGCACGTCGGCATGCGAGCCCTGCGCCCGCGCGAGCGTCGCCATCGCGTAGCCGCCGAATGTGCCCGGCGCCAGGAACACCACCTGGCCGTCGGCCAGGTGCGGGGCGAGGCCGCGCGCGATGTCGTCCTGCGCGGTGGCCGGCGACGGGATCACGATCAGCCGGGCGCCGCGAACCACCGCGCCGAGGTCGGCGCTCGCACCAGCGATCGCCACCTCGCGTGCGCCGCGCGCATCCTTCAGCGTGATGCCGCCGGCACCCGCCACGGCCTGCAGCGCTGCCGCATCGCGTCGCCACAGCCGCACCTCGTGCCCGGCCTCGGCCAGATCGGCCGCTGCCGCGTAGGCGCCGTTTCCACCGCCGAGCACTGCGATCTTCATCCGGTTACCTTTGTCGAGATTCGGGCCGATCGTAGCGCTCGGCGCCGACACGGCGACCCGTGACCGGGTTCACGGTTCGAACCCCCTGTTCGCGGGGATCCGTGAGGAGCGTCACTTGTAACGCCTACGCGGTCGCGACAAATGTGCGTGAACTCCATCTCAGGCCGGCAGATACATCTGCGTGTCCACGTAAACAAGCTGAAATGATTCTGCGGTCGTTGGCGCACATCGCACCGACGACACACCGAGCGCCGACCAAGAGCGAGCGGTGCCAACGGAGGGGATCATGAATTCGCTGCTGACGCCTTTCATCGTTCTGATCGAACGACGCCGACTTGCCCGCCGCCTGCTGGCCGCGCTGACCGCGCTGGCCGTGCTGGCCACCGGTTTCGTGCCGGTGCGTGCACAGGCCGCCGGTCACGGCTTCGACCGTGCCAACAAGGTGGCGCGCGACCTCGGCGACGAGCTCGACGAGACCACCACGCCCAAGCGCAAGTGGTCGCGCCACGTCGGCGGGGCCAAGATGGTCCAGGCCGTCATCGTCAGCGATTCGCCCGACCCGCAGATGAGCGCGCTGCGCGCGCACGTCGAGCAGCTCGGCGGCAGCGTGCTCAACGTGCATTCCCTCGTGCGCGCGATCACGGTGCAGGTGAAGGCCCGCCACGTGAGGATGCTCGCCAGGCGCGACGACGTCGTCAGCATTTCGCCGAACCGCGAGACCACGCGCACGGCAAGCACGCTGGAGTCGATCACCGGCGCACTGACCAGCCGCGTGCGCAGCGCCAGCACGAAGACCAGCTACACCGGGCTCGACGGCACCGGCGTCGGCATCGCGATCCTCGACTCCGGCGTGATGCGCAAGCACCTGGCGTTCGCCGACGCGACCGGCGGCTACCGCATCAAGCGCCACGTCAACCTGCTCAATGCCAATCTCGCCAACTGGACCGGCAGCCCGTACAGCTACTCGCTGATGCCGGGCAGCGCCACGCTGGCCAGCTACGAAGCGGCGATCGCCAACGACGCGAGCCCGATGCAGGACGGCTTCGGCCACGGCACGCACGTGGCCTCGGTCGCCGCCGGCTCGGCGAAGCTGTATGCGACCAGCACGCCCGACGCCACCGGCGTCGCGCCGAACGCGAACCTGTACGACGTGAAGGTGCTCGGCGACAACGGCAGCGGAACGCTGAGCGACGCGCTCGAGGGCATGGCCTGGGTGATCTTCCATGCCAAGGAATACAACATCCGCGTCATCAACCTGAGCCTGGCGGCGGATTCCACCGAGAGCTGGCAGACCGACCCGCTGTGCGTCGCCGCGCGCATCGCCAGCGCAGCGGGCATCACCGTGGTCGCCGCCGGCGGCAACTTCGGCCAGACCCTGCTCGGCAAGGAGGTCTACGGCCGCATCGGCTCACCCGGCATCGAACCCACGGTGATCACCGTGGGCGCGGTCAACTACAAGAACTCGACCGCGCGCAGCGACGACTCGGTCAACCTGTTCAGCTCGCGCGGCCCGACCCGCGGCTCGTTCGTCGACGCCTACGGCGTGCGCCGTGTCGACAACCTGATCAAGCCCGACCTGGTGGCGCCCGGCAACAAGATCCTCGGCGCCGCGGCGACCGCCAACTCGGCGCTGACGTGGAGCCTGCTGCCGAGCCAGTACTACGGTTCGCTGGTCGGCCCGCTCAACGTGCCGCAGCCGCTGTACCAGACGCACATGTGGATGAGCGGCACCTCGATCGCCGCGCCCGCCGTCGCCGGCACGGTGGCGCTGATGCTGCAGGCCAACCCGGGACTGACGCCGCCGCTGGTGAAGGCCATGCTGCAGTACAGCGCACAGGCGCTGCCCGGCGCCAACATGCTGCAGCAAGGCGCCGGCCTGCTCAACGTCGACGGCGCGATCGCGCTGGCCAAGTCGGTCCGCACCGACCTGGCGACGGCGATCCAGAACGGCACGGTCACCGCCGGCCAGTCGATGCTGGCCACCGGTGCGGTCTTTCCGGCTACCACGTCGACGGTGAACGGCAGTGCGTTCAACTGGTCGCGCGTCGTCGTCGTCGGCGGCAGCCGCATCGTCACCGGCAGCGCGCTCTTCACCAAGTTCCAGCCGCTGTGGGACCCGCGCCTGGTCTGGGCCAAGGACGTGACACGCCGCGTGACCCCGGTGTACTGGTCCGGCATCGGCATCCCGGCGAACACCTTCGTCAAGGACTTCATCGAGATCGCGCTCACCAACCAGACTCTGCTCACCGCAGGCGTGATGCGCGCCGACCCGCTGGCCGGCAGCAGCTCGCTGGTCGGCAAGACCGGCGTCTTCCTGCCGACCGCCACCCTGTCGTCCTGGCTGGTCAGCGGCAGCGGCCTCGTGCTCAGCGAAGGCATCGTGCTGAGCGAAGGCCTGGTCTTGAGCGAAGGCCTGGTGCTCAGCGAAGGCCTGGTGCTGAGTGAAGGGCTCGTCCTCAGCGAAGGCCTGGTGCTCAGCGAAGGCCTGGTGTTGAGCGAGGGCCTCGTTCTCAGCGAGTTCGCCACCGTCGGCGAGTAGTCGGCGCCGTCGCTGTCTGTTCGATCCACAACAAGAACCTGCCATGAACACGACGACCCCGACCGCACTGGCCTGGCCGCAGCGCCTGCACGGCGCGCTGATGCCCGACTACAACCACAAGGCTGCGGCCTACTGGTGGGCGATGGTCGGACTGGGCAGCATGGTTGTCGGGTTCGCGTTCAGTCACGTGGCCATGCAGCCGGGTGCCGTGCAGCTGCAGGTGCTGATCGGCTGCCTGGTCGCGATGATGGCCGGCATGTACCCGGTGCGCATCCCGGGCTCGAAGAACTCGTTCGCCGCCGGCGAGATCTTCATCTTCCTGCTGCTGTTGATGCATGGCCCAGAAGCGGCGGTGCTGGCCGCCGCCGGCGAGGCGTTCGTCGGCTCGATGCGCAGTTCCAAGCGCTGGACCAGCCGGCTGGTCAGCCCGGCATCGGCCGCGGCGGCGATGGGCATCGCCGGCTGGACGCTGCAGGCCACGTTCGTCGGCCTGACGGCGCTCGGAGCGCTCAACGAAGCGCTGCTGCTGCTGACCGCGATGGTCTTCGCGATCGGCTACTTCCTGCTCAATACCGCGCAGATCACGGTGATCCCGCACCTCAAGCGCAATGAACCGATGCGCCTGGCGAGCCTGCTGGGCAGCTTCGGCTGGGTCGGCATCACCTATGCGGCCAGCTCGCTGATCGCCGGGCTGCTGTACCTGACGTTCCGCAACGTCGGCATCGGCGTGCTGGTGGCCGGCGTCCCGATCATCGTGATGCTGCTGAGCATGCTGCACATGTACTTCCGCAAGCGTGAGCTCGACGATGCCAGCAACCAGGTGCGCGTCGAGGCTGCCGAGCGCGAGGCCGCGCAGTCGGCCCGCCACGTGCGCGCGCTGCAGGCGAGCGAGCAGCGCTTTCACAGCGCCTTCTACAACGCGTCGATCGGCATGGCGCTGCTGTCCAAGGCGGGGCGCGTGCTGCAGGTCAACCCGGCCCTGTGCGCCCTCGTCGGACAGGCCGAAGACCACATCGCCGGCCGTCAGTTCGCCGAACTCGTGCATCCCGACGATTCGCGCGCCCTCGCCGAGCGCCTGCTGCCGACCGAGCCGGGCGTCGGCGGCCGCTCGATCGAGGTGCGCTGCATCCACCCGGCCGGCCACGAGGTGTGGATGTCGATCCACACCGGCTTCTTCGCCGACGCCGATGCCAGCGAGCCGTGCCTGATCCTGCAGGCGCAGGACGTCACCGCGCGCCGGCAGGCCGAGGCGCAGCTGCAGCACATCGCCTACCACGACGGCCTCACCGGCCTGGCCAATCGCGTGCGTTTCCGCGAGTGCCTGGCGCGCGCCATCGCCCGCACGCAGGGCGACCCGAGCCGCAGTTTCGCGGTGATGTACCTCGACTTCGACCGCTTCAAGCTGATCAACGACACGCTCGGCCACAACGTCGGCGACCGCTTCCTCGTCGCCGCCACGCAGCGCATCCTGCAGCAGGTGCGTCCGGCCGACGTGGTCGGCCGCCTCGGCGGCGATGAATTCGCGATCCTGGTCGAAGACGTCGACGGCGAGGCGATGGCCGTGGCGCTGGCCGAACGCCTGCAGGCCGCGCTGTGCGAGCCCTATCAGGTCGAGGGCGTGGTGGTGAACACCAGCGCCAGCATCGGCATCACGCTCAGCAACGTCGGTTATCACACACCCGACGAGGTGCTGCGCGACGCCGACATCGCGATGTACCGCGCCAAGTCGACCGGCCGCGCGCAGCATGCGCTGTTCGACACCGCGCTGCGTTCGCAGGTCTCCGAGCAGGTGCAGCTCGAGGTCGACCTGCGCCAGGCGATCGAGAACGACCAGATCGCCCTCGCCTACCAGCCGATCTACGACCTCGGCAGCGGCCAGGTGGTCGCGTTCGAGGCGCTGGCGCGCTGGCACCATCCGCAGCGCGGCCAGGTGCCGCCGAGCACCTTCATCCCGGTGGCCGAGGACGGCGGCCTGATCGGCGCGCTGACCGAGCGCATCCTGTCGCGTGCCTGCCGCCAGCTCAAGGCCTGGCAGACACTCGGCAGCCCGCACCGCCGCCTGCGCATGCAGATCAACCTGTCGGGCGTCGACCTCACGCAGGGGCCGCTGGCGATGCAGGTGGCCACCACGTTGCTGGTCAACGGGCTGGAGGCCTCGCACCTGACGCTCGAGATCACCGAGAGCAAGCTGATGACCGGCCTGTCGACCGCGCTGGACACGCTGACCCGGCTGCGCGACATCGGCGTGGGCATCAGCGTCGACGACTTCGGCACCGGCTACTCGTCGCTCTCATACCTGTCGTCGCTGCCGATCTCGAGCCTGAAGGTGGACCGCTCGTTCGTCAACCAGATGGTCAATTCGCAGCAGGACACCGAGATCGTGCGCGCCATCGTCAGCCTGGGCAACTCGCTGGGCAAGACGGTGATCGCCGAGGGCATCGAGACGGCCGAGCAGCTGTCGCAGCTGCGTGCGCTCGGCTGCCAGTTCGGCCAAGGCTACCTGCTGTCGCGGCCACTGCCGTGCGAGGCGGCGCAGCAACTGCTGGAGACGCAGCCGGCCGCGCGCGCGCTGCCGCTGCCCACGCTCAGCCCGACCGAGTCGAGCACCATCACGCTGCACTGAAGCCGCGCACGCCACCGCGTGCGCCGTGGCGCACCAGGCTCAGGTGTCCTTCGACACCTTGATGGTCGGGAACTTCGAGCTGAAGTCCTTGGCCTTCTGCGCGATCGTCACCGCGATGCGCCGGGCCACCGCCTTGTAGACCTGCGCGATGTCGCCGTCAGGATCGGCCACCACGGTCGGTCGACCCGAGTCGGCCTGCTCGCGGATCGACAGGTTCAGCGGCAACGCGCCGAGGTAGGCCACCTTGTACTGCTCGGCCATCAGGCGGCCGCCGTCGGCGCCGAAGATGTGCTCGGTGTGGCCGCAGTTCGGACACACGTAGACGCTCATGTTCTCGACGATGCCGACGATCGGCACGCTGACCTTCTCGAACATCGTCAGGCCCTTCTTGGCGTCGAGCAGCGCGATGTCCTGCGGCGTGGTGACGATCACCGCGCCGGTCAGCGGCACGCGCTGGCTCAAGGTGAGCGCGATGTCGCCGGTGCCCGGCGGCATGTCGACCAGCAGGTAGTCGAGTTCGCCCCAGTTGGTCTGGCGCAGCAGCTGGTCCAGCGCCTGGGTCGCCATCGGGCCGCGCCAGATCATCGCCTGGTCGGGCTCGACCAGGAAGCCGATCGACATCACCTGGACGCCGTAGTTCTCCAGCGGATCCATGGTCTTGCCGTCGGCGCTGTCGGGCCGGCCCGCGATGCCCATCATCATCGGCTGGCTGGGGCCGTAGATGTCGGCGTCGAGGATGCCCACGCGCGCGCCCTCCGCGGCCAGCGCGAGTGCGAGGTTCGCCGTCGTCGTGCTCTTGCCGACGCCGCCCTTGCCGGAGGCGATGGCGACGATGTTCTTCACCTTCGGCAGCAGCGCCACGCCGCGCTGCACCGAGTGCGCCACGATCACCGAGCGGATGTGCACGCTCACGTTGCCGACGCCGGCCACGCCGCGGGCCGCGTCGACCAGCGAGCGCCGCAGCGCCGCCATCTGGCTGGCCGCCGGGTAACCCAGCTCGACGTCGAACGACACGTCCGCGCCGTCGATCTGCAGGTTCTTGATCTGCCGCGTGCTGACGAAGTCCTTGCCGGTATTGGGGTCGACGACGGACTTCAGGACATCCAGCAGGGCGGGCTCGGTGAGAGTGGTCATGGCGGGGGCTCGGAAGGGCCCGGCAGTCTAGCCGAGCGCGCGCGACGCGCCCGCGCCAGGCCCATTCACAGTCCCCGGTGGCCCGTGCTTCCGCGCCCGGGCGTCATTTGTCACGCACGCTGTCGGCGCCCTGCCAAGGATTGCGCAATCGGCAGCAACGAGCCCCTTGATCGTGGGGCAGCCGGTCACCCCTGAATCCGACTGGTTGCTTACAGTGCGGGCAACGCAATCGCCGACACCACAAGACGATGTTCGCTGCCCGGGTGCTCCATCATTACAAGAGGCTTCTCAGCATCTGGATCCGCCTGCGCCACGGCGCCCAGGCGGTCGACTGGCCCGAGGTGCGCGCGCCGCTCGCCGACGACGACGTGGTGCTGCAGAGCCCGACGCATCTGTGGCTGCGCGACCTGTCGCGCTCGGTGCACCCGACCCAGCTGTGCCGCCATCACCCGCGTGTGGCGAATCGGATCGCATGCGCCTGGCACGACCCCAAGCGCACCGATCGCCTGCTCAGCGACCTGATGGTCGACCGCCGGGGCACACGCCGCGGTTTTCCGCCGCGCATCATGGCCGAGATCGATCGCCTGTACCGCTACAACGCCGGCCGCCTGAACCCGATGCTGCGTCGCCGCAGCCCGCCGGATCTGAAGCTGGTGACCCCGTCGCGGCTGCCGGTCGTTCCGGATCTGCCGCCCGCTGCGATGCACGGCGCGCAGTCCCACGGGGCGCAACGCAGCCACTGAGCCGGTGCTGGCGCGGCGCGCGCTAGAAGTCGTCGCGCGCCAGTCCCCACACCACGCTGTCGCGGGGAAGCGGCGACAGATTGGGTCGCACGGTGGCCCGCCGCAGCAGGCCTTCGCGCCGCAGACCCACGCGGTCGAGCACGGCGCCGGCACGATGATGCTCGGCGTCGGTGAGCGCCCAGATCCGCTGCACCGGCGGTTTCGTCTTCAGCCAGCCGACCAGCAGCCCCGCCGCCTCGGTGGCGTGGCCGTGGCCCCAGGCCGCGCGCGCCAGCAGGAGGCCGAAGTCCACCGCATGCCCGCGCGGCCGGCAGGCGATGCAACCCAGCACGCCGGCACCGTCGGCCGACTCGATCATCCAGTGGTGCTCGCCGCCGTCGCGCCAGCGCCGTGCGCTCGCATCGAGGAAGGCCCACGCCTCGCCCAGCGCCATCTGCGCCGGCCAGTCGACATAGCGCATCACTTCCGGGTCGTGCGCGATCGCGAACAGCGCCGCCGCGTCGTCCACCTGCGAGCGCCGCAGGCGCACCTGCCGGCCGGGCAGTTGCTCGGGTGGATTCAACAGCGGCCTGTCGCCGGGTATCGCCATCATGCATGCCCCTCGAAAGGCCGTGATCAATCGTCCGGCCGGTCGCGGCGCAGCGTCTCGACGCGCGACAGGATCAACGCCACCAGATCGTCGGGGTTGCAGTCCATCGCCACCAGCGGCAGCGCCAGCGGGTCGACGTCGTCGGCCAGTTCGAGTTCGAGGCAGGGAAAGCGCAGGCCGAACCGCTGGGCCCGCACGTGCCGCGCCGACGAGACGTTGCGCAGCATGATCACCTGTTCGCGAAAACCGCGATACCACACGCGGTCGCCGAACACGGAGAGCACCGGGTGGTCTCGCGTCAGCAGGCGGCCGCTCGCGAGAAAGATGCCGGCGCCGCACGCCAGCAGCACCAGCGCGCCGATCGCCCACAGCAGCAGCGGCAGCGCGAACGACATCAGCCAGGCCGTCAGGCTGCCGACGGCCAGCAGGCCGGCCACCTGCCCGGTGAGCAAGCGGGTGTTGCTGAAGAAGTCGTCGCGCGGTCCCGTCATGCGTCGTCGAGCGATGCCCTGCGTGGGTCAGGCATTGTCACTCCGGCGCCGTCAAGCGGACTCTCGGCCACGATGGTCGGGCGCGCGATGATGATGGCCGCGCCGGCCGAGGCCACGCACCCATAGCAGCCAGGCCATGGCCCAGCCGGCGCCGAAGGCCCAGCCGCCCAATACATCGGTGGCCCAGTGCACGCCCAGTGCCACGCGGCTCAAGCCGACCAGCAGCGTGAACAGCGCCGCCACGCCGAGGATGTAGCTGCGCTCGCGCAGCGAGGCCCGGGTGCTGGCGATCAGTGCGCCGAGCGTGAGAAACACGATGGCCGCCATGCTGGCGTGCCCGCTCGGAAAGCTGAGCCCCGGCGCGAGCACCGCGGCGAACTGCGCATCGGGCCGCAAGCGGCCGATCGTGCTCTTCAGCAGCGTCACCAGCAGCGAACCCGACACCACCGAGACCGCGACCACGACCGCACTGCGATGCGACAGCGCCAGGGCCAGGTAGCCGACGGTGGCCACGGTGATGAGCGACAGCGACACGGTGCTGCCCAGGCCGCTCAGGTCGCGCATCGCCTCGGTCACCCACGGATGCGCGGCACGGATCGCCTGCGCCTGGTGCAGCACCCACAGGTCGAAGGCGTGCGTCTCGCCTTCGAGCACCTCGCTGGCCAGATGGGCGAAGGCGAACGCCAGCAGCACCACCACCATGCCGGCGAGCAGCGGGCGCGCCAGCGAACGGATGCGCCCGCCGGCACCCGATCGTCCGCCGGTGAATGGCGACATCATCGGGGCGAACGCAACGGTCTCACGCGGCCGGCACCACCTGCGCGCCGGCCTCGGCGAGCAGCTCGCGCAATACCGAGCGATGGCACGAGCCCTCGTGCTCGCAATAACAGCCGACGGCCAGATCGGTGTGGTGCGACAGCGTGGCCAGCAGCCCCAGCGCGTGACGCGCCTCGGGTTCGGCCATTTCGGCGCGGTACTTCTTCTTGAACAGCGCCCAGTCCTGCGCCGTCTCGGCCTGCTGACCCAGCTTGACCAGCGCGGCGCTCGGCGACAGCACCGGATACCACGCGTCGTACCAGTTCTGCGAGGCGTACTGCGCCTTCGGCACGCCGCGCGGCGGCCGCCGCACCGCGCCGATGCGCGGGCCCTCGCCCGGCGCTCGCGCACTGCCGAGCCTGACGATGCGGATGGCCATCAGTGCGCCGCCACGAACACGGCGTCGAGCTGCGCCGTCCAGCGCTGCCGCTGGGCCGCGTCGACGAAACTCGCGTCGAAGCTGTTGCGCGCGAGCTGGTGTGCCTGGCGCGCACCCAGCTGCGGCAGCGCCGCGAATGTCTCGACGAAGTTGGCGTTGATGTAGCCGCCGAAGTACGCCGGGTCGTCGCTGTTGACCGTGGCGACCAGGCCCGCGTCGAGCAACGCCGGCAGGTTGTGCTGTGCCATCGTGTCGAACACGCGCAGCTTGACGTTCGACAGCGGGCACACCGTCAGCGGCATCTTCTCGCGCGCCAGCCGCTGCACCAGCGCCGGGCTCTCGACGCAGCGCACGCCGTGGTCGATGCGCTCCACCTTGAGCGTGTCGAGCGCCGTCTCGATGTAGGCCGGCGGCCCCTCCTCGCCGGCATGGGCCACGACATGCAGGCCGAGCTCGCGGCAGCGCGCGAACACGCGGGCGAACTTCTCCGGCGGATGGCCGCGCTCGCTGCTGTCCAGTCCCACACCGATGAAGTGGTGGCGAAAGGGCATGGCCTGCTCGAGCGTCGCGAAGGCAGCCTCCTCGCTCAGGTGGCGCAGGAAGCACAGGATCAGCGACGCGCTCAGGCCGAACTCCGCCTTGGCCCGCCGCGTCGCGTGCTCGAGGCCGACGATCATGGTCTCGAACGGCACGCCGCGATCGGTATGCGTCTGCGGGTCGAAGAAGATTTCCGCATGCACCACGTTGTCGGCGGCCGCCCGCTCGAGGTAGGCGAAGGCCATGTCGAAGAAGTCCTGCTCCTTGAGCAGCACGCTGGCGCCGGCGTAGTAGATGTCGAGAAAGCTCTGCAGGTCGGTGAAGGCGTAGGCCTCGCGCAGGGCCTCGACGCTCGGGTAGGCGAGCGCGACGCCGTTGCGCTGCGCGAGCCTGAAGATCATCTCGGGCTCGAGCGAACCCTCGATGTGGATGTGCAGCTCGGCCTTGGGCATGCGCCGCAGCAGCGCCGGCACCGCGGCGCGGGGTATGGCGTCGAAGTCGATCATGGTTCAGCTTAGCGCAGCAACCTGAATGCGAGAAAGGCCACCCAACGGGGGGCCTTTCTCGGCGGCGTAGCGAGCGGCTGTCAGGCTAGGCGGACGGCGCGCAGGGACCGGAACGTACTGGAGGTACGTGAGGATCCCGAG
>JBGAMU010000164.1:0-7479 GCA_044222685.1 Burkholderiaceae bacterium
TATCGGGCCTGCGTGCGCTGCCGCAGGCGGCGTGCGCGCGCGGCGCGCGCGTCGAGCTGGTCCGCCGTGCCCACGGGGCGATCGGCGGGCCGTACTACCTGGTCGGCCGCGACGATGTCGGCCGCGCGTTGCTGCGTGAGCTGCAGGCCGCCGCCGCGCGCGGCGTGCGCGTGCGGCTCTTGATCGACGACGCCTACACCAAGGGCATGGATCCGCTGCTGCTCGGCCTGGCCGCCCAGCCGGGGGTGGAGGTGCGGCTGTTCAACCCGTTCACCAGCGGGCGTGATTCGGTGGCCGGCCGCGCGCTCGGCGCCGTCGGCGACCTGCGGCGGCTCAACCACCGCATGCACAACAAGCTGCTGCTCGCCGATGGCGCGTTTGCCATCGTCGGTGGGCGCAACATGGCCGACGAGTACTTCCAGCGCCACGACGAGGCCAACTTCCTCGACTTCGACCTGCTCGCGCTCGGCCCGGTGGTCAGCGAGCTGGCGGGGCTGTTCGACCGCTACTGGAACCACCCGCATGTCGTGCCGGTGCAATCGGTTGCGCGCGGCGTGCTCGATGCGGCGCAACTGCGCGACGACTTCGCGCGCGAAGTGCAGGCCCCGCCGTCGCGACCGTGGCCGCTCGTGCCCGCGCGCGATCTCTACGGCGACCCGCCGCTCGGCGCCGATCTCGACCGCGGCCTGCCGCGGCTGATCTGGGCGCCGGCGCAGGCCTACGCCGACACACCCGACAAGGTGGACTTCGAGCGCCGGCCCGAGCAGTTCGGCACCACGGTGAGCTACCGCACGATCGAATCGCTGCGCGAGGCGACCTCCGAGATCGTGCTGGTGTCGCCCTACTTCATCCCCGGCTCGGCCGGCGTGGCGCGCCTGCAGGAGGCGCGTCAGCGCGGCGTGACCGTGCGCGTGGTCACCAACTCGATGGCGGCCAGCGACGAGCCGCTGGTCAGCGTGGCCTACCACCGCTACCGAATCCCGCTGCTGCGTGCCGGCGTGCATCTGTACGAGCTGAGCCCGGCGCAGCTGCGCTTCGACCCGCGCGCGCGCTCGACCTTCGGCCGCTCCAAGGGCAGCCTGCACGCGAAGCTGGCGTTCATCGACCGCCGCATCGTGCTGCTCGGCTCGATGAACCTCGACGCCCGCTCGGCCTGGACCAACACCGAGCTCGGCCTGCGCATCGACAGCGCGCAGCTGTCCGACCGCATCGGCGGCGTGCCCGCGCTGGCCACGGGCCGCGGTGCCTACCAGGTGCGCCTGGCCGACGACGGCGCCGCGCTGCAATGGCATGCGCTGAACGCCGGTGCCGACGAACCGCCGCTGGCCGACGAGCCCGAAGTGGGCTGGTTCGAGCGGCTGAAGCTGAAGTTCCTGTCGCTGTTCGTCGCCGAGGACCTGCTGTAGGTCGCGAGCCGGTGGGCGGCCGCGGCCCCCACCGTCCCGAGCGGGGCGATCCCGGTGAGTCAGGCCACGCGCCGCAGCGGCGCCGACTCGCCCGCTTCGCCGCGCGGCGGCACGGCGACGATCTCAACGTCGCTGCCGCGGCCGAGCTCGGCGGTCGGTGTGGCGCGCACCACCACGCGGTCGCCCGGTGTCTTGTTGAGCAGCAGGCGGGTCACGTCGGGGCGCGCATAGTGGCCGGCCGGATCGGCCGCGGCCTTGGCCAACGCGATCATGCCGAGGTCGAGATCGGCGTAGACGATGCCCTCCTGGTCTTCGGGCAGCGGCTCGTGCATCAGCTGGCCGTCGGGGGCGTAGATCGCGGTGAAGCCGCCACCGGCGAGCAGCAGCTGCTTCTTCGTCGGGTCGTCCCCGCACAAGGTCTGGACCATCTCCTTCGACACCGTGGCACAGGGCGCGAGCACGAAACACTGACCCTCGACGGCGTAGATGCGGCTGGCCGCGTTGTTCACCTCCGGCCCGAGCGCGTAGGCGCCGCCGCGATACAGCGAGAAGCTCGGCCAGGCGGCAACGTGCACCTGCTCGTTCTGCGCGTACATCGCGTACTTCGACAGCGGCTGCAGGTGCTCCCAGCAGCACAGCGCGCCGATGCGCCCGAGCGCGGTCGGATAGACGGTGAGGTCGCTGCCGTCGCCCTCGCCGAACACCGTGCGCTCCACGTGCGTGGGCTTGAGCTTGCGGCGCTGCGCGACGGTGTGGCCGTCGGCGTCGATGATCCACTGGCCCATGTAGAGGCTGCCACCGTGTCTTTCGCTCAGGCCCATCACGACGACGATGCCGTACTCCTTGGCCGCCTGCGCGATGCGCTCCGCCTGCGGCGTCCCGTAGGTCAGCGAATTGTCGTGGTAACGCTGCACGAACTGCATGCCCCAGGCCGGCGAGTCGAGCCAGATGAACCACGGGTAGCCCGGCAGCCAGGTTTCGGGAAAGGCGATCAGCTTGGCGCCATGATGGGCCGCCTCGGCGATCAGGACGATGGCCTTGTCGATCGAGGCGTCGAGGTCGAGGAACACCGGCGCGGCCTGGATCGCGGCAGCGCGGAATTTCGGGTGCGTCGTGGGCATGGCGGTCTCCGCTGGGTCAGGGAAAGGATCGTAGGCAGACACGGCGAGGCGGGCTTGCTCCAGCGTCGCGCCGTTCTTGTCTGCGCGACGCAGCCGTTGCGTCGCGCCGGGCGGCGGCCTATGCTGCGTCGCATGTCGCGCATGCTCAGCACCGCCAGCGTGTCCGCGCCCCAGCGCGTGGCCTACTGGACCGACCTGGTGTGCGACACCTACGTGCAGCTGCAGTGCGACGCGCCGCCCGGTGCCGACGGCATCGATGGCGAAATCGTCGCCGACGAGCTGGCCACGCTGCAGCTGTCGCGCGTGACCGCGAGCGCGCAGGTCGTGCGGCGCACGCCGGCGCTGATTGCGCGCGCCAGCGAGGACCACTTCCTGGTCAGCATCCAAACCGAGGGGCGCGGCGTCATTTCGCAGGACGGCCGCCAAGCGGTGCTGGCGCCGGGCGACTTCGCGCTGTACGACAGCACGCGGCCCTACCAGCTCAGCTTCGACGGCGCGTTCCAGCAGTTCGTGCTCAAGCTGCCCGGCCCCACGCTGCGCACCGCGTTGCGCGACACCGAGCGCCTGACCGCCACCACCGTGAGCGGCGAGCGCGGCGCCGGCCACCTGATGATCGGCATGATCCGCACGCTGGCGGCCGACATCGACGCGCTGGCGCCGGAGTCGGCGGCTGCGGTGGCAGACAGTGTGTCGCAGATTCTGATCGCCGGTCTGGCCGCGCTGCCGGCGGCGCGACACCAGCCGGTGTCGCAGCTCACCGCCCACCACCGCGAGCAGATCAAGGCGCTGGTGCGCGCGCGGCTGGCCGACCCGGCGCTGAACGTGGCGACGATCGCCCGTGCGCTGCGGCTGTCGCCGAGCACGCTGCATCGCGCCTGGGCCGGCGAGCCGTGCTCGTTGACCGACTGGGTCTGGGCCCAGCGGCTCGAGGCCGCGCGGCGCGACCTGTGCGACCCGGCCTGCGCGGCGCGCACGGTGAGCGAGATCGCGTTCGCCTGGGGCTTCAACGACGCCGCCCACTTCAGCCGGGCGTTTCGCGCGCGCTTCGGCCTGGCACCGCGCGAAGCCCGCGCGCGTGTAGGCTGAGCTACACCGGCTGCCCGCGCTCCCGCGCACGCTGCACGAAGCTCGCGTGGTCGACCAGCACGCGCTCGTGATGTCCCTCGCAGACGGGCCCGGCGTCATCGTGACAGCGCACGGCAAAGCGCAGGTGCCGGCCCTGCACCGCCAGCAGCGTGACGTCGGCGGTGAGGGTCATGCCCACCGTCGTCGGTGCGCTGTGACTCAGGTCGACGTGAACGCCCAGCGAACGCTGCGACGGCATCAGGAACGGCCGCAGCGCTTCGATGCAGGTCCATTCGACGAAGCCGACCAGATAGGCGGTGGCCAGCACCGGCGGCATGTCGGCGAAACCCGTGAAGGCACTCGCCAGTGCCGGCACCGTGAGCTGTTTGTCGACCCGTAGCGTCTGTTGGTAGCGCAGGCCCGGTTGCAACGGGGTGATTGGCAGCATCTGGCTCGGCTCCTACAGCAGCTCTTCCGGCACGAACAGCGACACGAAGCCGAGCCGCATGCGCGACAACCAGCCCACGTGCGGCTCGCTGCGGTGCACGCGCAGCGGCCGGCCCGGTGCGCTGACCCATTCCACGCGGGGCTGTGCGGCCGGCGCGTCGTCGGCGTCGGCGCTGGCCGGCGTGCGGTCCGTCGTCAGCCGCAGGCGGTAGTGATCGTCGCCTTCGCGATGCTGCAGCAGCGCGGCCAGGTCGGCGGCCAGTTCGGGGCTGTCGACCACCAGCGCCAGCTCGGTGTTGGTGCGCGACGAGCGGCCGTCCATGTTCATCGAGCCGATCAGCAGCCAACGCTGGTCGACCATCGCGACCTTGGCATGCAGCCGGCCGACCGACGAGCCCAGGCTGCCGCCGCCGCCCAGGCCGGGCGACGGGCGCGATTCGGGGTTCAGCTCGATCAGCGTGACACCCAGGCTCAGCATCTCGCCGCGGTAGCGTGCATAGCCCCAGTAGGCCATCGGCTCGTCGGTGGACGCGAGCGAGTTGGTCATCACCGTCAGCTTGACGCCGGCGGCCGTGGCCTCGCGGATCTTGGCCATGCCGCGCTGGCCCGGCACGAAGTACGGCGACACCACCTGCACCTCGCGGCGCGCCGAGCCGAACAGGCCCATCGCGCTGTCCATCGCGGTCGCCGGCCGCGGCGCCTGACCGGTGCGCGCCGCCTTCTCCGGCACATCGGCGTACAGCTGCACCGGCGCGAAGCGCAGTGCCAGACGTCCGTCGGCCAGGCGGGGCAGGATGCCGTCGCGGTCGTCGAGGGCGGGCGGCTGCGGCTCGACGCCGAGTTCGGTTGCCGAGGTGGCGCCATCGACGGCCGCGGCCAGGCTGCCGATCGGGTAGGCCTGCTCGCTGTTCCAGAAACGGTCGAACAGGTCGGACAGCTCGCGCACGACCGGGCCGCTGGCCAGCATGTCCATGTCGATGAAGTTGGCCGACGCGCCGCGCATGAAGTACTCGTCGGCGATGTTGCGGCCGCCGGTGACGGCGAACGCGTTGTCGGCGACCAGCAGCTTGTTGTGCATGCGCCGGTTGACGCGCTCGAAGTCGTTCAGCGACAGCACGAAGCGTGTCGCCCAGCCGCCGCTGCGCACCGGCAACGGGTTGAACATGCGCACCTCTGCGCCGGGCAGCGCGGCCAGCCGCAGCAGCAGGGCGTCGGATTCGGCGGCGTGCAGGTCGTCGACCAGCAGCCGCACGCGCACGCCGCGCGCCGCGGCTCGGCGCAGCTCGTCGACGAACTGCCCGCCGCTGGCATCGTGGGCGATCACGTAGTACTGCACGTCGATCGACTTGCGCGCCGCGCGCATCAGCGCCAGCCGCAGCTCGAAGGCCTCTTCGGCGTCGGGCAACAGCCGCACGCCCGACAGGTGCAGCCGGTCGTCCGGCGTGGCGGCAGCGGCTACCTTCGCCAGCGGCGTGTCCGCCACGTCGGTGATGGCCGACGACTGCGGGCGCACCACGTCGCCGGGCAGCGACGCGCAGCCGGCCAGCAGGGCGATCAGCAGTGCCGTGGCGGCCCCGGCCAGGCGCGAGAACAGGGATTGCAGCGGAGGCATGATCAGTGCAGCGTGCAGGGTTCGATCTCGGGCACCGCGTAGTCGCGACCGACCGCCTGCAGTGCACGTCGATAGTTGTCGCGGGCGCGCGCGCTCAGCGCGGCGGTGTCGACGCCGCCATCGGCGTCGCACGGAAAGGCGAGCGCGCGGCCCTCGTGGAACAGCGACTGGAAGCGCAGCTCGTGGGTGGCGCGGTTCGTCGTCGTCGTCGAGTGGTCCATCACGGCCTCCTTGGATCAGGAGGCCATTTCGCGCGATCGCCGTTGCACGAGCGTTGCGTGCGCCCGCCGCCGCGATGACGATTGAAACCGGCGGCGCCCGCTGCCGGGCGCCAGAGGGTCAGCGCACCGTCTCGACCGTGGCGTCGAACAGGTAGCCGGCGCCGCGCTCGGTCTTGATGAAGCTCGGGTGCGCCGGATCGGGCTCGATCTTGCGGCGCAGGCGCAGGATCTGCACGTCGATCGAGCGGTCGTAGACCTCGGCGTTGTGCAGCCGCGAAAGGTCGAGCAGCTGGTCGCGCGACAGCACCCGCTGCGGCGCCGAGACAAAGGCTGCCAGCAGGCTGAACTCGCCGTTGGTCAGCTCGACGGCGCGGCCATCGGCGGCCTTCAGGCGGCGCAGGCCGACGTTGAGCTCCCAGCCGCCGAAGCGGTAGGCCCGCACCTTGGCGATCGCGTCGGCCACCGTGGCCTGCACGCGGGCGCGCCGCAGCAGCGCGCGGATGCGGGCCAGCAGCTCGCGCGTGCTGAACGGCTTGGTCAGGTAGTCGTCGGCACCGAGCTCCAGGCCCATCACGCGGTCGGCCTCCTCGGCGCGGCCGGTGAGCATGAGAATCGGAATCGCCGAGCTCTCGCGCAGGCGGCGCGCGATCTGCAGGCCGTCCTCGCCCTGCAGCCGCAGGTCGAGCACGACGAGGTCGATCGCCTCGCGCGCCATCACCGCGTCGAGCTCGCGACCGGTGGCCACCGCGGTGACACGCAGCTCGTTGGCGCTCAGGTAGTCGCAGACGAGCTGGCGGATCGACGGGTCGTCGTCGAGCGCCAGTACATGGGGCGCCAGAGCAGGCTCGGGCTGGATGGCAGTCGTCGTCATCACGGGCGATTGGACTGTCAGGCGGGCCGGCGAGTCAACTCCGGGGTCAATCCCGGCCGGCGACGCCGCCCCCCGGGACACCACCTCAACGCACCCAGAAGGGCTTGTCGGTCTCGGCGACGACGTCGGCCTGCGTCAGGCCGATGTCCTTGAGCATGCGCTCGTCGAGTTGCTGCAGCGAACGGCGCGAGGCGCTGCGCCGCACCCAGTCGCGCATGGCGTCGCGGCTGCGTGCCAGCCAGTTGGCCTGGCGTCGCTCGGCGGTCGACAGCATCCGGGGTGTCAGGGCGGCGGCAAGGCGGAGGGTCGTCATGGCGGTTCCTTTGCGGATCGGGAGTTCGAAGCGGGCGAATGTGATTTCAGCGCCGCTGGATTGCCGGGACGTTTCACCGCCGGGGCGGCCGATTGCGTTTGAAATCCGCCCGGCGCGAGCCGCCGAGCGCGCTCAGTGCACGCCGACGGTGTCGCGCGCGTCGTGCCCGGTCACCACGCGGGCGTGCCGCCGGAAGGCGAAGAAGGCCATCGCCCAGTCCAGCATCACGACCAGTCGGTTGCGAAAACCGATCAGGAAGTAGACGTGCAGGAACAGCCACATCAGCCAGGCCGGCAGCCCCCACAGGCGCAGCGTGCCGAGTCGGGCCACCGCGGCCTTGCGGCCGATGGTGGCCACCGCGCCGGGGTCGCGGTAGCGGAACGGCGTGGTCGGCCGGCGCGCGATGCGCGCCCGCACGCCACG
>JBGAMU010000165.1:0-7277 GCA_044222685.1 Burkholderiaceae bacterium
CAGCGGCATCTGGTAGTAGTTGGAGCAGTGGATCAGCTTGGATACCTGCTCCTGCAGCGCCGGCACCAGCTTCGGATGGCCGTGGCCGAGCGTGTTGACGGCGATGCCGGCCAGCGCGTCGAGGTATTCACGGCCCTCGGTGTCCCACACGCGGCAGCCGCGGCCATGCGACAGCGCGAAGGGCAGTCGGCCGTAGGTGTTCATCACGTGGGACGGGGCGGGCATGAGTCGGCTCCTGGGCGTGCCAATGAAAAGGCCGGCGGCGTCACGGTGTCACGCGCCGGCCGTGGAAGATTCTAAAGCGGGGGTGCGAAACGGCCGACAACGAGCGATCGGGTCACCGAGGCCGGACCATGCATGCTGCGGCGCAGCAATCAGCAGTTACGATGTCAGCACAGGCGGATGCGGTGCTCGCGGCGCGGGCGCTGCGGCCGCACGTGCCCTCGAACACCCTCGACAGCTTGGCTCGCGAATTCGTCATCGAAGGCGTCACCCGTGCCGGCAAGCCGTTCCGCCCCAGCGACTGGGCCGAGCGACTGGCCGGAGCGTTGTCGTCGTTTCGCCCCAAGGGCCTGTACATCGGCGCGCATCTGACCTACTCGCCGTATTGCATCCCGCGGGTCGTCGGCGGCGTCAAGTGCGTGATCGTCAACGAGGCCTTGCGCGAGGTCGAGCCGATGGCCTGGGACTTCGCGATGAACTTCGCGCGCGACAACGAACTGCGGCTGCACGAACGGCTGCCGGGCGAGGGCGGTTGACGCCGGCTGATCGATCAGATCCGGACAAGAAAACGGCCCGCACGCAGCGGGCCGTTTCGTGAGCGGAGTGTTCGATCAGGCGGTCATCGCCTTCAGGCGGGCCGACAGGCGGCTCTTGTGGCGGGCGGCCTTGTTCTTGTGAAAGATGCCCTTGTCGGCCACCGAGTCGATGACGCTCTGGGCCGACTTGAACAGATCGGTCGCCTTGGCCTTGTCGCCGCTGGCGGCGGCCTTCTGCACGTTCTTGACCACGGTGCGGAACTTCGAGCGCAGCCCTGTGTTGTGGGCATTGAGCGCAACGTCCTGGCGGGCGCGCTTGCGGCCCGATGCGAGGCGGACGGTCTTCTTCTTGGCTTTGGAGGCGGTGGCCATGTTCGTGCGGTGATGGCCGACTGGAGGAGGCGGCCCGGTCAAAAGAGGCGAAGTATAGCATTCGGCTGCACAGCGTCGAGCGCACCGGCCAGGCGCCACAAGGGGCTCCCTATAATCGCGCCGCGCGATGAACCTGCTCAAGGCCGCCTCCACTGTCTCGCTGCTCACGCTGGCCTCGCGCATCACCGGTCTGCTGCGTGACCAGCTGATCGCCGCCGGCTTCGGCGCCGGTGCCGCGACCGACGCGTTCAACGTCGCCTTCCGCATTCCCAATCTGCTGCGCCGCCTGTTCGGCGAGGGCGCGTTCTCGCAGGCCTTCGTGCCGATCCTCGGTGCGACGCGCGAGCGCGAGGGCGAGGTGGCCACCCGTGCGCTGATCGACGCCGTGGCCACCGTGCTGGCCTGGGCGCTGCTGGCGACCTGCGTGATCGGCATCGCCGCCGCGCCGGTGGTCGTGTGGCTCATCGGCGCCGAACTGCAGGCGTTCGACGATGCGGTGCTGATGACGCGCGTCATGTTTCCGTACATCGGATTCATCGGGCTGGTCGCCTTCAGCGCAGGCATCCTGAACACCTGGCGCCGTTTCGCGGTGCCGGCGGTGACCCCGGTGCTGCTCAACCTGTCGATCATCGTCGCCGCGTGGTGGGGTGCGCCGTGGCTGGGAACCCAGGGCGTGCCGCCGATCTATGCGCTGGCCGGCGGCGTGATGCTCGGTGGGGTGCTGCAGCTGGCGGTGCAGTGGCCAGCCCTTCGAGCCATCGGCAGCCTGCCGCGCGTGGGCCTGTCGCCCCGCTCGCTGGTGGCCGCCTGGCGTTACGAAGGCGTGCAGCGCGTGCTGCGGCAGATGGCGCCGGCGTTGCTCGGCGTCTCGGTGGCGCAGTTGTCGCTGTTGATCAACACACGCATCGCCACTCACGTCGGCGTCGGCGCGGTGTCGTGGCTGAGCTTCGCCGATCGTCTGATGGAGTTTCCGACCGCGCTGCTGGGCGTCGCGCTCGGCGTCGTGCTGCTGCCGCAGCTGTCTGCCGCGCAGGCGCGCGACGATGGTGTCGCCTACTCCGGCATGCTCGACTGGGGCCTGCGCCTGGTCGTGCTGCTCGCGCTGCCCTGCGCGGTGGCGCTGCTGGTGTTCCCGCAACCGCTGGTGGCCGTGCTGTTCCACTACGGAGCCTTCAGCGGCCAGGACGTCGTGCAGACCACACGTGCGCTGATGGGCTACGGCGTCGGACTGCTCGGCATTGTCGCGGTCAAGGTGCTGGCGCCGGCCTACTACGCACGGCTCGACGTGCGCACGCCCGTGCGCATCGCCATCGTGGTGCTGGTGGCGACGCAGCTGCTCAACCTGGTGCTGGTGCCGCGGCTCGGCCACGCCGGTCTGGCACTGTCGATCGGCATCGGCGCCTGCATCAATGCGCTGTGGCTGCTGAGCGGCCTGCTGCGGCGCGGCCTGTTCCGCCCCGCGGCCGGCTGGCTGGCATTCCTGGCTCGGGTGTCGGCTGCCAACGTGGCGATGGGTCTTGCACTCGCGTGGTTCGCGGCGAACATCGACTGGCTGGGCCTGCAGTCGCGCGGCTTCGTCCGCGCCGGCTGGATGGCGGTGTGCCTGGCGGGTGCGGCCGCGTTGTACTTCGCCGTGCTGGCGGTCGTGGGCCTGCGCTGGCGGCAGTTTTCACGCAAGGGTTGAACGCCGTGCGGCGAGGAAGTCGCGCTGCCGGCCGGGTGGTGCGCCGTCCCGCTGGCGACGGTCCGGCAGCAGCCCCTACACTGCCATCGACCCTCCACCCCCGCTTGCCCTCGTGAGCAAATCCCTCGTCTTCCAGGCGCCGAGCCCGCTGGAGTACTTCGCCAGCCTGGTGGCCGACGACTCGAGTTTTGCGCTGCTCGAAGCGGCGGTGGCGATCGCGCAGGACGAATATCCGCAGCTCGACGTGCAGGTCGTGCTGTCGGAGATCGACGCCCTCGCGTTGCGACTGAAGAAGCGCATGCCCGCCGACGCCGCACCGGTGCAGCGCCTGCGCTTCCTGAACCGGTTCTTCTACCAGGAGCTCGGGTTCGCCGGCAACGTCAACGACTACTACGACCGGCGCAACAGTTACCTCAACGACGTGCTGGTGCAGCGGCGCGGCATTCCATTGACGCTGGCGCTGCTCTACGTCGAGCTGGCGGGCCAGCTCGGGCTCACCGCGCGGGGTGTCTCGTTCCCGGGCCACTTTCTCGTCAAGCTGCGCATGCCGCAGGGCGAGGTGGTGATCGACCCGTTCGACGGCCGCTCGCTGTCGCGCGAGGACCTCGACGAGCGGCTCGCGCCCTACCGGCGGCGCCAGGGGCTGGTCGGCGACTTCGAAGCGCCGCTGGGCCTGTTCCTGCAGGCGGCTCCGGCGCGCGACATCGTGGCGCGCATGCTGCGCAATCTGAAGGAAATCCACCGCAGTGCGCGCGACGGCGTGCGCTGGCTCGCCGTGCAACATCGCCTCGTGGTGCTGTTGCCGCAGAGCTGGGACGAGCGGCGCGACCGCGCGCTGGCCCACGCCTTGCTGGGCCAGCACGACGCCGCGATTCGTGATCTCGAGGCCTACCTGCAGCATCGGCCGGACGCCGACGATGCGAAGGCCATGACCGAGCAGCTCGAGCAGCTGCGCCGGCAGGGCACGCCGCGGCTGCACTGAAGGGCCCGCGGGCCAGTCCTCCTACAATCGGCCGCCGGTTTCGGGGTGCTCGAGCGCGCCGACCGGCCGGCGCTGCTGCACAGCCGGGCGCGCCGTGCCGCCCACCCGACACGAGCGCCCTCGTCGATGAACCTCACTGCCGCGCAACGTCAAGCCCTCAGCTGGCTGGCCCTGGCCGGCGTGGCCGCCTTGCTGCTGTGGCTGCTGGCGCCGGTGCTGACGCCGTTCGTCGTCGGCGCGGTGCTGGCGTATGCGCTGCATCCGATGGTCGAGCGGCTGGCCGCGCGTCGGGTGCCCCGGCTGCTGGCCGTCATCGTCGTCGAGGTCGCTGCGCTGGTGATCGCGCTCGCGCTGGCGCTGCTGATCGTGCCGGTGCTCGGCAAGGAGCTGCCGCTGCTGAAGGCGCAGGTGCCGCCGCTGCTCGACCGTCTCAACCAGAGCCTGGCGCCCTGGCTCGGGCAGTTCGGCATCGCGATCGCGTTCGACGTGGCCAGCGTGAAGACCTGGCTGACCAAGCTGCTCGACGCCAACCTCGAAGACTGGCTGGCCGCGGCGCTGAGTTCGGCGCGCATCGGCGGCAGCGTGCTGCTGTCCTTCGTCGGCAACATCATCCTGGTGCCGGTGGTGCTGTTCTATCTGCTGAGCGACTGGCCGCGGCTGATCGAGCGCATGCAAGGCCTGGTGCCGCCGCGCATGCGCGGCCAGGTGCAGGGATTCCTCGACGAATGCGACGCCGTGCTGGGCCAGTACCTGCGCGGTCAGTTGCTGGTGATGATGGCGCTGTCGGTCTACTACGTCGGTGCGCTGGCGCTCGCCGGATTCGATCTGGCCTTGCCGCTCGGCGTGTTCACCGGCATGGCGGTGGCGGTGCCCTACGTCGGCTTCGGGCTCGGCCTGGTGATGGCCTTGCTCGCAGCGCTGCTGCAGTTCGCCAGCCTGAAGGGCGTGCTGCTGGTGGCGGTGGTCTACGGCGTCGGCCAGTTGCTCGAGGGCTTCGTGCTGACGCCGCGGCTGGTCGGCGAGCGCATCGGCCTCAACCCGCTGGCGGTGATCTTCGCGCTGCTGGCCTTCGGCACCTTGTTCGGATTCGTCGGCGTGCTGGTGGCGCTGCCGGCGAGCGCCGTGATCCTGGTGGCGCTGCGCCGCCTGCGCGCGGCCTATGTCGGCAGCCGCCTGTACTCCGGATGAAGCAGCTGCCTCTGCCGATCGCCGCGCCCGCGGCGGCCGGCTTCGATACCTTTGCCATCGGTGCCAATGCGGCGGCGGTGCAGCACCTGCAGCAACTCGCCCCGCAGGCGGTCGCGGTCTACCTGTGGGGCGCTTCGGGAAGCGGCAAGACGCACCTGCTGCGCGCGCTGGCCGCACAGCGACAGCAGCGCGGCGAGCAGGTCGGCTGGTTCGACGATTCGACGCGGCCGCCGTGGACGCTGGAGCCGGCGCATTCGTTGTTGCTGCTCGACCGTTGCGACGCGTTCGACGAGAGCCAGCAGCAGTCGGCCTTCGCGCTGCTGGTGGATGCGCAGACGCACGGTGTGCCGTGGGTCGCGGCCGGCCGCGTGCCGCCGGTGGATCTGCCGCTGCGCGAGGACCTGCGCACGCGGCTCGGTTGGGGCCCGGTGTTCGCGCTGCACGACCTGCCCGAGGATCAGGTCCGCGCCGTGTTGCGGCGCGAGTCGGATCGGCGCGGCATCTTCCTGTCCGATGAGGTGATGGATTACCTGATGACGCGTTTCGCACGCGACCTCGCGCACCTGATGGCGCTGCTCGACCGGCTCGACGACTTTGCGCTGTCGGAGCACCGGGCCGTAACGGTGCCGCTGCTGAAGAAGATGCTGATCGAGCAGGCCGAGGCATGAGGCTCCGAGGGCCGCACCGATGAAGCTGGCGCTTTTCGATCTCGACGGCACGCTGATCGAGAAGGATTCCGACCATGCCTTCGGCGAATACCTCGTCGCGCGCGGCTGGGCCGATGCGCAGGCGTTCCGCACCGCCAACGATCGCTTCTATCAGCAGTACCTGGCAGGCGCCCTGGACATCGACGCCTACATCGACTTCGCCACCGCGCCCTGGCGCGCCCGCTCCGAGGCGCAGCAGCGCGCGGCGATCGAAGGCTTCATGCACGAGGTCATGCGACCGGTGATTCGCGACGCGGCCCGTGCGCTGGTGCGCCGGCACCTCGACGCCGGCGACCGGGTCGCGGTCGTGACCGCGACCAACGACTTCATCACGCGGCCGATCGCCGACGAGTTCGGCGTGCCGACGCTGATCGCCACCGAACTGGCGCGCGACGAGGTCGGCCGCGTGACGGGCCGTATCCGGGGCGTGCCGTCGTTTCGCGAGGGCAAGGTGGCACGCGTGCAGCACTGGCTGTCCACGCTCGGCAGCAGCCTGACCGCCTGCGCGCACAGCGTGTTCTATTCCGATTCGACCAACGACCTGGCGCTGCTGCAAGCGGTGTCGGAACCGGTCGCCACCAACCCGAGCCCGGCGCTGGAGGCGATCGCCCGCGAACGCGGCTGGCGTATCCTGCGGTTATTCGAATGATCAAGAGACTGATAGACAGACTGTTGGGCAAGTCGGCGGCGCCGCGCATCCCCCTGGGCAAGCGCGTCGAGGTGGGCGAGGCCGACCACGGCATCGACGCCACGCTGGTCGACGAACGAGCGGTCAAGGTGGTGGCCACGCTCAAGAAGGCGGGCCACGAGGCCTACATCGTCGGCGGCGCGGTGCGCGACCTGCTGGTCGGCCGGCGGCCGAAGGACTTCGATGTCGCCACCGACGCCACCCCCGAACAGGTGAAGCAGCTGTTCCGGCGCGCGTTCGTGATCGGGCGGCGCTTTCGCCTCGTGCACGTGGTGTTCGGGCGCGGCCGCGACCACGAGGTGATCGAGGTGTCGACCTTTCGCGCTTATCGCGATGCCAGCGAGGCCGACCAGGTGACGGGCAACGAGCGTACCTCGAAGGCCGATCTGGCGGGCAAGACCCATGTGGTCGATGCCGCCGGGCGGGTGTTGCGCGACAACGTCTGGGGCCCGCAGATCGAGGACGCGGCGCGCCGCGACTTCACGGTCAACGCGATGTACTACGACCCCATCACGCAGACGGTGGTCGACTACCACGGCGGCCTGGGCGACGCCCGCGCCCGCGTGCTGCGCATGATCGGCGACCCGGCCACGCGCTACCGCGAAGACCCGGTGCGCATCGTCCGCGTCGTGCGCTTTGCCGCCAAGCTGGGTTTCGCGCTGGAGCCGGCCACGCAGGCACCGGTGCGCGAGATGTCGGCGCTGCTGGCCAACGTGCCGGCCTCGCGCCTGTTCGACGAGATGGTCAAGCTGCTGCAGACCGGCCATGCGCTGCGCAGCGTGGCCGAATTGCGCCGCCAGGGGCTGGACCGTGGCGTCTTCCCGGTCCTCGACGCGGTGCTGCACCCCGATCGACCGCACCCGCTGCGCGAGCGCTTCGTCGACCTGGCGCTGGCCGA
>JBGAMU010000040.1:0-32468 GCA_044222685.1 Burkholderiaceae bacterium
CCGCGTCAGTGCCGGTCGGCCGGCAGCGCAGCCGAGCCCGCCGGTCCTCGGGTCGCCCGGCGACGCAGCCGGTGCAGCGCCTCGACGCCATCGTCGACGAAGGTGTAGACGACCGGGATCACCAGCAGGCTCAGAAAGGTCGACGTCACCAGGCCGCCGATGACGACGATCGCCATCGGTGCCCGAAAGCTCGGGTCGGTGCCGAAGCCGACCGCGATCGGCAGCATGCCGGCGCCCATGGCGATCGTCGTCATCACGATCGGCCGCGCCCGCTTGCGGCAGGCATCGAGCAATGCGTCCCATCGGTTCAGGCCGTGGTCGCGGCGCGCCATCACGACATAGTCGACGAGCAGGATCGAGTTCTTGGTCGCGATGCCCATCAACATGATCATGCCGATCATCGACGGCATGCTCAGATCGGTGCGCGTGACGAAGAGCGCCAGGATCGCACCGGGAATCGACAGCACCAGCGCGACCAGGATCGTCGCCGGCTGGATGAAGGCGTGGAACAGCAGCACCAGCACGATGTAGATGCAGGCCACGCCGGTCAGCATCGCCAGCACGAAGCTCTGCGCCAGCTCGACCATCGCCTCGGCGTCGCCGACCGTCGTCTTGATGATGCCCGACGGCAGGTGCGCCAGGCTCGGCAGCGCGTCCGACAGCTCCTGCACCTTACCGAGCGGCACGCCGTTGAGCTCGATCTCGAAGTTCACGTTGCGCAGCCGGTCGTAGCGGTCGATCTGCGCCGGCCCGCTGTCGATGGCCAGGCTTGCCACGTTGCCGAGCGGCACCGGACCGCGCGTGCCCGGCACACCCAGCCGCTCGAGCAACGCGAGGTCCTGCCGCGCCGCATCGGGCAGACGCACGACGACCGGCACCTGGCGCTGCGCGAAGTTCAGCTTGGCCAGGCTCTGGTCGTAGTCACCCGCAGTGGCCACGCGCAGCGTGTCGGCGATCGCCGCCGCGGTGACGCCCAGGTCGGCGGCGCGCGCGGCATCGGGGCGGACCACCAGTTCGGGCCGCTGCAGGCTCGAGGTCGACGTGACGGCGCCGATGCCCGGCAGCGTGCGCAGCTCCTGCTCGACGACCCGCGCATGCGCCGCGAGCAGGTCACCGTCCTCGCCCGCGAGCACCAGGATGTACTTCTCGGCCGAGCCGCCGAAGCCGATGTTGAAGCGCGCGCCGGGCACGGCCTCGAGTGCGCGCCGCAGTTCGGCCTCGATCGCCTGCTTGCTGGTGCCGCGGCGGTCGTCGCGCGGCGTCAGGTTCAGCGTCAGCGTGGCGCGCCGTGCGTCGGTCGTGCCCATCTGCGCCATGAACGGGTCGGCGCCGGCGCGGCCACCGCCGACCGCCGTGTAGACCAGCTTGACGTGCGGATGGCGCTGCACGATCACGCGCGCCTGCTCGGCCACCGCCAGCGTCTGCGCGAAGGTGCTGCCCGGCGGCAAGGTGATGTTCACCTGCGTCTGCGACAGGTCGTCGGGCGGGATGAAGCCGCTGGCGATCTGGTCGGTGAACAGCGGCGTGCACGAACCGACCGAGAACAGCACCGCCAGACCCACGGTGGCCAGGCGGTGCCGCAGGCACCATGACGCCATGCGCAGATAGTGGCGCATCCAGCCCGGCTCGGTGTGCGCGCGGCGCGGCGGCTTCAACAGGTAGGCCGCCATCATCGGCGTCAGCATGCGGGCGACGACCAGCGAGAACCACACCGCGATGGCGGCGGCCCAGCCGAACTGGACGAAGAAGCGCCCGGGCACGCCGCTCATGAACGCGGTCGGCAGGAACACCGCGATCAGCGTGAAGGTGGTCGCGATCACCGCCAGGCCGATCTCGTCGGCGGCATCCATCGCCGCCTGGTACGGCGTCTTGCCGCCGCCGAGATGGCGCATGATGTTCTCGATCTCGACGATCGCATCGTCGACCAGGATGCCGACCACCAGCGACAGCGACAGCAGCGTGATCACGTTGATCGAGAAGCCCATCCAGTGCATCGCGGCAAAGGTCGGGATGATCGACAGCGGCAGCGCGACCGCCGACACGAAGGTCGCGCGCCAGGAGCGCAGGAACGCCCAGACGACGATCACCGCCAGGATGGCGCCTTCGATCAGCAGCGACATCGAACCCTCGTAGTTCTCGACCACCGGCTCGACGAAATTGAAGGCCTCGGTCACCGTCACGCCGGGCTGCTCGGCGCGCAGCCGCTCGAGCGCCGCACGCACGCCGTCGGCGACCTCCACCTCGCTGGCGCCACGCGAACGGTTGACCTCGAAGGCGACCACCGGCTTGCCGTCGAGCAGCGCTGCCATGCGCTGCTCGGCCACGGTGTCGATCACGCGGGCGAGCTGGTCCAGTCGTACGCGCTGGGCGCCGCCGCCCGCCAGCGGCAGCGCGATCTCCAGGGCGCCGAGCTCCTGCGCCGATGCCACGGTGGCGATCGTGCGCACCGATTGCTCGGCGCCGCCGACGTCCATGCGGCCGCCGGAGGCCTCCTGCTGCACCTGGCGCAGCTGGCGCGAGATGTCGGCCGCCGTTGCGTTGAGCGCCAGCAGCTTGGCCGGGTCGAGCTCGACGCGCACCTCGCGCGTGACGCCGCCGACCCGTGTCACACCGCCGACGCCACGCACGGCGAGAAGCGCCTTGCTGACCTGGTTGTCGATGAACCACGACAGCGCCTCGTCGTCCATGCGCGGCGACGACACCGTGTAGGCCAGGATCGGCATCGCCGCCATGTCGAGCTTGGAGATCACCGGGTCGCGCAGCGCGGCCGGCATGTCGCTGCGCACGCGCTGCACCGCGTCGCGCACCTCGTCGAGCGCTTCCTGCAGCGGCTTCTCGAGACGGAACTCCACGGTGGTCGTGGCCGCGCCGTCCTGCACCTTGGTGTAGATGTGCTTGACACCCTGGATCGACGCCACCGAGTTCTCGATGCGCCGCGCCACCTCGGTTTCCATCTGCGCCGGCGCGGCGCCCGGCAGCGCCGCGGAGACGATCACGTTGGGCAGTTCGATGTCGGGGAACTGCTGGATCTTCATGGCACGAAAACCCATCACGCCCGCCGCCGTGAGCATGACGAACAGCAGCAGCGCCGGAATCGGGTTGCGGATCGACGCGGCGGAGACGTTGAATTTCACGGTGCTTCGACCACCCGAACGGTGTCGCCGTCGCTGAGGAAGCCGCCGCCGTTGGCCACGACGCGTGCGCCGGCGTCGAGCCCCGACAGGACTTCGATGCGGTCACCGACGCGGCGCCCGACCGTGATCTTGACCATCGACACACGCGACCGATCGGCCAGGCGGAACACGTAGCTGAACCCGTCGCGCAACACGACGGCGCTTTGCGGCAGCGTCAGCCCCTTGGCCTGCCCGAGCTCGAACTCGCCTCGCGCGAACATGCCTGCACGCGCGTCGCCGGGCGCCGGCAGGTCCACGTAGACGAGCCCGTTGCGCGTATTCGCATCGACCGTCGGTGCGACCATGCGCACGCGACCGGCCACCGCGGCACCGCCGGCCGGCGTGATGCGCACCGCCATGCCGGCACGGATGCGCGCCAGCTCTGCGGCCGGCACCTCGGCGCGCCATTCGAGTCGGCCGCCGCGGATCAGCCGGAACAGCTCCTGCCCCGGCTGCGTCACCGCGCCCACGGTGGCCGACCGCGCAGAGATGAGGCCGGCGTCGGGCGCCAGCACGCGCGTCTGCACCAGGCGCAGCTGTTCGGCGTCGAGCCGGGCCTTCAGCGCGTCGACGCGGGCCAGCGCCGTGCGCTCGGTGGTCAGCGCCTGCAGCACCTGCTGCGCACTGATGACACCGGTGGGCTTGAGCTCGCGCGCGCGATCGGCATTGGCCCGGGCCTCGTCGGCGCCGGCCTGTGCCTCGGCCAGTGAGGCACGGGTCTGCGCCACGTCGGCCGCGACCGTGCTGTCGTTAAAGCGCGCCAGCAGCTGGCCGCGCCTGACGCTGTCGCCAACGTTGACCAGGACCTCCGTGAGGCGCAATCCCACGCCCTCGGCACCGATCACCGCCTCCTGCCAGGCGGTGACGTTGCCGTTGGCGGCCAGCCGCTGCGGCCAGTCGCCGCTTTGCGGCGACACCAGGCTCACGGTGAGTGCGGGCCTTGTGGCGGCAGAGGCTGCCGCCGCCGCGCCTGGTGCGGCTTTGTCGGCTGCGTGCGCGGTCAGCGCCGAGGCGCATGCGCCGCACGCGATCGCCACCATGGACGGATATCGGAAGGACAGGTAGACCAGGTGGACCAAGCGGGGCGTCATCGTCAACGGGTTTGTCTCTACAGGGAGGGGACGCGCGGCAAGCGAACCGCGATCGGGTCCGGCTGCTGCGGTCGCTGGCACAGCAGCCGGAAGGCCGGGCGCCATGTTAGCGAGGGCGGCTCGCGCGCGGCGGCCGCCGGGGCACCTGCCGCGAAGTCGGTCGTCTCAGAACAACTCGATGTCGCCGATCTTCTCGCCGTCGACGAGTTCGCCGCGAGCCACCAGCACGGCATGGTCGGCCACCTGGTTGCGGCCGTGCGCCTTGGCCCAGTACACCGCCCGGTCGGCCCGCTCGAAAGCGGAATTGGGGTTGTCGGACGGCCGCACGCGGGTGAAGCCGACCGACACGGTGATGGTGCCGACCTGCGGAAAGAGGTAACGCTCGACGTTGGTGCGCAGCCGCTCGAACGCCGCCGCAGCCTGAGAGTCGCCGGCGCAGCGCAGCAGCACCACGAACTCCTCGCCACCGAAGCGGTACAGGCGATCATGGAAGCGGAAGGTCGCGCGCATCAGGCGCGACAGCAGCAGCAGCACCTCGTCGCCGATCAGGTGGCCGTGGCTGTCGTTGACGGCCTTAAAGTGGTCGATGTCGACCACGCCCAGATAGGGATCACGCGCGCTCGGGTTGTCGCGCCGCGCTTCGGCGGCGGGTGTCTGCGCCGCGCTCGCCAGCGCCGTGACCTTGTAGAAGGAGTCGTCGAATGTCTTGCGGTTGAGCAGGCCGGTCAGGCTGTCGCGCTCGCTGTAGTCGAGCAGACCCTGCACATTGCGGTAGATGCGCATCATGTTGCTGACCATGCGCAACTGCTCGGCATCGAGATCGCTCGCACTCTCGATCTCGAGCACGCCGATGACGTCGCGGTCGGTCAGCAGGGGAAAGTAGGTCCGGTGCATATCGTCGCGGATCTCCAGCGGCTCCTGCTGGCGCAGACACTCCAGGCGACCCGGGAAGGCGTCGAGCGGGGGCAGCGCTTCGAGCTCGGACCACACCGGATCGGCCTGCGCCGCGATATCGCCCGGGCCCAGGCGTGCGCGCACGAGCCAGCGCTGGTCGGCCTCGTCGCCGACACAATGGCAGATCGCCACCGAGATGGGACGCAGCAGATCACGCAGCACGCCGACGAGCGTGGTGTCCAGGATGTCGCGGTCGCGAAACCCAGTCAGCTCGGCCAGGTGATCAACGACCTGTGACATGTCCGCAGTGTAGGGGCACGGTCCTGACCCCCGCGGGGCTCGGGCGCCTGCTCAGGCGTTGGTCGAGACCGCGCGCGCGTAACGCGCCACCAGCGAGAGCAGGTCCTCTTCCGAATAGGGTTTGCCGAGATAGTGGTCGACACCCAGTTCGGCCGCATAGTCGCGATGCTTCTGCGCGATCCGCGAGGTGATCATGATGACCGGCAGGTCGGCCAGGCGCGGATCGGAGCGCAGGTTGCGCACGAGGTCGAAACCGTCCATGCGCGGCATCTCGATGTCCGACAACAGCACGGCCGGCCGCTCCTCGGCGAGCTTCTCCAGGCCTTCCATGCCGTCCTTGGCGAGCGCGACACGATAGCCTTCACGGGCCAGCAGACGCTGGGTGACGCGGCGCACGGTCAGCGAGTCATCGACCACGAGGACCA
Organism: Burkholderiaceae bacterium; assembly: GCA_044222685.1. Lineage (GTDB taxonomy): Bacteria > Pseudomonadota > Gammaproteobacteria > Burkholderiales > Burkholderiaceae_C > JAEUPI01. The sequence continues at coordinate 5,884 of JBGAMU010000040.1, forward strand.
GCGGCGCCAGCGTCTCGGCCTCCTGCGGCGCCACGGGCAGATCGGGCGCCGACAGCGACGCGCGCGTCATCGCCCAGGCACCCTCGCCGTACAGCGTGGCCAACGCGACCGGGTTGTAGATCAGCGCCGGCAGGCCCGAGGGCAGCAGCGTCATGCCGGCCAGGCCCGGCAGCTTGGCCAGCTGCGGCCCGAGGTTCTTGACCACCACTTCCTGGTTGCCGAGCACTTCGTCGACGTGCAGCGCGATGCGTTGCGCGGCGCTGCGGATGATGACGATCGGCTGCGAACGTGTGCCGACCTGCCCGCGCGGGCTGGCTTGCAGCAGCGCACCGAGCCAGAAGAACGGCAGACTGCGGTCGTCGAGCCGGAAAGCGCTCGCGCCGTAGGCCTGTTCGATTTCGTTCGGCGCCGCGCGCTTGACGATCTCAACCAGCGTCGACGGCACGGCGACCGTCAACGGGCCACAACGCAGCATCACCACCTGCGTGACCGCGGTCGTCAGCGGCAGTACCAGACGGAAGCTGGTGCCGCGTGCGGCCGCGGTGGCGGTCTCGATGCGGCCGCCCATCGCATTGACGTCGGCGCGCACCACGTCCATGCCGACACCGCGCCCAGCCAATCCGGTCACCGATTCGGCGGTGGTGAATCCCGAGGTGAAGATCAGGTTCGCAAGCTCGGCATCGGTCGGCTTGGCGCCGACCGGGATCAGCCCCATGGCCAACCCCTTGGCGCGGATGCGCTCGAGATTCAGGCCGGCACCGTCGTCGCGGAACTCGACGGCGACTTCGTTGCCCTCCTGCGCCACCGTGATGACGATTGAACCCGTGGGGTCCTTGCCCGCGGCGGCGCGGACGTCGGGCGTCTCGATGCCGTGGGTCACGCAGTTGCGCAGCAAGTGCTCGAAGGCACCGGTCATCCGGTCGAGCACGCCGCGGTCGATTTCGATCGCGCCGCCGACGATGTCCAGACGTACCTGCTTGCCGGTCTCCTTGGAAGCCTGGCGGACCAAGCGATACAGCCGCTCCGACAGGCCTTCGAATTCCACCATGCGCGTGCGCAGCAGGTCATCCTGCAGGTCACGCGTGAGCCGGGCCTGCGCGGCCAGCTCGTCTTCGGTCGACTGCAACGCCCGCTGCAGGCTGCGCTGCACCGTCGCGACGTCGTTGACCGACTCGGCCATCATGCGCGTCAGCTCCTGGAACCGGGTGAACCGGTCCATCTCGAGCGGATCGAATGATTGCGCGGCGGCCTTCGCCGCTTCGATGCGCGAGGCGATCTGCGTCTCGGCTTGCAACTCGATGTCGCGCAGCTGGCGGCGCAGCCGCTCCAGGTTTTCGGTCAGATCCGACAGCGCGGACTTCAGCTGGCCGACATCAGACTCGATGCGCGAACGCGTGATGCTGACCTCGCCGGCATGGCTGACGAGCCGATCGAGCAACTGGGAGCGCACCCGCACGGCAGACTGCGTGTTGCCCGTGCCCATGGTCTGCTCCGGCGGTGTCGCCGCGGTGGCCGCCGTCTTGCTGAAACGGGCCCAGTCGATCGCAGGGCCGTCGCCGGCCGGCCGCGGCGCGACCGTCGCCGGCGCGAACGTCGGGGCGGCGGGAACGGCCGGCCCCGAAGGCTCGACCGCCTTGCCGACGGGAAGCGGCGTCGCGCTCACCGGCTGCAGCGTCACCAGCGGGGCCAACGGAGCCAGATCGCTCACGGGTGACGGCGAGATCTCCTTCGCCGGAGTCGAGCCCTGGCCATCGAGTGGCATCGGCTGCGAGTGATCGACATCGCCGCTGCGCAGCATGTCGAAGCGGATCTCGATCGCGTCGACGCGCCCGACCAGGCGTTCGACATCGGCCGCCGTGGCATGACCACGCCCGACCAGGTGCTCGATCGCCGTTTCCAGCCGGTGCGCCATTTCGCCCAGGCGCATCGCACCCGCCAGGCGGGCACCGCCCTTCAAGGTGTGCAGCGTGCGCATGCAGGCGGACGCCGCCGCCGCCTCGCTCGGGCGCCGCACCCAATCGCGCATGCGCGACTGCAGCTGCGGGATCAGCTCGAGCCCTTCTTCTTCGAAGATCGGGAACAGCTCGGCATCGATCGCATCGACCGCGTCGATGTCGTCTTCGTCGTCCAGTGCGTCGACACGCACCGCCGGCGCGACCACCGGACGCTGCACCGGATCGGGCAGCTCGCGCAGCGTGCGCAGTTCGGTGTGACCGAACTCGGTCAGCTGCGGCGCGGCCGTCAACGGCGTGAAGTTCGAGCCGGCGCCGGGCGTGCGCGGCGGCACCGGTCCGGTCGCCGCCGGTTGAGGCGACCGTGGTGCCTCGGCGGTCGGGACCTCAAGATGCTCATGATCGGCCAGGAAACCCATCAGCTCCGGATCGGGGCTCTTCAGGAACCCGGCGGCAAACTGATGCAACAGGCGGCGGATCTCTTCGCCGGCAGCCACGAACAGCTGGGCCTCTTCGCTGATGCCCAAGCCGCGCGCATGTGCACGCGACAGTGCGTGCTCGAGCGAGCGGGCCAGCTGCGACAGGTCGTTGAAGCCCACCGTGGCCGAGTTGCCGGCCAGCGAATGCGCGAGCGCGACGGTGGTCTCGCCGACCGGGCGGTCGAGCTCGTGCGTCCACTCGGCCAGCTCGGTCGCAAGGCGGCGCGACAGCTCGTCGGCCTCGTTCAGGAAGATGTTGAACAGCGGGATCGGGATGCGCAGCGAACCGACGATCTTGAACTGATCGTTGTCCGCCGCCGGCGCTGCCACTGGCCCGGCAGGCTCGTCGATCGACAGGCCGATGAGCTTGGACAGGGCCGGTGTCTCGAGCGCGCCAGGCGCGGAGTCGACATAGGGGCCGAGCGCAGCCGGCATCGTCTCCATCACATCGGGCCGCGTATCGGGCGCCAACACGTCCGCGGCGGGCGCCGTCAGGTCAGGCAGATCGAGTTCGATCATGCCCACCGCCGGCGCGACCGGCTCGGGCGGCGGGGTCTCGCCGAGCGGCAGCGTCATCACTTCGGTTGCGACATCACCCAACGGAATCGATTGACTCGGCACAGGGGCTGGCTCGTCTACCGCACCACCGAGATCGAGTTCGAAGCTCACCTCGGCCACCGGCGGCACCTCGATCGGTGCAGTCGGCGCGCTGTCGAGCAGCGGCAGCACGATCTCGTCGGCCACCGGAAGGTCGATCACCGGCGCCGGCTTGGCGGCCACGTCCGGCGTGGGCGCCCGCGCAGCGGCCGCTGGCGCCGGCGCGGGCTCGGCTGCCGCCTGCGACGCGACCGGCGGGACCAGCGCGCCCGGGACGCTCGGCTGTGCATCGGTCAGTGGTATGCGGCGCCGATCGTTGCGCAGCGAATCCGCCGCGCGTCCGACCGTGCGATGCTGGAACCCCGCCGTCTGACCCGAGGCAATGCCTTCGATCCAGCGTCCGAGGTAGTCGACGGCCTCGCCGCTGAACTCCAGCAGGTCGTGATCGGCCGGCGCGCCTTCGGCCATGCGGGCGTTGTAGAGCTGTTCGCAGCCCCAGGCCGCTTCGCCGAAGTCCTTCAGCCCGACCATGCGCGAGCTGCCCTTCAGCGTGTGGAAGGCGCGCCGCACGGAGGTCATCTCGCCCAGATCGGACGGGTGTTGCGACAGCTGCTTGAGCGCGTCGCGCGCGGTCTGCATCACTTCGCGCGCTTCCTCCAGGAAGATGTCGCGCATCTCATGGTCGTCTTCGAGTCCCGTCGTGCCCGGCGCGGTCGGCGCCGTCGCCGGTGCCGGCACCGCCTTCAGCGGGACCAGTTGGCTGGGCGCCGCGAGGCCGGCCATCTGACTGGGCTGGGCGTCGAGCTTCGGATTGACCACGTTGTCCATCGCCTTGGCGATGGCGGCACGAGCCTGTTCCTTCTCGGCATCGTTGCCGGCAGCCTGCAGCGCACGCTGCACCTTGCCGGCCACGCCGGCGACGCCGCGCTGATCGGCGGCCTCGGCCTGCCGGGTCAGCCGTTCGAGGTCCCGCGACAGCGCATTCACGTCCCCATCGCCCGAACGGGCGGCGCGCGCGATGGCCTCGGCCTGCTCGACCAGACCACGCTCCATCGCCGGCGGCACCTCCAGCGCACCGAAGCCCGACGGCCGCTGCGCACGGTCCATCACCGAGTGCAGGTTGCCGCCGACCGGATCGAAGCGGAACAGCGACTTGGCCATCTGCGGCTGCACGCTGAGCATGTCGATCAGGAAGCTGAGCGCGCCCAGGTTGTCGGCCAGGCGGTCGAAGGTATCGGTCTGAATACCGGCGGCCGCGTCGGCATCGGCGGCGATCAGCGCATCGACATCGTCGCGCATGCGCACGACGGCATGCGAGGCATGGTCCTGGCCCAGCACCGACAGCACACCGCGCATCGACGACAGTTGCGCCGGTACCGGGATCAGCACCTCGCGCTGCGCCGGGTTGCGGAAGTACTGATCGATGTGTTTCTCGATTTCGGACAGCGACGCGCGCAGTTCCTGCACCACGCTGCCCATGGTCTGGCGGTCGGAGACCCGGCGGTACAAGTCCTCCATCCAGACCTCGAGCGCCCCGGGCGGGCGGCCCTGGCGCACGTCGTCGATGCGCTGCGCGAGGCGACGCACGCGGCCGGCCAGCTCGGGATGATCGAGTTCGACGTCCTCCAGCGAGGCATCGACGTACAGCAGGCCGGTCGCGACTTCCATCGCGAGCTCCGCCGTCACGCTACCGCCGGACTGCAAGGTCTGCGCGGCGGCCGTCTGTAGCGACTGCGCGAGCGTGTCGCCTTGCGGGTAGAGCTTCTGCAGCGACTCGCCGACCAGCGCGAACTGCTCGGGCAGCCCCATCAGGCGCTGATGGTCGCCGCCGGCGACAGCCGACCAGACCTCTTTGGCGGCAGCCACCCGCTTGCGCGCCTGCGACAGCACGGCCGGATCGAAGCGGCCGAGTCGCGTGCTCTCGTAGTCCTGCGCCACGGTGTGGCCGATCTCGAAGGCCTGCCTCACCGCGGCCAGCCGCGGGCCCGCCGCATGTTCCCCGGTCGGCGCCGACTGCGCGCAGAAGAACAACAGATCCTGCGCCAGGCGATCCGACGGATCGGCGGCCTCGCCCGCGCGCAGTTGTGCGAGCAGCCGCGAGGCGAGCCGCTTGCCGTAGACGTCAGCCTTCAGCAGGCCACCGGCCTGCGCTTCATACACCGCGGCGGCCAGTTGCCACAGGGTGGCGAGGCGGTCGCCACTGCCCGCGGCAAGACCGGCGAACAGATCGCTCATGCGCTGGGCCGCACCGGCGTCGCGCCCGCGCATCAGCGCCAGGGTCTCGGTCTCCAGCTCCGACTGGGTCGCCGCATCAGGGTGGCGCGGCGGCTGCAGCGGCATGGCCGGCAGGCTGCGCCACTGCCAGTCCTTGGTCCACAGGTCAGCCGGGTGCACGCGACCGGCACCGGCCAGCTCCTGCAGGGCACGGTATTGCGGAAACATGGCCAGCGGCGAGATCGACTTGCCGGCCAGCAGGCGCGCCAGGTAGTCCAGCAACGCGAACGAGCCGCGCTCGATGGTCTCCACCGCCGCCGGTGTGATGCCACGGCTGCGCGCCGCCAGGCGGGCCACCGCGGTCTCCGAGGCGCGCAGGATCTGCGCCGCCGTCGGCAGGCCGACCAGTTCGAGCGCGCCGGCGCCCTGGTGCAACTGGGCACGGGCCTGGCGCAGGATCGACGGATCGACGGTGTCGACGTCGGACCCGCCGACCGACTCGGCCTCCTTGAGGTAGCGGCGCAGCGACTTGTGGGCCGCCTCGAGCGAGCGGCGCAACTCGTCGTGCACCCAGGCCAGGGCACTGAGATCGTGGGTCACTTCGTTGTCGCGCGTTGCGGGCATGGCACTCGATCAGCGGAGCCGCTTGGTACAGCTGGTTTAGGACACCTTGAACCGGGCCACCGATTGCTTCAGCTCCTCGGCGCTGCGCGACAGCTCGCGCACCATTTGCGCGGTCGAGCGGGTGCCTTCACCGGTCTGCTCGGTCACCGCGAAGATGTGCTGGATGTTGGCGGCCACCACGTTGGCCGACTTGGCCTCGCTGGACGCCTGCGTCGAGATGTTCTCGATCAGGTCGGACAGCTGTCGCGTCACGCGGTCGATGTCGCCCAGCGCATTGCCGGCCGTGTCGGACAGTCGTGTTCCGTCGACCACACCCTGCGTCGAGCGTTCCATGGCGGCCACCGCATCCTGCGTGTCGGTCTGAATCGTGCGCACCAGCGCCGCGATCTGCCGCGTCGCGTCGGCCGAGCGTTCGGCCAGCCGCTGAACTTCCTCGGCCACCACCGAGAAGCCGCGTCCTGCGTCGCCAGCCGACGCAGCCTGGATGGCGGCGTTCAGCGCCAGCACGTTGGTCTGCTCGGTAATGTCGGAAATCAGCTCGGTGATTTCGCCGATCTCCTGCGACGATTCGCCCAGCCGCTTGATCCGCTTGGACGTTTCCTGGATCTGGTCGCGGATCGAGTTCATACCGCCGATCGTGTTCTGCACCGCGGTCAGGCCCGACTCGGCCGCCTGCAGCGAGCGACGTGCCACCTGAGCGGTCTCCTGCGCCTGAGACGACACCTGGTTGATTCGGTTGGCCATCTGCAGCACAGACTCGCCGGTGTCGCGGATCTCGCGCAGCTGCTCGGTCGAAGCCGCCAGCAGTTCGGTCGAAGTCGCTTCCACCTGCTGCGTCGTCTCGGTCACCCGAGCCGCCGTGCCCTGCACCTGGGCCACCAGCGTGCGCAGCTCTTCCACCGTGTAGTTCACCGAGTCGGCGATGGCGCCGGTGATGTCCTCGGTCACCGTGGCCTGCTGCGTCAGGTCGCCTTCGGCCACCGTCTGCAGTTCGTTCATCAAGCGCAGAATGGCCGCCTGATTGGCGTCGTTGACGCGCTTGGCTTCCTGCTCCTGACGCTCGGCCTCATGGCGCTGCGCTTCAGCCATCTGGGCGCGTTGCGCCTGATCGTGCACGAACAGCCGCAGGAAGCCGAGGCCGCCCACCACCATCAGCAGCACCGAGGCGAGCATCAGGCCCAGGTGAACGGCATTGAAGCCGACCTCGGTACCCAGCCGCTCCTGCAGCGACTCGAGTCCCTTGCGCAGCGGTTCGCTGTCGTTGAGGATGCTCGACTGCGCATCACGCGCCGTCACCAGCCCCTGCAGGTTGCCCAGAATGGCGCTCGCCTGCGTGCGGGTGTCCTCGTACTGCTTCAGCAGCACGCGCAGCCGCTCCTTGGTCTGCGCGTCCTTGGTGCCGGGCAGCCGCAGCTCCGGGTTGCCGTTGTTTAGGCCCTCGGCGATCTCGCGGAACGAGTTCAGGTCCTTGCCGAGCAGGAACACGGCTTCGGAGTTGACGCCTTCGACGGTCAGGAACTCGTTGGCGCTCTTGCCGATGCGCTGGGTCAGCATCACCAGCTGGCCGACAGCGGACAGCTCGGTGGCAGACGCCTCCTGCTGCAGCTTGAGCGACGACACCGTCTCCGCGGTCTCCAGCAGGTCGGCCGACTGCCGGTTGATCGTGCGCAGCGCCTGACCCACCTGGGTCAGCGTCTTCTGCTGGCCGAGCACCTGGTTGGCGTTGCGTTCGGCACGGTCGACCAAGGGCAGCAACGGCTCGATCGTGTCCTGCACGGATGCCGGCGCCGCCGGAACCTCGCCTTCTCCATTGCGCAGGCTGCGCACGTTGGTGGCGAGCACGGTGGCGGCTTCCTTCACTTCCGGGAACGCCTGCGGATTGCCGACGATGGCCTGCGACACCGCCTTGGCCAGGCGCTGCGACTGCATCAGGGCCTGGCCCACGGCGCTGGCCTGACTGGCACCTCGATTGGCGGCGTTCAGCGCGAGCACGGTACCGAGCACCAGTCCGAGCAGACCGATCAACACGACCACACCGAGGATGCGCTGCTGCTGCGGCAACGGCTTCTCGCCAATCAGCGGCAGCGCGCTGCCGGTGCTGATCACGCTGTTGGAGAAGTCGCGGGCCTCGTTGAACTCCGGCGCCATCTCCGAAGGCGACGCCTCCGAGATGATCGAGCTGTCGTTCTTGGCCTTGGTCGCCGGCGTAGCGTTCATGTCCAGAGTCACGGCGCTGTGCGAGCTGGCCGCCTGCTCGTCGCGAGGGCGAGGCGTCTCCCGGCTGCGCGGCTGTGGCACCACCACCTCGTCGAACGCAGACAACTCGGCGGTGGCAGTTCCACCGTGGCCACGGCCCTTGGTCTTGAATCGTTCCATGAAGCCCATACGAGTCCTCTCGTCTTCGTGCGCCTATACGCTTCTGTCATGCCCCGCGGCGCCGCTAACCGGCGATCCCGAGGAACTGGCCGTCGGCCGCCAGGGCGGACAGCTTGATCTCCTGCCACTCGCGCCCGCTGGCATCACGCCAGCGTGCTCCTGCAAATCCCGGCCGTGCCACGCCGTCGGTGCTGTCCTGCGTGGTCAGATCGGCGTCATGGCGCAGGCCCGCCAGACGATCGACCAGCAATGCGCAGTTGACGGCGAGGCCCGGATTCAAGGCGACCAGCCGTGCGCCTTCGCGCGGCGCATCACCCGGCGCGCGGGCGCGCAGGCCCAGAAAGGCCGCCAGATCCACCACGCCGTGCAAGCCGCCCCGCAGATTGGCCACGCCGGCAAACCACGACTGGGTGTGCGGCACCGCCAGCACCGTGCCCGCGTCGAAGATCTCGCCGGCTTGCTCCAGAGGGAACAGCATGCCGTGGCCGGCACAGTCCACCGCGAGCCACGAGTGGCCGCGCTGGTCGGTCTTGGCAGCCTGCATGCGCTGCGCCAGACGTGCTTGCAGTTCGCGCAGGGCTTCCTTGTTGGCCATGTCGGGCTCTACCTTCAGTCGAAGGCCTTGATCTTGGCGATCAGCTCGTCGGCCACCACCGGCTTGACGACGTAGTCGCGTGCGCCCTGGCGCATGCCCCAGACCTTGTCGGTCTCCAGATTCTTGCTGGTGCACATGATCACCGGCACGTCGGAGAACTGCGGGTCACGGGTGATCGCACGCGTGAGCTGGAAGCCGTTCTGCCCCGGCATCACCACATCCATCAGGATCAGATCGGGCTTGTCCTCGCCGAGCCGACGCATCGCCTCCTCGCCGTTCTCGGCGGTGCGCACGGTGTAGCCGCGCTTGGCCAGCAGATCCGACAGGTGATGCAACTCGGTCTTCGAGTCGTCCACCAGCAGAATTTTCTTGATCGTCATCTCCAGATCCTCCAGGAGCCTGTCGTGCGTTAATGCCACTCTCGTCGATGTGGGTCCTTAAGCGCCTTGAACTCCCCGCTCAGCGTAATGACTGAATTGCTCCACTGCGCGCAGCAACTGTTCCTTGGTAAAGGGTTTTGTCAGGTATTCCTCGGAACCCACCATGCGCCCGCGGGCCTTGTCGAACAAACCGTCTTTGGACGACAACATGATGATCGGCACGTGGGCGAAGCGCGGATTGCGCTTGATGATCGCGCAGGTTTGGTAGCCGTCAAGGCGGGGCATCAGGATGTCGCAGAAGATCAGCCGGGGATCGTGGTCGTTGACCTTGGCCAGCGCGTCGAAACCGTCCTCGGCGAGCACGACCTCGTAGCCGCCCTGCCGCAGGAAGATCTCCGCGCTGCGACGGATCGTGTTGCTGTCGTCGATGACCAGGACTTTCGGCGCGGCGCTTTGCTGCACAACGTGTTCCACGAACGGCACTCCTCGGGGGCTGTGCGAACCGGCGCGGAGACCAGGCTCCGGCACCGCCGCCGTTTCAGATCTGCACCATCTCGAAATCTTCCTTGCGTGCGCCGCATTCGGGGCAGGTCCAGTTCATCGGCACATCGCCCCATGCGGTTCCCGGCGCAAGACCGTGTTCTGCGTCGCCGGCGGCTTCATCGTAGATCCAGCCGCAGATCAGGCACATCCAGGTGCGCGGTTCAGTCACGTCGATCGAGTCGGGTCACTACAATGATGAACCATTGTATCCACGCGTATTGGCGAAAAGCCAAGGCTGCGTAGACACCTACGCAACATTCTTCACATTCCTCTAGAGGTTCGGTCGCGACGATTCGCGACGATCTCAGAGGCCCTAATCGGACCTTCGATGACCCCGCAAAACCCGCTGGGCGACACGCCTGCCGACACCCCGGCCGAGGCCGTACCGGAGTCGCCTGCGCCTGCCAGCGTGATGACGTTCAACGCGGCCGATGCCAGCGGTGCGGGCGGCATCGCGGGCGACGTGGCCACGCTGGCCGCGATGGGTGCACATGCGTTGCCGGTCACCACCTCGATCCTGATCCGCGACAGCGCCGAGGTGTTCGACCAGCATGCGATCGACCCCGACGCGATTGCCGAGCAGGCGCGCACCGTGCTCGAGGACATCTCGATCACCGGGTGGAAGGTCGGCTTCCTCGGCAGCGCAGAGGGTGTGAGCACGGTGGCCGAGATCCTGTCGGACTATCCGGACGTGCCGCTGGTGTCCTACCTGCCCAACCTGGGCTGGCTGGACGACGACGGCAGCGCGCAATACCTCGAGGCGTTCCGCGAGTTGATCCTGCCGGCCACCGAGGTACTGGTGGGCAACCACAAGACGCTGACCGACTTTCTGCTGCCCGAGTGGGACTCCGACCGCCCGGCCTCGCCGCGCGAGCTGGCCGTGGCGGCCGGCGAGCACGGCACGCGCTTCGTGCTGGTCACCGGCATCATGCTGCCGGCCAAGGGCACCGAGCAGTTCATCGACAACGTGCTGGCCTCGCCGCAGGGCGCACTCACCGGCGAGAAGTTCGAGATGTTCGACGCCGCGTTCGTCGGCGCCGGCGACACGCTGTCGGCGGCGTTGACCGCCCTGCTCGCCTCCGGCAGCGAGGTGCAGGCCGCCGTCGGCGAGGCGCTCGCCTTCATGGATCAGAGCCTCGACGCGGGATTCCGCCCCGGCATGGGCAGCGTGCTACCGGATCGCTTCTTCTGGGCACAGCCGCCGGCCGGTGAAGAAGACGAAGCTGCAACCGCAGCGGCCGGCGAGCCACCACCCGAGCCCGAACCGGCCGACGCCAAGGCCAAAGGAGCGCAGCGCCGTGTCCACTAACGCCTCGCTGTTCGAACGCGCCCAGCGCGTCATTCCCGGCGGCGTCAATTCGCCGGTGCGGGCCTTCCGCGCGGTGGGCGGAACGCCCCGCTTCATCGCGCGCGCCGAGGGTGCCTACATGTGGGACGTCGAGGGCAAGCGCTACATCGACTACATCGGCTCCTGGGGCCCGATGATCCTCGGCCATGGCCACGGCGCCGTGCTCGAGGCCGTTCGCCAGGCGGCGTCCGAGGGCCTGAGCTTCGGCGCCCCGACCGAGCGCGAGATCGAACTCGCCGAGGCGATCATCGCGCTGGTGCCCAGCGTCGAACAGGTGCGCCTGGTCAGCTCCGGCACCGAGGCCGGCATGAGCGCGATCCGGCTGGCGCGCGGCGCCACCGGGCGCAGCCGCATCGTCAAGTTCGAAGGCTGCTACCACGGCCACGCCGATGCGCTGCTGGTCAAGGCCGGCTCGGGACTCGCCACCTTCGGCCACCCGACCAGCGCCGGCGTGCCGCCCGAGGTGGTGCAGCACACGCTGGTACTCGAATACAACAACGTCGAACAACTGGAGGGCGCCTTCCAGCAGCACGGCCACGATCTCGCCTGCGTGATGATCGAGCCGATCGCCGGCAACATGAACTTCGTGCGCGCGAGCGTGCCGTTCATGCGGCGCCTGCGCGAGCTGTGCACCCAGCACGGCGCGCTGCTCGTGTTCGACGAGGTGATGACGGGGTTCCGGGTCGCCCTCGGCGGCGCACAAAGCCTCTACGCCAAGGCGATTCCCGGCTTTCGCCCCGATATCAGCGTGTTCGGCAAGGTCATCGGTGGCGGCATGCCGCTGGCCGCCTTCGGCACCACGCGCGACATCATGAAGCAGCTGGCGCCGCTCGGGCCGGTCTACCAGGCCGGCACGCTGAGCGGCAACCCGGTGGCCACCGCCTGCGGCCTGGCCACATTGCGCGAGATCGCGCGGCCGGGCTTCTTCGAGATGTTGTCTGCACGCACGCGCCGGCTCGTCGATGGCCTGACGGCGACCGCGCGCGAGGTCGGCGTGGACTTTGCCGGCGATTGCGAAGGCGGCATGTTCGGCTTCTTCTTCCTGCCGCAGCTACCCCAGCACTACGCTGCCGTGATGGCCAGCGACAAGGAGTGCTTCAACCGCTTCTTCCATGCGATGCTGGAGCGCGGTGTCTACCTGGCGCCGGCGCTGTACGAGGCCGGCTTCGTGAGCGCGGCGCACACCGATGCCGACGTGTTGGCCACCGTGCAGGCCGCGCGCGAGGCATTCGCCGCCTGAGGCGGCGCCCGGCCCGGCTTCAGGCCGGCGACGAGCGCAGTCCGTAGGCCTTGCCGCCCACCCACAGGTACTCGGCGCGCAGCACCGGGTCGCCCTTCTCGCCGTGGAAGGTGAAGCCGAGCACCGCCAGGTTGCTGCCAGCCTTGATCTCGTCGACCTGCCAGGCCTGCAGGCGCGTCAGCGGCGCCAGCTCGATCTGCCACACCTTGTCCTTGCGAGTCGGCAGTTGCGCCTGCGCCAGCAGTCTGGGGCCGTCGACCGGCGCACTCTGCGCCGGCACAGGGCGCCTCGCCAGATCCGCCGGCAGCTGCAGGTCCCCGCGCAGCTCGAGATCGAACTCGGCATGCGGATTGCGCCACGTCACCTTGCGCGCTGTGCCTTCCAGGTACAGCGGCCGGTTCTGGTCGAAGCTGCTCCAGCCGTGATGGGCCCATGCCGGCAGCGTGACGATCAACGGGGCGGACAAGATCAATCGACGGCGTCGCATGCGTCCTCCTGGTGGCGGGTCATTCATTGATAGGCAATCCAGCGGCCGCAGATGATCACCGTTAACCAAAGACCCAGTGACAGTACGGTCTGCGCCCGTGCCCAGCCGTCGAGCCTGCCCAGCCCGTCACGCGCATGGAACAGCGCCGCGTTGGTGCCGGCCAGCAGCAGCAGGCCCATCTTGACCACGAACGCGCGGTTGGCGAGCAACTCCCCAGGCTGGCTGGCGAACATCAGCGTACCCGAGAGCGCCGCGACGCCGAAGCCGGCGATCGCCAAGGTCAGCGAGAGCCGCGCCAGCGCGCGCACCGGCAGCTCGGCCGCGCAACCCCAGACGCGCAGTTCGAACGCGACGAGGTTGCCCACCACCAGCGCCACGCCGACGAGGTGCACCGATTCGAGCGCCGGATAGGCCCAGGGATGGCCCGCGATCCAGGCCAGCCCCGTGCCATCGCGAAGTAGGTCCGACATCGCGCGACCTTACCCGATGCGCCGTGGCACCCGGCACGCTAAAGCCGGCGCGACCGGCCGGCGTCGAGGCGGCAGCTTCCTACAATCGCGGCGATGCATATCCACATCCTCGGCATCTGCGGCACCTTCATGGGTGGGCTGGCAGCCATCGCACGCGAGGCCGGCCACCGTGTGACCGGCTGCGACGCCAACGTCTACCCGCCGATGAGCGACCAGCTGCGCGCACTCGGCATCGACCTGATCGAAGGCTACACCGCCGACCAGCTTGCGCTCAAGCCCGATCTGTTCGTGATCGGCAACGTGGTCACGCGCGGCAATCCACTGATCGAGGCGCTGCTCGATGCCGGCGCCCCCTATACCAGCGGGCCGCAGTGGTTGTCCGACCATGTGCTGCAGGGGCGCCACGTGCTGGCGGTCGCCGGCACGCACGGCAAGACGACGACGACATCCATGCTTGCGTGGATCCTGCAATCTGCAGGCCTGGAACCCGGCTTCCTGATCGGCGGCGTGCCGCAGAACTTCGGCATCTCGGCACGCATCGGCTCCAGCAAGTACTTCGTGATCGAGGCCGACGAGTACGACACCGCCTTCTTCGACAAGCGCAGCAAGTTCGTGCACTACCGGCCGCGCACGGCGATCCTGAACAACCTGGAGCTCGACCATGCCGACATCTTTGCCGACCTGGCGGCGATCGAGACGCAGTTCCATCACCTGGTGCGCACCGTGCCCTCGCAGGGGCGCCTGGTCGTCAATGCGCGTGAGGAGTCGCTCGCGCGCGTGCTCGAGCGCGGTTGCTGGAGCGAGGTGCAGCGCTTCGGCGCGCGCAAGGAGGAGCCCGGCACGCTGCGCGCGCGCGGCGAGCCCGACGCGTTCGACGTGCTGCGCGGCAGCCTGAAGATCGCGCGCGTGGAGTGGTCGCTGCTGGGCGAGCACAACCAGCTCAACGCGCTGGCGGCGCTGGCAGCGGCCGAGCACGTGGGCGTGGCGCCCGATGCGGCGGCGGCAGCGCTCGCGCGCTTCGAGAACGTGCGTCGGCGGCTCGAACTGCGCGGCGAGGTCGCCGGCGTCAAGGTCTACGACGATTTTGCGCACCACCCGACCGCGATGCACACCACCATCGCCGGCCTGCGCCGCAAGATCGACCAGGAATCCACCCGCCCCGGCGCCGCGCCGACGCGCATCCTGGCGGTCTTCGAGCCGCGCTCGAACACGATGAAGCTCGGCTCGATGAAGGCCCAGCTGCCGTGGGCTCTCGAGGAAGCCGACCTGTCGTTCTGCCTGCAGGGCAACTACGGCTGGGACGCCGCCGCTGCATTGGCCCCGCTGGGTCCGCAGGCCGTGGTGGCCGACAGTGTCGACAAGCTGGTCGCGCAGATCGTCAAGGCCTGCCGCGGCGGCGACCACCTGCTGGTGATGAGCAACGGTGGCTTTGGCGGCATCCACGGCAAGTTGCTCGAGGCCCTGGCGGCGCGCCGCTGACATGCGTGCGCCGCCCAGCCACCTGCTCTACCTGCACGGATTCCGATCCTCGCCGAAGTCGTTCAAGGCACAGCGCCTGCAGGCTTGGCTGCAAGCGCACCAGCCCGACGTGCACTGGTGGTGTCCGCAGCTGCCGCCGTCGCCGCGCGAGGCCTGGCAGCTGATCTCCGGCGGTATCGCCGAATGGCCGACGACGAGTGCGGTGCTCGGCAGTTCGCTCGGCGGGTTCTATGCCACAGCCGTGGCCGAGCGCACCGGCTGGCCGGCGCTGGTGATGAACCCGGCCGTGCACCCGGCGCGCGACCTGCGTCGCCACATCGGCGAGCAGACACAGTTCCACGATCCGGGGCAGCACTTCGAGTTCCGACCCGAATACATCGCCGAGCTCGAAGCGCTGACGGTGCCGCACATCACCCGACCCGAGCGCTACGCCGCGCTCATCGCCAAGGGCGACGAGCTGCTCGACTGGCGCGAGATGACCGCCCAGTACCCGGGCGCGACGATTCGCCTGCTGGAAGGCAGCGACCACGCGCTGTCGGACTTCGACGACCACCTGCCCTTCCTGCTTCGATTCCTGCAACTGACCCCTCCACCATGAGACTGAAGAACAAGATCACGATCGTCACCGGCGCGGCGCAGGGCATCGGCCTGGCGACGGCCTTGAAGTTCGCCCGCGAAGGCGCCGTCGTCGTCGTCTGCGACCGCCGGCGCGACGGCGTCGACGCGGCCGTCGCCCAATGCGGCGCCTTCGGCGCGCAGGCGCGCGGCCACGTGCTCGACGTCACCGACCGGGCCCAGGTCGACGCGATGGTCGACGCGGTGAAGGCCGAGTTCGGCCGCATCGACGTGCTGGTCAACAACGCCGGCATCACCAAGGACGCCCGCCTGCAGAAGATGACGCTCGAGCAGTTCGACGCCGTCATCGACGTCAACCTGCGCGGCGT
The DNA here is from genome assembly GCA_044222685.1 of Burkholderiaceae bacterium. Lineage (GTDB taxonomy): Bacteria > Pseudomonadota > Gammaproteobacteria > Burkholderiales > Burkholderiaceae_C > JAEUPI01. The sequence goes on from JBGAMU010000040.1 coordinate 21,612, forward strand.
GTTCCACTGCGCGCAGGCGGTGTCGCATACCATGGTCGAGCAGGGCAGCGGCGTGATCCTGAACGCCTCGTCGGTGGTCGGCATCTACGGCAACTTCGGCCAGACCAACTACGCGGCCTCCAAGTTCGGCGTCATCGGCTTCACCAAGACCTGGAGCCGCGAGCTGGGCCCCAAGGGCATCCGCGTCAACGCGGTCGCGCCGGGCTTCGTCGAGACGCCGATCCTGGCGACGATTCCCGACAAGGTGCTGGGCCATATGCGCGACCAGGTGCCGTTGCACCGGCTGGGCAAGCCCGAGGAGATCGCCAACGCCTACGCGTTTCTGGCCAGCGACGAGGCGAGCTACGTGAACGGCGCGGTGCTCGAGGTCTCCGGCGGCATGTCGGTGTGATGCTCAGCGATCGAGCCTGGGTCGCCGATGCGCTGCAGCGCATCGAGGCCGATGCGCGCCGATCTGCCGACACGCATCTGCTGCCGCTCGCGCTGCCCGAGGCGCCCGGCATCGATATCTACTGGAAGGATGAATCGACCCACCCGAGCGGCAGCCTCAAGCATCGGTTGGCGCGCAGTCTGTTCCTGTACGCGCTGTGCAACGGCCAGATCGGCCCGCACACCACGGTGGTCGAGGCGTCGTCGGGATCGACCGCCATCTCGGAGGCCTACTTCGCGCGCCTGCTCGGCTTGCCGTTCGTCGCCGTCGTGCCGCGCGGCACCGCGGCGCGCAAGCTGCAGGAGATCGCCTTCTTCGGCGGCGGTTGTCTGGAGGTCGAGCCGGCTCAGGTCTACGAGGCCGCCTCCACGCTGGCGCGCGAACGCGGCGGCCACTACATGGATCAGTTCACCTACGCCGAGCGGGCGACCGACTGGCGCGGCAACAACAATATCGCCGAGAGCATCTTCGCGCAGTTGCGGCTCGAGCCGCACCCGCTGCCGCGCTGGATCGTCGTCGGCGCGGGCACCGGCGGCACGTCGGCCACCATCGGGCGCTACATCCGCTACCGCCGCGACGCGCTCGACACGTCGGCGTTGTGCGTGGTCGATCCCGAGGGGTCGGTGTTCTTCGATGCCTTTCGCGACCGGCGCGGCGACGGGCGCTCGACGCAGCGCGGCCGCATCGAAGGCATCGGCCGGCCGCGTGTCGAACCCTCGTTCGTGCCGAGCGTCATCGACCGCATGCTGCGTGTGCCCGACGTGATGAGCTTCGCCGCCGCGCTCGACCTGTCGGCGCGGCTCGGCCGGCGCGTCGGGCCGTCGACCGGCACCAACTTCGTCGGCGTGCTGCGGCTGGCTCGCGAGATGGCGGGGCGCGGCGAGGCCGGCAGCATCGTCTCGCTGATCTGCGATGCCGGCGAGCGTTATGCCGACACGCTGTTCGACGCGACGTGGCAGCGCACCTGCGGCATCGCTGACGAATCGTTACGACAACAGCTGCTGAACGCCGACGCGATCGATGCCATCGACGCCGCTGCCGCGGTGCCGATGGGACAATCGACGCCGTGAGCTACGCCCTGTTCGACGAGTCCGGCAAGTTCCTGGCCGGTCGTGTGATGTCCGAATCCGATGCGTCGCTGCAGGTCGAGCTCGACTCCGGCAAGCGCGTCAAGGTCAAGAGCAGCCATGTGCTGATGCGCTTCGACGCGCCGGCGCCAGCCGAGCTGCTCGAACGTGCCCGCACGATGGCCACCGACATCGACCTGGACCTCGCCTGGGAGTTCGCCCCCGACGCCGACTTCGGCTTCGCCGACCTGGCGCGCGAGTACTTCGATGCCAAGGCTGGGCCGACGCAGCAGGCCGCCGCGCTGTGGCGGCTGTTCGAGGCGCCGCACTACTTCCGCCGGGTCGGCAAGGGCCAGTTCCGCAAGGCCAGCCGCGAGACGGTGCAGGCCGCACTGCTGGCGATCGAGCGACGCAAGGCCGTCGCCGCGCAGATCGACGCCTGGGCCCTCGATCTGGTCGAAGGGCGCTGCGCGCAGCCGATTCGCGAGCAGCTCTACCGCATCCTGTTCAAGCCGGACAAGAACGCGCCCGAGTACAAGGCGGTGGTCGAGGCCTCGCGGCGCGCCCAGCGCTCGCCGCTCGATCTGCTGCAGGCCGCCGGTGCCATCACGTCGGCCTACCAGTTCCACTGGCGGCGCTTCCTGTACGAGCAGTTCCCGCGCGGCACCGCCTTCCCGGCACTGCCGACGCCCGCCGTCGACGGCGAGCTGCCGTTGGCCGAGGTAATGCCGTTCTCGATCGACGACTCGCAGACGACCGAGATCGACGACGCGTTGTCGGTGCGCGGCCTGGGCAGCGGCAGCGTGATCTTCGGCATCCACATCGCCGCCCCAGCGCTGGCGATTGCGCCCGACTCGCCGATCGACCGCATCGCGCGCGAGCGCCTGTCCACGGTCTACATGCCGGGATGGAAGCTGACCATGCTGCCCGACGCGGTGGTGCAGGCCTTCACGCTGAGCGAAGGTCGTGAGTGCCCGGCCGTCAGCCTGTACGTCACGTTCGACGAGGCCACGCTGGAGGCCACCCGCTACGAGACGCGGCTCGAACGCGTGCGCGTCGCCGCCAACCTGCGCCACGACCTGCTCGACGCCCAGGTCACCGAGGCCTCGTTGACGGGCAGTGCGGCTGCGGACTACCCACACGCCGCGGAACTGGCCTTCGGGTTTCGTCTGGCGGGCGCGCTGAAAGCCCGTCGCGAACAGGTGCGCGGCAAGCCGGAGAACTTCAACCGGCCCGATTACAGCTTCCGCCTGGACCGCGACGACGGCATGGAGCCCGACGGCAGCGAGCCGGTGCAGATCCAGCCGCGACGCCGCGGTGCGCCGCTCGACCTGATCGTCTCCGAAGCGATGATCCTGGCCAACAGCCATTGGGGCGGCTGGCTTGCCGCACACAACGTGCCGGCGATCTACCGCAGCCAGGCCAGTCTGGCGCCGGGCGTGAAAGTTCGCATGGGCGTCAAGCCGGCACCGCACGCCGGCATGGGTGTCAGCCAGTACAGTTGGTCGACGTCGCCGCTGCGCCGCTACGTCGACCTGGTCAACCAGTGGCAGATCGTGGCCTGCGCACGCCACGGACGGACCGCGGCGCTGGCGGCCCCGTTCAAGCCGCGCGACGCCACCCTGTTCTCGATCATCTCGTCCTTCGACGCCACCTACGGTGCCTACAACGACTTCCAGCAGGCCATCGAACGTTATTGGGCGCTGCGTTGGCTGCAGCAACGCGAGGTCGCCGAGCTCGACGCCAGCACGCTGCGCGACGGCCTGGTTCGCGCCGACACGTTGCCGCTGGTGTTCAAGGCACTCGGTTGCGAGCCGCTGCCGCGCGGCACCCACGTGCGCGTGGCACTGAAGTCGATCGACACCATGACCCTCGAAGTGCACGCGGCGCTGGTCGCCCGACTCGACGACACCATGGCCTCCGCCGCGCCCGACGCCGTCGAAGGCGACGACGACGAGTCGGTCGCGCCGGTCGCCGTGCAGCTGGCGATCGACGTCGCCGAGGCCGCTGGCCCTGAGCCCACGGCCCAGCCGCAGGCCGAGACAGCCGCCGGACCGGACCGCTAGACCGTGCGCCGCCTGACCACGCTGCACTGGGCGCTGCTGATCTCGATCGGCACGCATGGCGGCCTGCTCGCCTTTCGCATCGCCGACCCGGCGCGCTTCGATCGGGTGTTCAAGGACACGCCGCTGGAAGTCATCCTCGTCAATGCGCGCTCGACCGAGGCGCCGACCAAGGCCCAGGCCATCGCCCAGGCCCGGCTGGCCGGCGGCGGTGACGCCGACAAGGGCCGCGCCACGACGCCGCTGCCCGCGTCGGCGCTGGTCGAGCTCGGCGACTCGCCGCAGGAGGCCAAACGCAAGGTCGAACAGCTGCAGGAGCAGCAGCACCAGCTGCTGGCGCAGGTGCGGCGCGAGGTCGCGCTGCTGCCGCCGCCCGACCCGAAGCGCGAATCGGGCACGCCGCAGGAGCGCGAGCAGGAGGAGCGTCGCCGCCAGTTGCTCAAGCTGCTGGCCGAGATCGAGAAGCGCATCAACGAAGAGAACGCGCGACCGAAGAAGCGCTACATCAGTCCGGCCACGCGCGAAGAGGTGTACGCGGTCTACTACGACCAGCTGCGCCGCAAGATCGAGGAGCGTGGCACGCGAGACTTCCCCGAATACCAGGGCAAGAAGCTCTATGGCGAGCTGACGATGAACGTCACCGTCGACGCCAACGGTCGTGTCGTCGAGGCCGACGTGGTGTACCCGTCGAAGTCACGTGTGCTCGACAAGCGCGCGGTCGCGATCGTGCACGCGGCGTCGCCGTTCGGCCCGTTCTCGGCGGCGATGCGCACGCAGGCCGACCAGATCGTCGTCACCTCGCGCTTCCGCTTCACGCGCGAGGACGGACTCGAGACCACGCTCAGCGCCAGTCCGACGCGCTGATGACTCTCGCATGACGGCGCCACCCGACCGCTACGCCGTGCTCGGCCACCCGGTCGCGCACAGCCAGTCGCCGTTCATTCACGCGCTGTTCGCGCGCCAGACCGGGCAGCATCTCGTCTACGACCGCGTGCCCTGCCCGCCCGACGGTTTCGAGGCCAGCGTGCGTGCGTTCGCGTCGACCCCGACGGCCGACGGCGGCCGGGCCCGCGGTTGCAATGTCACGATCCCGTTCAAGTTCGACGCACCGCGACTGGCGCGCCAGGTCACCGCGCGCGCCGCGCTGGCGCAGGCAGCCAATGTGCTGTGCTTCGATCCGCCCGGCTGGCTGGCCGACAACACCGACGGCGCGGGGCTGGTTCGCGACCTCGAAGGCGGTGCCGGCTGGTCGCTGGCCGGCCGCCGCATCCTGCTGGTCGGCGCCGGCGGCGCCGCCGCTGGCGTGCTGGGCCCGCTGATCGAGCGCTTGCCCGCCGAGATCGTGCTGGCCAATCGCACGCCCGAGCGCGCACTGGCGCTGGTCGATCGGCATCGGCCGCTGGCGGCGGATCACCGCGTACGTCTCGGCGCCAGCGGACTGGCCGACTGCGGCTGCGCGTTCGACATCGTGATCAACAGCAGCGCCAGCAGCATGCAGGGCGGCCCGATCCCGGTGGCCGACGAGGTGCTGCGCGAGGGCGCCCTGGCAGTGGACCTGATGTACGGGCCGGCAGCCGCCCCTTTCCTGCAGTGGGCCGAAGCCCGGGGCGCCCACGCACGCGACGGGCTGGGCATGCTGGTCGAGCAGGCCGCCAGCGCGTTTGCGCTGTGGCGCGGCGTCGAACCGCAGACTGCGCCGGTGCTGGCCGCCTTGCGTGCGCACCTCCGGTCAAGCGCGCCATGATGCGCACCATCGGCCGGCTGCTTGGCCTGCTGATCGTCAGCGCGATCGGCCTGCAGCTGTACTTCGTGCTCCGCGTCGCGACGATGGCGGTGATCGATCCGCAGTCGACGGCCTTCGAGCGCAGCGAGGGCTGGCGCCTGTGGCGCGAGCGCGGCGGGGTGCCCTGGAGCCAGTCCTGGGTCGCGGACAGCGCCATCGCCGACAACCTGAAGCGCGCGGTGATCGCCAGCGAGGACGCCGCCTTTGCCGATCACGGCGGCGTCGATTGGGAGGCGATCGAGCGCGCCTGGGAGCGCAACCAGCGTGCCGAGTCGCAGGCGCGACCCGCGCCGCCGCCAGGGCGCGCCGCGTCGGCCCGTGGCCGTGTGCCCAAGGTCGTCGGCGGCTCCACCATCACCCAGCAGCTGGCCAAGAACCTGTTCCTGTCCGGCGAACGCACACTCGCGCGCAAGGCGCAGGAGTTCCTCATCACCTGGGCCCTCGAGGGCCTGCTCGGCAAGCGCCGCATCCTCGAGATCTATCTGAACCATGTCGAGTGGGGCGAGGGCGTGTTCGGCGCGCAGGCGGCGGCGCGGCACTACTTTCGCGTCGACGCGGCACGGCTGAACGTCACGCAGTCGGCCCGACTGGCCGTAATGTTGCCGGCGCCCAAGCGCTTCGAGCGACTGCCCAACTCGGCCTACGTGGCCGGCCGCGCGGCGACCATCGCAGCCCGCATGGCCGACGTCGAACTGCCCTGATCGTCGGCCGCTCGCCCCAGCGGGTCCGGGCTGCTCTCTAGAATGAGGGCATGTCCCTCAGCGAGCTGACCTCGGCTGCAGCGCGTCTGGTCGTCGAGGACGGGCTGGAGTACGGCGCCGCCAAACACAAGGCCGCGCGCGACCTGCTGCGCCGCCACGCGCGCAGCAGTGAACTGCCGAGCAACGAGGCGATCGAGGACGGGGTGCGCGAGTACCTCGCTGTCTTCATGGCCGACACGCAGCCGGCCGAGCTGGACACGCTGCGCCGGGTTGCGCGGCGCTGGATGGTGCAACTGGATGAGTTTCGGCCCCATCTGGCCGGGGCGGTGTGGCGCGGCACCGCCACCCGGCGCTCGGCGATCCAGATCGAGCTCTATTGCGACGATCCCAAGGCTGCCGAGATCACGCTGCTGAACCGGCAGATCGACTACCAGTTCGCCGGCCATGGCGGCGACCACGACGTGCTGGCCGTGCTCGACCGCGGCGCAGGCTGGGGCGAGCCGGTCCAGTTGTTCCTGCATGTGCTGGACCACGACGACTTGCGCGGCGGCCTCAAGCCGGATTCGCGCGGCCGCACCTGGCGCGGTGATCTGGGCGCGCTGGACCGCTTGATCGCAGCGGGGCGCGGATCATGACCAGCCGGCGAGCCTGGGTGGCGGGAGGCGTCGGTCTGGCTGCCGCCGCAGCCGGCGCCGGGCTAGCGTGGCAGCGACTGAAACCCACCCGCGACGCCGCCGACGGTCTCTGGACGATGAAATTCGCCCGCCCAGAAGGGGGTGAGTTTGTGATGGCTGACTTACGCGGCAACCCTTTGATCATCAATTTCTGGGCCACCTGGTGCGTGCCCTGCATTCGTGAACTACCGGCGCTGCAGCGCTTTCGCCGTGAGTACGAAGGGCGCGGCTGGCGCGTACTGGCGCTGGCTGTCGACTCGCCGGTGCCGGTGCTCGAGTTCGTCGCGAAGTTCAAGCTCGAACTGCCGGTCGCGATGGCCGGAATCGGTGGCCTGGAGCTGATGCGCGACCTCGGCAACCAGCAAGGCGGCTTGCCATTCAGCGTGGTCTTCGGCCGCGATGGGAGGGTGCACGAACGCAAACTGGGCGAAACGAAGTACGACGAACTGCTGCGGTGGGCCGCTGCCAGCACCAACTGACTGCGCCGAGCAACGCTTCACTCCGGATTTCTGCATCATTTCCAGGTATCCGCATGCAATTGCGTTGATTTCGAGTAGAGTCCGTGCCGCGCAGATGCGGCCTGGAGGTCGATCCGGCACGCAGACCCTGGCGACGATCGGCACAGATCAGCCAGCGTTCGAATAACAAGACAGCAGGTTCAGGGAGCAGGAAGTAAAACCGCCGCGGCTGGCCCTGGCGGCCTGGAGCATCGCAGATGGACTTGCGAAAACTGAAGACGCTGGTCGACCTGGTCTCCGAATCGAACATTTCGGAGCTCGAGATCACCGAGGCCGACGGCAAGGTGCGCATCGTCAAGTCGGAGCGCGCCGTCGCCCAGATGAGCGGCGTGGCCCAACCGCTGGTCGCGCCGCCGGTGATGGCGAGTCCTGTCGCGACCGCCTCGATGCCGGCCCCGCAGGCCGCGGCCCCTGCCGAGGCGCCGGTCGAGACCGGCCACGTGGTGCGCTCGCCGATGGTGGGCACTTTCTACCGGTCGTCGAGCCCGGGCGCCAAGCCGCTGGTCGAGGTGGGCGGCAGCGTCAAGGAAGGCGATCCGGTCTGCATCATCGAGGCGATGAAGATCATGAACGAGATCGATGCCGACCGCGCCGGCACGGTGACCAAGATCCTGGTCGAGAACGGCCAAGCGGTCGAATTCGATCAGCCGCTGTTCGTGATCGAGTGAGCGCGGCCTTGTCCAGGCCGCAGCAGCCGTCCCGGTCCGGGGCCGTCGCGGGCACCAGTTCGCGCATCTGAGCCAGCACATGTTCAAGAAGATCCTGATCGCCAACCGGGGTGAGATCGCGCTGCGAATCCAGCGCGCCTGCCGCGAGATGGGCATCCAGTCGGTGGTGGTGTATTCGCAGGCCGACCGCGACGCCAAGTACGTGAAGCTGGCCGATGAGGCCGTCTGCATCGGGCCGGCGCCGTCGGCCCTGAGTTATCTCAACATGCCGGCGATCATCTCCACCGCCGAAGTCACCGACGCCGAGGCCATTCACCCGGGCTACGGCTTCCTTTCGGAGAACGCCGACTTCGCCGAGCGCGTCGAGCGCAGCGGCTTCGTCTTCATCGGCCCGACACCGGAGTCGATCCGCACGATGGGCGACAAGGTCATGGCCAAGCAGACCATGATCAAGGCCGGCGTGCCCTGCGTGCCCGGCTCCGAGGGTGCGCTGCCCGACGACCCCAAGGAGATCATCCGCACCGCGCGCGCGATCGGCTATCCAGTGATCATCAAGGCCTCGGGCGGCGGCGGCGGGCGCGGCATGCGGGTCGTGCACACCGAGGCGGCCCTGATCCACGCGGTGCAGACCACGCGCGGCGAAGCCGGCGCCGCCTTCGGCAATCCGGCGGTGTACATGGAGAAGTTCCTGGAGAACCCGCGCCACGTGGAGATCCAGGTCCTGGCCGACGAGCACAAGAACGCGGTCTGGCTGGGCGAACGCGACTGCTCGATGCAGCGCCGCCACCAGAAGATCATCGAGGAAGCGCCCGCGCCCGGCATCGCGCGCCGCGCCATCGAGCGCGTCGGCGACCGCTGCGCCGCCGCGTGCCGCAAGATGGGCTACCGCGGCGCCGGCACCTTCGAATTCCTGTTCGAGGAGGGCGAGTTCTACTTCATCGAGATGAACACCCGCGTGCAGGTCGAGCATCCGGTGACCGAACTGGTGACCGGCATCGACATCGTGCAGACGCAGATCCGCGTCGCCGCCGGCGAGAAGCTGCCCTTCACGCAGCGCCAGATCCAGATGCGCGGCCACGCCATCGAATGCCGCATCAATGCGGAGGACCCGTACAAGTTCACCCCGTCGCCGGGCCGCATCACGATGTGGCATCCGCCGGGCGGGCCGGGCGTGCGCGTCGATTCGCATGCCTACACCAACTACATGGTTCCGCCGAACTACGACTCGATGATCGGCAAGATCATCGTGCACGGCGACACCCGGGAGCAGGCGCTCGCGCGCATGCGCACGGCGCTGTCGGAAACGGTGATCGAGGGCATCAACACCAACGTGGCGCTGCACCGCGAGCTGATGGCCGACGCCAAGTTCATCGAGGGCGGCACCAGCATCCACTACCTCGAGAACTGGCTGGCGCAGCGCACGCGCTGAAGGCCGGCCCGACGGCGACAGGCCATGTACGAGCTGGTGCTGCTGGCGAGCCAGTCACGGGTCGAGGAGCTGTCGCAGGAGCTGATCGACGCGCTCGACGCCGGGTCGGTATCGGTCGAGGACGCCGACGCCGACAGCGCGGACGAGCAGGCGCTCTACGGCGAGCCGGGTCTGCCGGCACCGGCGCAAGCCTGGCGACGATCGCGCGTGGTGGCCCTGTTTGCCGACGAGGCGCATGCTGATGCCGCCGCGGCCTGGACGCTGGCCCGCGCCACCGCCGGCGAGACCATTCAGATCGAAGCCATCCGCCCGGTGCCCGACCAGGACTGGGTGCGGCTGACGCAGGCTCAGTTCGCGCCGGTCGCGGTGACGGCAGATTTCTGGATCGTGCCGAGCTGGCACGATGTGCCGGCCGCGGCGCGCCGCGTGATCCGGCTCGATCCGGGCCAGGCCTTCGGCACCGGCACCCATCCCACCACGCAGATGTGCCTGCGCTGGATCGCCCGCATGGCGCCGGCTCGGGCCGCGGGTTGGACCCGTGTGCTCGACTACGGCTGCGGCTCCGGCGTGCTGGCGATCGCAGCGGGCCTGTGGGGCGGGCGCGGCATCGAGGCGGTCGACATCGACCCGGCCGCGGTCGAGGCCACACGCGCCAATGCACGGGCCAATGCGGTGGAACTGGCCGCGGACCTGCCCGACCGTGCGAGCGGGACCTTTTCGCTGGTGCTCGCCAACATCCTCGCCACGCCGCTCACGGTGCTGGCGCCACTGCTGTCGTCGCACGTGGCGCGCAACGGCGATCTGGTGCTCGCGGGCATCCTGGCCCGGCAGGCGGATCGGCTGCGCGAGGCCTACGCTGCGTGGCAGCTCGAGCTGACGGTCGACGACGAACAGGACGGCTGGATCCTGATGACCGCCCGCCGTCCGGCCTGAGCGCCGCTCGACCCGCACGGCGCATGGCATGATTTCCGCATGAGCCTGGCCACGCGTTGTCCCGTCTGCAGCACCGTCTTCCGCGTGGTGCAGGACCAGCTCAAGGTCTCCGAAGGCTGGGTGCGGTGCGGGCGCTGCGCCAAGGTCTTCAACGCGTTCGAGGGCCTGTTCGACCTCGAGCGCGAGATCGCAGCGATGACGCCGCCATCGGTGACGCCGGCGCAACGCGTGCTGCAGGATCTGGCCGAGCGCAATCGCAACCCGAAGCCGCGCGGCGACTGGCCGGGCGACGACTTTGACACCGGCGCGTCGTTCCGCGGCAGCGGCCACGCCCCTTTGTCGGGCGGGTCGCCGCCGACCGAGCCGGCCGCGATGCGCACCACGCCCGCGGCGTTCTCGCCCTCCACCAACCGACCGGCGCTGTCGCCACCGCCGCCGGCTGCCCCGGCCAACCCGTGGACGACCAGCCGGCCCGCCCCCTGGAGCCCGGCGCCGAAGCCGGCCCCGCGGGCGCTCGGGCCGGCGAGCCGACCGGCGCCGCTGTCTGAACCCTCGCCCGCTTGGTCGCAGAGCAGGCCGGCACCCATGTCC
>JBGAMU010000041.1:0-31570 GCA_044222685.1 Burkholderiaceae bacterium
GTGATGGTCACCGCCGAGCTGCCGCCGTTTGCGCAGCCCGGGCCGCGCCTCGACGTCAACGTGTCGTCGGTGGCCAATGCCAAGAGCCTGCGCGGCGGCATGCTGATCGCCACGCCGCTGAAGGGTGCCGATGGTCAGATCTACGCGCTGGCGCAAGGCAGCCTCATCGTCGGCGGCGCAGGCGCCTCGGCGGGCGGCTCGAAGGTGACGATCAACCATCTCTCGGCGGGCCGCGTGCCGCAGGGCGCCACCGTCGAGCGGGCGGTGCCCACGCCGCTGGGCGAGGGCGAGTACCTGCAGTTCGACCTCAATGCCGCCGACTTTGCCACTGCGCGCGAACTGGCGCGCACGATCAACGCCGCCAAGGGCGCCGGCACGGCGCAGGCAGTCGACGGCCGCGTCGTGCGCGTGCGCATGCCGGCGCAGGCCGACGAGCGCGTCGCCTTCCTCGCCGATGTGGAGAACCTGCCGCTCGCGCTCGAGAAGCCGGCCGCCAAGGTGGTGCTGAACGCACGTACCGGTTCGGTGGTGATGAACGAGGCCGTCACGCTCGGTGCCTGTGCCGTGGCGCACGGTTCGCTGTCGGTGACGATCAGCTCGACGCCGGTGGTGAGCCAGCCCAACGCGCTGTCCACCGGCGGCCAGACGGTGGTGTCGGAGAAGGCCGACATCACGATCGCGCAGCAGGGCGGCACGCTGATGCAGATGAACGCCGGCGCGAAGTTGACCGACGTGGTGAAGGCGCTCAACGCCCTCGGCGCCACGCCGCAGGACCTGCTCGCGATCCTGCAGGCGATGAAGAGCGCCGGTGCGCTCAATGCCGAGCTGGAGGTGATTTGATGGCGATGCTGCCCAGTTCCGGCCTGGCCGCCGACTCGCGCAGCCTCGCGGCACTACGCAGCGAGGCGGCGCGCGACCCCAAGACCGCTGCCAAGGAGGCGGCCAAGCAGTTCGAGGCGATCTTCATGCAGGAGCTGCTGAAGAGCATGCGCGCGGCTTCGGCGCAGAGCGGGCTGTTCGACAACGAGGCGAGCAAGCTCGGCACCGAGATGCTCGACGGCCAGATGGCGGTGTCGTTCGCCGGCCGGCCCGGAGGCCTGTCGGAGCTGATCGCGCGCCAGCTCGAGCGGCAGATGGGCCTGGCGCCCGGGCCGATCCCGAAAGTGAAACCACCCGAGGTGAATGCCGGCAGCGCCGCCGAACTGGCGCGACCGACACGCGAGACACGCATCCCCGACCGTGCTGCGGCGGCGTTCGTGCGCCAGCACGAGGGCGCCGCGCGTGCGGCCGAGCAGGCCACCGGCATTCCGGCCACGTTCATGATCGCGCAGGCCGCGCACGAGAGCGGCTGGGGCCGGCGCGAGATCCGCCTCGCCGACGGCAGCAGCGCGCACAACCTGTTCGGCATCAAGGCCGGTGCCGGCTGGCGCGGGCCGGTGGCCGAGGTGACGACCACCGAGTACGTCGACGGCCAGCCGCAGCGGATGGTGCAGCGCTTCCGCGCCTACGCCAGCCCGGCCGAGTCGTTCGCCGACTATGCCGCGCTGATGAAGAGCCAGCCGCGCTACCAGGCGGTGCTCGACGCCGGCAGCGACGCCAAGGCGTTTGCCGGCAGCCTGCAGCGCGCCGGCTATGCCACCGACCCGCACTACGCGGACAAGCTGAACGGCGTGATCCAGACCACGCTGCGCCTGCAGCGCACGCAGGGTTGACGGGTACAGGAGACGGCCCATGAGTGCATCGTCATTGATGTCCATCGGCACGCGGGCGATGTTCGCCAACTACGCGGCGCTGCAGACCACCGGCCACAACATCGCCAACGCGAGCGTCGACGGCTACTCGCGCCAGCAGGTGCAGCTGCAAACCGCCAATGGGCAGTTCTCCGGCGCCGGCTTCTTCGGCAAGGGTGTCGACGTGCAGACGGTGACGCGCTCGTTCGACCAGTTCCTCACCCGCGAGGCGGTCGCCACGCGTGCGCAGGCGTCGTTCGACAGCACGCGGCTGGACAAGCTGTCGCAACTCGAGTCGCTGTTCGCCGGCGGCGAGCAGGGCCTGGGCTTCGCCACCGGCGAGTTTTTGAATGCCATGGTCGACATGGCGAGCCATCCGCAGGACCTGGCCGCGCGCCAGGTCGTGCTTGGCCGCGCCGGAGAGCTGGCGGCGCGCTTCAGCAGCGCCAGCAGCCAGATCGACACCATCCAGGCCGGCGTGACGATGGACCTGCGCAGCGCGGTCAATCGTGTCAACCGCATCGCCTCGGACATCGCGTCGGTCAACGACCGCATCGCCGTGGCGCGCGGCAGCGGCCACACGCCCAACGACCTGCTCGACCTGCGCGACCAGCTGGTCTCCGAGCTCGGCAGCTACATGGAAGTGACGACCATTCCCGCCGACGACGGCACGCTGAGCGTGTTCGTCGGCGGCGGACAGCGCCTCGTGCTCGGTGCGCAGTCGCTCAAGCTCGATCTCTCGCCGGATCCCTACGATGCGACGCGCATGGATCTGGGCATCGTCGAGAGCGCGGGCGTGCGGGCGCTGCCGTACAACCTGATCGGATCGGGCTCCATCGGTGGCCTGCTGCGCTTCCAGGACGACGACCTGGCCACGGCGCGCAACCTGATCGGCCGGCTGGCCAGCGTGGTGGCCGACGGCGTGAACGGCCAGCAGGCGCTCGGCCTCGACCTGCGCGTGCCGCCGGGCAGCGGTGCGCCGCTCTTCGGCATTGGTGCGCCACAGGCGCTGCCCGCCTCGACCAATGCACGCACGGCTGGCGGCAACTTCGTCTCCACGGTCGGCCTGACGATCACCGACGCGACGCAGCTGCAGGCGAGCGAATACGCGCTGTCGAACGACGGCACCGGCTGGACCCTCACGCGGCTGGCCGACGGCAGTGCGCAGACCGTGGTCGACGGCTCGATCGTCGACGGTTTCCGCATCAGCCTGGGCACGCCGGCGCCGGCGACAACCGACCGCTTCCTGCTGCAGCCGGTGGCGCGTGCGGCCAGCGGCTTTCGGCGCGTGCTCGACGACCCGCGCGGCCTGGCCGCCGCCTCGCCGGTGACGGCCGACGCCGGCACTGCCAATACCGGCACCGCCAGCGTGGGCGCGCTGCGCGTCGTCAGCCCGACCGTCAATCCGCAGAACACGGCGACCGTGACCTTCACTTCCGGCACTGGCAACTACAACTGGGAACTGCGCGATCGCACGACGAACGCACTGGTCTCCAGCGGCACCGGCACCTGGACGGCGGGCCAGCCGATCGCGCTCAATGGGTTCGAACTCGATCTTGCGGGTGTGCCGGCCTCCGGCGACACGTTCACGGTGGCCAAGACGCTGTACCCCGGCTCGAACAACGGCAATGCGCTGGCGCTGGCCGGGCTGCGCGACGCGCTGCTCGTCGGCCGCGTCGCCGACGGTGCCGGCGGCCTGACCGGCGGCTCGACCTTCACCGACGCCTGGGCCGACGCGATGAGCGACATCGGCGTGCGTGCGCAGGGCGTGAAGACCTCATCGGAAATCTCGACCCAGGTCGCCGCTGCCGCGAAGGAGGCGCTGAGCAACCGCACCGGCGTCAACCTCGACGAGGAGGCGGCGCGGCTGATGCAGTACCAGCAGGGCTACCAGGCCGCGGCCAAGGTGCTGCAGGTGGCGCAATCGGTCTTCGACACCCTGCTGCAGGCCGCAGGCAGCTGAACACACACATCATGACCCGCGTATCCACCGCCCACACCTTCGAAGCCGGCATCGCCACGCTGCAGCAGCGCCAGCGCGAGCTCACCGACGCACAACAGCAACTCACCAGCGGCAAGCGCATCTCGCGCCTGTCGGACGATCCGGCGGCGTCGGCGCGCGCCGAGCGTGCGATCGCCGCCGTTCAGCGCGCCACGGCCGACCAGCGCGCGCTCGAAGCCAGTCGCAGCGCGATCACGCAGGTCGAGGCGGCCTACGGCGATGCAAACGACCTGATGGAGCAGGCGCGCGAGTTGCTCGTCGCGGCCGGCAATCCGAGCTACGGCGCGGCCGAACGCAAGGGCATCGCCGACCGCCTGGCAGGCCTGCGCGACCAGTTGCTGCAGATCGCCAACCGCGGCGACGGTGCCGGCGGCTATCTGTTCGGCGGGCAGGGCATCGCCCAGGCGCCCTTCGTCGATGCGGCGGGCGGTGTGCAGTTTGTCGCGCCCGCCGGCACGCAGCAGGCTGCGTCGGACGAGTTGCTGCCGCTCACCACCGATGGCCAGCGCGCCTGGCTGGCAGCGCGCAGCGGCAACGGCGTGTTCGAGACCGCCGCCACCACCAGCACCGGCAGCGCGTGGATCGACGCCGGCCGTGTGACGCAACCGGGCCAGCTGACGGGCTCGCCGTACAGCGTGCAGTTCACCGTCGGCGGCGCCGGCACCACCTATACCGTGCTGCAGAACGGCAACCCGACAGCACTGACCAATGTGGCCTACCAGTCGGGCCAGGCGATCCAGATCGACGGCATGAGCTTCACCGTCACCGGCGCGCCGGCCAACGGTGACCGCTTCGACATCACGCCGGCGACGGCCGACCTGTCGGTGTTCGACACCTTTGACGGCATCGTGGCCGCGCTCGGCAACGCGTCGGCCAGTGCGACGCAGGTGGCGCAGACCGTGGCCGACGGACTGCGTGATCTCGATGCCAGTGCCGCCACGCTGAGCAGTCGCCGGGCCGACGCCGGCAGCTGGCTCAACCGGCTCGACGATGTCGATTCGCGCGTGGCCGGGCAGAAGCTGCGCGCGCAGGGCGAGCGATCGAATGCGGAAGACCTTGACATGGTGCACGCGATTTCCGACTTCCAGCTGCAGCAGACCGGCTACGATGCCGCATTGCGTGCGTATTCGATGGTGCAGCGCTTGTCGTTGTTCGATTATCTCGGCGGCTGAGAAGAACCGATGAACGACACCTCCGTGCTCGGGCAGGTGGCGCTCGGCTACTCGCCGATGATCGATCGCCATCGCGCCGTCACCGCCAGCCGGCTCACCGTCTTTCCCGCGCGCCCCGATGCGCTGCCCGACGCCGTGGCGTTGCTCGACGCGGTGGCCGAGGTATGGCCGGCCGACGGCGGGCGCGTGTCGCTCAACGTCGTCAGCGAATCGATGCTGCACGAGCTGATGCGCTGCGCCCCGGCCTCGAACCTGATGATCGAGGTGCCGGCCTTCATGGCCTGCGACCTGGCCAATACCGAGGCGCTGCAGGCGATGCACACCAACGGCTGCACGCTGCTGATCAAGGGCCGGCCGCTGACGCCGCTGCCGCGTGAAGTGTTGCCGTGCTTCGCCTACTCGATCGTCGACCTGGCCGACGAACGTCGTGACGGCCAGCCGCCCCCGGGCGGCGTCACGCGCACGATCCCGCACATCCAGTCGGGCGTGCGCACGCTGGCCGACATGGAGCTTGCCTTCAACCGCGGCGCGATCGCGGTGCTCGGCTGGCCGATCGACGACGTGTCTGCCAGCCACGGCAAACCTGGCGGGCGTCCGGAGCTGCAGTTCATCGTCGAGTTGATCAACCGGGTCGACCGCGAGGAACCGGCGGACCGTCTGGAGGCGGTGCTGAAGACCGATCCGACGCTCGCGTTCCGGCTGATGCGCTACATCAACTCGCCGGCCTTCGGCCTGAGCGTGGAGATCTCGTCATTCCGTCACGCCATCATGATCCTCGGCTACCAGCGCCTGAAGCGCTGGCTCGCGCTGCTGCTGGCCTCGGCCAGCAAGGATCCGAACATGAAGCCGGTGATGTTCGCCGCGGTGCGGCGCGGGCTGCTGATGGAAGAGCTGGTGCGCAACTCCGCTGAGGCCGATCAGCGCGGTGAGATGTTCATCTGCGGTGTCTTCTCGCTGCTCGATCGGCTGATGGGCCAGTCGATGGCCGAGCTGATGGCGTCGATCCCGGTGCCCGACGCGGTGCGCGCGGCGCTGATCGAATCGGGCGGCCCTTACCACGGCCATCTGGAGCTGGTGCGCGCGGTCGAGTCCGAATCGGTCTACGACGTGCGCTCCGCTGCCGAGGCGCTGATGATGGACCTGCCCGAGATCAACCGTGCGGTGCTGCGCGCCCTGGCCGCTGCCAAGCAGCTCGACTGAGTGACGCGATGAATTCGCACGCCAGGCCGGCCGCACATGACATGGGTGCCCTCGCGCTCGACCGGGCCACCCTCGACGAGGCGGCGCTCGCGCGGCTTGGCGAGCTCGATCCCACCGGCGCCACCGGCCTGGTGGAGCGCGTGCTGAAGACGTATGCGCTGTCGCTGGAGCGCTTGGTCGACGACTTCGCGCGGGCCCGCGCCGACGGCCGGCACGACGTGCTGCGACGCGTGGCCCACACGCTCAAGTCGTCGTCGGCCAGCGTGGGTGCCACCGAGTTCGCCGCGTTGTGCGTCCAGGTCGAGGCGGCGATGGGCGTGCCGCAGACGCCCGAGTCGTCGGCCCTGCTCGACGCACTGATGCTCGAATCGCAGCGCGTGGCGCGTGCGGTGCAGGCGCGGCTGGCGATCGACTGAACGCGGACGGCGGCGCCATGCAGTTGAACGCCGACCCCGCCGTCACCGGTCTCGAGTTGCGGCCGCGCGTCCTGCTGGTCGACGACGACCAGGTCAACCTGATGCTCACCGCTGCGGCGCTGCGCGAGCGCGGCTTCGAAGTGGTCGAGGCCGACAGCGGCGACCGTGCGCTCGAGCTGCTCGAGCAACGGCCGACCGACGTGCTGGTGCTCGACGCGGTCATGCCCGGGCGCGATGGCTTCGAGGTCTGCCGCACGCTGCGTGCGACCGAGGGCCTGGAACACCTGCCGGTGCTGATGCTCACCGGGCTGGACGACAACGAATCGATCAACCGCGCGTTCGAGGCCGGCGCGTCGGATTTTTTCGCCAAGTCGCAGCAGTGGAGCCTGTTGGCCGGTCGCCTGCACTACCTGCTGCGCGCGGCCCGCACACGGCAGGAGCTCGAGCGCAGCAAGGCCAAGCTGGCGCGCGCGCAGGATCTCGCGCGCATGGGCAGCTTCGACTGGCGCAGCCATGGCAGCGGCACCGGGCCGGGCTCGTTCTCGCTGTCGCCCGAGGGGCTGCGCGTGTTCGGCCTGCCGAACGCCACCCTGGTGTCGCTGCGGCAGCTGTTGCGCATGGTGCCGGGCGCCGAGCGGCACGGGTTGATGCGCATCCTGCGCGACGTGATGAACACCGCCGCCGTGCTGACCACCGACGTGCCGGTGACGCTGCGCGACGGGCGCTCGCGCATCGTGCATGCCGAGGCCGAGCCCGAGTACAACGAGCACGGCCAGTGCGTCGGCTACGCCGGCATCGTGCAGGACGTGACCGACCGCCGCATCGCCGAGGACCGGATCCGACATCTGGCGAACTTCGATGCGCTGACCGGCCTGCCGAACCGCCGCCAGCTGATCTGGCGCGCCGAACGCGCCCTCGATGCGGCCCGCCGCATCGGCCACCAGGTGGCGTTGCTGATGATCGATGTCGACCGCTTCAAGGTCATCAACGACACGCTGGGCCATGCCGCCGGTGACGACCTGCTGGTCGAGGTGGCGCGGCGGCTGCGCAGCTGCGTGCGCCACAGCGATCAGGTGATGGAGGGCGCGCTCGAGTCGATCGGCTCGCGCTCGCACCGCACGCTCGAGGCCGTCGGCCGGCTCGGCGGCGACGAGTTCGTCGCCTTGCTGCCCGAGGTGAGCGGCGAGGAGGACGCCGAGCGCGTGGCGGGCCGCATGCTCGAGTCGATGCGCGACCCCATCTTCGTCGGCGGCCAGGAGTGCTTCGTGACCGGCAGCGTCGGCATCGCGCTGTTCCCGCGCGATGGCGCCTCGGTGGCCGACCTGCTGCGCAACTCCGACGTCGCGATGTACTCGGTGAAATCCGCCGGACGCAATGCGCTGGCGCTGTACACGCCGCATCTGTCGGGTCGCGGGCGCGAGAAGCTCGAGCTCGAGAGCGCGCTGCACAAGGCGATCGAACGCAACGAACTGGTGCTGCACTACCAGCCCAAGATCGACGTGCGCTCCGCGCGCATGGTCGGTGTCGAGGCGCTGATGCGCTGGCAGCGCGGCGGCACGCTGGTGCCGCCCGGCGACTTCATTCCGCTGGCCGAGGAGACCGGCCTGATCATTCCGCTGTCGGAGTGGGCGCTGCGCGAGGCCGCGCGCCAGGCCAAGGTGTGGTCGCTCAGCTTCGGCTTCGCCGACTCGGTGGCGGTGAACCTGCCGAACCGCCTGTTCGAGCGCTCCGACCTGGTCGAGCACATCCACCAGGCGGTGTCGACCTACGGCGTGCCGCACCGCTCGATCCAGCTCGAGATCACCGAGACGGGCCTGATGCGCGATCTGCAGAACGTGATCCCGTCGCTGCATCGGCTCAACGAGATCGGCGTCGAGATCTCGATCGACGACTTCGGCACCGGCTACTCGTCGCTGGCCTACCTGACCACGCTGCCGATCTCGGAGGTCAAGATCGACCGCTCGTTCGTGCGTGATCTGGGCATCACGCCGCAGAGCTCGGCGGTGGTCACCGCCATCATCGCGCTGGCGCGCTCGCTCGGCCTGCGCGTCATCGCCGAAGGCGTGGAGAACCTGCGCCAGATGGAAGTGCTGCACCGCCTGGGCTGCGGCGTGATGCAGGGCTTCCTGTTCAGCCGGCCGATCCCGCCGGATGACCTGGAGACCTGGCTCAAGACCACCGTGCTACCGCGTCGCGCGCCCTGGATCGGCCAGGCCAATGCGCTGGAAGTCAGCGAGAACCAGCGCCGACTCAGCCCGGGCGCGGTGGCGTGAAACAGGACCCTTCATCGGCTTTGGCGCCGCCGGCGCAGATCGCGAAGGCGGCGTTGCGCCGGCTGGCGATGCAGCAGTTGGAACCGACGCCGGAGAATTTCGCGCGTGCGTACGCCCAGGAGGCCGGCATACCGGTGCTCGAAGGCCGCCTGCCGGCCCGCGCACGGCCGCTGGTCGAGCGGTTGGTCGCCCGCGCGACCGACGACGCGGCCACGCGCGAGGAGATCGCGGCGTCGTTGTGCGACGGCCGCCTCGACGATCTGCAGCGTGCACTCGAGCGGGCTGCATCGCACACGCAGTCGCAATCCTCGGTCTGGGTCACGCTGATCGAACGCATTGCACGCGGGCTCGAGCGAGGCGGGCGGCACTGGACCGGCGCACGCAAGAAGCAAAGCCTGCAGCGTGTGCTCGAGGGCAGCCGGCACGATGCCGCACGCCTGCAGCAGCGGCTCGAAGGCCTGATCACGTCGTGGGAAGACGATCGGCCCGATGGCGAGGTCGAACCCACCGCGCCGGCACCGCTCGATGCAGGGGAGCCGGCATCGTCCATCGGCGATCCCCGGGCTGCGCCGGAAACGGTGGATCGAGTGGCCATCGACTTGCCTGCCGCGGTCGAACCGGCGTCGGACTGGACCGGCGTGGTCGGAGAACTCGGCAGCACCCTTCAGAGTGCGCTGCCGTCGACGGCCGGCGAACTCGCCGACGCGCTGGGTGATGCCGCTCGCCGCCTGGCGCTCGACGGGCCGACGCCGGCGCTGCGGGCCGAGCTGGGCGCACTGTGCGAACGCGCCCGGCGACTGCTGACGCACAACCGCCACCTCGCCGACGAACTGGGCAGCCTGTGCCAGGCATTGACCGACAGCCTGGGTGAGCTGGCCGAGGACGAGTCCTGGGCGCGCGGGCAGATCGCGCTGATGCGCGAGCGCCTGGCCGCCGGCGTGACGGCGCGTGGTGTGCGCGCCGCCGGCGACCTGCTGGAGGCCACGCGCACGCGGCAGCGCGAGCTCAAGGGCGAACGCGAGGCGGCCCGCGACGCGCTGAAGCAGATGATCCAGCGCATGCTGACCGAGCTGGGTGATCTCGGCACGCACACCGGCCGCTTCAACGACAACGTGCTGCGTTATGCCGACACGATCGCCCAGGCCGATTCGCTGCAGGGTCTGGCCGGCGTGGTGCACGAGATGGTCGGCGAGACGCGTGCGGTGCACCAGGTGGTGAGCGGCGCGCGCGAACGCCTGAGCACCGAGCACGCGCGCGCGACACAGCTGGAGCAGCGCGTGCGCGACCTCGAATCCGAGCTGCGCCGCCTGTCCGACGAGGTGTCGACCGACGCGTTGACGCAGGTGGCCAACCGGCGCGGCCTGATGCAGGCCTTCGACGACGAGCGCAGCCGGCACGTCGACGAGAGCGCGCCGCTGGCGGTCGGCCTGATCGACATCGACAATTTCAAGAAGCTCAACGACTCGCTCGGCCATGCCGCCGGCGACGTGGCGCTGAAGACACTCGCCGCGCGCGTCAAGCAGAGCCTGCGTCCGCTGGACCACGTGGCCCGGTTCGGCGGCGAAGAGTTCGTCGTGCTGTTGCCGGGCGTCGCGCTGGCCGACGCGCAGCAGACGCTGACCCGGCTGCAGCGCCAGCTCAGCGCGAGCCTGTTCATGCACGAAGGCCGCGAGGTGTTCGTCACCTTTTCGGCCGGTGTCACCACCTATCGGGCCGGTGAAGCGCTGGACGCCGCGCTCGAGCGCGCCGACCAGGCGCTCTACGAAGCCAAGCGCACCGGCAAGAACCGCACCTGCGCTGCCTGACCGGCGCAGCCTCCGTTAGAGCCGGCCGCCAGACCTCGGGGTTTGCCGGCACAGCGCGGCCGCCGCAGTCGATGGCATAGTCGCGCCATCGCGGCGCACCCCGATCGCAGCCCACCACCCACGCGCGCCGCCTTCTCGAGGAGGCCAGCCATGCAGAAGTCCGCTTTCGATGCCGACGCCCTGGTGTCGATGTTCCAGTCCGCCAGCGCCAAGCAGACGGCACAGGTGAAGGACACCGTCACGCGCGCCACGCTGGCGGCACTGCAGGGCCGTGAGTTGACGCTGAAGAACATCCGTGACGTGCTGAAGAAGGTGAGCGAGGCGGCGAGCACCGGCATGGCGCGCAACCCGGCACCGGCCCTCGATGTCGAGAAGCTGCTCGGCGGCGCGGTCGCCGGCATGGACCAGGCCTTGCTGAAGGCCGTCGAGGCCAACCAGCGCGCGCTGCAGCAGTTCGTCGACCAGGGGGCGGATCTCAAGCAGAAGCACTTGCAGAAGGCGATCGACGATCTCGACAAGTTCGAGGACATGCTGTTCGGCGCGGTCAAGTCCGCCGCCGGCACGGCCGGCGCCAAGCTGGCGGGGCCGTGGGAGCAGGTGCTCGAGCGCCTGCAGGCCGGCGGCACGCAATCGGGCGCGCAGGCCAGCGCCACGGTCGAGCAGATGGCGTCGCAGATGCAGTCGGCCCTGCGCAGCAGCCGCGCGGCGGGTCTGCGTGCCGCGCAGTCGCTGGCCGAGAGCTACACGGCGCTGGTGAGCGGCGTGCTGATCGGCATGTCCGACGCGTTGCGCCAAGGCGGCAGCGCCGGCGAGGCGCCCGCCGCGCCGGCACGCAAGAAGCGCTGAGTCCACTCGGCTCCTGCGGGTGGGTTGCGGGTCGACCGCTGCCCGTGGCCACGACACACCGACACCATGCGACTGCCCAACCTGCTCGCCACCCGCCGCGGCCGCCTGGCCGCGTTCTTCTCGCTGTACATCACCGAAGGCATTCCGCTCGGCTTCGCCGCCACCGCGGTGGCGACGCAGCTGCGCCGGCAGGGCGTGGGGCCGGCCGAGATCGGCGCCTTCGTCGGCTCGTTCTACCTGCCGTGGGCCTTCAAGTGGGCGTTCGGACCGTTCATCGACGTATTCGCGTCCGACCGGCTCGGGCGCCGGCGCGGCTGGATCATCGGCACGCAGCTGATGATGGCGCTGACGCTGATGTCTACCGTGATGCTCAAGCTGCCGGAGCAGCTGGCGCTCTTCACGCTGATCCTTTTGCTGCACAACAGCTTCGGCGCGATGCAGGACGTGGCGATCGACGCGCTGGCGGTCAACACGCTGCACGAGGACGAGCGCGGTCTGGCCAATGGCCTGATGTTCGCCGGCGCCTCGATCGGCCAGGCGGTCGGCGGCTCGGGCGTGCTGTTCCTGTCGGGCTTCACCGGCTTTCAGCCGACCTTCTTCTTCGTCGCCGGCGCCATTCTGTGCGTCACGCTTCTCGTCGTGCTGCCGATGCGCGAAGCGGCCGGCCCGCCACGCGTGATCGCGGTCGGCGTCTCAAAGGCGGTGGCGGCCGGCCGCGAGATGCGCCACTTCGCGGTCGAGTCGTTCCGCTCGTTCCTCGGCACGCGCGGCGCGTTCGCCGGGCTCGCCTTTTCGCTGTTGCCGGCCGGTGCCATGTGCATGGGTCTGGCGCTGCAGTCGAATCTGGCGGTGGAGCTCGGTCTCAACGACGACCAGGTGGCCTGGCTGGGCCTGTGGTCGATGATCGTGCAGGCGTCGTTCATGGTGATCGGCGGGCAACTGTCCGACAAGCTGGGCCGGCGGCGCACGCTGGCGGTGTATCTCGCGCTGATGAGCCCGCCGGTGGTCTACATGATGCTCGAGCTGCAGAAGTACGGCTGGGTCATGCCGGTGGACACGACGATGGCCAACCGGCCGGCTGCGCCGCCGGCGCTGGTGATGGCGCTGTGGATCGCCACGCTCACCTACGGCGTCGCGCAGGGCCTGATGTACGGCACGCGCTCGGCGATCATGATGGACGTCACCAACCCCGCGGTGGCGGCCACGCAGTTCACCGCCTACATGGCGCTGATGAACCTGGCCATCGCGTATTCGTCGATCTGGCAGGGCATCGCGGCCGAGGCGCTCGGATACCCGACGACGCTGCTGATCGACGCGATCACCGGCTTGCTGTGCATCGCGCTGATCCCGTGGATGAAGAGCGTGCGCGGCAACGCGCCCGACGGGGGCGGGCCATGGCGCGCGCGACTCACCGCGGGCGTGCTGGGTCTGGCCTGCCTGGCCTGGCTGCCCTATCGGCTGAACCAGGCTGCGCTCGGAGCGGCGGCACCGATCTTCGAGACGTTGTTCAACGTGGTGTTCATCGGCTCGGCCTTGTTCCTGCTGGCCGGCGCCGCGGTCCTGCAAGGGTCCGGGCGTGCGCTCACGCGGCTGGGCGTGTGGCTCGCACCGCTGTTGTTGCTGATGTACGGCCGGCGCTGGATCGACGCCCTGGCAGCCGCGTGGGGCTACGCCACGCGGCCGAACCCGGTGGCCGGCGCGGCCGACGTCGTGCTGCTGGTCGTGCCCCTGATGGCGGGTCTGCTGCTGCTGTCGTTCGTGGCGCGCCGTTGGCACGAGCTGCGCCCCGAGACGGCCTGACGTTGCGGGCGCCCGTCGGCGGTTTACGCGCCTTGCTGGCGCAAGTGACACGGCCCGCGCGTGCGGGCCGTGGTGTCGCTCAGTCGGTCGGCGGGCAGGTCACACGGTCACGGCCTTCGCCGTGTCGGCGTATTCCTCGATCTGGTCGAAGTTCATGTAGCGGTAGACGCTCGCCGCGTCCTTGTTGATGATGCCCATCTCGGCCTGGTACTCGGCCACGGTGGGCAGCTTGCCGAGCTTGGAGGCGATCGCCGCGAGCTCGGCCGACGCGAGAAACACATTGGTGTTCTTGCCCAGCCGGTTCGGGAAGTTGCGCGTGCTGGTGGAGACCACGGTCGCGCCTTCCTTCACCTGCGCCTGATTGCCCATGCACAGGCTGCAGCCCGGCTGCTCGGTGCGCGCACCGGCGCTGCCGAAGGCGGCGTAGTGGCCTTCCTTGATCAGCTCGCTCTGGTCCATCTTGGTCGGCGGCGCGACCCACAGCTTGACGGGGATATCGCGCTGCCCGCCGAGCAGCTTGGCGGCGGCGCGGAAGTGGCCGATGTTGGTCATGCAGCTGCCGATGAAGGCCTCGTCGATCTTGGTGCCCGCCACCTCGCTGAGCAGCTTCGCATCGTCCGGATCGTTGGGGCAGCACAGCACCGGCTCCTTCAGCTGGTCGAGATCGATCTCGATCACGGCGGCGTATTCGGCGTTCTTGTCGGCCTCGAGCAGCGTGGGCTTGGCGAGCCAGGCCTCGACCGCCTTGATGCGGCGCTCGAGCGTGCGCTTGTCCTGGTAACCGTCGGCGATCATGTTCTTCATCAGCACGACGTTGCTCTTCAGGTACTCGATCACCGGCTCCTTGTCGAGCTTGATCGTGCAGCCGGCGGCCGAGCGCTCGGCGCTGGCGTCGCTCAACTCGAAGGCCTGTTCGACCTTCAGCTGCGGCAGGCCCTCGATCTCGAGGATGCGGCCGGAGAAGGCGTTCTTCTTGCCCGCCTTGGCCACCGTGAGCAGGCCCTGCTTGATCGCGGTGTACGGAATCGCGTGCACCAGATCGCGCAGCGTGATGCCGGGCTGCATCGTGCCCTTGAAGCGCACCAGCACGCTCTCGGGCATGTCCAGCGGCATCACGCCGGTGGCAGCGCCGAAGGCGACCAGGCCCGAGCCGGCCGGGAACGAGATGCCGATCGGAAAGCGCGTGTGCGAGTCGCCGCCGGTGCCCACCGTATCGGGCAGCAGCAGTCGATTGAGCCACGAGTGGATCACGCCGTCGCCGGGGCGCAGACTCACGCCGCCGCGGTTGCTCATGAACGCCGGCAGCTCGCGGTGCGTCTTCACGTCCACCGGCTTCGGATAGGCCGAGGTGTGGCAGAAGCTCTGCATCACCAGGTCGGCGCTGAAGCCGAGGCAGGCGAGGTCCTTCAACTCGTCGCGCGTCATCGGGCCGGTGGTGTCCTGGCTGCCGACGGTGGTCATGCGAGGTTCGCAGTAGGTGCCCGGGCGCACGCCCTGTCCTTCGGGCAGGCCGCAGGCGCGGCCGACCATCTTCTGCGCCACGGTGAAACCGGCCTTGGTTGCGGCGGGCGGCTGCGGCAGGCGGAAGGTGGTGGACGGCTTCAGTCCCAGGAACTCGCGCGCCTTCGCGGTGAGCGAGCGGCCGATGATGAGGTTGATGCGGCCGCCGGCGCGCACTTCGTCGAACAGCACGTCGCTCTTGATGTTGAACTCGGCAACGGTGGCGCCGTTCTTCACGATCTTGCCGTCGTAGGGCAGGATGTCGACGACATCGCCCATCTCGAGCTTGCCCACGTCGACCTCGATCGGCAGGGCGCCGGAGTCCTCCTGTGTGTTGAAGAAGATCGGCGCGATCTTGCCGCCGAGCGTGACGCCGCCGAAGCGCTTGTTCGGCACGTACGGAATGTCCTGCCCGGTGGCCCAGATGACGCTGTTGGTCGCGCTCTTGCGGCTGGAGCCGGTGCCGACCACGTCGCCGACGTAGGCGACCAGGTGGCCCTTCTTCTTCAGGTCTTCGATGAAGCGGATCGGGCCGCGCTTGCTTTCCTCTTCGGGCTTGAAGGCCGCGCCGGCGCGCGTGTTCTTCAGCATCGCCAGGTAGTGCAGCGGAATGTCCGGGCGGCTCCAGGCATCGGGCGCCGGCGACAGGTCGTCGGTGTTGGTCTCGCCGGGCACCTTGAACACGGTGACGGTGATCTTCTTCGCCACTTCGGGGCGCGAGGTGAACCACTGCGCGTCGGCCCACGACTGGATCACGTCCCTGGCCTTGGCATTGCCGGCCTTGGCCTTCTCGGCCACGTCGTGGAAGAAGTCGAACATCAGCAGCGTCTTCTTCAGCCCTTCGGCCGCCTGTGTCGCGACCGCGACGTCCTGGTCGTCGAGCAGGTCGATCAGCGGCTTCACGTTGTAGCCGCCGACCATGGTGCCGAGCAGTTCGGTGGCCTTGGCGCGCGAGATCAGACCGACCGTCAGGTCGCCATGCGCCACTGCGGCGAGGAAGCTCGCCTTCACCTTGGCGGCGTCGTCCACACCGGGCGGCACGCGGTAGGTGAGCAGGTCGACGAGGAACGCTTCCTCGCCCTTCGGCGGGCTCTTGATCAGCTCGATCAGCTCGGCGGTCTGCTGCGCAGACAGCGGCAGCGGGGGGATGCCCAGCGCGGCGCGCTCGGCAGCATGTTGGCGATAGGCGGTCAGCATGGCGGCTTGTCCTTCGATGCGGTGAAGAGGGTCGGGCGGTGGTTCGGGCTGCCGTCGCATTTTATGTCTTATATAAGACAAAGGCCACCCTTTTCGCCATTTCAGGTGTCACATCGCCGACACGGCAGTGTGCCGCCAAAAGGGCGGCGGACCGACCACGAAAAAGCCCGCCAAAGGCGGGCTCGTCAGCAAGTCTGAGGTGCTCGCGGCTCAGGGGTTGTCGCGCATCCATTGGGCGGCCCATGCGTCGGAGCGGGCCTGGGCGCGGGCGCCGCTGGTCATGGTCCACACCAGTGCGCCGGTGGCGAAGACGAGCGGGACGAGAGCAAGGAAGACGTTGATCATGTGGGTTGGCTATCGAGGTTGAGTGGCGGAATGGCACCGTCAATGGATGCTGCAGCGCAGCATATCAGCGCACTCGGTTGTGTGCCGGGGCCGAAAAAAGGCCCCGCCAAGTGGCGGGGCCTTTGTGTGCGGCGGGTGCAGCCGGGGCTCAGGCGCGCTGGCTCGGGTGCACGCAGTTGTCGACCATGCGCTGGCCGATCTTGCTGTTCATCAGCATCGACTTGTTGGCGATCTGCAGCCACATCATGCCAGCCTTCTTGTCCTCCAGGCGCACGGCGCCGGTGGTGGTCGCCTCGGGCACCATGTCGAAGGTCTTGCCCTTGAACTCGACGTGGAAGTGGCCCTTGCGGTCGGGCACCGGTGCGACGTTGACCGACTGGTCGAACTCGCAGCGCGACTGGCCGACCAGCACGCGGTCGGCGGTGCTCAACTGCTCGGCCGACAGCGACGACGCGGCCGGCTTGGCGGCCGGCTTGGCCTTGTCGGCCGCGGTGGCGGCCAGCGGACTGGCGCACAGCGCAGCGATGGCGGCGACCACAGTGATCAGGTGCTTGTGTTGCATCTCGGTTCTCCTTCTGGGAAGCAAAGTGAACCGATTGTTCGAGGGCACTCCCTCGTGAGGCGTTGCAAGATGAATCGGGGCGTCACTACGCCCGTGTCACTTCTCACGAATGAGGCCGCGCCATCGCGGCGAGGCGCCGGTGGCGCGCGCGGCGCTAAGGCTTCTTGTCGACCGCCGGCGGCGTGTGGGCCGCTGCACCCTCGACGGCGGACAGCGCCGCGCGCTGCTCGGGGTGCAGGCAGCCGTCGACCATGCGCTGGCCGGCGCGCGCGTTCATCAGCATCGACTTGCTGGGAATCTGCAGCCACACCATGCCGGCCTTCTTGTCCTCGAGCCGAACCGCACCGCTGGTGGTCTCCTCGGGCACCATCGTGTAGCTCGCCTTCTTGAAGCGCAGCACGAAGTGCCCGGGCTTGCCCTTGATGGGCTCGACGCTGACGGTCTGATTGAACTCGCACGCGGCGTCGCCCGTCAGCACGCGGTCGGCCACCTGTAACTGCGCTTCGCTGATGCGCTGCACGGTCTCGGTGGCGAGATCGAGCCCCTTCTGGCGGTCCGCGGCGGCGGCGCGCTGCTGTGCTGGCGTCGGCGGCTTGGCCTTCGGGTCGTTGGCATGCGCGGCGAACGCGAGCGCCGCCGACGAGACGAAGACGAGCAGGTGGTGGCGCAAGCGCAGCGGCATGGATCTCATGCCAGGCATTGTGTCGACTCGACGGCGCGCACGCCAGCCCCGCGGTGACATCAGGCGGCCCGCTCGCCGAACCACGCGCGCTGTGACTCGGCCGGCAGCGGCTGGCCGGTGCGCTGTGCGCGTTCGATCACGTGCCAGAAGTAGCGGTAGCTCGCGCGGTCGTGCAGCACGTCGCGGTGCCGGATCGGCGCCCACGACGCGTCCTGCGCGGCGTGGATGATCTCGATCGCCTCGTCCAGCTCGGCCACGGTGGGTGCGAAGGCTTCGATGATCGGGCCGATCTGCGCCGGATGGATGCTCCACATGCGCGTGTAGCCGAACTCGTGCGAGGCGCGGGTCGCGGCGGCCTGGATCGCCTTGATGTGCTTGAATTCGGTGACCACGCTGTGCGACGGCACCTTGGCCGCCGCGTGGCAGGCGGCGGCGATCTCGAGCTTGGCGCGGCGCACCAGCGGATGCTCGAACTGCCCTTGCACACTCATCGCGCTGGCCGGCACGGCGCCTCGGTGGGCCGACACGAAGTCCATCAACCCGAACGAGACCGACTCGATGCGTGGCAACGCGGCGATCGCGAACACGTCGCGCAGCGCGCCATGCGTCTCGACCAGCACGTGCACCGGCGGGCCCTGCGGCAGGCCGATGCGCTGCGCGGCGTCGTCGATCGCGGCCACCGCGCGCTGCACCTCGGCGAGGTCACGCGGCTTGGGCAGCATCAGGTGCGACAGCCGGCGGCCGGCGCGGGTGACCAGCGTCAGCACGTCGTCGGCGAAGGCAGGGTGGTCGAACGGATGCACGCGCGCGCCGACGCGGCCGAAGTGGTTGTCGCTCGACAGCACCAGCTCGGTGACCCGGCGCACGTGCGCGGCTTCAGCGCCCACCGGCGCGCCGTCCTCGCAGTCGAGCGTGACATCGAACACCGGGCCCATGCGCGCCTGCAGGGCCAGGCTCTTCAGCATGCGATCCTCGGTGCCGCAATAGTGGTCGCAGACGGGGATGCCCGGCGCGATGTCGCCGTCTTCGAAAAGGACCTGCCGCGGATGCACGGCGGTGCGACTACAGCAGGTGCTTGACGCCGTCCTGCTCTTCCTGCAGTTCCTTCAGCGTCAGGTTGATGCGCTCCTGGCTGAAGGCGTCGATCGCCAGGCCCTCGATGATCTTGTACTCGCCACCTTCGGTGGTGACCGGGTAGCCGAACATCACGTCCTTCGGGATGCCGTATTCACCGTTGCTGGGTACGCCCATCGTCACCCACTTGCCCTGCGTGCCGAGCGCCCAGTCGCGCATGTGGTCGATCGCCGCGTTGGCCGCCGACGCCGCCGACGACAGGCCGCGCGCCTCGATGATCGCGGCGCCGCGCTTGCCCACCGTGGGCAGGAAGACGTCCTTGTTCCAGGCCGCGTCGTTGATCATGTCCTTGACCGACTTGCCCTCGATGGTGGCGAAGCGGTAGTCGGCATACATGGTCGGCGAGTGGTTGCCCCAGACGGCGAGCTTCTCGATCGCCGACACCGGCTTGCCGGTCTTGGCGGCGATCTGGCTGGCCGCGCGGTTGTGGTCCAGGCGCAGCATCGCGGTGAAATTCTTGCGCGGCAGGCTGGGCGCCGACTTCATGGCGATGTAGGCATTGGTGTTGGCCGGGTTGCCGACCACCAGCACCCGCACGTTGCGGCTGGCCGACTTGTCGAGCGCCTTGCCCTGTGCGGTGAAGATCTGCGCGTTGGCCGCCAGCAGGTCCTTGCGCTCCATGCCGGGGCCACGCGGACGCGCGCCGACCAGCAGCGCGTAGTCGGTGTCCTTGAAGGCCGTGTTCGCATCGCCGTGCGCCTGCATGCCGGCGAGCAGCGGGAAGGCGCAGTCTTCCAGTTCCATCATCACGCCCTTGAGCGCCTTCTGCGCTTTCTCGTCAGGGATCTCCAGCAACTGCAGGATCACCGGCTGGTCCTTGCCGAGCATTTCGCCCGACGCAATGCGGAACAACAGGGCATAACCGATCTGGCCGGCCGCACCGGTGACGGCCACGCGAACGGGCTTCTTGCTCATGAAAGGACTCCAGGAAGGGGAAGGTTGGGGCTGGCGAATCGAACCGGGCGGGCAGCCCGGTGGATGGGTGCGAAGTGTAGGTCAGACTCAGGGTTCACCCGGGTCCGTCGCCGGACCCCATTGCGCCGCGATTGATATCGAACAGGTCGTTTTCAGTGGCGGGTGCCGGGCTGTGCTGCAATCGCGGCCATGGCCAACAGCTCTTCCTCGCGCGGCGCCGCCGCCGACGCCGCCCCGGCGTTCAGCCCGCTGTACCAGCAGATCAAGGGCCTGATCACGCAGGACCTGCAGGCCGGGCTGTGGAAGCCGGGTGAAGTGATCCCGAGCGAGTTCGAGCTGGCCGCGCGCTTCAAGGTCAGCCAGGGCACGGTGCGCAAGGCCATCGACGAGCTGGCCGCCGAGAACCTGCTGGTGCGTCGGCAGGGCCGCGGCACCTTCGTCGCCACCCATGCCGAGCAGAACACGCAATACCGCTTCCTGCGCCTGACCGCCGACGCGGGCGGCCGGCGCGAGCTGCAGCGCCGGCTGCTCGAATGCCGGCGCGCACGCGCCGGCGCCGACGTCGCACGCGCACTCGAGCTGAAGACGGGCGATGCGGTCGTCGTGTTGCGCCGCCTGCTGCTCGATGGCGAGACACCGGTGGTGTTCGACGAGATCTGGCTGCCCGGCCGCGACTTCAAGGCCCTCAGCAGCGAGCGGCTGGCTCCGTATCGCGGGCCGATGTACGCGCTGTTCGAGGCCGAGTTCGGCGTGCGCATGATCCGCGCGGAGGAGAAGATCCGTGCCATCGCCGCCGACGCCGACAGCGCGCCGCTGTTCGGCGTGGCACCGGGCACGCCGCTGCTCAGCGTCGAACGCCGCTCGTTCACCTACGGCGAGCGGCCGGTCGAGTTGCGGCGAGGCCTGTACCGGACCGACACCCATCACTATCGCAACGAATTGAGTTGATGCGGCCGAGTCGGTTGCAAGGCCTGGGTCAGCCAGCGGCGATGAAATAAAATCCTCCGGTTTCCGTGCGACTCCCGGGGCAATGACGCGAATGGCAGACAACATCAAACAACGCCCGATCTACCGCAACATCCACGTCTCGCAGATCGTCGCCTATCGCCTGCCGCCGGCGGGCATCGTGTCGATCCTGCATCGCGTGAGCGGCGCACTGATGTTCCTGCTGCTGCCCTTCGTGGTGTGGCTGCTCGACGTGAGCCTCAGCACCGAGACCTCCTACGAGCGCTTCACCAATGCCTTCGTCGCCGGCATCGGCTGGTTGCCGGCCTGGTTCGTCAAGCTGGTGGTGCTGGGCCTGATCTGGTCGTACCTGCACCACGCCATCGCCGGCCTGCGCCACCTGTGGATGGACGTGACGCACAGCGTCGGCCTGCAGCAGGCCCGGCTGTCGGCGCTGGCCACGCTGGCCATCAGCGGCGTGCTGACGGTGCTGCTCGGCGCCAAGCTGTTCGGCCTGTTCTGAGGACCATCGATGAGCGACAACTTCGGCTCCAAGCGGCTCGTCGTCGGCGCGCACTACGGCCTGCGCGACTGGCTGAGCCAGCGCATCACGGCCGCGTTGATGGTGTTGTTCACCGTCGCGCTGATCCTGCAGCTGCTGTTCGGCGGCCCGCTCGGCTACGACCGCTGGGCCGGCATCTTCTCGCAGCAGTGGATGAAGCTGCTGACCTTCGTGACGATCGTTTCGCTCGCGGTGCACGCCTGGGTGGGCATGCGCGACATCTGGATGGACTACGTCAAACCGGTGGGCGTTCGCCTGCTGTTGCAGGTGGCGACCATCGTCTGGCTGGTGGGCTGCGCGGGATGGGCGGTCCAGGTGCTGTGGAGACTCTGACGTGACCGCTTCGATTCCAAGACGCAAGTTCGACGTGGTCATCGTCGGCGCGGGCGGCTCCGGCATGCGGGCGTCGTTGCAGCTCGCACGCGCCGGGCTCAACGTGGCGGTGCTGTCCAAGGTGTTCCCGACGCGTTCGCACACGGTCGCCGCGCAGGGCGGCATCGGGGCGTCGCTCGGCAACATGAGCGAGGACAACTGGCACTACCACTTCTACGACACCGTCAAGGGCTCCGACTGGCTCGGCGACCAGGACGCGATCGAGTTCATGTGCCGCGAGGCGCCCAAGGTCGTCTACGAGCTCGAGCACTTCGGCATGCCGTTCGACCGCAACGCCGACGGCACGATCTACCAGCGCCCGTTCGGCGGCCACACCGCCAACTATGGCGAGAAGCCGGTGCAGCGCGCCTGCGCCGCGGCCGACCGTACCGGCCACGCGATGCTGCACACGCTGTACCAGCAGAACGTGAAGGCGCGCACCCAGTTCTTCGTCGAGTGGATGGCGCTCGACATCATCCGAGACGCCGACGGCGACGTGCTGGGCGTCACCGCGCTCGAGATGGAAACCGGCGACGTGTACATCCTCGAGGGCAAGTGCACGCTGTTCGCCACCGGCGGGGCCGGGCGCATCTATGCAGCCAGCACGAACGCCTTCATCAACACCGGCGACGGCCTGGGCATGGCCGCGCGCGCCGGGCTTCCGCTGGAGGACATGGAGTTCTGGCAGTTCCACCCGACCGGCGTGCACAACGCCGGTGTGCTGCTCACCGAGGGCTGCCGCGGCGAGGGCGCGATCCTGCGCAACATCAATGGCGAACGCTTCATGGAGCGCTACGCGCCGACGCTGAAAGACCTGGCGCCGCGCGACTTCGTCTCGCGCTGCATGGACCAGGAGATCAAGGAAGGCCGCGGCTGCGGCCCGAACAAGGACTACATCCAGCTCGACATGACGCACCTGGGCGGCGAGACCATCCTCAAACGCCTGCCCAGCGTGTTCGAGATCGGCCACAACTTCGCGAATGTGGACATCACCAAGGAGCCGATCCCCGTGGTGCCGACCATCCACTACCAGATGGGTGGCATCCCGACCAACATCAACGGCCAGGTGGTGACGCCGAAGAACGGCAACCCGAGCAGCATCGTGGGGGGGCTGTACGCGGTGGGCGAGTGCTCCTGCGTCAGCGTGCACGGCGCCAACCGGCTGGGCACCAACTCGCTGCTCGACCTGCTGGTGTTCGGCCGCGCCGCCGGCAACCACATCGTCGACGCGCTGGCGCGCACACCCAAGGCGCACAAGCCGCTGCCGGCCGACGCGGCCGATGCCTCGCTGGCGCGGCTGGCGCGCCTGGACAGCGACGCCAGCGGCGAGTACGCGCAGGACGTCGCCAACGACATCCGCGCGGCGATGCAGCAGCATGCCGGCGTGTTCCGCACGCAGTCGTCGATGGACGAGGGCGTGACCAAGATCGCGGCACTGCGCGAACGCGCGGCGGCGATCGGCCTGAAGGACAAATCCAAGGTCTTCAACACCGCCCGCGTCGAGGCGCTCGAAGTCGAGAACCTGATCGAGTGTGCGCAGGCCACCATCGTGTCGGCCGCCGCCCGCCAGGAATGCCGGGGCGCTCACACGGTGAAGGACTACGAACGCGGCGCCGACGATCCGCAGCACCCGCTCGGCCGCAACGACGCGCAATGGATGAAGCACTCGCTGTGGTACTCCGACGGCAACCGGCTCGACTACAAGCCGGTGCAGCTGAAGCCGCTGTCGGTCGACTCGGTGCCGCCGAAGGTGAGGACGTTCTGACCATGAACACGACTGCCACGCCCACCGCCTCGCCCCCGGCCGAGGCCGGCCCTGACACCGCCTCCGACAGCAAGACGTTCCTGAACTCCCGCTTCGAAAGAGTGCCGATGGGCAGCCTGCGCACGTTCCAGATCTACCGCTACGACCCCGACCAGAACCAGCCGCCGCGTATGCAGACGCTGCAGGTCGAGCTCGACGGCTCGGAGCGCATGCTGCTCGACGCGCTGGTCAAGCTGAAATCGGTGGATCCGACCTTGAGCTTCCGCCGCTCGTGCCGTGAAGGCGTGTGCGGGTCGGATGCGATGAACATCAACGGCAAGAACGGCCTGGCCTGCCTGACCAACCTGCGTCGGCTGAAGGACCCGATCGTGCTGAAGCCGCTGCCCGGGCTGCCCGTGGTGCGCGACCTGATCGTCGACATGACGCAGTTCTTCAAGCAGTACCACTCGATCAAGCCGTACCTCGTCAACGACGACGTGCCGCCCGAGAAGGAGCGGCTGCAGACACCCGAGGAGCGCGACGAGCTGAACGGGCTGTACGAGTGCATCCTGTGCGCCAGCTGCTCGACCAGCTGCCCGAGCTTCTGGTGGAATCCGGACAAGTTCGTCGGCCCGGCCGGGCTGCTGCAGGCCTATCGCTTCATCGCCGACAGTCGCGACCAGGCCACCGGCGAGCGGCTCGACAATCTCGAGGATCCGTACCGGCTGTTCCGCTGCCACAGCATCATGAACTGCGTCGATGTCTGTCCCAAGGGCCTCAACCCGACGGCGGCGATCGGCAAGATCAAGGAGCTGATGGTTCGCCGCGCTGTCTAGGCGGGCTCCATCACCACGCGCCATGCAGACCCCGCTCGATCCCGTCGCGCTGAACCGTCTCAAGTGGCGCTGCCGCCGAGGCCTGCTCGAGAACGACCTGCTGATCGAGCGCTTCTTTGCCCGGCATGGATCGTGCATCACGGTCGAGCGGGCCCAGGGCCTTCAGGCGCTCACCGATCTGGCCGACAACGACCTGCTGGACCTGCTGCTGGCGCGACGTGAGCTCGAAGGCGCGCTCGATTGCCCCGAGGTGCGAGAGGTGTTGGCGCTGATCCGAATACCGGCCCGTACCGCGGCGTAGAGTAAAACCCTGCAACAAGGAACGTCATCATGACCCCTTCTTCCGTCAAAGCCACGTTGTCGTTCTCGGACGGCTCCGCCGACATGGAGCTGCCGATCTACAAGGGCACCATCGGCCCCGACGTGATCGACATCCGCAAGCTGTACGCGCAGACGGGCAAGTTCACCTACGACCCCGGCTTCCTGTCCACGGCAGCCTGCCAGTCGGCGATCACCTACATCGACGGCGACAAGGGCGAGTTGCTCTACCGCGGCTACCCGATCGAACAGCTGGCCCAGCAGTGCGACTTCCTCGACACCTGCTACCTGCTGCTGTACGGCGACCTGCCCAACGGCCAGCAGCAGAAGGATTTCCACAAGCTCGTCACCAACCACACCATGGTCAACGAGCAGATGCAGTTCTTCCTGCGGGGCTTTCGCCGCGACGCGCATCCGATGGCGGTGATGACGGGCCTGGTCGGTGCGCTGTCGGCCTTCTATCACGACAGCACCGACATCAATAACCCCAAGCACCGCGACATCGCGGCGATCCGCCTGATCGCCAAGATGCCGACGCTGGTGGCCATGGCCTACAAGTACGGCATCGGCCAGCCGTTCATCTACCCGAAGAACGACCTGTCGTACTCGGCGAACTTCATGCGCATGATGTTCGCCACGCCGTGCGAGGAATACCAGCCCAACGACGTGCTGGTGCGCGCGATCGACCGCATCTTCATCCTGCACGCCGACCACGAGCAGAACGCCTCCACCTCCACCGTGCGTCTGTGCGGCAGCTCGGGCACCAACCCGTTCGCGGCCATCGCGGCCGGCGTGGCCTGTCTGTGGGGCCCGGCGCACGGCGGCGCCAACGAGGCCGCGCTGAACATGCTGGAGGACATCCAGAAGCAGGGCGGCGTCGAGAAGATCGGCGAGTTCATCAAGCAGGTGAAGGACAAGAACTCCAACGTCAAGCTGATGGGCTTCGGCCACCGGGTCTACAAGAACTACGACCCGCGCGCCAAGCTGATGCGCGAAACCTGCCACGAGGTGCTCGGTGCACTTGGGCTGGGCAACGACCCGCTGTTCAAGCTGGCGATGGCGCTCGAGAAGATCGCGCTGGAGGACGACTACTTCGTCTCGCGCAAGCTGTATCCGAACGTCGACTTCTACTCCGGCATCGTGCAACGCGCGCTCGGCATCCCGGTCAGCCTGTTCACCGCGATCTTCGCGCTGGCCCGCACGGTGGGCTGGATCGCGCAGTTGAACGAGATGATCGGCGACCCCGAATACAAGATCGGCCGTCCGCGCCAGCTCTACTCCGGCTCCGTCCGGCGCGACGTGCGGGCACTGGCCCAGCGCTGACCTGCGCTGGCGTCGCGCTGCCGCCGCAGACAAGCCGCCCGATCGGGCGGCTTTTTCGTGGTCCATCCCACGCAGCGGGCGGTTCATCGGATGCACGGGCCTTCCCCCTGCAGGCCCTTGGCGGCCATGCGCTACGCTGCGCGCCGTGGCGAGCTCAAATGCCTGTCAGAAGGTCCGTGCTCAAACGACCTGTCCACTGGAGGCCCGGACGCAAACGGGCGGGCAGGGCGTACACACTGCCAGCAAGGAGACCATGCATCCCGTTCGACGCTCCCTGGTCCTGGGTCTGGCCGCAGCTGGCTGGGTGAAAGCCGTGCCGGCGCAGGCCTTCGACCACACCTATGCCGCCTGGGACGCCGTGCTCAAGCAGCACGTGCGCTGGCTGCCCGACGGCAAGCAGAGCCGTGTCGCCTACGCCGCGCTGGCGGCCGAGCGCGCGCCGCTGAAGGCCGTGCTCGACGGCTGGTCGGCGGTCACGCCGGCGCAGTTCGCCGGCTTCTCGCGGGCCCAGCAGATGGCCTTCCTGGTCAACGCCTACAACGCCTTCACCATCGAGCTGGTGCTCGGCGAGTACCCGAAGCTGAAGTCGATCAAGGACCTGGCGCCGATCTGGTCGTCGCCGTGGAAGAAGAGCTTCTTCAGGCTGCTCGGCGAGACGCGCACGCTCGACTGGATCGAGCATGAGCAGTTGCGGCCGAAGTACAACGACCCGCGGGTGCACACGGCGATCGTCTGCGCCAGCATCGGCTGCCCGGCGCTGCGGCCCGAGGCGTTCACCGCCGAGCGCCTCGACGAGCAGCTCGAGGACGGCATGCGGCGCTTCCTCGGCGACCGCACGCGCAACCGCGCCAGCGCCGACAAGCTGGAGGTGAGCTCGATCTTCAAGTGGTTCCGCGAGGACTTCGAGCGCGGCCACCAGGGCTTCAACAAGGTCGAGGACGTGTTCGCCCGCTACGCCGCGCAACTGAGCAGCGACCCCGCGGTGCAGGAGCAGTTGCGCGGG
Organism: Burkholderiaceae bacterium; assembly: GCA_044222685.1. GTDB lineage: Bacteria > Pseudomonadota > Gammaproteobacteria > Burkholderiales > Burkholderiaceae_C > JAEUPI01. The sequence goes on from JBGAMU010000041.1 coordinate 26,683, forward strand.
CGACGGCTCACGCCGGTCTTTCTCGACTACGACTGGTCGCTCAACGATGCGGGGCGTTGACGCGAGCTGTCCGCGGGCCGGTGCGCCGCAGGCGGCCGGCCGCACGCTCGTCCTCTTCAACTACGACTGGGACCGCGACGCGTTCGCCCGGCTGGCGGCACGGTGGCCGAGCGACAGCGCAGGCTTCGACCTGTTCACCTTTCCGAGCCATGTGCGCCTGGCCTGGTTCGACCTCGAGCGTTTCGTCGACCGCCTGGCGCGCCAGGCCCGGCGCCGCGGCTGGACCGCGGTGGTGTCCCACCACGAGCAGTTCGGCGCGCTCGCCGCGGCGCTGCTGGCCGAGCGCATGGGCTGGCCCGGCACGCCGGTCGACGCGGTGCTCGCCTGCCAGCACAAGCTGCATGCCCGGCAGGTGTTGCAGCGCGTCTGCCCCGAAGCCAACCTGCCGTTCGAGCCGCTGGCCGCGCGGTATGGCGATCCGATGCCGACGGACCTGGCCTACCCCCGATTCGTCAAGCCGATCAAGGCCGCCTTCTCGGTGCTCGCGCGCACGGTGAAGGACCATGCCGAGCTGACCGCGATGACGCGCTTCGGCGCCGCCGAGCTGTGGATCATCCGCCGGCTGGTCGAGCCGTTCGACCGCATCGCGCGCGAGCGGTTGCCGGGTGGCGTGCCGACTGCGCACGGAATGCTGGTCGAGCAACCGGTCGAATCCGCCACACAGCACAACCTGGATGGCTACGTCTACCGCGGTCAGGTGCATGGCATCGGGGTGGTCGACGCGATCATGTATCCCGGTACACACGCCTTCCAGCGTTTCCAGCACCGCAGCCGCCTGGCGCCTGCGGTACAGCGCCGCGCGCTCGACATCGCCGGCCGCTTCTTGCGGGCGATCGGCTTCGACCATGGCTTCTTCAACATGGAGTTCTTCCACGACGCGGCCAGCGGCAGCATCAAGGTGATCGAGTTCAACCCGCGACTGGCCTCGCAGCTGGCTGACCTGTACCGTCGCGTCGACGGGCTCGATGCCCATGCCGGCTCGCTGGCGCTGGCCCATGGTCGCGACCCGGCGCCGGCGATGCGCGGCACGCCATCGACCGCCGGCGCGGCGGCGAGCTTCGTCTTCCGCAGCTTCGAGGGCGAGTTCATCCCGCCGACGCCGAGCGTCGCGATGCAGCGCGCATTCGCGCAGGCCTTTCCGGACGGCTGGCTGCTCGCCATGCCCAAGCAGGGCAACGGCCTGGCGCGCGACTTCAAGTGGCTGGGCAGCCATCGCTACGGCGTGATGCACCTGGGCGGCGTGGATGGCCACGACCTGTTCGACCGCTACCGACGCGCCAGCGCGCTGCTCGGCTGGCCGCATGCCGACGTGCAGACCACGCCGGCGCCGGTCAGCGGGGCGCGGGCGCCGCTGATGCTGTCGCCGGTGCCGGAGGTGTCGGTCTGATCGTGCCCGGCGTCGGCGCGACCCGGCGGCACTGGTTGACCACGGCCGCAGCGTTTGGCCTGGCCGGGTGCACGCTCAATGCCGACGTCGACCACGACGGCGTCGACGCACCGCAGCCCGGTCCGCTCGACCGGCCCGTTGGCGTGGCGTGGGTGCTCGGCTCCGGCGGGCCGCGCGGCTTCGTGCACGTCGGCGTGCTGAAGGCCTTCGACGAGCTCGGCTTGCAGCCCGACCTGATCGTCGGCGCGTCGGTCGGTGCCCTGGTTGGCAGCCTGCGTGCCGCCGGCCTGCCGGCCGCGCGCATCGAGACGCTGGCCCTCGAGCTGCAACCCACCGCGATGGCCAACCTGGCGCTGTTTGCCGAGGCGCGATTCAGCGGTGCGCCGGTGGCGGCGCTGGTGCAGTCGCACTCACCGGTGCGGCTGCTCGAGCAGATGCCCTGGCGCATGGCCTGCGCGGCGGTGCGTCGGCGCGACGGCGTCGTGGTCGGTTTCACCCGGGGCGACGCAGGGGTTGCGGTGCAGGCGTCGGCGGCCATCGAAGGCCAGTTTGCACCGGTGCGCATCCGCGGCGAACTCTATGTCGACCCCGACTGGCATGTGCCGCTGCCGGTGCGGCTGGCGCGTTCCCTTGGCGCGCGGCGCGTGATCGCGGTCGATGCGTCGGCGCACGAGGACCGGGCCCCATCCGGCGCCGAGCGCTATCGCGGCGACGACCTGAAGAAGCGCGCGCTGGTGCGCGCCGATGCGCGCCACGCCGACCTGGTGCTGCACCCGGACTTTGGCTACTGGGTCAACTTCTCGCGCGACTTTCGCGAGCGCTGCATCGAGGCCGGTTACCGGCACACCCTCGCGCAGGCCGACCGCCTGCGCGCTCTGCACGTGGCCTGACCCGGCGCCGCTACTCGGGCACCACCTGCTTGGCGCCGGGCATCACCGGCAGCGTCTTGGCCGCCAGCCGGGCCTGCCATTCCTCCTGCAGCTCCTTGTCGGTCTTGTAGTGCGGCACGCGGAAGATCAGCCGCTTGAGGCGCGTGAAGACGGCGTTGGAACCGGCCACCTCGTCGTTCCAGTACTGGTGCGCGCGATCGAGGTTGAGTTCGGTGTCGATCTCGAACTGGTCGCGTGACGACTGGCCGCCGAAGACATAGAGCTTGCCGCGGTAGATGCGCCAGGTGTTCGGCCCGCCGCCGGCGCCCCACGGCACCGCGTAGTTGATGCCGTTGGCGCAGAAGCCGCCGAACTGCGGCATGTACTTCTCGGGCGACTTCTGGAACTCGGCCTTGTTTGCCTCGCTGGCGAAGCGATAGGTGACACCGAGATGCTCGACCTTGATCGCCGGGTCGCCCTTCACCGCGTCGCGCTGCGTGAAATAGGCCACCGCGTCGTAGCCCAGCAGCATCAGCTTGTCGTCGGCGCCGTCACTCATCGTGCGCCAGGGGCCGTTGTTCGGCGACTCGTGGCGCTGTGCCTGGGCGGCGCCCAGCAGCAACAGCATGCCGAGCAGCGCGGCCAGCCAGCCGCGCACCGGAAGTGAACGCATGAGACTCCTCCTTCTGTTCTATCGGTCTGTCGTCAATCGAAATCGCGCGCCAGCCGCAGGCCGTTGAACTGCCAGCGCGTGTCGGTCGGAAAGAAGTTGCGGTAGCTGGCCCGGATGTGCGAGCGCGGTGTCACGCATGAGCCGCCGCGCAACACGTACTGGTTGACCATGAACTTGCCGTTGTACTCGCCCACCAGGCCGTCCCACGGCTGGAAGCCGGGGTAGGGAGAATAACTGCTGCTGGTCCATTCCCACACGTCACCGAACAGCTGCAGTGCGCCGGGTTCGAGCCGGGCGACCGGCATCGGGTGCAGCGCCGCCGACTCGACGAAGTTGCCGACGGCGCGGCGCGCGTCCTGCTGCGGCTCGGCGGCATGCTCCCACTCCGCCTCGGTGGGCAGCCGCGTCGGCAGGCCCCACTGCTGGCCGGACCAGCGTGCATAGGCGTCGGCCTCGAAGTAGCTGACGTGCGTGATCGGCGTATGCGGATCCACCGGCACCAAGCCGTGCAGCGTGAAGGCATGCCAGTCGTGCGCAGCCGCGCTGCTGCGCTGCCAGTACAGCGGCGCCTCGATGCCTTGTGTGCGCACCCAGTCCCAGCCGGCCGACAGCCACCAGCGCGCATCGCCGTAGCCGCCGTCGCGCATGAACGCCTGCCATTCGCCGTGCGTGACCAGCCGGTTGGCGAGCGCGTACGGGCGCAGGTACTGGCGATGGCGGGGTCCTTCGTTGTCGAAGGCGAAACCCCGTCTGCCGTGGCCGATCTCGACCAGACCACCCTCGAACGGTATCCAGTCGAGCGCCACCGGCGCCACCGGCGCCAGCGGCCAGCCCGGCACGTAGGCCGGCGCCAGCGGGTTGCACGACAGCGCGTGCAGGATGTCGGTCAGCATCAGTTCCTGGTGCTGCTGCTCGTGCTGCAGACCGAGTTCGACCAGTGCGTCGACGGCCGGGTCGTGCGCGCCGCGCAGCAGCGCGTCGACGCGCTGGTCCACCGCCGCCCGGTAGGCCTTGACCTCGGCCAGCGACGGCCGGCTGACCAGCCCGCGCTGCGGCCGCGGATGCTGGCGGCCGACCTGCTGGTAGTAGCTGTTGAAGAGCACGCGAAAGCGCGCGTCGAAAGGCTTGAAGCTCTGCTCGTGGCGCTCGAGCACGAAGGTCTCGAAGAACCAGGTCACGTGCGCGAGGTGCCACTTGGTGGGGCTTGCATCGGGCATCGACTGCACCTGGCAATCGGCCTCGCTCAGCGGGGCGGCCAGCGTCATCGACTGTCTGCGCACGGCCGCAAAGCGGGCGGCCAGGGCCGAGGTGTCGAGTCGGGGACGGGGCAACGGTTTCATGGCGACTCCTTGCGCAAGGTGCCATGGGCGATGTAGCCCATGCCGAACTGGGTGGCGTGGCGCTCGAACCGGTCGCAATGGCCTTCGATGATGTCCCAGGGACTCCACAGATCGGCCGGCCGGGCGTTGTAGGGCCGGTTCTTCAGCCAAGCCAGCAGGTTGAGCGGCCCGGTCCACCACGGGAAGAATTTCATGCCGGCCACGGCAATTCGCGCGCCGGGCCGGGTCTGGCGCACGATATTCGCCACCGCCTGCGGCGTGCGCAGGATGTCGTGCACGTAGTTGAACAGCACGGCATCGGCCGGTTGCGGCAGCTGCACCTGCTCGGCGCTGGCGCAGGTGTGCCACACGTTGGTCCAGCCCTCGCGCTCGACGCGATCGCGCGCCTGCAGGAACATCTCGGGGCTCTGCTCGAAGGCGAGCACGCGGCCGCCGCTGCCGACGCCTTCGCGCAGCAACGCGTAGCTCAGCCCGGTGCCGGCGCCGACGTCGAGCACGCACTGGCCGGGCTGCAGCTGCAGCAGCGCGATGGTGCGCCTGCGCAACGGCATCGTGTACT
>JBGAMU010000166.1:0-7005 GCA_044222685.1 Burkholderiaceae bacterium
GGGCGAGATCTCCTACGCCGGCGCCCGCGCCGACGCACGCGCCCGCCTCGCGGCCGCCGTGCTGCGCGAACGGCTGCGCGACGCCGGCCCGCTGCGCGCCGACCTGATCGGCGTGGCCAGCGTGTTCGCCGACGACGCCGGCCGCTGGTGGCACGACGCCGACAACGCTGACGCGACCGATGCACGCGACGTGCGCCTGCGCGTCGCGCTGCGCCATGCCGATCGCGCGCAGGCCGAGCGGCTGGCGCGCGAGGTGGTGGCGCTGTACACCTGCGGCCCGGCCGGCGGCGGCGGCGTGCGCACCGCGCTGCGGCCAACGCTGGGCACGCTGTCGTGCCTGCTGCCGCGCACGCAGGTGGCGGCGCGCTACGAGATGCTCGACTGAAGGACGCGACGATGGCATTCATCAACGTCCCTCTCTGGCGCGCCGCGCACGGCCGCACCGGCGACAAGGGCAACCGCTCGAACATCAGCGTGATTGCCTGGCACCCGCAGCTGTACCCGTTGATCGTCGAGCAGATTCACGAGACCGCGATCGCGCGCCAGTTCCGCCATCGCCAGCCCACGCGCGTGGTCCGCCACCTGCTGCCGAACCTGCACGCGATGAACGTCGTGCTCGACGACGTGCTCGACGGCGGCGTCAATGACGCCCTCAACCTCGACAGCCACGGCAAGGCGCTGTCGTTCCTGCTGCTCGAGCTGCCGCTGCGCGTGCCGACGGCACTGGCGCCGCTGCTGCGCGGGCCCGAATCCACGATTTCCACAGGAGACACACCATGACGACCTCGACCCCCCGCCGCCACGTGCTGGCCACGCTGATCGCCGCTGCGCTCGCGCCGAGTGCGTTCGCGCAGGCGACGTCCTACCCAGCCAGGCCGATCACCTTCGTCGTGCCGTTCGCCGCCGGTACCGCCACCGACCAGCTGGCGCGTGCGCTCGGCCAGTCGATCAGCGCCGACACCAAGCAGACGGTGGTGGTCGACAACAAGGCAGGCGCCAGTGGCATGCTGGCGGCGCAGGCGGTGGCCCGTGCCGCACCCGACGGCTACAGCGTGCTGATCACCACCAACACCACGCACGCCGCCAACGAGCACCTGTACAAGAAGCTGCCCTACGACGCGGTGAAGGACTTCGCCCCGGTTACCGGCCTCGGCAAGGGCGGCCAGGTGCTGGTGGTGCCGGCGAACTCGCCGTACAAGTCGGTCGCCGAGCTGCTCGACTTCGCACGCAAGAACCCGGGCAAGCTCAGCTTCGGCAGCGGCAGCTCGAGCAGCCGCGTCGCGGGCGAACTGCTGCAGCAGATGAGCAGCACCCAGATCCTGCACGTACCCTACAAGAGCAACACGCTGGCCATCACCGACCTGATGGGCGGGCAGATCAACCTGATGATCACCGACACCTCGACCGGCGTGCCGCAGATCAAGGCCGGCAAGGTGCGCGCGCTGGGCGTGTCGACCGCCAAGCGCCTGCCGATGCTGCCCGACGTGCCGACCATCGACGAGGCCGGCGTCAAGGGCTACGACATGGGCTACTGGTTCGCGGCCTACGTGCCCGCGGGCACGCCGCCACCGGTGGTGCAGCGGCTCCAGGAGTTGCTCGGCGCGGGGCTGAAGACCGCGCCCGTCAAGGCCTTCTTCGACACCAGCGGCGGCGAGCCCTTCCCGACCACGCCGGAGCAGCTGGCGAAGTTCCAGGTCGAGGAGACCCAGAAGTGGGGCCGCGTGATCAAGGCGGCAGGCATCGAGCCGGAGTAGGCTGCACCGGGCGCAGCGGCACAATGGTCCGCATGCGCTACGTTCCCGCCGTCCGGCCCGAGGCCGACACCACGCCGCAGGCGTGGTGTTTCGCCTTCGTCGAGGGCCAGCTTCTCCTGCCCGAGGCCGAAGGCGAGCTGCTCGCGCCGCAGCCGTGGCCGGCGTTCGAGGCGCTGGCACCGGTGCGCCACTATCTCGGGCAGCTGGACGGCCACGACTGCTGGGCCTTTACGTTGAGCGAAACGCCCGCTGGCTGGCGGCGCCAGCCGCTGCGCGCGGCGATGATGCAGTTCGGCGAGCCGCTGATGGGCGTGGCGGGCCGCGCCGCGCAGGTGATCGAATGGGACCGCGCGCACCGCTTCTGCGGCGTCTGCGGCACGCCGACCGAGCCGCAGGCGAACGAGCGCTCGCGCAAGTGCCCGGCCTGCGGCCACACCGCGTATCCGCGCCTGAGCCCGGCGATGATGGTGCTGGTGTGGCGGGGGCCGGCGACGGGCCGCCCCGAGCCGGACCAGCCCCCGCGGGGGGCAGCGAACGCAGTGAGCGTGGGGGCCGACGGATACGAGGTGCTGCTCGCCCGCTCGCCGCACTACGTGCCGGGCGTGTACAGCGCGCTCGCCGGCTTCGTCGAGGCCGGCGAGTCACTCGAAGAGTGCGTGCACCGCGAGGTGGCCGAGGAGGTGGGCGTGCGCGTCACCGACCTGCGCTACTACGGCAGCCAGAGCTGGCCGTTCCCGCACAGCCTGATGGTCGCCTACACCGCGCGGTGGGTCAGCGGCGACATCGTGCCGCAGGCCGGCGAGATCGAGGACGCGCAGTGGTATCCGCTGGCGGCGTTGCCGAAGATACCGCCGCGCTTCAGCATCTCGGGCCACCTGATCCGCGACACGGTGGTCGCGCTCGGCGGCCCGGAGCCGTACGCGCTCGGCTCACCGGTTGCCCGCTGAGCCGAGCTTGCGGCGTCAGTTCACCTGCACGTTGATCTTGCGCGGCTGTGCGTGCTCGGCCTTCGGGATGCGCAGGCGCAGCACGCCGTTGGCCAACTCGGCGCTCACCTTGTCGGCGTCGAGCTCCTTGCTGAGCGTGAACGTGCGGCGGTAGCGCGACAGCGTCACCTCGGCATGGCTGGCGGCCATGCCCTGCGGCAACGGCAAGGCCATGTCGCCTTCCAGCGTGAGCTGGTCGCCGTCCACGCGCAGGCTCAGCTTGTCCTTGGGCACGCCGGGCAGATCGGCATACAGCGTGATGCCGGTGGCGTCTTCCACCACGTCCACCGGCGGCAGCAGGGCGGGCTCCGGCCGGCCCGTGGTGGCGGTGTCACGGGCTTGTTCGTTCAAGTGGGCAACGGTGTTCATCGTGGATCTCCTAAAGCTCGTCATTGCACCGTGATGCGGCGCGGCTGGGCGGATTCGCGGCGCTTGATGCTGACCTGCAGCACGCCGTCGCGATAACTCGCCGACACGGCGTTCGGGTCGATGTCGTCGGGCAGGCTCACCACCCGGCGGAAGCGCCCCGACGGCCGCTCGTGGATGTGCAGCGTGGTCTTCTCGTCGCTGGCGGGCAAGGTCTCCTTGCGCTCGCCGGCGATCGTGAGCACGCCTCGATCGAGGTTGACGTCGATGCTCGCCGGGTCGAGCCCCGGCGCGAAGGCGAACACGTCCACCGCCGCGGGGCTGGCCCCGACGTTGAGCGCCGGATAACCGCCGCGACCCAGGCCGCGGATGGCGGGTGAGAACTCGAACGCGCCCTGCAGGTCACGCTGCAGACGGTCGAGCTCGGCGAACATGTCGCGCGAGAACAGGCTTCGGTACATGTGATTCCTCCAGACAGCTTGACGGACAGGCGAGGCGCCGCGTCGGCGCCCCGTGCTGACGGAGATAGGGATGGGTGGTGCGGGTTTCAAGAGCCGGTTCCTGGCCCGGCTTGTCGGCGCGCAAGCGCCTTCAGCGCCTCCCGCCGCGTCAGCGGCGACAACTGGCCGGCGTACTCGGCCAGGAACGCGCGCACCTCGTCGGGCGCGGCATACGAGCGATCGCGCAGGGCCCAGCCGATCGCCTTGCGGATGAAGAACTCGCCGGCGAAGCGGCCGGCGCCGATCGAAGGCAGGATGGTGCCGTACAGCAGCACCGCGTCGAACGCCGGCGCGCGCAGCCGCCGCTGGCACAGCATGGCGGCGCGACGCAGCCACAGGTCGTCGCCGCGGGCCCAGCGCCGCAGCAGCGGCTTCATCGCGGCCGGGTGGCGCTGCAGCAGCGTGGCCAGTGCGGTGCCCGAGATGTCGTCGCAGTAGTCCCACCAGGCGCCGGTGACGATCATCTCCTCGTACACCGGCAGCAGCGACAGGTCCAGCAGGCGCGCATGCGGTCCGACGCGCGCCAGCTCCAGCGCCGCGTAACGCTCCTCGCGATAAGCCGCCTCGCGCCACAGCAGCCGCATGGCCTGCGCCAGCGCAGCCGTGTCACGCGCCGGCCCGGCGCGCACGGCCTCGGCCTGCAGGCGCCGGCGCAGCGGCGCGGCAATGCCGCGAAACGGCAGCGCAGACTTCATGTAGGCCTGCATCGCCGGCGCACGCGTGGCGTCGGCATGGGCGGCGAAGGCGGCGCGGATCGCCTGCACGCAGCCCGGTGCCGCGGCCATCATCAGGCGTCGACGCGACGCCCGGTCGTGCCCACCCAGCGTGCAAGCGTCTGCCGCATGCGCGCCGGATCCACCGGCTTGGTCAGGAAGTCGCACATGCCCGCGCGCAGCGCCTCGTCGCGCTCGCTCACCAGCACGGCGGCGGTCAGCGCGATCACCGGCGGCAGACGCTCGCCGAGCTGCGCCTTCAGTTCGCGCGCCGCGTCGCGGCCGCCGAGCACCGGCATCTGCACGTCCATCAGCACCGCGTCGAACGGCCGGCCCTCGCGGTCGGCGGCGAGCACCCTGTCGCGCGCGGCCGCACCGTCGCCCGCCTGGCTGACCTCGACACCCCACATCTCGAGGAATGCCACCGCGATCATCATGTTGACCGCGTTGTCCTCGGCCACCAGCACACGCGCGCCGGCCAGCGAGCCGGCCGCGCTGTCGCCCTCGGCCGCGGCCGGGCCGGCGGTCGGCGCGGCCGGCAGCGGCAGCGCGACCCAGAAGCAGCTGCCCGCACCCGGTGTGCTGTCCAACCCGATCTCGCCGCCCATGCGCTGCGTCAGCTCGCGGCAGATCGACAGGCCGAGGCCGGTGCCGCCATAGCGGCGCGTGGTCGACGGATCGGCCTGCGAGAACGGCTCGAACAGACGCTGGCGCAACTCGGGCACGATGCCCATCCCGGTGTCGCGCACCGCCAGCCGCAGGCCCGCAGACGTGGTGGTGGCCTCGATGCGCACCTGGCCGCGCTCGGTGAACTTGATCGCGTTGGACACCAGGTTGCCGATGATCTGGCGCACGCGGGTGGCGTCGCCGATCACCGCGGGCGGCACCGCGGCGTCGACCACCAGCTCGATCGGCAGGCCCTTGGCGTCGGCCAGCGGCAGGTTGCCGTGGCGCACGCTGGCCAGCTCGGCGCGCAGGTCGAACGGCGCCAGCTCGAGATCGAGCTTGCCGGCCTCGATCTTGGACAGGTCGAGGATGTCGCTCATGATCGTCGACAGGCCCTGCGCCGACTCGAGGATGTGCGTCAGGTAGACCCTGCGCTGGTCGGGCGCGATGTCGTCGCGCAGCGCCAGCCGCGCCAGGCCCAGCAGCCCGTTCAGCGGCGTGCGGATCTCGTGACTGGTGTTGGCGAGGAACTGGCTCTTGGCTTGGCTGGCGGCCTCGGCCGCGTCGCGCGCGGCCGCCAGCTCCTGCTCGGACTTGCGACGTTGCGCGGCGTACGCCTTGGTGGCACGCACCTGCTCCGACACGTCGCGCAGCACACCGGTATAGCCGGCGAAGCCGCCCTGCGCATCGGTCTTCGGGTGGCCGCTGATCTCGAGGTAGCGCGCGCGCACGGCGCCCGCGGCAGGCAGGCACAGGCGCACCGCCGCGAAGGGCTCGCGCGACTGCAGCGCGGCCAGGCCACGCTCAGCCTGCGCGGGGTCGAGCGCCAGTTCACGCAGCACATCGGGCAGCGGCCGCATCAGCTGTCCCGCCAGGGCACCGCCGGGCTTGAGCGTGGCGGCGTCGTCGGCCCGCGTCAGGCGCAGCTGCGCGTCGAGCTCCCAGTACTGCTCGGCGGCGATCGCCAGCAGCTCCCGAAAGCGCGACTCGCGCTCGTGGGCGCTGCGGTACGACGCGTTCGACAGCCGCAGCATGATGGCGCCGACGGTAAAGCCGGCCATCAGCAGCAGCCCGTGCGTGGACAGCGGGTGCGACAGCGGCGAGCCGGCCAGCGACGCCGCACCCGGCATCCACCCCCACAGCTCGGCCAGCGCCAGCGCCACGACGATCAGCGCGCAGCCGAGCGACATCTTGAGCGCCGGGCGCGTACCCACCAGCACCGCCACCAGGCACACCACCAGCGGATAGAACGCCAGGTCCAGCGAATGCGCGCCATGGCCGAGCACCACCGCCGTCAGGGTGGCCACGGCCACGCAGGCCCAGGCAGTGCCCAACACCAGATGTGTCAACGGTACCCGGTGCACCAGTCGCGACGCCCCCAAGCAGGCCAGCGCCAGCATGAGCTGGCAGCCGACCAGCCATGCGCGCGCGTGGCTCGAGATGTCGAACGGCTCGAGCGCCGACACGGTGGCGCCGGCGAAGCACACCGCCGCCCCGACCCACAGGAAGCGCAGTGCCATCTGGCGATTGACGAGGCCTCGCTCGTCGCTCTCGAACGCCAGCGTCGTCCAGCGGCGCGCGGCTGGATCGTTGTCCGTCACAAAGGATTCCCCCATCCGGCAGCAGCGGCCGACGGCCGGCTGGTGCCCCGGAGCAGGTTTTAACCGATCTGTCGCACCGCGCGTTTGCGCGCCGCGGGTGACGCGGCCGTCGTAGCCGTCCGCACCGTCTTCTTCTTCGGCGTGGCCCGCGGCGCGCCGGCGCCGAGCGCGGTCTTGACCGCGCCGCGCATCGCGCTCTGCACGACGCCTTGCACGGCGCCCTTGACGACCCGGTCGGCTGTGCCCTGCACGGCACCCCGCACGGCGCGCGTGACGCCACGGGTCGCGCGGCTCACCAGGCCGGTCGCCGCAGCGGCAGCCTCTTCGGCGGCCACCTCCTCGGGCAGCGCCAGCGCGCGCACGTCGTCGAAGGCAATCTCGATGGCGCGCGCGAAGTCCTGCACGTCGGGCATCGCCTT
>JBGAMU010000042.1:0-31324 GCA_044222685.1 Burkholderiaceae bacterium
GGTGGTGGTTGGTCAGCAGGCCGATGTAGTGCAGCTTGGCCTGCTGCCAGCTGTCCATCGACAGGTGATTGATGTCGAACTCGCGTTGCAGCCGCTCGACCGCCGCGTCGACGCGCCGGGCGGAGTACGCGATGCGTTCGCGCTGCGCGCGCTGCTGGCCGTGCCAGTCGGCCGTCTCGAAGCGGGTCTTGGCGGCCGCGCTGGTGGCGCGGAACAGGCGATAGTGCTTGTCGAAGCCCTCGAGCAGCGCGCGGGCGATGTCGAAGGCGCGGCTGTCGGTGAACTGGGTCGGGAATTTCATCGTCATGCACGCATCCCGCCGGCGCTGCCGCGCGCGTAGCGCGTCTTCAGGCCGCCGAGCGCCAGCCCGTAGGCGGCCTGCAGGTCAGCCGATTGCGCCACCGTGATCTGCAGGTCGACCAGCAGCCCGTTGTGCAGGCCGTAGACCCAGCCGTGCACCACCACCGTCTGCCCGCGCGCCCACGCGTCCTGCACGACGGTGGTCTCGCAGACATTGAGCGACTGCTCGAGCACGTTGAGCTCGCACAGCGCCTTGTGGCGGATCTCGTCGTCGCCGAGGCCGTCGAGGAACACGCGGTGCTTGTTGCGCACGTCCTGCACGTGGCGCAGCCAGTTGTCGGCCACACCCACCCGCGTGCCCACCATCGCCGCGTGCACGCCGCTGCAGCCGTAGTGGCCGACCACGATGACATGCTTGACCTTCAGCTGGTCGATCGCGAACTGCACCACCGACAGGCAGTTGAGATCGGAATGCACCACCACGTTGGCGACATTGCGGTGCACGAACAGCTCGCCGGGCAGCAGGTCGACGATCTCGTTGGCCGGCACGCGGCTGTCGGCGCAGCCGATCCACAGGTACTGCGGCGCCTGCTGCTGCTGCAGTCGGGTGAAGAAGCCGGGCGAACGCGCCTCGGTCTTCGCGGCCCAGCGGCGATTGCTGTCGAACAGGTCTTGCAGGGCGTGGTCGGTTGTCACGTCGGGCTGGACGCAGGGGCGCTGCGCGGCATCGCGGTCCGGGCGATTCTGCCCTTTTTGCCCGTCCGGCCCTTGCGCGGGGTCGACCCGCGCCACAGCGCGTCAGTCGAAGGCCGGCAGCGGCGCGTCGTCGAGCAGGCGGCGCGCATGCTCGTAGTCGGGCACCACCGAACGCACCACGTCCCAGAACGCCGGGCTGTGGTTCATCTCGCGCAGGTGGGCGAGCTCATGCGCCGCCACGTAGTCGATCACCGGCAACGCAAAGTGCACCAGCCGCCAGTGCAGGCGGATCGAGCCATTGGCATTGGCACTGCCCCAGCGCGTCGCCGCCGAGCTCAAGGCGAGCCGCCGCACGCGCACACCCAGGCGCGGCGCCAGCTGTGCGCAGCGCTCGTCGAAGACGCGGCGCGCCTGGCGCTGCAGCCAGGCCTGCACCGCGTCGCGGATCTGCTGCGCGCTCGCGTCGTGCGGCAGGCCGACGTGCAGCCGTGTCACACCGAGCGCACCCTCGTCGCCGCGCAGCACGGCGCCGACCACCTGCGGGTCGAGCACCAGCTGCACGGGGCGGCCGAGGAACGGCAGCTGGCCACCGGCGCGCCACTCGATGCGCGCCGCCTCCAGCCGGGCCCGGCGTTCACGCTGCTCGTGCAGCTTGCGCAGGATCCAGCCGCCGCGCTCGCGCAGCGCCGACTCGATGTCGGCCACCGTCACCCAGCGCGGCGCGCTGACGGCCAGGCCGTCGACGCCGACCGAGAAGCCGATGCTGCGCCGGCGCGCCCGCCGCAGCTCGTAGGCCACCTGATGGCCGTCGAGCGCCAAAGCGCGGTTGGCGCGCGGGTGCGCCCATTGCGTGGCCGGCGCGATGGCAGCAGCTGGCGGTGCGGCCGGCGCAGGCCTCGCGCGCGACACGGTCGCCGGCGGCGCCGCCGCATCGGGCGGCGGGCTGTCGAACAACGACAACTGGGTCGACGGCGGTTCGCGCAGCATCGGCTTCAGCGCGGCGCCACCGCGGGTTGCGGCGCCGGCGCCTCGCCCCTCACATAGGCCTCGGGGTCCAGGCGCCGCATCTCGGTCTCGATCCACCCTTCGACCTCGCGCATCAGTTCGTCGGCCTCACGGCCGACGCTGGCAATCGGCGCGCCGATCGACACGTCGACCACGCCGGGGCGCAGCAGGTAGCTCTTGCGCGGCCAGCAGCGCGCCGACGTCACCGCGATCGGCACGATCGGCGTGCCGGTGGCGATGGCCAACCGCGCCGCGCCGCTCTTGTAGGTGCCCTGGCTGCCGCGCGTGGTGCGCGTGCCCTCGGGGAACATGATGACCCAGACGCCTTCGCTCATCAGGCGGCGGCCCTGCGCGGCCACCTTGGCCCAGGCCTCGGCGCGTTTGCTGCGGTCGATGTGGATCATGTCGAGCCGACCCATCGCCCAGCCGAAGAACGGGATGTACAGCAGCTCGCGCTTGAACACGTAGGCCAGCGGGTGCGGCATCAGCGTGGGCAGTGCGAAGGTCTCCCAGGTCGACTGGTGCTTCGACGCGAGGATCACCGCGGCGGTGCCCTGCGCCGCCGTCGGCACGTGGTGCATGCCCTGCACGCGGGCGCGGATGCCGCAGATGTAGCGCGAGCCGAGCATCGTCAGGCGCAGCCAGCCGACGACCAGCCAGTACAGCGGCTGCCCGCGCTGGAAGATCGACACCGCCAGCACCATCAGCGCCCACGGCACCACCGTGACCAGCAGCCACAGCACGTACAGCGCCGAGCGCACCGACCAGAGCAGGCGCTGCATCGTCAGTGCAGGGCCCCCGGACCGGAGACCGGCGTGTGCGCACGTTCGAGCATGAAGTCGGCAAAGGCGCCGAGATCGGCGTGCACCTCGGTGGCGGGCACCTGCTCGACGATGCGCTGCAGATCCTCGGTGCTCAACCGCGCCGCGCGGCCGCTGCGCACCAGGTGCGGCTCGCAGCCGGCGGCCTGCGCCGCCAGCAGGTCGCGCAGCGTGTCGCACACCATCGGCACGGTGGCCAGCTCGATGCCGTAACGCTCGCCGATGCGCAGCATCAGCCCGGGCTTGGGCTTGCGGCAGTCGCACTGGTCTTCCGGCGTGTGCGGGCAGAAGAACACCGCGTCGAGCCGGCCGCCGACCTGCACCAGCTTGTGCATCATGTGCGCATGCACCGCGTTGATCGCCGCCATGTCGATCATGCCGCGGCCGATGCCCGCCTGGTTGGTCGCCAGCACCGTGTGCCAGCCGGCGTGGTTGAGCCGCGCGACTGCTTCCAGCGCGCCGGGAATCGGTTCCCACTCCTCGGGTGCCTTGACGTGGTCGTCGCGATAGACATTGAGGATGCCGTCGCGACCGAGGATCACGAGCTTGAGGATGTGCTGCATGGAGCGTGATTGTCGGCGTCGGCAGCGACTAGGGTATCAGCCGGCCAGCCGCGACAGGTCGGCGACCCGGTTCATCACGCGGTGCAGCGCGGCCAGCAGCGCCAGCCGGTTGGCACGCAGCGCGGGCACATCGGCATTGACCATCACGCCGTCGAAGAAGGCGTCGACCGGGCCCTTCAGCGCTGCCAGTTCGCGCAGCGACGCGGTGTAGTCGCGCTGCTCGAACAACGCGTCCGCGCGCGGCCCGATGGTCGACAAGGCGGCGTGCAACGCCCGCTCGGCGGGCTCGACGAAACGCTGCGGGTCCACGGCGCCGGTTGCGCCGGCGTCGCTCTTCTTCAGGATGTTGCCGATGCGTTTGTTGGCCGCGGCCAGCGCAGCGGACTCCGGCATGCCGGCGAAGGCGCGCACCGCGGCCAGCCGCATCGGCACGTCGTCCATGCGCGCCGGCGCGAGGCCCAGCACGGCGTCGACCTCCTGCGCGGTGCTGCCCTGGTCGCGCAGCAGCACGGCCAGGCGTTCGGGGAAGAAGCGTTGCAGCTCGGCGTCAACCGGCGCCCAGCCGGCACGGTCGGTGAAGGCGGCCTGCGCGATGCCGATCAGCTCCGGCAGGTCGATCGCCACTGCACGCTCGATCAGCATGCGCAGCACGCCGAGGGCATGGCGGCGCAGCGCGAACGGATCCTTGTCGCCAGTGGGCAGCTGGCCGATGCCGAACAGGCCGACCAGCGTCTCCAGCTTGTCGGCCAGCGCGACGACGAGGCCGACGGGCTGGCGCGGCAGCGCGTCGCCGGCGAAGCGGGGTTTGTAGTGGTCTTCGACCGCGAAGGCGACCGCCTCGGTCTCGCCGTCGTGGCGCGCGTAGTAGCCGCCCATCACGCCCTGCAGCTCGGGGAACTCGCCGACCATGTCGGTCAGCAGGTCGGCCTTGGCCAGCTGCGCGGCGCGGTCGGCCTGTGCCGCCAGCGTCGGGCCACCGAGCTGTGCGCCGATGACCTTGGCGATCGCCCGCACGCGCGCGACGCGCTCCCCCAGGGTGCCCAGCCTGGCGTGGTAGACCACCTTGTCCAGACCCGGCAGCCGCGCCTCGAGGGTCTTCCTGCGGTCCTGGTCGAAGAAGAACCTGGCGTCGGCCAGCCGCGGGCGCACGACGCGCTCGTTGCCCTGCACCACCGCGCGCGGGTCCTGCGGCCGGATGTTGCTGACGACGAGGAACTGGTTGGTCAGGCGGCCCTGCGCGTCGAGCAGCGGAAAGTACTTCTGGTTGGCCTTCATCGTCAGGATCAGGCACTCGCTCGGCACCTCGAGGAAGGCGGCGTCGAACTGGCAGCGCAGCACGTTCGGCCGCTCGACCAGCGCCGTCACCTCGTCGAGCAGCGCGTCGTCGTCGATCGGCGTCAGGCCCTGCTCGCGCGCCGCATGCTGCAGCTGGCGCGCGATGTCGGCGCGGCGGTGGTCGAAGCCGGCGATCACAGCGCCCTGCTCGAGCAGCTGGCGCTCGTAGTGGTCGGCGTCCTGCAGATTCACCGGGTCCATCGGCGCCTCGAAGCGGTGGCCGCGCGTGACGCGACCGGCCTGCAGGCCGAGCGCCGTGACCGGCACCACGTCGGCGCCGCGCAGCGCCACCAGGCCATGTGCCGGACGCACGAAGCGCACGGTGGTCCAGCCCGGCTGCACCTGCGGCCCCGACGATGCCTCGAGCTGATAGGTCATGACCTTGGGGATGGGCAGCTGCGCCAGCGCATGGTCGAGCGCCACCTGCAGCCCGGCGGCCAGCGCCACACCGCGTTCGAGCGAACGCAGGAAGATCGCCTCGGCCTTGCCGTCGGGCTGCACGAGCAAGCGGTCGCTGCCGTCCACGGCGTCGGGCCACAGGTCGGCCAGGCGCTCGCGGCCCAGCTTGGCCAGCGCCTTGCGAAAGGCCGGCGTCGGCCGGCCCTCCTTGTCGAGCGCCACCGACACCGGCATCACCTTGCGCAGCACCTCGCGGTCGGCGGCCACCGGCGCGACGGTGCTGACCCGCGCTGCCAGGCGGCGCGGCGTCGCGAACGCGGTGACGCTGGAGTGCGCGCCGGCCAGGCCTTGCGCCTTCAGGCTCGCCGCCAGCTCGTGCGCGAACGCATCGCCCAGCCGGCGCAGCGCCTTCGGCGGCAGCTCCTCGACCAGCAACTCGACGAGCAGGTTATGGGTGCTCATGCCGGCGCTCCGGCGCCGAGGTCACCTTTGCCGGCGTTCTTGGCCGCCAGCTGCGCCACCACCTCGTCGGCCCACGCCTTGGGCGCCATCGGAAAGCCCAGGCGCGCCCGGCTGTCGAGGTAACTCTGCGCCACCGCGCGCGCCAGGTTGCGGATGCGGCCGATGTAGGCGGCGCGCTCGGTGACGCTGATCGCGCCGCGTGCATCGAGCAGGTTGAAGGTGTGCGCGGCTTTCAGCACCTGTTCGTAGGCCGGCAGCGCGAGCTGCTCGCGCATCAGGTGCTGCGCCTGCTGCTCGTGCTTGCCGAACGCGAGCAGCAGGAACTCGACGTCGCTGTGCTCGAAGTTGTAGGCGCTCTGTTCGACCTCGTTCTGGTGGTAGACGTCGCGGTAGCTGATGCCCGGTGCCCAGGTCAGGTCGAACAGGCTCTCGACGCCCTGGATGTACATCGCCAGCCGCTCCAGGCCGTAGGTGATCTCGCCGGTGATCGGCCGGCACTCGATGCCGCCAACCTGCTGGAAGTAGGTGAACTGCGTCACCTCCATGCCGTTCAACCAGACTTCCCAGCCCAGGCCCCAGCAGCCGAGCGTGGGGTTCTCCCAATCGTCCTCGACGAAGCGCACGTCGTTGGTCGTCAGGTCGAAGCCGAGCGCCTCGAGCGAGCCGAGGTAGAGCTCCAGGATGTTCGCCGGCGCGGGCTTGAGCACCACCTGGTACTGGTAGTAGTGCTGCAGCCGGTTCGGGTTCTCGCCGTAGCGGCCGTCCTTGGGCCGGCGACTCGGCTGCACGTAGGCGGCCTTCCACGGCTCGGGGCCGAGCGCGCGCAGGAACGTCGCGGTGTGGCTGGTGCCGGCGCCCACCTCCATATCGTAGGGCTGCAGCAGCGCGCAGCCCTGCGCGTCCCAGTAGGTCTGCAGCTTGAGGATGATCTGTTGGAAGCTGAGCATGCGCGCGCGTTCGGCGTAAACCCTGGATTCTATGGGTCGGGCCCGCCGCTAACCTCGCTCGATGACAGCGCAGCAACTCGTCCTCAGCATGGTGCTCGCCACCATGGTGTTCTCGGTGGCGCTGGAGTTGAAGGTCGACGACTTCCGCCGCGTCGCGCAGACGCCGCGCGCGGTGGTCGGCGGGCTGGTGCCGCAGTTCGTGCTGCTGCCCGGCGCCACCTGGCTCGTCACGCTGGCGCTCGACCTGCCGGCCAACATCGAGGCCGCGATGATCCTGGTGGCGGCCTGCCCCGGCGGCTCGCTGAGCAACGTGGTCACGCACCTCGGCCGCGGCAATACCGCGCTGTCGGTCAGCATCTCGGCGGTGGCGAGCCTGCTCGCGCTGGTGCTGACGCCGCTGAACTTCACCTGGATGGTGTCGACCAATCCGGCCACCAAGGCCTGGCTGCGCACGCTCGACATCGACCCGGCCGGCATCTGGTGGAGCCTGCTCGCACTGCTGGCGCTGCCGATGATCCTGGGTTTGCTGGTCGGCCACTACGCGCCGGTGTTCACCGCCGCGATGCGCAAGCCGCTCGGCCGCTTCAGCGTCGGCGCGCTGCTGCTGTTCATCGCGGTCGGGTTGTTCCGCGAGCGTGCGCTGCTGACGGCGCAGATCGTGCCGCAACTGATCATCGTGGTGCTGCACAACGCGCTCGGTCTGCTGCTCGGCTGGCTGTGCGCGCTGGCGTTTCGCGTCGGCAAGCGCGATGCACGCGCGATCGTCATCGAGGGCGGCATGCAGAACTCCGGGCTTGCGCTGGGCATCATCGCGGTGCAGTTCAACGCCGACCTCGGCATGGTCATCATCGCCAGCCTGTGGGGCATCTGGCATATCGTGTCGGGACTGACACTGGCCTCGATCTGGAGACGACACGATGCTCGACTGGCTGATTGAAGGCGCCACCGTCGTCGACGGCACGGGTGCCGCGCCGTTCACCGCCGACGTCGGCGTGCAGGGTGGCCGCATCGTCGACATCGGCCGTATCACGTCGGCCGCGCGCGAGCGCCTGCGCGCCGACGGCGCCTGGCTGACGCCGGGCTTCGTCGACATCCACACTCACTACGACGGCCAGGCGAGCTGGGACGAGACCTTCTCGCCGAGCATCTGGCACGGCGTGACGACGCTGGTGATGGGCAACTGCGGCGTCGGTTTCGCGCCTCTGAAGGCCGGCGATCGCGACCGCGCCTGCGCCGACCTGATCACGCTGATGGAAGGCGTGGAGGACATCCCCGGGGTCGCGCTGGCCGAGGGCGTGCGCTTCGACTGGCAGACTTTTCCGCAGTACATGGACGCGCTCGACAAGCTGCCGCACAGCCTGGACTTCTGCGTGCAGGTGCCGCACGACCCGGTGCGCATGGCGGTGATGGGCGAGCGTGCGCTGGCGCAGCAGGTGGCGACCGCCGACGACGTGGCCGCAATGCGCGCGATCGTGCGCGAGGCGTTGTGCGCGGGCGCGGCGGGCTTCTCGACCGGCCGCACCGACAACCACCGCACCGCCGCCGGCCACGAGACGCCGGCTTCGGAGGCGAGCGCGGCCGAGCTGGCCGGCATCGCCTCGGCATTCGACGGGCTCGGCCACGGCGTGGTGCAGGTGGTCAGCGACTTCGATCTGCTGCGCGGGGCCGATCGCTTTGCCGCCGAGTTCGATCTGGTCGAGCAATTGGCGCGCGCCAGCGGCCGGCCACTGTCGATGACCTGGCTGCAGCGCGACCCGGGCGGCGAGCAGTGGCAGGCGATCCGTGCGCGCGTCGACGCCGCCGCCGCATCGGGGCTGCCGTTGTACCTGCAGACGGCCTCGCGCGCGATCGGCGTCATCAACGGGCTGGACGCGAGCTTCCACCCGTTCATGGGCTTTCCGGGGTACATCGAGGTGGCTGCGCTGCCGCTGGCCGAGCGCGCGGCGGCGCTGCGCGAACCGGCGCGCAAGGCGCGCATCCTGGCCGAGAAGAGCCAGCGCCTGGCCGGCGACGGCACGCCGATCCCGCCGCTGGTGGACATCCTGCTGGCGCGCATCGAGCTGATCGCGGCGCGCATGTTCCCGCTCGGCCCGCAGCCCGACTACGAGCCGCCGGTGACGGCCAGCTTCTACGTGCGCGCGAAGCAGCGCGGCGTCACCGCGCTGGAGGCGCTGTACGACCATCTGGCCGAGGGCGACGGCTCGAACCTGATCTACTTTCCGATCTTCAACTACAACGACGGCTCGCTCGCCGTGGTGGGCGAGATGCTGGGCCACCCGCGCGCGCTGTTCGGCCTGAGCGACGCCGGCGCGCATGTCGGCACGGTGTGCGATGCGAGCTGCACGACCTTCCTGCTGACGCACTGGGTACGCGACCGCGCCGAGGGGCGGCTGCCGCTGGCGCAGGCGGTGCAGATGCTGACGTCGCGCAACGCGCGCCACATCGGCCTCACCGACCGCGGCACCATCGCGCGCGGCCAGCGTGCCGACCTGAACTTGATCGATCCGGCGGCGCTGGCCGTCGGCACGCCGCAATTGCTGCGCGACCTGCCGGCCGGCGGCAAGCGATTCGTGCAGCGCGGGGCGGGCTACCTCGGCACCTGGGTCGCCGGGCGCGCTGTCCGCGTCGGCGCAGACCTCACCGCCGAGCGGCCCGGACGGCTCGTGCGCTGCGGGCAGCGCTAATCGCGAGCACGCCGACGGCCAGCACCAGCCAGGGCCCGTCACCCGCGCGCGCCGCCCACCAGGCATACGGCGTGAGGCCGCTGCGGCCCTGCACGCTGGCCTCCAGCACGCCGCGGGTGAATGGCGGCAGCGACGCGGTGACGCGCCCCTGGTGGTCGATCACCGCCGTCGCGCCGGTGTTGGTGGCGCGCAGCATCGGGCGCTGGAACTCGAGCGTGCGCAGTCGCGAGATGTTCAGGTGCTGGGCCACCGCGATGGTGTCGCCGAACCAGCCGATGTTGCTGATGTTGGCAAACACCGTCGGCGCGCTCGACGCCCGAGCGAAGCGCAGCGCCAGCTCGTCGCCGAACAGGTCTTCGTAGCAGATGTTCGGCGCGATGCGCTCGCCGCGGAACGGGAACGACGGCGCGTTCGGCGGGCCGCGCATGAAGTCGCCGAGCGGGATGTTCAACAGCTCGGTGAACCAGCGAAAGCCCGTGGGGATGAACTCGCCGAACGGCACCAGGTGCACCTTGTCGTAGCGGTACGGCGGCGCGTCGCCGGCGCGCGCCGTCAGGCCGATCACCGAATTGCTGTAGCCGCGGCTGTAGTCGCCCAGCGGCACGCCGATCAGCGCTGCCTGGTCGGCGCGGTCGAAACGCGCCACCAGGGCCGGCCAGTAGTCGGGGGTCAGCTCCTTCAATTGGTCGGGCAGCAGCGGCACCGCCGTCTCCGGCGCGACGACCAGCTCGCCGCGCGCCGCATCGAGCGTGCGGCCCAGCCATCGCAGTGTCTCGGGCAGGTGCTCGGCGGCGAACTTCTCGTCCTGCGCCACATTGGTCTGCAGCAGGCTCACGCTGAGCGTGCGCCCGGGCCGCGAGAAGTCCGGCCGCGGCAGCAGCGCCAGCAGCGCCAGCACGACGACGGCGGCGGCACCGGCCGCCGGGTGCCGACGCGAGGCCGCGAGCAGCCCGCCCAGCCACGCCGCGACCGCGCCGATGCCGAGCACGCCGAGCCAGGGCGCCAGCGCCGCCAGCGGCGAGTCGACCTGCGCGTAGCCGGAGGCCGCCCATGGAAAGCCGGTCAACAGCGCCGTGCGCGACCACTCGGCCAGCAGCCAGGCGGCGGCGAACAAGGTGGCCTGCGCCACCGGCTGCGGGCTGCGCCAGCGCGCGACCAGCGCCATGGCCGCCGCCAGGTACAAGGACAACGCGGCGCAGAGCGCGAACACGGCCAGCGCCGCCAGCCAGGCCGGCAGATGGCCATAACGGTGCATGCTGATGAAGAGCCACCACACCGACGACGTCAGCCAGGCCGTGCCGAACACGAAGCCGAGCAGCGCGGCCCGCCGCGGGCCCGCCAGCTGCACGCGCCAGGCCAGCAGCGCGGCGGCGAGCAGCGGCAGCGCCCAGACTTCGGTGCGATGGAACGCCAGCGTCTGCAGGGCACCAGCGAGCGCGACGACGGCGCCTTCGACGGCGACGGCACCTCGCCGCGGCGCCTTCGTCTGCGCGGGCGCCACCGCGATCAGCTGCTCGGCTCGACGGACGGCGCGCGCACCGCGCGGAACCAGCGCACGGCGCCGCCGCGCGTCAGCAGCACGGTGAAGTTGAGGCCGCCGACCTGCACCGTCTCGCCGCGCCGCGGCACGCGGCCATGCTCGTGGGCGACCAGGCCGCCGATGGTGTCGAACTCGGCCTCGGGCAGCGACAAGCCGAAGACCTCGTTGACGGCGGCAATCGCCGCGTCGCCGGCGACGCGCTGCGAGCCGTCGGCCAGCGTGTAGACGCCGCGGTCGACCTGGTGTTCGTCGAACTCGTCCTCGATCTCGCCGACGATCTCTTCGAGCACGTCCTCGATCGTGATCAGCCCGGCGGTGTTGCCGAACTCGTCGATCACGATGGCCAGGTGGTTGCGGTTGGAGCGGAAGTCGCGCAGCAGTTCGTTCAGGTTCTTCGACTCCGGCACGAACACTGCCGGACGCAGCAGCGTGCGCAGGTTGAGCTCGGGCGCGCGCTGCAGCTTGAGCAGGTCCTTGGCCAGCAGGATGCCGATGATGTTGTCGTGCTTGCCCTCGTAGACCGGGAAGCGCGAGTGCGCGGTGTCGATCACCAGCGCCAGCAGCTCGTCGTACGGCGCATCGATGTCCAGCAGGTCCATGCGTGGCGCAGCCACCATCACGTCGCCGGCGATCATGTCGGCCATGCGGATCACGCCCTCCAGCATGATGCGCGATTCGGGCGCGATCAGCTCGCGATGCTCGGCGTCGGCCAGCGTCTCCATCAGCTCGTCGCGCGAGTCGGGCCCGGGCGAGAGGAATTCCACGACACGCTCGAACAGACTGCGCTTGTCGGCCGGTGTTCGGGATTCGAGCCGCATCGGGCGGCTCTGCTGCGGATCGGACACGTCGGGTGTCAGGCAATGGCTGAAGCGCGAGAATACCCGATCGGGCCCGCGGCAGGCGTGACTTGAAAGCGCACGCTCCGCCCCCACGTGCCTCCACCCCCTTGCGCGCCTCATTCGCGTGCGCCGACTTCCGGAGTTGCCTCATGTCCAACGGCTTGATCCCCGCCACCATCCTCACCGGCTTCCTGGGCTCGGGCAAGACCACCCTGCTCAAGCGCGTGCTCACCGAGGCACACGGCCAGAAGATCGCCGTCATCGAGAACGAGTTCGGCGAAGAGAGCATCGACAACGAGATCCTCGTCGCCGACACCGGCGAGCAGATCATCCAGATGAACAACGGCTGCGTCTGCTGCACGATCCGCGAGGATCTGCGCTCGACGCTGTCGACGCTGGCCGAGAAGAAGCGCAAGGGTGAGCTCGACTTCGAGCGCGTGGTCATCGAGACCACCGGCTTGGCCGACCCCGGCCCGGTGGCGCAGACCTTCTTCATGGACGACGAGATCGCCGAGAGCTACCTGCTCGACTCGGTGCTGACGCTGGTCGACGCCAAGCATGCCGAAGGCCAGCTCGACACTCGGCAGGAGGCGCGCCGCCAGGTCGGTTTCGCCGACCAGATCTTCATCAGCAAGACCGATCTGGTCGACCCGGCATCTGTCGACGCGCTGACGCACCGGCTCAAGCACATGAACCCGCGCGCGCCGCAGTCGAGGGTGCACTTCGGCGAGGTGCCGCTGGGCAACGTGTTCGATCTGCGCGGCTTCAACCTCAACGCCAAGCTCGAGATCGACCCGGAGTTCCTCAACGCCGACGAACACCATGACCATGCCCATGGCCACGATCACGGGCATGACCACGACCATGAACACGGCGAGCACTGCGATCACCCGCATCACCATGCGCACGACGATGACGTGAAGTCGTTCGTCTTCCGCGCCGACCGTGCCTTCAACCCGGCCAAGCTGGAGGACTTCCTAGGCTCGATCGTGCAGGTCTACGGCCCGAAGATGCTGCGCTACAAGGGTGTGCTGTTCATGAAAGGCAGCGACCGCAAGGTAGTGTTCCAGGGGGTGCACCAGCTGATGGGCAGCGACCTCGGCCCCAAGTGGGCGCCGGGCGAAAAGAAGGGCAGCAAGATGGTCTTCATCGGCATCGATCTGCCCAAGGAGATCCTGCTGCAAGGCCTCGAGGCCTGCCTCGTCTGAGGTGGATTCCATTGCCCTTGCGCATGGCTACAATCCGCGCGCCCGAATCGACGCAGGAATACCACCATCGCCACTCGGGAAGCGGGTATAACGACCGTTACACGAGGAGTGATGTCGACGTGAGCAAGAGCCCGGCCAAGAAGACGCCGCCCGGCCGCAGCAAAGCCGCGGCTGGTAAGGCCACGGCAAAGGCCGCCTCGAAGCGCGTGACCGCCAGACCGGCAGCCAAGCCGACCGCCCGACCCGCCGCGAAACCGGCCAAGACCACGAAAGCTGCCGCCAAACCCGTCAAGCCTGTCGCCAAACCGGTCGCCCCGGCCAAGAAGGCGGCGGCCAAGGCACCCACCAAACCTGCGCCGCGAGCGGTTGCCAAGGCGCCCGCCAAGGTGGCCGCGCCGGCACCGGCCAAGCCTGCGGGCAGGCCGGTTGCCAAGGCTCCCGCCACCTCATCCGTCAAATCCGTCACCGTTTCACAACCTGCCCCCAGCCCCTTGCCCAAGACCCAAGACAAACCGCAGGCTCGGCCTGTCACCACCGCTCCGGCACCGAACAACCGTTTTGCCGAGCGGTTTTCGCCGCCGCGCCCGCCGCAGCGCACGCTGCCCGAGCCGATCGAGCCGGTGCGGCCGGCCTTCAAGGCCGACCCCAAGCTGGCCAATGCCTGGAAGTCCAAGGCCGGGCGCGATCTCACCGAAGCCGAGTTGCTGGCGATGCCCGAAGCCGAGTACATGAACGAGAAGCAGCTCGAGTTCTTTCGGGCCCGCTTGCAGGCGCTGAAGGACGACCTGCTGTCCAACGCCGGCGAGACCACCGAGCACCTGCGCGAGGACACGTCTATCGTGCCCGACCCGGCCGACCGCGCGACGATCGAGGAAGAGCATGCGCTCGAGCTGCGCACGCGTGACCGCGAGCGCAAGCTGCTGAAGAAGATCTCGCAGTCGCTGGCCCGCATCGAAGCCGGCGACTACGGTTATTGCGACGAGACCGGCGAGCCGATCGGCCTGGGTCGGCTGCTGGCACGGCCGACGGCCACGCTGTCGCTCGAAGCGCAACAGCGCCGCGAGATGAAACAGAAGATGTTCGGCGACTGAGGCCGCGCTCAGCCCCTACGCCCTTAGGCAACCGCGAGCGATGGCCGAACAGCAGCAACCCAAAGACGCGAAGGACGAGAGCTTCTTCCGCAAGGTGGTGCGCTTCGTGGCCAATCCGGCCACCGATTGGGCCGACCTCAATTCGCGCCAGGACGATGGCGGCGAACTCGACCTCGAGAAGTCCGAGCTGAAGGCGATGATCGAGCGCAAACGGCGCAACGACTTCGTGCGCAAGCGCGAGTTCGACATGCTGCGCAAGATGCGACGCGAGGGCCTGTCGCCCGAGCAGTTGGCGGCACTCGGCCACTCGTCGCGCATCGACGACTCCGAGGTGCGCATCACCGACAGCCCGGCGCGGCCGCTGGACACCGGCGTCAAGGCCAAGATCGACGAGATCGAGCAGCAGATGGTGGGCGACGGCGGGCTGGCCCCCGGCCAGCGCCGCACGCCCGAGTTCTACAACGCGCCCACGCAGCCGGCGTCGCTGGCCCGGCCCGCACCGGCCGGCGGTGCAGTGGTGTCGCCGCCGCCCGGTGCCGATGACCCGAACCGCCTGCCGGCGCTGCCGCCGCTGTCCGATGTCGAGTTGCCGCCGCCTTCTGCGCCGGCTCCGGTGGTCATGGGCGGCGGGATGTCGCCGCTGGCGCCGGCCGGCTCGAACGCGGGCGCACCGCTGCATCTGGATTCGACGCCGCGGGCGCCGGGCGCCAGCTTCGAGGTCGAAGTCAGCGAGGTGGCCCACGATCCGGAGCTCGATGAAGCCGTCATCGCCTTCGCGAATGCGGACTTCACGTTGTGCGAGCAATCACTCTCGTCGCTGATAGGTGCCGGCGGGGCCCGTGCCCAGCATGCCGACACCTGGCTGGTGCTGTTCGACCTGTACCGCGCCATCGGCCAGCACGCCCGCTTCGAGTCGCTGGCGGTGGACTATGTCCATCAGTTCGGCCTGTCGGCGCCGCAGTGGTTCTCGATGCCCAAGCTGGTGGCCGAGGCTGCCGCCGAGGAGCGCCCATCGTCATCGCGGGTCGCTGGCGAGGTCGGCTGGGTCTGCCCCGAAGTGCTCGACACCGACGCGATCGCCCGGCTGCGCTCGGTCACGCTGCAACTGCCGCTGCCCTGGGTGTTCGACTGGTCCGGCCTGCGCCGCATCGACGCCGACGCGGCCGGCCAGCTGTCGGAACTGCTGCGCCACTGGGCCGGCCAGTCGATCGAGATGCGCTGGTTGTCCGGCGAGCAGCTCTTCACCGTGCTGCAGGATGCCGCGCCGACCGGCGTGCGCGACGCCGACCCGGCGTACTGGCTGCTGCGGCTGGACGCGCTGCGGCTGGCCAACCGGCCCGACCAGTTCGACGAAGCCGCGATTGACTACTGCGTCACCTACGAAGTGTCGCCGCCGTCGTGGGAGCGCGCCAAGGCGACCGTGCGGGTGAGCGGCTCGTCGCTGTCGACGCGCTCGCCGCCGATGTCCATCGTCAGCGAGGTGTCGACCAGCTTCGTCGAGTCGAGCATGGTCGACGAGTCACAGGCCGGCGTGCAGGTGGCCACGGTCGAGCTGTCGGGCCAGCTGGTCGGCGACATCAGCGCCACGCTGGGCAAGCTCGACCGCGACCTGACCGAAGCGCCGATCGTGGCGGTGTCGTGCGCCCGGCTGATCCGGGTCGATTTCATCGCCGCTGGCGATCTGCTCAACTGGGTGCTCGCCAAGCGCAGCGAGAACCGGGCCGTCAACCTGGTCGACGCCAATCGGCTGGTCGCCTTGTTCTTCGGCGCGATGGGCATCAACGAACACGCCAAGGTCCAGGTCCGCAAAGTCTGAACCGCCGCGTGGCGCCCGCCGCGACACGCCCGTCCTCCTGACCATGGCCGAACATCCCGTCTTTCACGGCACCACCATCGTCAGCGTACGCCGCACCGGCGCCAGCGGGCCGCAGGTGGCGATCGGCGGCGATGGCCAGGTCACGCTGGGCCAGATCGTCGTCAAGGCAAGCGCACGCAAGGTGCGCAAGCTGCATCGCGACCAGGTGCTGGCCGGTTTCGCCGGCGCCACCGCTGATGCCTTCACGCTGTTCGAGCGCTTCGAGGCCAAGCTCGAGAAGCACCAGGGCCACCTGCAGCGCGCCGCCATCGAGCTGACCAAGGACTGGCGCACCGACCGTGTGCTGCGCCGGCTGGAAGCCATGCTCGCGGTGGCCGACCGCGAGACCTCGCTGATCATCACCGGCAACGGCGACGTGCTCGAGCCCGAGCACGGTATCGTCGCCATCGGCTCCGGCGGCGCCTACGCGCAGGCGGCGGCACGCGCCTTGCTCGTGAACACCGAGCTCGGCGCGGCCGAGATCGTCAAGCGCTCGCTCGAGATCGCCGGCGAGCTGTGCATCTACACCAACCAGCACCACACGATCGAGGTGCTGGAGTAACCGCGGGCGCCTTCACGGCGCCCTGCCGATATGCCATGTCAGCCAGCATGACCCCGCAGGAGATCGTCTCCGAGCTCGATCGCCACATCGTCGGCCAGCACGCGGCCAAGCGTGCGGTGGCGATCGCCCTGCGCAACCGCTGGCGCCGCCAGCAGGTCGGCGATGCGCTGCGCGCCGAGATCACACCGAAGAACATTCTGATGATCGGCCCCACCGGTGTCGGCAAGACCGAGATCGCCCGCCGGCTGGCGCGCCTGGCCGACGCGCCGTTCATCAAGGTCGAGGCGACCAAGTTCACCGAGGTGGGCTACGTCGGCAAGGACGTCGACAGCATCGTGCGCGACCTGGTCGACATGGCGGTCAAGCGCGAGCGCGAGGCGGCGATGCATCGCCATCGCGCCCGTGCCGAGGACGCCGCCGAGGACCGCGTGCTCGATGCACTGGTGCCGCCGCCGCGCAGCGAGCTCGGCTTCGCAGCCGCATCGCCCGCGCCGGACAACACGGCGCGCCAGGTGATGCGCAAACGGCTGCGCGAGGGCTCGCTGAACGACAAGGAGATCGAGCTCGACCTGGCCGAACCGAGAACGGGCGTCGACATCATGACGCCGCCGGGCATGGAGGAGATGGCCGAGCAGCTGAAGGGCCTGTTCAGCCAGATGGGCCAGGGCCGGCGCCGCTCTCGCAAGCTGAAGATCGGCGAGGCGCTCAAGCTGCTGGTCGACGAAGAGGCGGCCAAGCTCGTCAACGAGGACGAGATCAAGGCCCGCGCGCTGGCGCACGCCGAGAACAACGGCATCGTCTTCATCGACGAGATCGACAAGATCACGTCGCGCGCCGAGGTCGGTGGCGCCGACGTGTCGCGCCAGGGCGTGCAGCGCGACCTGCTGCCGCTGGTGGAGGGCACCACCGTGACCACCAAGTTCGGCATGGTGAAGACCGACCACATCCTGTTCATCGCGTCGGGCGCGTTCCACCTGTCCAAGCCGAGCGACCTGATTCCCGAGCTGCAGGGGCGCTTTCCGATCCGCGTCGAGCTCGGCTCGCTGTCGGTGGACGACTTCGAGGCGATCCTGACCAGCACGCATGCCAGCCTGCTCAAGCAATACGAGGCGCTGCTCGCCACCGAGGGCGTGACGCTGGCGTTCGAGCCGGCGGCGATCCGCCGGCTGGCGCAGATCGCGCACGACGTCAACGAGCGCACCGAGAACATCGGCGCCCGGCGGCTATCGACGGTGATGGAGCGGCTGCTCGACGACGTGAGCTTCGACGCGCCGAACCGCAGCGGGCAGACGGTGCGCATCGATGCGGCCGCGGTCGACGCCAAGCTGGCCGACCTGTCGCGCAACGAGGACCTGTCGCGCTACATCCTCTGAGGCTGCTGCCCGCTCAGGGCGCCGGCGACTGCGCCGCGATCGCCAGCAGGCCGTCGAAGATCAGCGTCTCCACCATCTCAAGCGGCAGGTCGGTGATCGGCGCTAGCTTGACCGCGGCGCCGCCACCCATCAGCACCAGCGGGTCCTGACCGCAGCGCGCCTGCAGGCGCCGGTACTGGCGCCGCACCGCGCCGGCAATCGCATAGGCGCCGCCGCTCATCAGTGCGTCGCTGGTATTGGTCGGGAACTCCACCACATCACCGGTGGGCACCTTGAGGCCGGCGGTGCCCATCTCGAGCGCCTTCAGCATCAGGCCGAAGCCGGGCAGGATCAGCCCACCGAGGAAATGCCCGTCGGTATCGACCGCGTCGACCGTGACCGCGGTGCCGACCATCACCACCAGCACCGGCCGCGGCGTGCCGCGCGACAGCACGTGCCAACGCGCGCCGATCATCGCGACCCAGCGGTCGGCGCCCAGGCGCGACGGATGGTCGTAGCCGTTGGTCACGCCCGCTTGCTGCAGGCCGGGGACGACCCAGCGCGGTGTCAGGTCCCACAGCTCGAGCTGCTGT
Source organism: Burkholderiaceae bacterium (assembly GCA_044222685.1). Lineage (GTDB taxonomy): Bacteria > Pseudomonadota > Gammaproteobacteria > Burkholderiales > Burkholderiaceae_C > JAEUPI01. The sequence goes on from JBGAMU010000042.1 coordinate 18,253, forward strand.
TCGACACGCAGGCGCACCGCCTCGCCGGCCACCACACAGCCGAGTGTCATGTCGGGCGGCGGCAGCCGGCTCCAGTCGGACTCGGCGAGATCGTCGATCGTCTCCAGGAACACGGCGCCGCTCTGGCTCGGCGCCGCGCCGGGCACCGCCGGCTCGTAGAGTGCCCACTTGAGCCGGGTGTTGCCGATGTCCAGGGCGAGCAGTCGCATGGGGCGCCAGCCTACCAGCGACCGGCGCCGGGCGCCCGCTGGAATGCCCCGAGTCGGCGCGTCAGCGGCGCGGCCCGGGCAGCCCGAGCAAGTGACGCACGTGGCGCATCGTCTGCGCGGCCACGATCATGCGGCGCGGCTTGCGCAGGCGCATCTCGACCTCGTCGAGCAAGGCTTCGACTTCGTCGCGGTTGCTGGCCCGGCGCAGCTTCATCATCGTCAGCGAGCCCACCACCGGCGCCTCGGCGCGCAAGGCGCGCAGCAGCAGCTCGCGTGCCTCCTCGAGCGGTCGGTCGACCGGCGGCTCGGTCGCCTCGCCCGACAGCGTCGACCAGCTCGATTCGGGCAGCAGCGAGCGCACCGAAGGCAGCAGCGACGAGTCGCTGGGCGACATGCTGACGAGCGGCAGGTCGATGTGGTCGGAATCCACTGCAGGATCGACCATGTCTGCCTTTTCCGCGACCAGGCCGAGCGTCAGCAGTTCGTCGTACACGGCGGGTGACACGCCGGCGGACTGTGCCAGCGCCAGGATCTGCTCGCGGCTGCGCCGGCCATCGACCAGCAGCAGGACAGTGCGGTGGCGTTGACCGAGCCCTCGCGTGCGGCGAGCGAGTTCGTCGATCCCTTCGGCCGTCTTGACCGGCATCTCGTCGGTCGGCATTCACGATTCTCCCGTTCACTCCGATCCGCCGGTGGCTCCACCGGCGGCCGGCGCTATTGTCGCCAAGCCGCCGAGCAGCCGGTTTGCGGATCGCCAACGACGCGGGCGCGTGCACGACCCGACGCATACTCGCGGCCATGCACGCCATCACGCCGGCCGCGGCCGCCGACCTGATCACCGACGGGGCCACGGTGGTCTGCGCCGGCTTCGTCGGCGCCGGCCACGCGGAGGCGGTGACGCGTGCGCTCGAGACGCGCTTCCTCGCCCGCGGCTCGCCGCGTGACTTGACGCTGGTCTACGCCGCCGGCCAAGGTGACCGCGGGCAACGCGGCGTCAACCACTTCGGTCACGCCGGGCTGGTGCGGCGCATCATCGGCGGGCACTGGATCTCGGCGCCACGCCTGGGCGCGCTGGTCAACGCCGACGCGGTGGAAGCCTGGAACCTGCCGCAAGGCGTGATCGCGCAGCTGTTTCGCGCCATCGCCGGCGGCAAGGCGGGGGTCGTGACGCCGATCGGGCTGCACACCTTCGTCGACCCGCGCCACGGCGGCGCGCGGCTGACACCGCGCACGGCACGCTCTGCGCTGGAGCCGCGCGTCGAGCTGATCACCCTGCAGGGCCGCGAGCAGCTGTTCTACCCCGGACTGCCGCTGGACGTGGCGCTCATTCGCGCCACCACCGCCGACGAACGGGGCAACCTGAGTACCGAGGAGGAGCCGTTCCACCAGGACCTGCTGGCCATCGCGCAGGCGGCGCGCAACAGCGGCGGCATCGTGATCGCACAGGTCAAGCGCATCGTGGCGGCCGGCGCGATCGACCCGAACCGTGTGCGCGTGCCGGGCATCCTGGTCGACCACCTGGTGATCGCGGACGATCCCGCCGACCACTGGATGACGTTCGGCGAGGCGTTCAACCCGGCCTATCTGGCGACCGGGCCGCGCCCGGACCCGGCGGCCGCGCCGGCGATTGCGCTCGATTGCCGCAAGATCATCCAGCGACGCGCGTTTCTCGCGCTTCGTGAGCTGACGCATCCGGTCGTCAACTTCGGCGTCGGCATGCCGGCCGGCATCGGCCCGATCGCGCAGGAGGAGGACCACCACGACTACACGGTGACGGTGGAGTCGGGGCCGGTGGGCGGCATACCCGCGCAGCTGCTCAGCTTCGGTGCCAGCGCGTTCCCCGAGGCCGTGATCGACCAGGCCTCGATGTTCGACTTCTATGACGGTGGCGGCCTCGACATCGCGTTCCTCGGGCTCGCCGAATTCGACGGCCAGGGCAACGTCAACGTCAGCCGTTTCGGCTCGCGCGTGGCCGGCGTCGGCGGCTTCATCAACATCACGCAGAGCGCACGGCGCGTCGTCTTCATGGGCACGCTGACCGCCGACGGCCTGCAGGTCGAGGCCCGCGACGGGCGGCTGCGCATCGTGCAGGAAGGCCGCGTGCACAAGCTGGTGCCACAGCTGCAGCAGTTGAGCTTCAACGGGCCGTACGTGGCCTCGCTCGGCCACGACGTACGCTTCGTGACCGAGCGCGCGGTGTTCGAGCTGCGTGAAGGCGTGCTCACGCTGTGCGAGATCGCACCGGGCCTCGACCTCGAGCGCGACGTGCTCGCAGCCTGCGCCGCGCCGGTGCGCGTGGCCCACGACCTGCGGCAGATGGATGCGCGCATCTTTCGCGACGCCCCGATGCGCGGACAATCGCAGCCATGAGCCGAAGAACCATCACCGCCACCCGGACCTTCACCGACGCGCAGGCCGCGTTGGACCACGCCACGGCGCTGTACGACAGCGCCGTCACGCGGCTGCGCAAGGCGCTGCACGCCTTCGTCGGCGGACGCAACTACCAGTCGCGCGTCAGCGAGTGCTACCCCTGCGTGCGTGTACGCACCAACACGGTGGCACGCGCCGACTCGCGCCTGAGCTACGGCTTCGTCGCCGGGCCGGGCGTGTACGAGACGACGCTGACGCGGCCCGACCTGTTCCGCGACTACTACCTGGAGCAGTTCACGCTGCTGCTCAGCAACCACCGCATCGCGCTCGAGATCGGGCCTTCGAGCGAGCCGATACCGGTGCACTTCTCGCTGGCCGACCAGGACCATCTGGAAGGCTCGCTGAACAACGAACGGCGCCTCCTGATGCGCGACCTGTTCGACCTGCCCGACCTGGCGGCGATGGACGACGGCATCGCCAACGGCACTTTTGAGCCACACACCGGACTGCCGCGTCCGCTGTCGCTGTTCACCGGCGCCCGCGTGGACTATTCGCTGCACCGGCTGCGCCACTACACCGGCACCGCGCCCGAGCACTTCCAGAACTTCCTGCTGTTCACGAACTACCAGTTCTACATCGACGAGTTCATCCGGCTCGGCCGCGAACAGATGGCGCTCAAGAAGGGCGAATACGCAGCGTTCGTCGAACCGGGCAACGTGGTCACGCGGCGCAGCGGCACGCGGCCGCAGCCTGGCGACGAGCTCGGCAGCCCGCCGCCGCGACTGCCGCAGATGCCGGCCTATCACCTGGTGCGGCCCGACCGCACAGGGATCACGATGGTCAACATCGGCATCGGCCCGGCCAACGCGAAGAACATCACCGACCATATCGCGGTGCTGCGCCCGCACGCCTGGCTGATGCTGGGCCACTGCGCAGGCCTTCGCAACACGCAGCAGCTCGGCGACTACGTGCTGGCGCATGGCTACGTGCGCGAGGACCATGTGCTCGACGAGGAGGTGCCGCTGTGGGTGCCGATACCGCCGCTGGCCGAGATCCAGCTCGCACTCGAGCAGGCGGTGGCCGACGTGACTCAATTGAAGGGCTATGAACTGAAGCGCATCCTGCGCACCGGCACCGTGGCCTCCACCGACAACCGCAACTGGGAGTTGTTGCCGCACCCGGGCCCCGAGCGGCGCTTCAGCCAGAGCCGCGCGGTGGCGCTCGACATGGAGAGCGCCACCATCGCGGCCAACGGATTCCGCTTCCGCGTGCCCTACGGCACCTTGCTGTGCGTCAGCGACAAGCCGCTGCACGGCGAGATCAAGCTGCCGGGCATGGCCAACAAGTTCTACCGCGAGCGCGTCGACCAGCACTTGCGCATCGGCATGCGCGCGGTCGAGCTGCTGCGCGAGCTGCGGCAGGACCAGCTGCACAGCCGCAAGCTGCGCAGCTTTGCCGAGGTGGCATTCCAGTAGGCGTCGCGCATGCCCGCGCCGGGTCATTCGCGCCACAGCGGCCGCAGTGCCAGCAGGCCGAGCGCCGGGCCGACGCCGAGCCACGGCAGCAGCGTGGCCAGCGCGTGATGCTGCGCCAATGGCACGAACAGCTGGATGCTGGCGATCGAGATGGCGAAACCGATGCAGTTGGTCAGCGTCAGCACACTGCCCTGCACGGCTGACGGCGCATTGCGCGCCGTCAGCGTGGAGAACTGCGGCGAGTCGCCGACCACGGTGATGCCCCAGACCAGCAGCCAGACCGCGAACAGCGGCGTCGGCCAGGTGATGGCCCAGGGCGCGATCAGGCAGCACGACAGGCTGGTCGCTAGCTGCGCACCGGCGACGCGGGCACTGCCCCAGCGCAGGGCGAGCCGGCCGCCGCCGGCACAGCCGATCGCGCCCACTGCGATGACGGTGAACGAGGCCCACGACGCGGCGGTGCCCGACCAGTGCACGGCGACGATCAGCGGCACCAGCACCCACAAGGTGTAGAGCTCCCACATGTGGCCGAAGTAGCCGAGCACCGAGGCACGCAGTCGTCGCTCGGTCGCCATGACGGCCAGCGAGCGCCAAGACAAGCGCACCCGGGTGACACCCGCCGGTAAGACCGGCTCGGGCACCAGCCTGATCAGCGCGAGGCCGGCGATCGCCGACAGCCCGGCCACGCCGTAGAAGACCCAGGTCCAGCCGCCGTCGGTGCCCAGCGCACGCAAGCCATGCGCGCTTGCACTGCCGATCACCAACGCCGCCACCAGCAGGCCCAGTGCGGCGCCAAGCCCGCGCGAGTACCACTGGGCCGCGATCTTCATGCCGACGGGATAGATGCCGGCCAGGAAGAAGCCACCAACAGCACGACAGGCCCACAACGCGCCGAACGAGTCGGCCATCGGCACGGCGAGCGCCGTGGCGGCTGCACTGGCCAGCGCCGACACCAGAAAGACCCTGCGCGCAGAGAAGCGATCGGCAATGCCGAGCAGCGCGAACACCAGCGTGCCGACGATGAAGCCGAGCTGCACGGCGGAGGTGAGCGTGCCGAGGTCGGCGGCGCTGTAGCCCTGTTCACGCTGCAAGTCCGCCATCACCGCGTTGACCGCGAACCAGGGCGAGGTGCCGGCCAGCTGCGCCAGGACAATCACCGGCAGCACGCGACGCGGTACCTTGCCATCGGCCGCGGTATCGGGGAGGGCGGCGGCGCGACCGTTCATGTCGGGCGCGAGCGTAGCAGGCCTTCTGCGCCGGTCTTGTGCCGCGGCTGGCGATCCCTTACCCTGCCCGTGACCCCAGACCCCTTGCCCCACCGATGAAGTGGCCGCCGCAACGGCGGCCGCTCGAGGAGACACTCCATGCCAAGCCCATCATCGTCCGGCGTTGCCGCCATCCGCACACTGGCCCTCGTCGGGCCGGCGGCCGCCGGGAAGACCAGCCTCGCCGAGGCGTTGTTGCACCGGGCCGGCGCGATCGGCGCGCCCGGCACCCTGGAGCGCGGCAGCACCGTGAGCGACTACGACCCGCTCGAGCGCCGCATGCAGCACTCGCTCAATGCCGCTGTGCTGCACCTGGACCACGCCGACACGCGCATCCACATCATCGACACGCCCGGCAGCGCCGACTTCCTGGGCCAGTCGCTGCCCGCACTGGAGGCGGTGGAGACCGCGGTGATCGTGATCAACGCCGCCACCGGCGTGGAGCCGATAGCGCAGCGCATGATGGACTACGCCGCGTCGCGCCATCTCGACCGGCTGATCGTCGTGAACAAGATCGATGCACCCGACGTCGATCTGGCCGCGGTGCTGGCGCAGATCCAGGCCACGTTTGGCAAGGAATGCCTGCCGTTGAACCTGCCCGATGGGAGCGGCAGCCGCGTGGTCGACTGCTTCTACAACCGCGACGGCCACTCCGATTTCGGTTCGGTGGACGACGCCCACCGTGCCCTGGTGGAGCAGGTCGTCGAGGTCGATGCGCAATTCGTCGAGCGCTATTTGAACGACGGCGACGTCGACGCCGCCGAACTGCATGCGCCGCTCGAGCAGGCGCTGCGCGAGGGCCATCTGATCCCGGTGTGCTTCACCTCCGCGCGCAGCGGCGCCGGCGTGGCCGAGCTGCTCGACGTGATCGTCAAGCTGCTGCCCAACCCCACCGAAGGCAACCCACCGGACTTCCTGAAAGGCGAAGGCGCCGCCGCGTTGCCGATGCAGGCGCAACCCGATCCGTCGCAGCACGTGCTGGCGCACGTGTTCAAGGTGACCGTCGATCCATTCGTCGGCAAGATGGGCATCTTCCGCATCCACCAGGGCACCATCACCAAGGACAGCCTGCTCTACGTGGGCGATGGCCGAAAGCCGTTTAAGGTGGGCCACCTGTTCATGCTGCAGGGCAAGGACCATGTCGAGATTCCCCGTGCGCTGCCCGGCGACATCTGCGCAGTGGCCAAGGTCGACGAGCTGCACTTCGACGCCGTGCTGCACGACGCCGCCGAGGACGATCACATCCACTTGAAGCCGCTGGCATTTCCGGTGCCGGTGCACGGCCTGGCGATCGAGCCGAAGCGCCACGGCGACGAGCAGCGCATGTGGGAGATCCTCAACAAACTGGTCTCCGAAGACCCGTGCCTGAAGGTCGAGCACGTCGTCAGCACCAACGAGACCATCGTCTACGGGCTCGGCGAGCTGCACCTGCGCGTGCTGCTGGAGCGGCTGCGCGACGTGTACAAGTTCGACGTCAACACGCGGCCACCGCGCATCGCCTACCGCGAGACCATCACGGCCAAGGCCGAAGGGCACCACCGCCACAAGAAGCAGACCGGCGGCGCCGGCCAGTTCGGCGAAGTGTTCCTGCGCATCGAACCGCTGCCGCGCGGTGCCGGCTTCGAGTTCGTCGACGAGGTCAAGGGCGGCACGATCCCGGGGCAATTCATCCCCGCGGTCGAGAAGGGCGTGCGTGAGGTGCTCGCCCACGGCGCCATCGCCGGCTATCCGGTGGTCGATGTGAAGGTCATCGTCTACGACGGCAAGCACCATTCGGTGGACAGCAAGGAGATCGCCTTCGCCACCGCGGGGCGCAAGGCCTTCATGGCCGCGATCCGCGAGGCGCGGCCGATCGTGCTGGAGCCGATCGTGCGGATGGAGATCACGGCGCCCGACGTGGCGATGGGCGACATCACGGGCGACCTGTCGAGCAAGCGCGGCCAGGTCAGCGGCAGCGCCAATGGCGCGCCGGGGTCGATGTTGATCCAGGCCCTCGCACCGATGTCGGAGCTGAGCGGCTACCAGTTGCGGTTGAACGCGCTCACGCAGGGCCAGGGCCGCTACACGATCGAGCTGTCGCACTACGACCCGGTGCCGCCTGCCATGCAGCAGCAGCTGGTCGGGCAGTTCAAGGTCAAGGACGAGGATTGACGGGCGCGGGCGCTGCAGGCAGCGCGCCGGGGCCCGCCCGCCATCAGCGCATTGCCAGCCGGCGGGCGCGCTTGGGCGGCGGGAACATCGCCACCAGCGCCTGTCGCGTTTGCGGCGACAGCACGACGTCGCGGCAGCGCCAGTTCTCGACCAGATGCGCCTCGCTGCCGGCCTTGGGGATGGACACCACGCCTGGCTGCTCGAGCATCCAGGCCAACGCCAGCTGGGCGGCTGTCAGGCCGAGCGGCCGGGCCAGCGCGCCCAGCTCGGTATGGCTGGCCAGCGCGCCGCCATCGATCGGACAATAGGCCATCAGCGGCATCGTGTGCTCGCGCAGCCACGGCAGCAGGTCGAACTCGACACCGCGCTCGCTGAGCGAGTAGTAGACCTGGTTCGACGCGCAGCGCGCCCCGCCAGGCAAGGCATACAGCTCCTCCATGTCGGCGCGGTCGAAGTTGCTGACGCCCCAGTGGCGGATCAGCCCGCGGCGCTGCAGCGCCTCGAAGCCGGCGATCGTTTCGCCGAGCGGCGTGTCGCCGCGCCAGTGCAGCAGATAGAGGTCGATGGCATCCAGCTGCAGCCGCCGCAGACTGGCTTCGCAGGCCTTCTGCAAACCGGCGGCCGTGGCGTGATGCGGATAGGCCTTGCTGACGATCGTGAGTGGGTCGCGCGCTTTGCCCGGCTGGCGCAGCACGCGCGCCAGCGCCTGACCGACGACACGCTCGGCGCCGCCCTCGCCATACATCTCGGCCGTGTCGATCAACGAATAGCCGAGCTCGACGGCGCGTTCGACCAACGCGGCCTCTTGATCGGCTCGCGCCTTGGACTCGCCCAGGCGCCAGGTGCCGAGGCCAAGTGCCGGCCAGCGCTCACCAGCCGGCCCGGCGACGAAGCGGGGGAAGACGTCCGGGTTCATCGACAGCATGGTAGCCAGGCGGGTTCAAGTCGGCGCAGCGCCGGCCGATAACCCGTCAGGCAGGTTTGTTCCTGCCGGCAAACAGCATGTCCACTCTCGACCGCTCCCCGATTCGACGCGTCCCGCGCGATGTGGACGGCTGGGTGGCTTGGTGGCGGCAAGCCGAGATTCCGGTGCTGGCGCAGACGGCCCGCCAACTCGAGGAACTGCGCCTGCGCGAGGAGGTCGTCGATGCCAGGCTGCTGGCCGAGTGCATCGCAGCCGATCCGCTGATGGTGCTGAAGTTGCTGGTGCACGTGTCGACGCATCGCTCCGCGCGGCGCGTCACCGACACCGAGACGGCCACGGCCGCGCTGGTGCTGATGGGCATCGGGCCGTTCTTTCGTCATTTCGGCCCACAGCCGACGGTCGAAGACCGGCTGGCCGAGCAGCCGCTGGCGCTGTCGGGCCTGCGGGCGGTGATGAATCGCGCACGACGTGCGGCCGGCTTTGCGCTCGGCTTTGCCGTGCATCGCATGGACCACGATGCCGAGGTCATCCACGAAGCCGCACTGCTGCACGACTTTGCCGAGATGCTGCTGTGGTGTCACGCGCCGGATCTCGCGCTGCGCATCGCCAATGCCCAGCGCAACGATCCGGCCTTGCGTTCGGCGACCGCGCAGATGGCCGCGCTGAACGTACAGCTGGCAGACGTGCAACAGGCGTTGATGCGAGCCTGGCACTTGCCGGAACTGCTGGTGAGCATCAGCGACGATCATCATGCCGGCTCGGCGCAGGTGCGCAATGTGCTGCTGGCCATCCGCCTGGCCCGCCACACGGCCGCCGGGTGGGACAACGCCGCGTTGCCCGACGACGTACGCGACATCGCCGCGCTGCTCAACCTCGGACCGATGCCGACACTCAACCTGCTGCGCGAGCTGGACAGCTAGGCGTCGACTTCGACGATCCGTCTGTACGAGGATCGGTATCGGCCGCTGCGTCGACCCGGCGCAACACCTCGTCGATCACGCTGCCGTGGAACGCCAGATCCACGTGCGCGACGCCGGCCACATGCCGGTTGTCGGCGCCGGGCAACGCGGCGCCGGCAGCCGGGAACACGATGTTGTCGCAGTGGCTGAAGTAGCAGGTGAAGAGCGCGCGGCGCGATGGCGGTTCGTCGGCATTCAGCGCGCGCAGCCACGGGCTGGCCGGCCGCATCTGGCGCGCATTGGCCGTCAGTGCCAGTCGGGCGAGCCAGGTGCCTCGATGCGGCGTGCCGATGGTGACGACCGAATGCACGCGCCGGTCGGCGCCGTGTTCGCGCAGCCACGCTCGAACCGCGAGACCGCCCATGCTATGGGCCACGACCACCGGTGCCGGACCACCGAGGGCCTCGAGGCGGCGGATGGCTTCGTCGAGCGTGGACACGTAGCGGTCGATGGAGCCGAATACCGGCTCGAGGTTGACGGCTATGAACGGCACGTCGCTGGCAGCCAGTCGTTTCATCCATGGATTCCACAGCCCGCGATTGCAGACGAAGCCATGAACCAGCAAAACGGCGCGGCGAGGCTCCGCCGGGCTCGACAGGCGGTCACTGACGGTATCGGCCAGGAAGGGCTGGCGCCAGCAGAATGTCTGCAGACCCGTCCAGATCTCGCCCCACCAGGCGGCGCACAGCGCGGCGTAGCTCGGTCGTGGCAAGCCCTCGCCAGGGTCGACACGCGCCAACCAGATGAATTCGAACGCCAGCAAGGCCGCGTGCAGGTTGAAGACCAGGATGCCGCATGGCACGGCGATCCACCAGGGCAGCCCGATGCGGGTCAGCCAGACTGCGGTGCCGATGGCCAGCGTGGCCAGCAGCAGCACCCACAGGCGTTGCAGCCAGGCCAGCATGGTCAGTGCGTCGGTGACCCGCCAGCGGACGGCCGATCGGTCGGTTGCAGAAGAAGGCGCGTGCCAGGCATGTGCGCAGTTTGACATCGATCGATGCGGGCGCCGACGGCCGCACAGGTGGTGGACACCGCGGATCGGGGCTGGGGCGCCGTGCGCTACGCTCGCGGCATGGGCGAAGAGCAGTCGAACATCACCGCGGGACTCGAAAGTGTGCGCGTGCTGCGCGAGCAACGTTCGGCCGACCCCAACCTGGCTGGCCGTGTGACCGAGATCAAGCGGTACCAGCATCGACGCTTCGAGAGCGACTACACCGAGCTGCTGAACAGCGCGCGCTATGGAGCTGCGGCGCGCTTCTTCCTGAACGATCTGTACGGACCGGTGGATTTCAGTGCCCGCGACGCGCAGTTCTCCCGCATCGTGCCGGCGCTGCGCCGCCTGCTGCCCGACGAGCTGGTGCGCACGGTTGGGCAGCTCATCGAGTTGCACGCACTGACAGAGTCGCTGGACCAGGCGATGGCGCTTTGCGTTGCGCCAGGGCCAGTCGATGCCGCGACCTACGCGAACGCGTGGCGGCAGGTCGGGCGCCGGGCGGAACGAATGCGACAGGTGGAGCTGATGCTCGACGTCGGCCGTGCCCTCGACCGTCACACCCGCAAGCCCTTGCTCGGCACCACGCTGAGGTTGATGCACGCTCCCGCCCATGCTGCCGGCTTGGGTGATCTGCAGGCATTCCTGCAGGATGGATTCACCGCGTTCAAGGCGATGAAGGGTGCGGACGAATTCCTGAGCCAGATCGCGGAGAACGAACGCAGACAGATTGCTGAGCTCTTCGGCCCGTCTTGAGGCCGCGGGGTCGACAGTCCCGGGACAACCACGATTGGCAATGACTCGCCGAGCCGGGAGCATCGGAGTCGTTCGTTGCCTGTAGAGGTTCCCTTTGCGCAGACCCTGGCTCGACCACTACCCGCCGGAGGTGCCGGCTCATGTCAGTGTCGATGCATACGCGTCGCTGCCAGCACTGCTCGACCAGGCCTTCCGCCGTTACGCCGACCGCCCTGCAGTGGAATGCATGGGCTCGCGAGTCAGCTATGGCGAGCTCGAGGATTTGTCGCGAGCGCTCGGCTCGTGGTTCACCTCGTTGGGCCTGCAAAAGGGCGCTCGGGTCGGCGTGATGATGCCAAACCTGCCCCAGTACATGGTCGCTATCACCGCCGTGCTGAGGGCGGGACTGGTCGTCGTCAACATCAACCCGCTCTATACCGCCCGCGAGCTGCGTCACCAGTTGGTGGACAGTGGCGCCGAAGTGATCGTGGTGCTGGAGAACTTTGCACATACCCTGGCGGAGGTAGTGGAACAGACGCCCGTCCGCCACGTTGTGCTGACGTCGATGGGTGATCTGCTTGGCCGGTGGAAGGGTGCGGCCATCACTTTCGCGGTGCGCCACGTGAAGAAACTGGTGCCGGAGTTTCGCCTGCTGCGCACCGACGGTCGTACGGTCACGCCGTTCGGCGAGGCGCTCTCGCTGGGCAGCCGCTTGGCGTGGAGACCCGCTGACGTGGGGCCGGACGACGTCGCGTTCCTTCAGTACACCGGGGGTACCACCGGGCTGTCCAAGGGCGCGACGTTGTTGCATCGCAACGTCGTCGCCAACGTGTTGCAGGTCGAGGCTTGGTTCATGCCCATGCTCAAGCGCATCGGCGATCAGCAGCTGGTGGTGGTTTGCGCGCTGCCGCTGTATCACATCTTCGCCCTGACAATCTGCGCATTGTTCGGCGCGCGGCTGGGAGCGATGAACCTGCTGATCCCCAACCCGCGTGACTTGGCTGGATTCGTGTCCACGCTGCGCGAGCACCGGGTGAACATGTTCCCGGCCGTCAATACGCTCTTCAATGCCTTGTTGGCGGAACCGGGCTTCGACCAAGTGGATTTCTCTGGCTTGCTGATCTCCAACGGCGGCGGCATGGCCGTGCAGCAGGCCACCGCTCAACGATGGCTGGAAGTGACAGGCTGCCCGGTTGTGGAGGGTTATGGCCTATCCGAGACTTCGCCAGTCGCCACGAGCAATCGGGTCGACTCGACCCAGTTCACGGGCACGATTGGACTGCCGTTGCCGAACACCGACATCGCGATTCGCGACGACGCGGGTGTCGATGTCGCGCCGGGCGAAGCGGGCGAGATCTGCATTCGCGGGCCGCAGGTGATGGCGGGCTACTGGAACCAACCCGTCGCATCCGCGAGGGTGATGACGCCCGATCGCTTCTTCAAATCGGGCGACATCGGGACGATGGATTCGCTGGGTCAGGTGCGCATCGTCGACCGCAAGAAGGACATGATCCTCGTGTCCGGATTCAACGTGTACCCCACCGAGATAGAACAGGTCGTGAATCTGCATCCAGGGGTGCTCGAATGCGCCGCCGTGGGTGTGCCCGACGCGAAGAGCGGTGAGGCGGTTCGCCTGTATGTCGTCAAACGCGACGTGACACTGACGGTCGACGAGGTGTCGGCCTACTGCCGTTCGAACTTCACCGGCTATAAGCAGCCGAAGCAGATCGAGTTTCGCGACGAGTTGCCGAAGTCGAACGTCGGCAAGATTCTTCGCCGCGAGTTGCGTCAGGGTTGAAATCCCCAAAGAAAAAGGGCTCGACCGATTTGGTCGAGCCCTCTTGGGTATTAGCCTGACAATGTCCTACTTTCACACGGGAACCCGCACTATCATCGGCGCAGAGGCGTTTCACGGTCCTGTTCGGGATGGGAAGGAGTGGGACCACCTCGCTATGGTCATCAGGCTTAACTTGTTGCCCGCATGTCACTGAC
>JBGAMU010000167.1:0-6893 GCA_044222685.1 Burkholderiaceae bacterium
GTTCGATGAAGCCCTGCGCATACGACGGGCCGCCGGCTCGTGCGCGCAGCCACGACTCCAGCGTGGTCAACGGGCAGGTGAGGCCGAACCACGACTCGGCGACCACGATCGCGATCGCACCCAGGTGCACGACACGGAACCACCAGTGGTTCACCCAGGGCCACCGCGTGCGCTGCCCGATCACGATCACCAGGAGCCCGCCGACGACGAACAGCACGATGGCCGCGTGCAGCAACAGCACCGCGTCGGCGAGCGCCCGGCTCATGGCGGCACTCATGATGCATCGAAGCCGGCGCGACCCTCAGGGCGCCGAGGCGGGCGCCGCACGTCGCACGACGACGCGCGTGTTGTTGAGTTCGTAGAGGTATGCCGCCTTGCAGGCCTGGCCGTGCCGGCTGGCGCGCAGCTGCTCGTCGGCGTCGATCGCGGCGATGCGGCGGCGCAGTTCACGCGCCGTCTGCGCCGGCCCCCAGGCCGCCTGCGAACTGCAGTATCGCGAGACGTCGGCCGGTGTCGCCAGCGCGAGCACGAAGCGGATGCAGCCGCCGCTGGCCGCGCGCAGCGCCTCGCCGTGCGCCTGCACGGCGCGCGCCGGGCTGCCGCCGCGGCCGAGCCGCATCGCCAGGCTCACCGCGTGCAGGTCGCAGTCGGCGGTGCGCTGGTTCAACGGCGTCATCGCGGCCGCCCAGTGCGCGTTCAGGTACGCGTTCACCGCATCCACGCTGCCGCCGGCGAGGCGCTGCTCCAAGTCGGGCAGCAGCGTGTCGGGCGCGCCGGCCCGGGCGGGCAGGGCGCATGCCCCCAAGGCGAAAGCCCATGTCAGCGCGGACGACACCACCCTGATCGAAGTGCGCCGCATCACCGGTCCGCGGGATGCGCGACCCGCGCGTCACAGCTGGTGCGCAACATCGGATAGGCGATGCGCCGCAGGCTGCCTGCGCGCTGGCCCTCGATGCTGGCGTGCAGATGGGCCGGCGGCTCGAAGCGATAGATCACACGCTGCGGAAAGTCGTGCTCGAGGTTCTCGAACACCACCTCGCGGTCGGTGATGCGCAGCAGCGCAAAGCTCGCCGGCGGCTTGCCGGACGGCTGGGCGAAGAACGCGACGCGCCCGTCGGCGCCGTGGGCGATGCGCATGAACTCGAAGCCGACCGTCTGGCCGCCGCGCACCGTGCGGCTGACCCCGAGCAGGCTGCCGCCGGCCAGCGGCAGCCACTGCTCGCCGGAGCCGGGGTCGGCCTGCTCGGCGTTCCAGCAGCCGGGCAGCCAGCCCAGCAGCGCGAGCTGGGCTTCGTCGGCACGAGCCGAAGGCACGGTCGTCGCCGGCAGCACGATCGCGACGAACAGGCCAGCCACGAGACGACGATACATACGAGCTCTCCCGGTACATTCGATGACTAGACGCGCAGCGCTGTTTCGCTGCGTGGATCATGGACGGCGGCCGCGTCATTCATCGAGCAGGCCTCCCTTGTAGAAGCTCCAGGCCGTGCCGTCGTGCAGGTAGAAGTGGCCGTCGGCACACTGCTCCTTGCCGGGAAAGTACTCGCGGTACGCGCGCGGCACCAGGCGCGCCAGCCGCTCGTCGGACAGTTGCTCGAACTCGTCTGGCGTGATGGCCTGGCCGACCCTGAGCCTGCGTGGACTCTCCATTCGATCATTCATCGCTTCGCCGCGGACGCCCGCAGCGGCATTGTCGGCCAGCAGGTCCTCGCCCGCCACGCGGTCAAGCACCGAGGGATTCCGGGCGTCGGTCGGGCACCGGCGCCGAACCTGCGACACACTGACCGGCATGAGCGACTCGAACGGCGACCCGGCCGCGCGCGACGACGATCAAGGCCGCAGCGGCGCCGACGACCTGATCGTGCTGCGGCCCGAAGGGCTGTACTGCCCGGCGGGTGACTTCCACATCGATCCGTGGCGGCCGGTGGCACGCGCCGTGATCACGCACGCCCACGCCGACCATGCGCGGGTCGGCCACGGCGCCTATCTGGCCACCGCCGTCAGCCAAGGCGTGCTGCGCGCGCGGCTGGGCGCCGGCATCACGCTGCAGGGGCTGGCCTACGGCGAGGCGGTGGTGCTCGGCGGCGTGCGCGTCAGCCTGCATCCGGCTGGGCACGTGCTCGGCTCGGCGCAGGTGCGCGTCGAGCACCGCGGCCGTGTCTGGGTCGCCTCGGGCGACTACTTCGTCAGCGGCATCGAAGGCGACAGCAACGCCACCTGCGCGCCGTTCGAGCCGGTGCGCTGCCACTGCTTCATCACCGAGTCGACCTTCGGCCTGCCGATCTATCGCTGGCGTGCGCAGGCGGCCGTGCAGCGCGACATCAACGCCTGGTGGCAGGCCAACGCGGATGCCGGCCGCGCCAGCCTGCTGATGGGCTACAGCTTCGGCAAGGCGCAGCGGCTGCTGGCCGGACTCGACGCGTCGATCGGCCCGATCGTCACCCATGGCGCGGTGGAGACGCTCAATGCCGCCTATCGCGACGCGGGCGTGGCGCTGCCGCCGACGCGCAGCATCGACGACACACCGCGCGAACAGCTGACGCGTGCGATCGCGATCGCGCCGCCCGCGGTGCAGGGCAGTGCGTGGGCGCGGCGGCTGGGGCCCGAGGTGAGCGACGCCTTCGCCAGCGGCTGGATGCGGCTGCGCGGTGCGCGCCGGCGCCAGGGCGTGGACCGCGGCTTCGTGCTCAGCGACCATGCCGACTGGCCGGGCCTGCAGCGTGCGATTCGCCTGACAGGCGCCGAGCGCGTGATCGTGACGCACGGCTACGAGGCGGTGATGGTGCGCTGGCTCGCGCAGCAGGGGTTGCGCTCGGGCAGCTTCGTCACCGCGTACGGCGACGATCAGGTCGAACTCGATGCCGAGGCCTCGACGACCACAGTCCCTACCGCCGCGGCACCCGCCGCATGAAGGCCTTCGCCGCGCTGTTCGCCGAGGTCGACGCCAGCACGTCCACCGCACACAAGGTCGACGCGATGCGGCGCTACTTCGCGTCGGCACCGGCGGCCGACGCGGCCTGGGCGGCCTACTTCCTGGCCGGCGGCAAGCCGCGGCAGACGGTGCCGGCGATGGTGCTGCGACGTGCCGCCTGCGAGGCCGCCGCCATCGACGACTGGCTGTTCGAGGCCTGCTACCAGGCGGTGGGCGACCTGGCCGAGACCATCGCGCACGTGCTGCCGCTGCCCGACGAGACCCAGTCGTCCGACGACACCGGCCTCGCCGCATGGATCGAGCAGCGCCTGCTGCCGCTGCGCGGCCAGCCGCCCGAGGTGCAGGCGCAAGCGTTGCGCATCTGGTGGCAGCGGCTCGACGATGCGCAGGCCTTCCTGCTGGTCAAGCTGATCGGCGGCGGATTTCGCGTCGGCGTCAGCAAGCTGTTGGTGCAGCGTGCGCTCGCGCTGGCCGCCGGGCTCGACGCCAAGCTGGTGGCGCAACGCATGATGGGCTACACCGACGCGCGCACGCCGCCGTCACCGGCGCGGTTCGCCGCCTTGATGGCCGCGCACGACGCGCAGTCGGCGGGTGACGCCGGTCAACCGTATCCGTTCTTCCTCGCCCACGCGCTCGACGCGCCGGCGGACGCGTTCGAGGCTCGCATCGGCCCGCCGGCCGACTGGCTGGTGGAGTGGAAGTACGACGGCATCCGCGCGCAGGCGGTCAAGCGCGCCGGCCGCGTGTGGTTGTGGTCGCGCGGCGAGGAGCTGGTGAGCGAGTCCTTCCCCGACGCGATCCGGCCGCTGGCCGCGCTGCCCGACGGCACCGTGCTCGACGGCGAACTGCTGGTGTGGCCCGAAGGCGCTGCGCAGCCGGCACCGTTCGCGCAGCTGCAGCGGCGGCTCAACCGCAAGGTGATCGGCGCCAAGCTGCTGGCCGACGCGCCGGTGCGCTTCGTCGCCTACGATTTGCTGGAGGACGGTGGCGTCGACCAACGCGCGCTGCCGCAGCACGTGCGCCGCGCGCGCCTCGAAGCGCGGCTGCAGAACACCAATGTGGCGCTGTCGCCGCTGGTGGCGGCCGTCGACTGGCCGGCCTATGCGGCGCTGCGCGTGCAGTCGCGCGAGCGCGGCGTCGAAGGCTTCATGCTCAAGCACCGCGAGGCGGCCTACGGCAGCGGGCGCACCAAGGCCGAGGGCACCTGGTGGAAGTGGAAGATCGAGCCGATGGCGGTCGACTGCGTGCTGATCTACGCGCAGGCCGGCCACGGCCGGCGCGCCAGCGTGTACACCGACTACACCTTCGCGGTGTGGAGCCGCACGCCCGCCGACGCCGCCGAGGCGCAGGCGGTGGTCGAGGCCATCGCGCGGCGCACGCCGGCGCCCGACGATCCCGGCGCGCTCACGCTGGTGCCGTTCGCCAAGGCCTACTCGGGCCTCACCGACGAGGAATTCACGCGCATCGACCGCGAGATCCGCGCCCACACGCTGGAGAAGTTCGGCCCGGTGCGCGCGGTACGGCCGACGCTGGTGTTCGAGCTCGGCTTCGAGGGCATCCAGCGCAGCACGCGGCACAAGAGCGGCATCGCGGTGCGCTTTCCGCGCATGCTGCGCATCCGCGACGACAAGCCGCTGCACGAGGCCGACACGTTGCAGACGCTGCGCGTGCTGATCGACAGCGGATAGCGCATGCGTCGTCTCACCCCAGCACGAACACGACACCGAACGCGCGCCCACGGACACGGTGCGCCCACCATGTGGGTGGCGACGCCGGTGCTGGCACTCAGTGGGGGCGCCTGGCAATGACGGTGGCAAACGATTTGAGCTGACCCTTCGGCGCGGCGAAGTCCTGCTGCTGGGATTGAAGAATCTGCCAGCCGGCGAACCGCGAGGCCAGTCCGCCGCGGGCGAACAGGCAATGCGCCGCGGGGTCGAACATGTCGAGGTACGTGGTGCCCTCGACCAGCACGTTGATGGCCGCCACGCCGCCCGGGCGCACGTGCTGCTGCAGGCCGCCGAGCTGTCTGAACGCGGCGTCGCAGTCGAAGAACATCAGCAGACCGATGCACACCACCGTATCGAAGTCCTCGGTCAGTTCGTAGGCACGCAGGTCCGCCTCTGCGGCCTCGATCGGCAGCCCTTGCTCCCGCGCCACGCGCTGCAGGTGCGCAATCGCGGCAGGGCTGGCATCGAGCGCCTTCACCGGGCAGCCCTTGCGGGCGGCGGCCACGGCCAGATTGCCCAGACCACAGCCATAGTCGAGCACGCGTCCGTTGATGTGCGGAAGTACGGCTTGTTCGAACGGATTCAGCGCAAAGTCGGCGGCGCCGACTTGCCGTCGAAACTGAGTGTCGAAGAACAGGACGCTGGGTGTCGGTTCCATGGCAGACGGCGGCCCGCATGGCGCGCGGGACGTGGCGTGGTGTTGCGGCCGTCACGATTGTCGCCCCATAGGGTGTCCCCCCTCCCGAGCTGGCGGCCGGCGCGCCTAGCATCGGCCTCATCCAGTCGGGAGCTTCGCATCCATGGCCGCCACCTCGCCGATGAAACAGCTGTCGGGCCTCGATGCCTCGTTCCTCTATCTCGAGACGCCGCAGATGCCGATGCACGTGGGCGCTCTGCACGTGTTCGAGCTGCCGGCGGGCTACAAGGGCCGCTTCGTGCGCGACCTGCGCAAGCACATCGCGTCGCGCCTGCCGGTGGCGCCGGTGCTGCGGCGGCGCCTGTGGTGGATGCCGCTCAATCTGGCCAACCCGGCCTGGGTGGACGCCGAGCCCGACCTGACGAAGCACATCGTCGAGATCAGGCTGCCCGCCAGCGCACGCAGCGGCGACGGCCTGGCGGCACTGCAGGCGCAGGTGGCGGCGCTGCATCCGGTGCTGCTCGACCGCCGGCGGCCGCTGTGGAAGTTCCACATCTTCGAGGGGCTGGCGCCGTCAGCCAGCGGCCACAAGCGGGTGGCCATGTACTCGCAACTGCACCACGCGGCGGTCGACGGGCAGGCCGCGGTGGCGCTGGCCAACGCGATCCTCGACGTCACGCCGTTGCCGCGCGCCATCGAGACCCAGGCGTCGAAGCGGCCGCGCACCTTCAAGTTCGACATGACCGAGATGCTGCGCGGCGCGCTGGCCAACCAGATCGCGCAGGTGTCGGCCATCGTCAAGGATCTGCCGGCCACCGCGGCCACGCTGACCGGCGCCGCGCGCACGGCGCTCGGCCGCACGTCGCTGCTCGGCGGCGGCAAGGGCGGCAAGGGCGTGAGCAACCTGACGCTGGCACCCAACACGCCGTTCAACGTGTCGGTCTCCGAGGGCCGTGCCTTCGCCGCTGTGACGCTGCCGCTGCGTGAGCTCAAGGCGCTGGGCAAGGCGCACGAGGCCACCATCAACGACATGGTGCTGATGGTGTGCTCCACCGCACTGCGACGCTACTTCGCGAAGAAGCGCACGTTGCCCAAGAAGAGCCTGATCGCGGCGGTGCCGATCTCGCTGCGCGAGGCGGGCGACACCGCGAGCGACAACCAGGCCTCGATGAGCCTCATCAGCCTGGGCACGAACATCGCCGACGCCCACAAGCGGCTGGCGCATGTGAAGGCCGCCACCGCGGCGATGAAGTCCACCATGGGCAGCGTGAAGAGCATCCTGCCGACCGACTTTCCGTCGCTCGGCGTGCCGTGGCTCATCGAGGCAGCGACCGCGCTGTACGGCAAGGCCAAGGTGGCCGACCGCATTCCGCAGGTGGCCAACGTGGTGATCAGCAACGTGCCGGGTCCTCCGGTGCCGCTGTACCTGGCCGGCGCCCGCATGCTGACCAACTACCCGACCTCGATCGTCGTGCACGGCATGGCGCTCAACATCACGGTGCAGAGTTACGACCAGTCGCTGGATTTCGGGCTGATGGCCGATGCAGCCGCCTTGCCGGATGTGAAGGCGCTGGCGGAGGCGATCGCGCAGGCGTTC
>JBGAMU010000168.1:0-6878 GCA_044222685.1 Burkholderiaceae bacterium
CGCCAGGTTCTCGAGCTCATGTTCGTCTCCGGAAGGGGCGACCGCGTCACGCGGCCTGCGGTTTCAGGGTGGGCGACGCCGCAGGCACGGCAACGGTGCCCGGCCTGCGGGCGCCGTACCAGCTGGCATAGAGCGCCGGCAGAAAAAGCAGGGTCAGCAGCGTCGCGACCGCGAGGCCGCCCATGATGGCCCAGGCCATCGGGCCCCAGAACACCGAGGTGGTGAGCGGGACCATCGCGAGGATCGCGGCCAACGCGGTCAGCACGATCGGGCGCAGCCGCCGCACGGTGGACTCGACGATCGCATCCCACAGCGGCAAGCCCGACTGCAGAT
This sequence comes from Burkholderiaceae bacterium, assembly GCA_044222685.1. Classification (GTDB taxonomy): domain Bacteria; phylum Pseudomonadota; class Gammaproteobacteria; order Burkholderiales; family Burkholderiaceae_C; genus JAEUPI01. Next base: position 334 of record JBGAMU010000168.1, read on the forward strand.
CGTGGTCGATCTGCACCACCAGGATCACCGAGTTGCGGATGATCATGCCGGCCAGCGCGATCACGCCCAGCATCGCGACGAAGCCGAACGGGATGCGGAATGCCGCCATGATCGCCGACACGCCGATCAGCCCGAGCGGCGCGGTCAGCAGCACCAGCGCCATCTTCTTCATGTCCTGCAGCTGCAGCATCAGCAGCAGCAGGACTGCCACGATGGTCAGCGGCATCACCGCCAGGATCGACGCCTGGGCCTTGCTGCTGGATTCCTGCGCCCCGCCGATGTCGATGCCGTAGCCGATCGGCAGCGTCGCGGCGATGGCGTCGAGCTGGGGCTTCAACGCCGCGGTTACGTCGGGTGCCTCGGCGCCTTCGACGTCGGCACGCACCGTGAGGGTCGGCACGCGGTTGCGCCGCCACAGCACGCTGTCTTCGCTGTCGAGGCTCAGGCGCGCCACCTGCGACACAGGCACGTACTTGCCTTGCGACAGGTAGATCTTGGCGTCCTTCAGGTTGTTGAGGTCGCTGCGCTCGGGCTCGATCAACCGCGCCACCACGTCGATGTCGTCGTCACCCTCGCGGTAGGTGGTGACCTGCGTACCCGAGAGCGATCCCTGCAGCGCCTCCTTGATGGCCCGCGACGTGATGCCCAGCGCACGCGCCTTGTCCTGGTCGACGTCGACCTTCACGCGCTTCAGCCGCTCGCCCCAGTCCTGGTTGACGCGGCGTACGTTCGGGTGCGCGCGCATCGCGGCGGCCACGCGATCGGCAATCCGCTGCACCTGCGCGTTGTCGTTGCCGAACACGCGGAACTGCACCGGGTAACCCACCGGCGGGCCGTTCTCGAGCCGGTTGACGCGGCCGCGCACCAGCGGAAAGTCGCTCTCGAAGAGCTGCTGGATCTTCACCAGCACACGCTCGCGGGCCTCGCCGCCCTGGGTCATCACCATCATCTCGCCCAGGTTCAAGTTGGGCGTCTGCACATCCAGCGGCAGGTAGAAGCGCGGCGCGCCGTTGCCGATGAAGCTGGTCACGGCTACGACGTCGGGGTCGCCGCGCAGCTTGTTCTCCAGCGCGATCACCTCGCGCTGGCTGGCCTCGAAGGTGGCCGCCTGCGGCAGCCACAGGTCGACCATCAGCTCGGGCCGGTCGGATGCCGGAAAGAACTGCTGCGGCACCGCCTTGAACAGCGCGATCGAGGCCACGAACGCCGTCGCCGTGACGCCGATCACCAGCTTGCGTTGCGCCAGGCACCAATCGACCACTGTGCGGAAGGGCACGTACATGCCGCGCCGGTACACCGCGTCTTCGTCGTGCGCGCCGCCTTGATGTTCCTTGAGAAGCTTGAAACCGATGTAGGGCGTGAAGATCACCGCAACGATCCAGGAGAGCACCAACGAGATGCCGACCACCTGGAACAACGAGAACACATACTCGCCCGAGCCCGACTTCGCAAAGCCCACCGGCAGGAAGCCCGCCGCGGTGATCAGCGTGCCGGTCAGCATCGGGAACGCGGTGGCCGTGTACGCATAGGTCGCGGCGCGGAACTTGTCCCAGCCCTGCTCGAGCTTCAGCGCCATCATCTCCACCGCGATGATCGCGTCGTCGACCAGCAGGCCGAGCGAGATGATCAGCGCACCCAGCGAGATGCGCTGCAGCTCGATGTCGAGGAAGTACATCGTCAGGAAGGTCAGCGCCAGCACCAGCGGGATGCACAGCGCGACCACGAAGCCGGTGCGCATGCCCAGCGAGAAGAAGCTGACCACCAGCACGATCGCCACCGCCTCGAACAGGCTCTTCTTGAACTCGTGCACCGATTCCTGCACCACGCGCGGCTGGTCCGACACCGCGTGGATCTGCACGCCCACCGGCAGGCTGGCCTGCACGCGCTGGACGGTCGCGTTGAGCTGTTCGCCGAGGCGGATCACGTCACCGCCCTTGCGCATGCTGACCGCCAGGCCGATGGCCTCCTGGCCGTTGAAACGCATCTTGGAAGTCGCCGGCTCGACCACGCCGCGCTTGACCTCGGCGATGTCACCCAGGCGGAAAGTGCGCTCGTTGGCGCGGATGCCGATGTTGCGGATCGCCTCGACCGAGTCGAACTCGCCGCTGACCACCAGGCGCACCTGCTCGGTCGTGGTCTGCACCGTGCCCGAGGCGACCACCGAGTTGGTCGTGGCCAGCGTCGAGGCGATCAGCTGCGGGTCGATGCCCAGCGACGCCAGCTTGGCGTTGGAGGCTTCGAGGTAGATCTTCTCGTCCTGCGCGCCGGTGAGCTCGACCTTGTTGACGTCGGCCACCCGCAGGAACTCGCTGCGCGCGGCGTCGGCGAAGTTCTTGAGATCCACATAGTCGAAGCCGTCGCCGGTGATCGCGTAGAGGTTGCCGAAGGTGTCGCCGAACTCATCGTTGAAGAACGGGCCCTTCACGCCCTGCGGCAGCGTGTGGCCGATGTCGCCCAGCTTCTTGCGCACCTGGTACCACACGTCGGGCACGGCCGCGGCCGGTGTCGCTTCGCGCAGGGTGATCGTGATCTGCGTGACGCCGGGCTTGGCATAGCTGACCATGTAGTCGATCTCGGCCACCTCCTGCAGCTTCTTCTCCAGCTTGTCGGTGACCTGCTCGGCCATCTGCTGCGCCGACGAGCCGGGCCAGTAGGCCTGAACCAGCATGGCCTTGACGGTGAACTCCGGGTCTTCCTTCTGGCCGAGCTGGCCATAGGCGAGCACGCCGGCCACGCCGAGCAGCATCAGCAGGAACACCACCATCTGCTGGTGCTTCAGCGCCCATTCGGACAGGTTGAGCTTCATGGCTTATTCCTTTGCGGCCACGGCGGTGGCGGCTGGCGTCGAGTTCGAAGCGGCGGCCGCCGATTCGGCCGTCTTCACCTTCTGGCCGGCGAACAGCATGTGCACGCCGGCGGTCACCACCGTCTCGCCGGGGTTGAGGCCGCCGGCGACCAGCACCTGGTCGTTCTGCGCGGCGCCAAGCTGCACCGTGCGCGAGGCCACTTGACCGGTCTCGGCGTCGACCACCCAGACCAGCGACCGGCCGTCCTTGTTGAGCACCGCGGTCAACGGCAGGCGGATCGCGTTCGCCCCGTCGATGTCGGCGGCGAACACCGACGCCGTCATGCCCAGCCGCAGCGCGGCATCGGGGTTCTTGACGCTGATGCGCGCCGAGTAGGTGCGCGTCACGCTGTCGGTGTCGGGCGCCAGCTCGCGCAAGGCTCCGCTGTAGCGCTTGCCCGGCTGGGCCCACACCGACACCTGTAACGACTTCGCGCGCTTGAGTTCGTCGACGCGCGACTCGGCGATCGCCACCACCACCTCGCGCTCGCCGTCGGCGGCCACGGTCACCACCGCCTGGCCGGGCGACACCACCTGGCCCGCCTCCGCATGAATCGCGCTGACCACGCCGTCGCGGTCGGCCACCAGCACGGTGTAGCCGCGCTGGTTGACCTTGATCTGCTGCTGCGCGAGCGCCGATTTCAGCTGCGACTCCGAGGTTGCGAGCGCGAGGCGCTGCGCATCGACCTCGGCCTGCGACGCGAAGTGGCGCGCCAGCAGCGCCTCGGTGCGCTGCAGGTCGATGCGATCCTGCGCGACGCGGCTCTTCTTGCCGTCGACATCGGCATCGGCCGAGGCGACCTGCAGGACCTCCTGCGCCGGGTCCAACCGCATCAGCGGCTGGCCGCGCTTTACCGTGCTGCCCACCTCGACCAGCCGCGCAACGATGCGGCCCGAGGTCTGGAAGCCGAGCTTGCTTTCATAGCGGGCCTGGACTTCGCCCGAATAGGTGGCGCCGACCGAGCCCTGGCTCGTGCCGACGATGGTGCTGCGCACCGGGCGCACGTCTTCATGCGCGGCGGGCGGCTTGCGGCTGCATCCGGTGGCCAGCACAGCCAGGCCGAGCAGGCTGAGCGCAAACGTCGTCTTCATGGGAGGCTCCTCGTGTCGATGGCGGCGGCGGGGTGGGCTCAGGTGTCACTTCACCGTGTAGCCACGGCCTTCCATGCAGGCACCCAGCGCACGTTCGTAGGTGGCCCGCTGCTGGCTGCGCGCAGCCACCTGCTGCTGCATCGCCTGCTGCTGCGCGCCCTGCTGTTGGGCCTGCTGCTTCTGCGCGGACTGGTTCTGCTTCATGCGCTGGATCACGGCGCCACCGAGCGCGCCGGCTGCGGCTCCCTTGCCCGCGTCGCCCTTGGTCAGCTCGGCCACCGCAGCGCCGCCCATCGCGCCGGCCGCCATGCCGGACACCGGCGCGCCCTTGGTGGTGCTGCTGCTCGGGGCCTGCGCGGTTTGTTGGGCCGGCGCGGCTTGCATCGGCTGCGTGGGGTCGTAGCCGCCGGACTGCTCGCGCGCCCAGCTGTGGCACTCGTAGCGGTCCTGGTCCTGCTGCTTGGCGCTCTGGCCCTTGGCCGGATAGATCACCGGCTGCGCGGCGGCCTGGGCCAGCGCCTGCCCGGCCATCACTCCCAGCAGCACGGCGGCGGCGGTGCGCCACGGCATGCGGCGCGCGGTGCGACGTTCATTGCGGAGACGGAAGTTGTTCATCGTGTGCTCCATGGGGATGTCGTTGATCGAAGGGTTCATCGGTTGGCGCCGCAGGTCACTTTGTTGCCGGCGGCGTCGGTGCACGAGGCGCTGCCGCTGAAGCCGCTGCCCTTGGTGTAGGTGGTCTGGCCGTCGAAGGTGACGCCGGTCCGCGCGTTGTTCACCGTGGTGCTGCGTGCGCCGCTCGCGCTGCTGCCGTCGGCGCTGCGCGTGAAGCTGCCGCTTCGTTCGGCGCCGCCTCCATTGGCGGTGCTCATGCTGGCCTGGTTGCGTGCGTCGATGCTGCCGTCGGCGTTGCGCTCGAACGAGCGAGTGCGCAGGCCCTGCCCGCCAGCGGCGGTGTTGAAGCCGCTGCCGGCCGCGCCGTGCACGTTGCCGCTGCCGTCACCGTGGATGCGGCGCTGGCCGGCGGCCTGCGCGTGCGCAGACTGGGCCGACAGCAGCACCAGCACCAGCGTAGCGGCGGTGCACGCGACGGCGCCGAGGATGGGTGTGAATCGTATCGATGTCATGAGAAAGCTCCAGGTCGTGTCTGTGGTCGGGGCCGGCATCAAGGCAGCACGCATCCGCGCAATGCGGCCTGCTGCTGCAGCTCGTCCAGTCGCTGCGTCGATGCCTCGGCGGCCGATTTGCCCTGGCTGTAGCGAGCCATCACGGCGAACGGCACCACCGCCTTCCAGGCGTCTTGCTGCTGTTGCGTGGCCAGGTGCTGCGCCTCGCGGGCGGCACGGATCTCGTCTTGCATCGCCGTGCAGTCGAGCGCGGTGGCCGGCGTGCGGGCCGGCGGCTCCGAGGCACAGGCACCCAGCAGCGCGGCCAGCGCCAGCACGGGCAGGGTTCGGTTTGAGTTCATGCGGAATCTCCAGACGGTGTGGGTGTCGGCGTGAAGGCAGTGTTCGGGCGCGCGGTTGTCATGCGGTTTCAGAATCGCAACGCGCAATTCATCTGAAAGACACGCAGCACCCGTCACAGTCGATGGCCGTCGGCGAAGCGGGCGAAGAGTTCGCTCAACGCCAGCTCGATGGCCTGGTTGGGCTGGTCCATCGCCCGCGCATCGAGCCGGCCCTCGGCCACGCCGTGCCAGACCAGTGCGCCGCGCCGGCGATCGATCAGGTCGACCACGATCGTGCCCTGGCGATAGTCGACGGTCTCGATGTCGTAGGCGGACCAGCCGCGCCGCGCCACGCGTCCGGTCGGGCTCGAGCGCAACTCCTGGCGCTCCTGCACCACCAGATAGGGGCGCACGAACAGATCGGGTTGCCCCTCGTCGTAGACATAGCGCTGGCGTTCCATCTGCGTGCGGGTGGCCGCCTTCAGCCGTGCGCCGATCAGGCCGGCATAGGAGGCGCCGCGATCGAGCTCGAACTCGACGAACGAGAAGGTCCGGTAAGCGCGCAGGTCGACGTTCGGGTCCTGGTCCTGTCGCACGTCGGGCGTGGCGGCACAGCCGACCATCACCGCGAGCAGCGCGGCGAGTGCGGCCGCGCCGGCGCGGCGGCGGTTAATGCAGAGATTTGTCATGAGGTTCCTTTCGGGTGGTCAAACGGAGGGGTCACTTGCGCCAGCCCAGCGCGCATAGACACGCGCGACGACGCGAACGCCATTGCAGGCGCCGAGGGTTGTGCCGAACTTTCGAATCGCGGCGTGCCGGTTTCCGTTGAAACCGGGCCGCCCGCGTGTGCCGCGCTAGCGAATCACCTCGACCGCGACGCTGAACACGTAGCCGGCGCCACGCTGCGTCACGATGAACCTCGGGTTGGCCGCGTCGTCTTCGATCTTGCGACGCAGGCGCAGCACCTGCAGATCGATCGAACGGTCGTAGACCTCGGCGTTGTGCAGCCGCGAGAGCTCGAGCAGCTGGTCGCGCGTGAGCGTGCGCATCGGCGCCGACAAGAAGGCGGCCAGCAAGCTGAACTCGCCGTTGGTGAGGCTCACCGGTTCGCCCGCCGGGTTCTTGAGCCGACGCAGGCCCACGTTCATCTCCCAGCCCTCG
>JBGAMU010000169.1:0-6850 GCA_044222685.1 Burkholderiaceae bacterium
CGGCTCGCCCGCGCGACCCGCGAGCGCCTGCGCCAGGCTTTCGGCCGGCAGCCGGGCCCACCAGCGTGCGTCGACCCAGCGCCGGTCGAACCGCTCGGAGACGAGCACACGATGGCCGCCAATGACAGCCAGCCGAGCCGGCACCGCGTCGAATCCGAAGGCGGCCAGCAGACGACCGCATAACCATTCGTTGGCCAGCGACGTGTGGTGGCCGGCCGCGCTGCCCGGTGCGGCGCCGAGCGGCAGCTTGAGCACATGCGTGGTCGGTGTCGCTCCCCGGGGGCGGCACCAGCGGCCTCCGTGCCACAACAGCGCCAGCTTCGGCTGGCTGCCGGGCAGCACCGCGCGCACCGGCTCGATGCCGGCGCGCCGCGGCGCGTCGGCTGCGGCGCAGCACGCGTCGAGCAGATCGGCGACGTCGGCGTCGGCGAGCGGCTCGGCGTTCACCTCGGTCACCTCACCCGGCCCGGCCGCCGGATCGAGCAGACTCACGGCACCAAAGCAATCACCCCCCCAGGCCGACAACAGGTCGAATGCCGATGCGCTGGCGCAGCCGCTTTGGCTCTGCAGGCGCAGCCGTGCCATCGGCGACGCCGGCAGCAGCTGGTCGAAGAACGACTCGACGGACACGCCCCGAAACGGCCGCGTGCGGCGCACGAGCGGCAGCGACAGCGACAACGGCCGCGACTGCGGCGTGTCGAGCCACGACGCCTCGTAGGCGAAGGCCTGTCCGCCGGCCGGCGAGATCGACCAGCGGCCGACACGCTGGTCGTTCAGCCAGACGGCCAGCTCGCGTCGCTGCGACGGGCGGCCGGCCATCACCAGGGGCCGGCCGCGGGCGGCGGCCGGTGTGTGTCGACGGTCAGCTGGGCATCGAGCGCCATCAGAACGCTGAGCAGCTGCTGCACGGTGATGCGCTCCGGATGGCGCTCGATGGCCGAGATCCGCTCCTGCGAAAGGCCCAGCCGGTCACCGAGCGCCGCCTGCGACCAGCCACGGGACTGCCGCAGCGCGCGCAACACGGGGCCCAGCTCGCCGGCGGCGCGGACGGGGTGGGACATCGACGGATTCAGAACTCATCCAGAATATTCGAATGGTATTCCTGATCCAGAATTCCGCACAATATTCTTGAAGCAAACTGTCGCTTCCACCCCGCGCAGCCGCTCAGGCCTGGGCCGACAACGCCTCCTGCACCGGCGCCAGCCACTCGGGGCGGCAGATCAGCAGGTCCGGCATCGACGGGTCCGGCTGGTTGTAGCGGCAGGGCGTGCCGTCGAGGCGGCTGGCGTGCAGCCCATGGGCCAGCGCGACGCCCACCGGCGCGCACGAGTCCCATTCGTTCAGCCCACCGGCGTGCAGGTAGATGTCGGCCTCGCCGCGCAGCACGGCCATCGCCTTGGCGCCGGCCGAGCCCATGGCGATGCGCTCTGCGCCCAGGCGCGCGGCCACCGCGTGGGCCAGTGCCGGCTCGCGGGTGCGGCTGACCACCAGGCGGGGTCGAGACCGTGCCGCGACGGCGGGCACCGGCGTGCGCGAGCCGAATACCAACCCGAGCGCGGGCAGCGCCACCGCGCAGGCGCCCGGCACGCCGTCGATGCAAAGGGCCACATGGACCGCCCAGTCGGTGCGCGCGCCGGCCTCGCTGTATTCGCGCGTGCCGTCCAGCGGATCGACGATCCACACCCGGCGCCGGCCGAGCCGCGAGGCGTCGGGCGCGAGTTCTTCCGACAGCAGGCCGTCGTCGGGCCGCTCGACGCGCAGCAGGCCGACGATGGCGTCGTTGGCCAGTCGATCGCCGGCTGCGCCGAGCGCGGCGCCGTGGAGCTGGCCTTCGTCGCGCAGCGTGCGCAGCACCTGCGCCGCGCGTTCGGCCGCCGCGATCGCGAGGGCGTCGTCGTCGCGCGCCGGCATCGGCGGCCCGCGTCAGGACGGCTCGAAGCCGCCGGCGCGACGCAGCTCTGCCGACGAGGCGCCGGTCAGCAGTTGCAGGAACGCCGTCGCCGCCTCGCGCTGAGCAGTGCGGCCGATCACGGCGGCGCTGTAGACGGTGGACAACTCGAATGCCGCCGGCAGCGCCGCCACCAGCGCGACACCCGGCGTGTAGAGGATCTCGGTGACCTGCGTGACGCCGATGGCGCGCGCATCGCCGGCGCGCGCCATCTCGGCCATCGCGGTCGCGCCGTTCGGATAGGCCTTGAGCCGGGCGCCCACCGCATCGGCGATGCCGAGCGCGGCGAGCACCTTCATGCAGTGGATGCCGGCCGTCGAGCGCACCGGGTCGGGAATGTAGATCGCGCTGGCTGCCGTCAGCGCACGCCGCAGTTGCGCCTCGTCGGCCACCGCCGGCGCCGCGGCACCGGCGAGCGACGCGACGCCGGTGCGCACACGGCCGAGGTCGGCCACCGACGCGGCGTCGACCCGCCGGCCGTCGGCCAGCGCATCGATCATCGCGCGCGACAAAATGATCAGGTCACACGCATCGCCGCCGTCGAGCCGCTCCTGCATCGCGCCGACGGCGCCGAACTGGCACTGCAGCGTGTGGCCGCTGGCCTGCCGGAACGGCTCGGCCAGCGCCGACACGAGCCCCTTGGCGGCGCCCGCACTCAACACGTGGATCGCGGCCATCGCTGCCTGCGTCAGTTGCTCTCGGCCTTGATGCCGGCGCTGCGCACGATCTGCGCCCACTTATCGATGTCGGCCCGCAGGTACTTGTCGAACTCCTCGACGTTCATCGTCATCGGCACGGCGCCCTGGGCGGCCCATTCCTGCTGGACCTCGGGCCGGGCGACGATCTTGGCCACCTCGGCGTTGAGCTTGCGCAGCACCGCGGGCGGTGTCTTGGCCGGCGCCATCAGGCCGAGCCAGATCACCGCCTCGTAGCCCGGCACGCCGGCCTCGGCCACGGTGGGCACCTCGGGCATGATCGACGAGCGCGTCTTGCCGGTGGTGGCCAGCGCCTTCACCTTGCCGCTGCGCGCCTGCGGCGCCATCGCGGTGACGGCGTCGAACATCAGCTGCACGTGGCCGGCCAGCACGTCGGTGCGCGCGCCGGAGCTGCCCTTGTAGGGCACGTGCACGAGGTTGATGCCGGCCATCGACTTGAACAGCTCGCCGGCCATGTGATAGGGCGTGCCGTTGCCCGACGACGCGTAGTTCAGCTGCCCGGGCTTGCCCTTGGCCAGCGCCAGCAGCTCGGCGACGCTGCCCACCGGCACCGTGGGGTTCACCACCAGCAGCAGGTCGGAGTAGTTGACCGGCGCCACCGGCATGAAGTCGCGCATCAGCTGGTACGGACGGTTCGGAATCAGCGTCTCGTTCACCGTATGGGTGTTGCTCATCATCAGCAGCGTGTAGCCGTCGGGTGCTGCCTGCGCTGCCTCCTGCGTGCCGGTGATCGCGCCGGCGCCCGGCTTGTTCTCGACGACGAAAGGCTGCCCGAGCGCCGCCTGCAGCCGCTGGCCGACGTAGCGCGCATACACGTCCGCCGGACCGCCGGTGGCAAACGGCACCACGATGCGCACCGGCTTCGAGGGGTAGTCCTGCGCCACGGCCGCGCCGCAGATCCAGAAGACGCTCGCCAGCAACCAGTTCCTGCACATGGGGGCTCCCCAGATAGTCTGCACCTCGGCATGATGGGGCACGGGGGCAAGCCCGTGCGTCGGTGGAACACCGGGGGCACGAGGCACACTTGAAGGGTCATGCACGAGCTGAGCTGGATCGACGATACCGCGGCGCTGCCGTCCACGAACCGGGCCCTGGGGCCCGACAGCGCGGCGCCGGGCCTGCTGTGCGCCGGGGGGCGTCTGTGCACGCAGCGCCTCGAGGAGGCCTACCGGCACGGCGTATTCCCCTGGTACAGCCATGGGCAACCGGTGCTCTGGTGGACACCCGATCCGCGCATGGTCCTGCCGGTGGCGGATTTCCGCATCGCGCGTTCGTTCGGCAAGACGCTGCGCCGCTTCATCGCCAGCGACGAATGCGAGATCCGCGTCGACCACGACACCTACCGCGTGATCGGCGCCTGCGCCCAGGTGCCGCGCGATGGCCAGAACGGCACCTGGATCGTGCCGGCGATGGTGCGCGCCTACTGCGACTGGCATGACGAAGGCCGGGTGCACAGCTTCGAGACCTGGATCGACGGTCAGCTGGCCGGCGGCCTGTACGGCGTGGGCATCGGGCGCATGTTCTTCGGCGAGTCGATGTTCAGCTGGCGTACCGACGCCTCCAAGATCGCGCTGGCTGCGCTGGTGGCGTTCTGCCGCGCACACGGCATCACCATGATCGACTGCCAGCAGCACACCCGGCATCTGGCCTCGTTCGGCGCGCACGAGATCGCGCGCGCCGACTTCGAGCGGCATCTGGCGCGTACCCTCAACGAAGCGCAGCCGCGACGTTGGTCCTATCATCGCGCGCTGTGGGCGCAACTCGGCCTGACGCCCGAGCCGGCCCGGAAAGCCGTGAGCCTGTGACACATCCCAAAGAGCTCCCGCTCTCGTCGCTGCAGTTCTATGCCACGGCGCCCTACCCGTGCAGCTACCTGCCGGACCGGCTGGCGCGATCGCAGGTCGCCACGCCGAGCCACCTGATCCACGCCGACGCCTACTCGGGGCTGGTGGCCAACGGCTTCCGGCGCAGCGGCATGTTCACCTACCGGCCCTACTGCGACAACTGCCGCGCCTGCGTGCCGCTGCGTGTGCCGGTGCGCGGCTTCGAGCCCACGCGCAGCCAGCGCCGCGCCTGGAAGGCGCATGCCAACCTGCAGGCCCGCGTGCTGCGGCTGTGCTTCCAGCCCGAGCACTACCAGCTCTACCTGCGCTACCAGTCGGGCCGCCACAGCGGCGGCGGCATGGACCACGACAGCGTCGACCAGTACACCCAGTTCCTGCTGCAAAGCCGCGTCAACTCGCGACTGGTGGAGTTTCGCGAGCCGGCCGCCGACGGCAACGGCGCATTGCGCATGGTGTCGATCCTCGACGTGCTCAACGACGGCCTGTCGGCCGTCTACACCTACTACGAACCCGACCCAAAGGCGAGCTACGGCACCTACAGCGTGATGTGGCAAATCGAGCAGACCAAGCTGCTGAAGCTACCGCACGTGTACCTGGGCTACTGGATCGACGGCAGTCCCAAGATGGCCTACAAGGCGACCTTCCGGCCGCACCAGCTGCTGCTCGACGGGCGCTGGGTGCCGGCGCCGGCCCGCGCGACCTGAGCGGCACGCCGGCGGGTTGCCAACGAAAAGGGCCGTCCCGCAGGACGGCCCTTCGCGCATCTGGTGGAGCCGGGGGGAATCGAACCCCCGTCCGCAAGCCATCACCGGCCAGTTCTACATGCGTAGCTGTCTGATTTGGATCTCGCGGTCCCGGTCGCGCAGCAGCACGCTACCGGACCCGCCAGTCACTTGATCTCGTGATGTACCGAGTGACCCGGCACAACACCAGCCAATGTGTATGACCTCGCAGCCTTTGGGGATCTTGCGATCCTTCGGGCCCGGCCCATCGGCCAACCGTTGCGAGGCTCACCGGTGTTTAAGCGGCGAGGGCGAAACGTTCGTCGTTCGCAGTTACTTTGTTTCCAGTTGGATTTACGAGCTGATCTGGCGCTCGGCATGCCCTGAACCGACTCCGCACCCACGTCGAAGCCAGGTCGGCCCCAGAGCGCCTAGTTTAGGCCAGTGCGAGCCAGTTCAAGAGCTCGTCGGGATGGGCGAGCACCGCATCGGCGCCCCATTCGTGCACGGAATGCCCGTTGCCCAGGTATCCCCAGCCCGCCGCCAGCGCAGCCATGCCGGCGGCGCGGCCGGCGAGCACGTCGCGATGGTCGTCGCCGACATAGACGCAGCGCCCGGGCGCCAGCGCCAGTTGACGCGCTGCCTCGTACAACGGCTCGGGATGCGGCTTCGCGTGCGGCGTGCTGTCGCCGGCCACCAGAGCGCCCACGCGCGGCTTGAGCGCCAGGCCCTCGACGATCGGCGCGGTATAGCGCATGGCCTTGTTGGTGACGATGCCCCAGCGCAGCCCGGCCTGCTCGATCGACCGCAGCACCGGCTCCATGGCGGCGAAGACGCGGGTCAGCTCGAGCAGGCGTTGCGCATACCGCTCCAGAAAGGCGTCGCGCAGCGCTTCGAACTCGGCATCACCCGGCTTCGCGCCGAACGCCACGCCGACCATGCCGCGCGCGCCGGACCCGACCATCGGTCGCAGCGCCTCGTAGGGCAGCGCCGGCAAGCCGCGGCTGGCGCGCAGGTCGTTGGCGGCGCCGGCCAGATCGGGCGCACTGTCGATCAGCGTGCCGTCCAGGTCGAACAGCACCGCATCACAGCGCCTGGCGCTCATCGACGAGCCCTTCGCGCTGTGCGCTCCAGCATGAGCGCTCGGAAGCGGTCACGCGCGCTCATGCGGGCTTGACGCAGGCCAGCAGGTAGTTGACGTCGGTGTCGCGCGACAGCCAGTAGCGGCCGGTCAGCGGATTGAACTGCATGCCGGCGATCTCGGTCACCTCGAGGCCGGTGTCGCGACACCACTGCGCGAGTTCGCTCGGCTTGATGAACTTGGCGTACTCGTGCGTGCCCTTGGGCAACAGCTTCAGCACCTGTTCGGCGCCGACGACCGCGAACAGCCAGGCCTTGGTGTTGCGATTGATGGTCGAGAAGAAGAGCCGTGCACCCGGCCGTGTCAGCGCTGCACAGGCGCGCACCACCGACGACGGCTCGGGCACGTGCTCGAGCATCTCCATGCAGGTGACCACGTCGAAGGTCGACGGCTGCGCGTTCGCCAGGTCCTCGGCCGATACCTCGCGATAGTCGAGCCCCTGCACGTTGGCCTCGAGCGCATGCAGCTGTGCGACCTTG
>JBGAMU010000043.1:0-30790 GCA_044222685.1 Burkholderiaceae bacterium
AGGACGACGGCACCCAGCGTGTGCTGTGGGCCACCGACAACTCGAGCGCCAGCGCCTTGTCGGAGGTGGTGCGCCTGTTCGACGTGACGAGCTTCGAGCGCGAAGCCACCACCACGCTGACGCAGCGCATCGCCGCCGCCTACGCCGGCGGCGAGTCGAGCGCCGCCGCGGTGGTCGGCGAGGTCGAGAGCGCGGTCGACCTGTCGCGGCTGATGCAGGACCTGCCGGCGGTGGAGGACTTGCTCGAGGCCGCCGACGACGCGCCGATCATCCGCATGCTCAACGCGCTGCTGACGCAGGCCGCGAAGGACGGCGCCAGCGACATCCACATCGAGCCCTACGAGCGCAGCTCGGCGGTGCGCTTTCGCGTCGACGGCACGCTGCGCGAGGTGGTGCAGCCCAACAAGGCGCTGCATGCCGCTCTGATCAGCCGCCTGAAGATCATGGCCGAGCTCGACATCGCCGAGAAGCGATTGCCGCAGGACGGCCGCATCTCGCTGCGCATCGGCGGCCGCGCGGTCGACGTGCGGGTGTCGACGCTGCCGTCGGCGCACGGCGAACGCGCCGTGCTGCGCCTGCTCGACAAGTCCGATGCCCGCTTCACACTCGAGAGCCTGGGCATGAGCGGCGAATCGCTCAACCGCTTCACCCGGCTGATCGAGCAGCCGCACGGCATCGTGCTCGTCACCGGCCCCACCGGCTCGGGCAAGACGACCACGCTGTACGCGTCGCTGGCGCGGCTGCCCACCGGCACCACCAACATCCTGACGGTGGAAGACCCGGTCGAGTACGAGTTGCCCGGCATCGGTCAGACCCAGGTGAACCCGCGCATCGAGCTCACGTTCGCCAAGGCACTTCGCGCGATCCTGCGCCAGGATCCCGACGTCATCATGATCGGCGAGATCCGCGACTACGAGACGGCGCAGATCGCGATCCAGGCCTCGCTGACCGGCCACCTGGTGCTGGCCACGCTGCACACCAACGACGCGCCCTCCAGCGTGACGCGCCTGATCGACATGGGCGTCGAGCCCTACCTGCTGAGCAGCTCGCTGCTCGGCGTGCTGGCCCAGCGGCTGGTGCGCAAGCTGTGCCCGCACTGCAAGAAGCAGGACGGCGCAGGCCGCTGGCACCCGGTGGGCTGCGCCGAGTGCGGCCAGACCGGCTACAAGGGCCGCACCGGCGTCTACGAACTGATGGAAGTCGACGACAAGCTGCGCGCGCTGATCCACAACCGCGCCGCCGAGAGCCAGCTGTTCGTCGCCGCCGAGGCCAACGGCCTGAAGCCGATGCGCGAGGACGGCCAGCGCCTGGTCGACGAAGGCATCACATCACCCGAGGAAGTGCTGCGCGTCACCCGCGAATGACCGTGTGCCACCGCGCCTCGTCCTGACATGCCTGCCTATCGCTTCGAGGCCATCGATGCCCAGGGCAAGCCACGCACCGGGCTGCTCGAGGGCGACAACCCGCGCGCGGTGCGCTCGCAGCTGCGTGCGCAGGGTCTGGTGCCGATCGGCGTCGAGGGCGTCGCCGCCGGGCTCGACGGCAGCAGCCGGCAGGCGCGCTTCACGCGGCGCACCTTCAGCACCACCTCGCTGGCGGTCTGGACGCGGCAGCTGGCCGGCCTGGTGGCCGCCGGGCTGCCGCTCGAACGGGCGCTGACCGCGCTGTCCGAGGAATCGGAAGACCCGCGTCAGCGCGACCTGGTGGCGCATCTGCGCGCCGAGGTCAACGCCGGTTCCACGTTCGCGCGCGCGCTCAACAGCGCGCCGCGCGAGTTCGACGACGTCTTCCGCGCGGTGGTCGCCGCCGGCGAACAGAGCGGCGCACTCGGCACCGTTCTCGAGCGCCTCGCCGACGACCTGGAGGAGCGCCAGGCGCTGCGCGCCAAGCTACTCGGCGCCGCGCTGTACCCGGCCATCGTGTCCCTGATCGCGCTGGTGATCGTGATCTTCCTGGTCACCTACGTGGTGCCGCAGGTGGCGGGCGTGTTCGCCAACAGCAAGCGCGCGCTGCCGTTCCTGACCACCGCGATGCTGTCGGTCAGCGCCTTCGTGCGCGGCTGGGGCTGGCTGGTCGCCTTGGCGGCCGCAGCGGCCGGTGTGAGCCTGGCCTTCTCGCTGCGCAACGAGGCCTTCCGCGAGCGCTTCGACGCGATGTGGCTCGGTCTGCCGCTGGTCGGCCGGCTCTCGCGCGGCTACAACGCGGCGCGCTTCGCCGGCACGCTGGCCATGCTGGCCGGCGCCGGCGTACCGATCCTCAAGGCGTTGCAGGCCGCCGCCGAGACGCTGGGCAACCGCGCGCTGCGCGCCGATGCGATGGACGCGCTGGTGCAGGTACGCGAAGGCGCACCGCTCGCCTCGGCGCTGGCCGGCCGGCGGCGCTTTCCGGGACTGCTGGCGATGTTCGCGCGGCTCGGCGAGCAGACCGGCGACCTGCCCAAGATGCTGGCGCGCGCCGCCGCGCAGCTGAGCGGCGAGGTGCAGCGCCGCGCGATGGCGCTGGCGACCATCCTCGAGCCGCTGCTGATCGTCGCGATGGGCGGTGTGGTGATGCTGATCGTGCTGGCCGTGCTGCTGCCGATCATCCAGCTCAACACCTGGGTGCGCTGACGCGCCTAGGGGCGATCCCGCCCCCTGTCTGCGGGCGTCGATGCACCGGCGTTGAACGCAGCGCCGCGGTGGTGCAACCAATAGCGTGACATGTCCGGCACAATTTGCAGCGACGCCGGGCGCGCCATTTGCTTGAATGACCGCAGGGCGTTCGTTTGTGCGTCACGGAGGTGCGTCATGGCCATCACCCACGACCTGGTGCCAGTGCAGAGCCGCAGCCAGATACCGATCGCGAAGATGCGCAGCGTCTACCGCTGCGACGACGTGCAGCGGCGGCTGACCAAGCTGCCGCCGAAGGAGCACGAAACGCTGCGCGCCACCTACGAGCGCATGCTCGAGAAGGGCTCCGAACGCTTCCAGGTCAAGCCTTCCGGCCTGCCGGCGATGGAGCATCTGTACGACGAGATGCCCAACTTTGCCGAGGTGCTCGACGACGTGAAGCGCCAGCTCGCGCTGTGCGAGGACAGCCGCGACGCACTCGAGATCACGCCGACGCTGCTGCTCGGGCCGCCCGGCGTCGGCAAGACCCACTTCGCGCGCCAGCTGGCCGGGCTGCTGGGCACCGGCATGGGCTTCGTGTCGATGAGCTCGCTCACAGCCGGCTGGGTGCTCAGCGGCGCGTCCTCGCAATGGAAGGGCGCGCGCCCGGGCAAGGTGTTCGAGACGCTGGTCGACGGCCAGTACGCCAACCCGGTGATGGTGGTCGACGAGATCGACAAGACCAGCGGCGAGCATGCCTACGACCCGCTCGGCGCGCTGTACAGCCTGCTCGAGATCGACACCGCGCACGCCTTCACCGACGAGTTCGCCGAGGTCGCCATCGACGCGAGCCAGGTGATCTGGGTCGCCACCGCCAACGACGACCGCTCGATTCCCGAGCCGATCCTGAACCGGATGAACGTCTACCAGGTCGAGGCGCCCGATGCCGACGCCGCGCGCGGCATCGCGCAGCGCCTGTACAGCCGCATCCGCGACAGCCACGACTGGGGCCAGCGCTTCGACCCCGAGCCGCCGCTGCCGGTGCTCGACAAGCTGGCCGAGATGGCGCCGCGCGAGATGCGCCGCGCCTGGATGGCTGCCTTCGGCAACGCCAAGCTCGACGGCCGCCACAGCATCGAGCTGCGCGACCTGCCCGATCCGTCGGGGCGCCGGCGGCCGATCGGATTCGTACAGTAGGCACCGCTGCAACGGAGGTCCGTATCATCCGGCCATGGGTGCCACCCTGGCCGGCCAGCTTGTTGTCGCGATCTCCTCACGCGCCCTGTTCGACTTCGAGGAGGAGAACCGCGTCTTCGAGGCGAGCGACGACCGTGCCTACATGCAGCTGCAGCTCGAGCGGCTGGAGCAGCCGGCGCGCCCGGGCGTCGCCTTCTCGCTGGTCAACAAGCTGCTCGCGTTCAACGCCGACGAACCGCACCCCCTGGGCCCTGCGGGCCATCCCCTCGAGGGGGAACGAACGCCTGCGGAGCGGCCGCACGGCGTTCAGCGCGTCGAAGTCGTGATCCTCTCGCGCAACGATCCCGTATCGGGCATGCGCGTATTCCGCTCGGCGCGCCACTTCGGCCTGGCGATCCAGCGCGGCGTGTTCACCCGCGGCGAGAGCCCGTGGCGCTACCTGCGGCCGCTGTCGGCGCACCTGTTCCTGTCCACCAACGAGGCCGACGTGCGCTCGGCGCTCGGCGCCGACGTGCCCGCGGCACGTGTCTACCCGCACAGCGCCCGCGCCTCGGACGCGCACCCCCACGAGGTGCGCATCGCCTTCGACGGCGACGCGGTGCTGTTCTCCGACGAGGCCGAACAGGTGTTCCAGCGCCACGGGCTCGACGCGTTCCAGACCCACGAGAGCGCGCATTCGGCCACGCCGCTGGCGCCGGGCCCCTTCAAGCCGCTGCTCGAGGCGCTGCACCGACTGCAGCGCGCGCCGGCGCGGGGCATGCGCATCCGCACCGCGCTCGTCACCGCCCTCAGCGCGCCGGCCCACGAACGCGCGATCCGCACGCTGATGAACTGGAAGATCGAGGTCGACGAGGCGATGTTCCTCGGTGGCCTCGCCAAGGGCGAGTTCCTGCGCGAGTTCGAGCCCGACTTCTTCTTCGACGACCAGACCGGCCACGTCGAGAGCGCCGCCACGCACGTGCCGTCGGGACACGTGATCGCCGGCATCGTCAACTGAGCCGCCGGCGAAGGCGCCTCATGCGCTGCGATACCGGCGCAGCGCCTCCAGGTCGAGCACACGCACGCCGCCGTACTCGATGCGGATGCAGCCGGCCTGCTGCAGCGTGCGCAGCGCCTCGTTGACCCGCTGGCGCGACAGGCCGACCAGGTAGCCGAGTTCCTGCTGGGTGATGCGCAACAGCTCGCCCACGCCCGGATACAGCACCGGATGGAACAGCGACGCCAGGCTGCGCGCCACGCGCATGTCGGGATCGCTCATGCGGTCGATCTCGCGCGCACCGATGAACTGGCCAAGCCGCTCGTTGAGCTGCCGCATCACGAAGCGGTTGAAGCCGATCGAGCGGTCGAGCAGCCAGTCGAAGGTGCGCACGGTGATGCCGGCCACCAGGCTGCGCCGCAGCGCCTGGATGTTGTAGCGATACGGCTCGTGCTTGAGCACCGTGCCCTCGCCGAACCAGCCGCCCGGCGGCAGGCCGGTAAAGGTGATCGGCAGGCCGAGCTCGCTGTCGTTGCTCATCTTGAGCAGCCCGTCGATGAGGCCGAACCAGTAGGTCACCGGCCGGCCGACGCGACAGACGAACTCGCCGGCCTCGGCCTGCAGCACGCGGAAGTCGGCGGTCGCGATCGCCGCCTCCTCGCCGTTGAGCGTGCGCATCCATGGCACGGCCTCGAGCTCGTCGCGCGTGGGCGCGCGCGAGCGGGCCAGCAAGGCAGTGGCTGACGATGCGCTGACACGATTCACTGGGGAAACACCGAAGGGGGCGGACCCTAGGATTGTCGTCAGACCGACAACTTGACGTCAAACACCCTCCTACTATCGCGCTGAAGCCCGCCGCACCTGCCGTGCGGTGCTCGGGAGCCTTCTGTGCAGACCACGTTTCCTCGCCTGATGCTCGACCATGCCCAGCGCCGCCCCGGCGCGGCAGCGCTGCGCGAGAAGGAGTACGGGATCTGGCAGACGATCACCTGGCAGCAGCTCGCCACGCTGGTGCGCCAGCTCGCCTGCGGGCTGGCCGAGGCGGGGCTGCAGCGGGGCCAGCACGTGGTGGTGATCGGCGAGAACCGGCCGCGCCTGTACGCCTCGATGCTGGCGATCCAGTCGCTCGGCGCGGTGCCGGTGCCGCTGTACCAGGACGCGGTGGCCGGTGAATTCGTCTTCCCGATCAACAACGCCGAGGTCGCCTTTGCCGTCGTCGAGGACCAGGAGCAGGTCGACAAGATGCTCGAGCTGCGCGAACAGTGCCCGCAGCTCGGCCGCATCTGGTACGACGACCCGCGCGGCCTGCGCCACTACAGCGAGCCCGGGCTGGCGTCGCTCGATGCGCTGATCGAGACCGGCCGTGCCTACGACGCCGCGCATACCGGCTTCTACGACGCCGAGGTGGCCAAGGCCCGGCCCGACGACGTGGCCGCGATGTTCTTCACCTCGGGCACCACCGGCAACCCGAAGGGCGTGGTGCACACGCACTTCACGCTGCTCGACCGCGCCAACGCGGGCAAGACCTTCGACAAGCTGACCGAGAACGAGGAAGTGCTGGCCTACATGCCGCCAGCCTGGATCGGGCAGAACATCTTCTCGTATGCGCAGTGGCTGGCCTGCGGCTACATCGTCAACTGCCCCGAGTCGGCGGCCACGGTGACGATCGACCTCAAGGAGATCGGCCCCACCTACTACTTCGCGCCGCCGCGCATCTTCGAGGGGCTGCTGACCAGCGTGACGATCCGCATGGAGGACGCCAGCGCGATCAAGAAGTGGCTCTACAAGACCTGCATGGCGGTGGCCCGGCGCGTCGGCCCGGCACGCATGGACGGCAAGCCGGTGTCGACGATCGACCGCCTCAAGTACCGGCTTGGCGACTGGTTCATCTTCGGCCCGCTGCGCAACACGCTCGGCTTCTCGCGCGTGCGCGTGGCCTACACCGCCGGCGAGGCGATCGGCCCGGACCTGTTCACCTTCTACCGCTCGATCGGCATCAACCTGAAGCAGCTGTACGGCTCGACCGAGACCGCCGTGTTCGTCTGCCTGCAGCCCGACCACGAGGTGAAGGCCGACACCGTGGGCGTGCCGATCGATGGTGTCGAGATCAGATTGGCCGACAGCGGCGAGATCCTGGTCAAGAGCCCGGGGCTGCTGAAGGAGTACTACAAGAACCCGGCCGCCACCGCCGAGGTGCTCGACGCCGGCGGCTGGTATCACACCGGCGACGCGGGCTTCATCGACGCCGGTGGCCACCTGAAGATCATCGACCGTGCCAAGGACGTCGGCCGC
The DNA here is from genome assembly GCA_044222685.1 of Burkholderiaceae bacterium. Lineage (GTDB taxonomy): Bacteria > Pseudomonadota > Gammaproteobacteria > Burkholderiales > Burkholderiaceae_C > JAEUPI01. Next base: position 7,054 of record JBGAMU010000043.1, read on the forward strand.
ATCGTCGGCGGCCCCAACGACGGCGCGATGTTCGCGCCCAAGTACGTGGAGAACAAGCTCAAGTTCTTCCCCTACATCAAGGAGGCGGTGGCCTTCGGCGACAAACGCGAGAAGGTCTGCGCCTTCATCAACATCGACTTCGACGCGATCGGCAACTGGGCCGAGAAGCGCAACCTGCCCTACGCCGGCTACACCGACCTGGCGCAGAAGCCCGAGGTCTACGAACTGGTGCGCGAATGCGTCGAGCAGGTCAACGCCGACCTGAGCCAGGACGACAAGCTAGCCGGCAGCCAGGTGAGCCGCTTCCTGATCCTGCACAAGGAGCTCGATGCCGACGACGGCGAGCTGACGCGCACGCGCAAGGTGCGCCGCGGCTACATCGGCGACAAGTACGAGGTGCTGCTCGACGCCCTGTACGGCGGCAGGACCGAGCAGTTCATCGAGACCGCGGTGAAGTTCGAGGACGGGCGCAGCGGTTCGGTCTCGGCCACCTTGAAGATCGTCGACGTGAAGACGTTCCCGGCCATGAAGCGGGCCGCCTAGCCATGATCAGCGGCCGCAAGACCGGCGAGGTCATCCTCGAGGTCAACAACATCTCGCTGGCCTTCGGCGGCGTCAAGGCGCTCACCGACATCAGCTTCAACGTGCGCGAGCACGAGATCCGCGCCATCATCGGCCCCAACGGCGCCGGCAAGAGCTCGATGCTCAACTGCATCAACGGCGTCTACCAGCCGCAGCAGGGCACGATCACCTTCCGCGGCCAGACCTTCCAGCACATGAACTCGCGCCAGGTGGCCGAGATGGGTTTCGCGCGCACGTTCCAGAACCTGGCCCTCTTCAAGGGCATGAACGTGATCGACAACATCATGTCGGGCCGCAACTTGAAGATGAAGACCAACATCTTCCAGCAGGCCATCCACTTCGGCGCGGCGCGGCGCGAGGAAGTGCAGCACCGCGAATTCGTCGAGCGCATCATCGACTTCCTGGAGATCCAGGCCTTTCGCAAGACGCCGGTCGGGCGCCTGCCCTACGGGCTGCAGAAGCGCGTCGATCTCGGCCGGGCGCTGGCGATGGAGCCGCAGGTGCTGCTGCTCGACGAGCCGATGGCCGGCATGAACGTCGAGGAGAAGCAGGACATGTGTCGCTTCGTGCTCGACGTCAACGACGAGTTCGGCACCACCATCGTGCTGATCGAGCACGACATGGGCGTGGTGATGGACATCTCCGACCGCGTGGTCGTGCTCGACTACGGCAAGAAGATCGGCGACGGCAGCCCGCAGGAGGTGCGCGCCAACCCCGACGTGATCAGCGCCTACCTCGGCACGACGCACTAGGAACACAGACATGGGACCGTTCCTCGAAACACTCGTCGGCGGCCTGATGTCGGGCATGCTGTATTCGCTGGTGGCACTCGGCTTCGTGCTGATCTTCAAGGCCTCGGGTGTCTTCAACTTCGCCCAGGGCGCGATGGTGCTGTTCGCGGCCCTCGCGATGGCGCGCTTCTCCGAGTGGATCCCCAAGCTGACCGGGCTGGACAGCAAGGTGCTGGCCAATCTGCTGGCCTTCATCGCGGCGATGGTGGTGATGATCGCCGTGGCCTGGCTGGTCGAACGGCTGGTGCTCGGCAAGCTGGTCAACCAGGAGGGCATCACGCTGCTGATGGCCACGCTGGGCATCACGTATTTCATGGACGGCTTCGGCCAGACGGTGTTCGGCTCCGACATCTACAAGATCGACGTCGGCATGCCCAAGGAGCCGATCTTCCTGTTCGAAAGCGTGTTCCAGGGCGGCGTGCTGATCAACCAGGAGGACATGGTGGCCGCGGTGGTGGCCGCGGCGCTGGTCGGCCTGCTGGCCGCCTTCTTCCAGTACACCACCACCGGCCGCGCACTGCGCGCGGTGGCCGACGATCACCAGGCCGCGCAGTCGATCGGCATCCCGCTCAACCGCATCTGGGTCATCGTGTGGAGCGTGGCCGGCTTCGTGGCGCTGGTGGCCGGTGTCATCTGGGGCAGCAAGCTCGGCGTGCAGTTCTCGCTGTCGCTGGTGGCATTGAAGGCGCTGCCGGTGGTGATCCTCGGCGGCCTCACCTCGGTGCCCGGCGCCATCGTCGGCGGGCTGATCATCGGCGTCGGCGAGAAGCTGTCCGAGGTCTACATCGGGCCCTACTTCGGCGGCGGCATCGAGATCTGGTTTGCCTACGTGTTGGCGCTGATCTTCCTGCTCGTGCGACCCCAGGGGTTGTACGGGGAGAAGATCATTGATCGCGTATGAAATACGGGATCAATGATCTTCCGGTGAAGGCTAACTTGGCGAAGCCAAGTTAAGCGGAGCGTGCCGCAACCAAAAGAACATCGGAACTGAAATGCTCTACCGCGAGAACGGCCAGTTCAAGACGACCTACCACACAGATCAGCAGATCTTCCCGATCGGCCAGGACCGGCTGTTGATCCTGGCGCTGGTGGCGGCGGCCTTCGTGGTGGTGCCCTTCGTCGCCAGCGAATACATGTTCCGCGCCATCCTGATTCCGTTCCTGATCCTGTCGCTGGCGGCGCTGGGCCTGAACATCCTGGTCGGCTACTGCGGGCAGATCTCGCTGGGCACCGGCGGCTTCATGGCGGTGGGTGCCTATGCCGCCTACAACTTCCTGGTGCGGGTCGACGGCATGCCGGTGGTCCTGGCAATCCTGCTCGGCGGTGTGTGCGCCACGGTGGTCGGCGTGCTGTTCGGCATTCCGTCGCTGCGCATCAAGGGGCTGTATCTGGCGGTGGCCACGCTGGCCGCCCAGTTCTTCACCGACTGGGCGTTCCTGCGCATCAAGTGGTTCACCAACAACTCCTCGTCGGGTTCGGTGGGCGTCGGCGAACTGGCCGTGTGGAACTGGAAGATCGACACGCCGGCCGAGAAGTACCTGTTCTGCCTCGGCTTCGTCGCCATCTTCGCGCTGCTGGCCAAGAACCTGGTTCGCAGCCATATCGGGCGCGAGTGGATGGCGATGCGCGACATGGACGTCGCCGCCTCGGTGATCGGTATCCGCCCGGTGTACGCCAAGCTCACCGCGTTCGCGGTCAGCTCGTTCATCGTCGGCGTCGCCGGCGCGCTGTGGGGCTTCGTCTACCTGGGTTCGTGGGAGCCGGCGGCCTTCAACATCGACCGTTCGTTCCAGCTGCTGTTCATGGTGATCATCGGCGGCCTGGGCTCGATCATGGGCAGCTTCTTCGGCGCAGCGTTCATCGTCATCGTGCCGATCGTGCTCGACAACGCGCCGATCCTTTTCGGCATCCCGATCGACACGGCCACCGCCTCGCACCTGACCTTCATCATCTTCGGCTCGCTGATCGTCTTCTTCCTGATCGTCGAACCGCATGGCCTCGCGCGACTGTGGTCGATCGGCAAGGAGAAGCTGCGTCTCTGGCCCTTCCCACATTGAGTCCTCGCTCGGCGTAAACCCCGAGGAAGTCGCCGCCTCGCCAAACGTTCTCACATCACGGTTTTCACCCACGCACTGACGAGTGCCCATACCCACCTCTGGAGGCAGACATGAAGTTCAAGTCCATCGCCCTGGTTGCCAGCCTGCTGGCCGCCGGCGCCGCGAGCACGCTCACCACGCCGGCGTTCGCGCAGGCCAAGGAGCAGTTCTTCCCGGTACTGGTCTACCGCACCGGCGCCTACGCGCCCAACGGCGTGCCGTTCGCCAACGGTTATGTCGACTATCTCAAGCTGGTCAACGCCCAGGGCGGCATCAACGGCGTCAAGGTCTCGTTCGAGGAGTGCGAGACCGGCTACGCCACCGACAAGGGCGTCGAGTGCTACGAGCGCCTGAAGGGCAAGAACGGCGGCGCCACGGTGTTCCAGCCGCTGTCCACCGGCATCACCTTCGCGCTCACCGAGAAGGCGCCCGGCGACAAGATCCCGCTCATCACCTCGGGTTACGGCCGCAGCGAGTCGGCCGACGGCGGCGTCTTCAAGTGGAACTTCCCGCTGGTGGGCACCTACTGGGTGGCCGCCGACATCCTGGTGCAGCACGTGGCCAAGAAGGAAGGCGGCTACGACAAGCTCAAGGGCAAGAAGATCGCCCTGGTCTACCACGACAGCCCCTACGGCAAGGAGCCGATCGCCCTGCTGCAGGAGCGCTCCAAAATGCACGGCTTCGACCTCAGCCTGCTGCCGGTGGCGCACCCCGGCGTCGAGCAGAAGGCCACCTGGCTGCAGATCCGCCAGAACCGGCCCGACTACATCTTCCTGTGGGGCTGGGGCGTGATGAACTCCACCTCGGTCAAGGAAGCAGTGGCCACCGGCTACCCGCGCGACAAGATGTACGGCGTGTGGTGGGCCGGCGCTGAACCCGACGTCAAGGACGTCGGCGACGGTGCCAAGGGCTACCACGCGCTGGCGCTGCAGCATGGCGCCGAGCCGCAGTCCAGGATCGTCAAGGAGGTGCTCGACAAGGTGCACGCCAAGGGTCAGGGCACCGGCCCGAAGGAAGAAGTCGGCCAGGTGCTCTACATGCGCGGGCTGTCCGCCGCGATGCTCGCCGTGGAAGGCGTGCGTCGCGCGCAGGAGCGTTACGGCAAGGGCAAGGTCATGACCGGCGAGCAGGCGCGCTGGGGCTACGAGAACCTCGCGCTCGACCAGAAGAAGCTCGACGCGCTGGGCTTCGCCGGCGTGATGCGCCCGGTGTCGACCTCGTGCGCCGACCACATGGGTGCGTCGTACGCCCGGGTCCACACCTGGGACGGCGCCAAGTGGAACTTCACGTCCGACTGGTACCAGGCCGACGAGTCGATCCTGAAGCCGATGGTCAAGCAGGCGGCGGACAAGTACGCGGCTGAAAAGAAGCTCACACGTCGCACGCCGGAGGATTGCCAGTCGTGATCGGCTGAGCACCCACCCCCGCCCAGCGGGGCGGGCTCCTCGCGGAGCCCTCTTCGAAGCGCCGCGCGCGGCGCTTCGAAGAGTCAAAGGCACAGGCATGAGCACCGTACTCCTCAACGTCAACGGCATCGAGGTCATCTACAACCACGTGATCCTGGTGCTGAAGGGCGTGTCGCTGCAGGTGCCCGAGAGCGGCATCGTGGCGCTGCTGGGCGGCAACGGCGCGGGCAAGACGACCACGCTGCGCGCGGTAAGCAACCTGCTGGCCGGTGAACGCGGCGAGGTGACCAAGGGTTCGATCGAACTGCGCGGTGAACGCATCGAGAAGCTCAGCACGGCTCAGATGGTCGACCGCGGCGTGATCCAGGTGATGGAAGGGCGTCATTGCTTCGCTCACCTGACGATCGAGGAGAACCTGCTCACCGGCGCCTACACGCGCCAGGACGGCAAGGGCGCAATCGCTGCCACGCTCGACAAGGTCTACAACTACTTCCCGCGGCTGAAGACGCGGCGCGGCTCGCAGGCCGCCTACACCTCGGGCGGCGAACAGCAGATGTGTGCAATCGGCCGCGCGCTGATGGCCAACCCGAAGATGGTGCTGCTCGACGAACCCAGCATGGGCCTGGCCCCGCAGATCGTCGAGGAGGTGTTCGAGATCGTGAAGGATCTCAACACCAAGGAGAAGACGACCTTCCTGCTCGCCGAGCAGAACACCAACATGGCGCTGCGCTACGCCGACTACGGCTACATCCTGGAGAACGGCCGCGTGGTGATGGATGGCCAGGCGAGCGACCTGCGCGAGAACGAGGACGTCAAGGAGTTCTATCTGGGCGTCGGCGGCGGCGACCGCAAGAGCTTTCGCGACGTCAAGAGCTACAAACGGCGCAAACGCTGGTTGGCATGACATTCCCCCCCGTAGCGACCTGGCGGTCGCCTCCCCCGTGGACCCGAAGGGGCCACTTCGTGGCCCTGGGGGGCGCCGCCAGCGGACCGGCAAAGCCGGATCCGCGGCGGCCACTGGGGCGCAGCGAGCGCAAGGTGGCACGACGTGGCTGACGAACCTGATTTCGGCTTCGATGCGCCGGCCTACAAGCCCGAGGCCGCCCTGGTCCAGCTCAAGCGCTCGCTGCGTGAGCTGGGCCTCGCGGAGCGTGGCGACGGCTGCGAGCAGCGCGGGCGGCGAATCGCCGAGTGGCGCGTCGACGGGGCCACGCTCGCGGTGAAGCTGGTGCGCAAGCCGGTGGCGACGTCGCCGCAATGGGATGCGCAGACGCTGAAGAACGCCGCCGACCAGCGGCAATGGGTCGCCGAAGTCAAGAAGCGGCTCGAGCGCTGGCGGCGCGACGACGACTGACCCCTGCGCGGGCCGCCCACGGGCCCGACCGGAAGCCTTGCCATCATGACCGCAGAACACTACTACGACGCCCTCGAAACCCGCGACCCGGCCGCTCGCGAGGCGGCCGCGCTGGCCGCGCTGCCGGCGCTGATCCGCCGCGCGCAGCAGACGGCCGGTGGCGCCGACCGGCTCGCCGGCATCGACGCCGCGGGCGTGACCAGCCGCGCCGCCCTGCAACGCATACCGGTGCTGCGCAAGACCGCCCTGCACGAGCGCCAGCAGGCACAGCGCCAGGTTGAGCCGTGGGACCCGCTCGGCGGCTACTCGGCGATCGGCTGGCGCGGCATGGCGGCGGCGCAGGGTGCGCGCCGCGTGTTCCAGTCGCCGGGCCCGATCTACGAACCCGAGGGCCATGGCGACGATTACTGGCGCATGGCACGTGCGATCTGGGCCGCCGGTTTTCGCGCCGGCGACCTGGCGCACTGCAGCTTCAGCTACCACCTCACGCCGGCCGGCGCGATGATGGAGACCGGCGCGCACGCGATCGGCTGCACCACCTTTGCCGGCGGGGTCGGCAACACCGAGCTGCAGCTGCAGGCCATCGTCGACCTGCGGCCGCAGGGCTACATCGGCACGCCGAGCTTCCTGAAGATCCTGCTCGAGAAGGCCGCCGAGGCCGGCACGTCGATCGGCTCGATCGGCAAGGCGCTGGTCAGCGGCGAGGCGTTCCCGCCGTCCTTGCGCGACTGGCTGCGCGAGCGCGGCATCGAGGGCTACCAGGCCTACGCCACGGCCGACGTCGGACTGATCGCCTACGAGACCGCGGCGCGCGAAGGCCTCGTCGTCGACGAAGGCGTGCTGCTGGAGATCGTGCGCCCCGGCACCGACGATCCGGTGCCCCAGGGCGAGGTCGGCGAGGTGGTGGTCACCGTGCTGCACACCGACTATCCGCTGCTGCGCTTCGGCACCGGGGATCTCTCCGCCGTGCTGCCGGGCCGCTGCCCGACCGGACGCACCGCGCTGCGCATCAAGGGCTGGATGGGCCGCGCCGACCAGACGACCAAGGTGCGCGGCATGCTGGTGCACCCGAGCCAGGTGGCCGAGGTCGTGCGCCGGCATGCCGAGATCGGCCGAGCCCGCGTCGTCGTCGAAGGCGAGATGGCCAGCGACCGCCTGACCTTCAAGGCCGAGGTCAGTGCCCGGCCGTCCGGACTGGTGGAGGCCATTGCCGCCAGCGTGCGCGACATCACGAAACTGCGCGCCGATGTCGACCTGCTCGCCCCGGGCAGCCTGCCCAACGACGGCAAGGTCATCGAGGACGCGCGCAGCTACAAGTAGCGCTGCGAGCGCTCGTCGAGGCCTCCGCCGGTCGGCAACAGGCCGGCATTCCGGCCTCACTTCCGGCCATCGGTGGGCGGTGGATCTGCAGAGAATTTGTTCGCAGCCGGTCTGACCGCGGGACGTCCGTCCCTTGGCATGCCTGCGTAGAACGGGGACATCTCATGGCCATCGGAACCGCCGCGTTGCCGGCGTCGCAGACCTTCCGCCCGGCGTCTTCGCGCGCCTCGTCCGGAAGCCTGTTCGAGTTCTTCCAGTACCACGGCATCTGGGCCGTCGGCGTGCGACTGTTCCGCAACCTGCGCTTCCGCTCCAAGGCGGCGTGGATCTCGGCCGCCTTCGGCCTGCCGCTGGCGGTGCTGGCGTGGTCGTACTACAGCTCGGTGGCCAGCGTCATCCAGGTGGCCGCGCTCGAGCGCGAGGGCGTCGCGGTGCTGAAGACGGTGCATCCGCTGCTCGACGCGATCCAACTGCAACGCGCGGCCGCGCTCGGCAGCAAGTCACCGAAAGCGGACGCCGGCGCGCTCGAACCGCTGCTGGCCAGGACCAAGCAGGTCGCCGCCGAAAACGGCTCGAACCTGGACCTCGCGAAAGCGATCGGCGAGCTCGAGGCGGCCCACGCCACCTTTCGCGCCGCGAACCTCACGCCGGCCAATGCCGACGACGTCTTCCAGGCCTATGCCAAGGCGGTGATTGGCCTGTCGGACACGATCATCGACCACTCGTCGCTGGCGCTGGACCCGGACCTGGACTCCTACCACCTGATGATCGCCAGCACCACCGTGATGCCACAGGTGATCGAACACCTGTCGCACATGCGCGACCTGATGGCCTCGGCGTCCTTCGCCAGCAAGGTGGACCCGAAGCTGACCCAGCGCATGTATGCCTACGCCTACTTCGCCCAGGTGCACCTCGACGAGGTGCTCGAGACCATCGCCACCGCCGCGCGCGCCTCGCCCGACATCACGCAGCGCGTCAAGCCGGACGCGGCGGTCAAGGCCGGCAAGGCGGTGCTGGCGATGACCGATACGGTGCTGTTCAACGCGGCCATCAGTCAGGAGTCGCCCGAGTTCGCGGCCGAGTCGCCGACGGCCCTGCGCGCGCTGCGCGAGCTGCGCGACGTCACGCTGCTCGAGCTCGACCGGCTGCTGCAGGCGCGCGCCGACCAGATCAACCAGAAGCGCATCGGCGTGTCGGTGATGCTGGTGCTGGCCGTCGCACTCGCGCTGTACCTCTTCTATTCGTTCTACCTCGTCATCGACGGCGGCCTGAAGGAGGTGCGCAAGCACCTGGTCGCGATGACCGACGGTGATCTCACCACGACACCGCGCCCCTGGGGGCACGACGAGGCCGCTCGCTTGATGTTCACGCTGTCGGACATGCAGTCGTCGCTGCGCAAGATCGTGCTGCAGGTGCGCGACTCGTCGGAGTCGCTGGTGCATGCGAGCACCGAGATCTCGATGGGTGCCCACGACCTGGCGGCACGCACCGAGCAGGCGGCGGCCAATCTGGAGGAAAGCGCCTCGTCGATGGAGGAGATCTTCTCCACCGTCAAGCAGACGGCCGACACCTCGGCGCAGGCCGCCGCCGTGGCGCACAACAACGCCGACGCCGCCGCGCAAGGCGGGCAGGTGATCGGCTCGATGGTCAGCACGATGCAGGAGATCCACGCCTCGTCGAGCAAGATCAGCGAGATCATCGGCACCATCGACGGCATCGCCTTCCAGACCAATATCCTGGCGCTCAACGCCGCGGTCGAGGCCGCGCGCGCCGGCGAGCAGGGCCGCGGCTTCGCGGTGGTGGCCGGCGAGGTGCGCAGCCTCGCGCAGCGCAGCGCGGCCGCTGCCAAGGAGATCGCGTCGCTGATCACCGACAGCGTGTCGCGCGTCGAGTCGGGATCCAGGATCGTGCAGGGCGCCGGCGACACGATGCGCCAGCTGGTCGACAACGCGCGTCAGATCAACGAACTGGTGGCCAACATCTCGACCGCTGCCCGCGAACAGAGCGGCGGCGTCGCGCAGATCGGCGGCTCGATCCAGGAGCTCGATCGCATGACACAGCAGAACAGCGCGCTGGTCGAGCAGACCGCGGCAGCCGCCGAATCGCTGAAGGACCAGGCCAAGGAGCTGGCCGCGCAAGTGGCCAAGTTCAATCTGCCCGCGCGAAACTGACGGCCCCCACGCTCCCTTCGGTCGCTGCCCCCCGAGGGGGCCCTTGCAGCGGACCGGCAAAGCCGGATCCGCGCAAGACCTTGGCAGGAACTGCTAGGACGGCCTCACGCCGCCGCCTTCAGCACCGCTTGCTGCGGGTGGCTGGCGAAATAGTCCATCAGCGCCTGCACGCCGCTGCCTGACAGCGACACGCCCTGCAGCTTGAGCCCCATCTCGACGCCGGCGACGGTGGCCACCAGCGTCAGGTCGTTGCAGTCGCCGAGGTGGCCGATGCGGAACATACGGCCCTTCACCTTGCCCAGCCCGGTGCCCAGCGACAGGTCGAAGCGGCGATGGATCAACTGGCGCAACGCGTCGGCGTCGACGCCGGCCGGCGTGATCACGCCGGTGAGCACCGGCGAATACACCGCGGCCTCGGCGCACTGGATCGGCAGACCCCAGGCGCGCACCGCGGCGCGCACGCCCTCGCCCCAGCGCTGGTGGCGCGCGAACACCGCCGGCAGGCCCTGCTCGAGCAGCATGTCGAGTGCCTCGCTCAGGCCGTACAGCAGGTTGGTGTTCGGCGTGTAGGGCCAGTAGCCGCTCCTGTTGATCTCGACGATCTCGTCCCAGGCCCAGAACGACTTCGGCAGCTTCGAGTCCTTCGCCGCGGCGAGCGCCTTCGGCGACAGCGCATTGAAGCTGATGCCTGGCGGCAGCATCAGCCCTTTCTGCGAGCCGCTGATCGCGACGTCGACGCCCCACTCGTCGTGGCGGTAGTCGGCGCAGGCCAGGCCCGAGATGGTGTCGACCATCAGCAGCGCGGGGTGGCCCGCGGCGTCGATCGCACGGCGCACCGCGGCGATGTCCGATGTCGCGCCTGTCGACGTCTCGTTGTGCACCACGCACACCGCCTTCAGGCGATGCGCCTTGTCGGCGCGCAGGCGCTGCTCGATCAGGTCGGCCTGCACGCCGCGGCGCCAGCCGTTCGGCAAGCCGGTCGCCGCGTCGACGCCCGGCACCGACAGGAACTCCGGCTGCAAGCTCAGACGCAACGCCATCTTCTGCCACAGCGTGGCGAAGTGGCCGGTCTCGAACATCAGCAGCGCGTCGCCCGGGCTCATCGTGTTGGCCAGCGCCGCCTCCCAGGCGCCGGTGCCCGAGGCGGGGTAGATCACCACCGGGTGCTGGGTCTGGAACACCTGGCGCAGGCCGGCCAGCACCTTGAGGCCGAGCGCGCCGAACTCGGGACCGCGGTGGTCGATCGTCGGCAGGCTCATCGCCCGCAGGATGCGATCGGGCACCGGGCTCGGCCCGGGAATCTGCAGGAAGTGGCGGCCGCTGGGGTGGTTGTCGAGCGCGATCATGGGCTTGGGGCCCGGCGCCGCCGCTCTCGAGGGCCGCCGTGGCGCAGGTGGACAATGCCCGCGATGATGGCACGCCGATCCGCACCCTGAGCGCATGGATTCCCCCACCACGGCCGCGGCCAATCGCATCGCTCCCACCGACACGAGCCGCGCGCTGGCCGACCGCCTGCGCCGCCACACCCGCGGCGAGGTGATGTTCGACGCCGCGTCGCGCGGCCGCTATGCCACCGACGCGTCGATCTACCAGGTGAGGCCGGTGGGCGTGTTCGTGCCGACCGACGACGCCGACGTGCAGGCCGCGTTCGACATCGCACGCGACCTGCGCGTGCCGTTGCTGCCGCGCGGCGCCGGCACCAGCCAGTGCGGCCAGACGGTGGGCGCGGGCCTGGTCATCGACGGCAGCAAGCACCTGCGCCGCGTGCTCGAGGTCGACGTGGCGCACCGCACGGCGACCGTGCAACCCGGTCTGGTGCTCGATCACCTGAACGCACAACTCAAGACCCACGGCCTGTGGTACCCGGTCGACGTGTCGACCAGCGCGCAGGCCACGCTCGGCGGCATGGCCGGCAACAACTCGTGCGGGTCGCGCTCGATCGCCTACGGCAACATGGTGCACAACGTGCTCGGTGCCGACATCTGGCTGGCCGACGGCAGCACGCAGCGCTTCGGACCGGTCGAGCGGCTGAGCGGCCGCGCGGCCGACATCGGGCGCTTCGTGCGCACGCTGGCCGACCGTCACCTCGCCGACATCGAGGCGCACTGGCCGCGCGTGCTGCGCCGCGTGGCGGGCTACAACCTCGACATCTTCCATCCGGTCAGCGAGCGGCCCTACACCGGCGACGGCTCGGTCAACCTGGCCCACCTGTTCGTCGGCGCCGAAGGCACGCTCGGCTTCACGCGCTCGCTGACACTGCAGTTGAGCCCCCTGCCGCGCGCCAAGGTGCTGGGCGTCGTCAACTTCGCCAGCTTCCACACCGCGATGGACAGTGCGCAGCACATCGTCAAGCTCGGGCCCAGCGCGGTCGAGCTGGTCGACCGCACGATGATCGAGCTGGCGCGCGCCAACCCGGCGTTCAAGCCGGTCATCGAGTCGGCGCTGATCGGTGCGCCCGAGGCGATCCTGCTGGTCGAGTTCAGCGGCGACGATCGCGCCGCGCTGCTGGCGCAGCTGCGGGCATTGGTCGAGCTGATGGGCGACCTGCAGCTGCCCGGCAGCGTGGTCGAAATGCCCGACGACGCACCGCAGAAGGCGCTGTGGGAGGTGCGCAAGGCGGGCCTCAACATCATGATGAGCCTCAAGGGCGACGGCAAGCCGGTGAGCTTCATCGAGGACTGTGCTGTGCCGCTCGAGCACCTGGCCGCCTACACCGACGCGCTCACCGAGGTGTTCACCCGCCACGGCACCCGCGGCACCTGGTACGCGCACGCGTCGGTCGGCACGCTGCACGTGCGGCCGATCCTCGACATGCGCCAGTCCGGGCCGCATGGCGGCGCGCGCAAGATGCGCGCGATCGCCGACGAGGCCGGGGCGCTGGTGCGCCGCTTCAAGGGCGCCTACAGCGGCGAGCACGGCGACGGCCTGTGCCGCGGCGAGTGGATCGCCTGGCAGTTCGGCCCGCGGCTCAATGAAGCGTTTCGCGCCATCAAGCGCGAACTCGATCCGGACAACCTGTTCTGCCCCCATCGCATCGTCGATCCGCCGAGGATGGACGATCCGTCGCTGTTTCGCTTTGCGCCGGGCTACAAGACCATCACGATCCAGCCGGCGCTCGACTGGTCGGCGTGGAACGTGCAGAACGATCCGCGCACCGAATCGATCAGCGCACCCGGCAGCGGTGGCGACTCCACCGGCGGCCTGGCCAAGGCGGTGGAGATGTGCAACAACAACGGCCACTGCCGCAAGGTCGACGCCGGCACCATGTGCCCGAGCTACCGCGTCACCCGCGACGAGCAGCACCTGACGCGCGGCCGTGCCAACACGCTGCGGCTGGCGCTGTCGGGGCAGCTGGGGCCCGACGCCCTGACCGGCGACGCCGTGTGCGATGCGCTCGATCTGTGCGTCAGCTGCAAGGGCTGCAAGCGCGACTGCCCGACCGGCGTCGACATGGCGCGCATGAAGATCGAGGTGCAGGCGCAGCGCCGCGCGCGCTTCGGTGCGACGCTGAAGGACCGGCTGATCGGTGCGCTGCCCGACTACGCGCCGTGGGCCAGCCGCCTGGCGCCGCTCGCCAACTTGCGCAACCGCGTGCCGGCGCTGGCCCGCCTGATGGAGCGCGGCACCGGCGTATCGGCGCGCCGCTCGCTGCCGACCTGGCGACGCGACACCTTCTGGCGACGCGCCGCCTCGCTCGGCCTGGCCGACCGCGCGACCGCCCTCGCGGCGGCGAAGGCCGTGGTGCTGTGGATCGACACCTTCAACGACCACTTCGAACCCGACAATGCGCTGGCCGCCGTGCGCGTGCTGCGCGCCGCCGGCTACACCGTGCACGCGGCGCAGGGCGCGGCCGGCGAGCGGCTGTGCTGCGGCCGCACGCACCTGGCGGCCGGCGACGTCGAGGCCGCGCGGGCCAAGGCGCGCACGTTGGTCGCCGCGCTGTCGCCGTTCGCCGAACGCGGCGTCGCCATCGTCGGCCTGGAGCCGAGCTGCCTGCTGTCGCTGCGCGACGAGTTCACCGTGATGGGCCTGGGCCCGGCGGCGCAGGCGGTCGCCGCGCAGGCGCTGCTGTTCGAGGAGTTCGTACAGCGCGAGGCGCACGCCGGCCGCTTCGCACCCGCGCTGCGGGCGGCCGAGCGGCCCTTGCGCGTGCACGGGCATTGCCACCAGAAGGCCTTCGGCCTGATGGGCACGGTGACCGACACGCTGAAGCTGATCCCGCAGGCACAGGTCGAGGTGATCGACAGTTCGTGCTGCGGCATGGCCGGCAGCTTCGGCTACGAGGCGGCGCACCACGACGTGTCGATGCAGATGGCCGAGCTGAGCCTGCTGCCCGCCGTGCGGGCGGCGCCCGACGCGATCATCGTGGCCGACGGCACCAGTTGTCGCCACCAGATCGCCGACGGCACGGGGCGGCAGGCGCTGCACGTGGCCCGGGTGCTGGCGGACCACCTGGCGGAGCCCGCCGCCACTTGATCCAGATCGACCGCGGGTCATTCCGGTCGGCCTGCTACGTAGTTCCCGCGTTGCACGAGGCAGCGGCGGCTTCTAGCATGCCGGCCATTGCCAGATCCCCTTTTCCATCCTGGAGACCGACCGATGAAACGATTCACCCTGCTGGCCATCGCGGCCGTGGCCTCCACCACCGCGTGGGCCGAGTACCCCGAGAAGCCCATCACCCTCGTCGTGCCGTTCTCGGCCGGCGGCCCCACCGACAAGGTGGCGCGCGACCTCGGCGTGGCGCTCGGCAAGGAACTCAAGCAGACCGTCATCATCGACAACGTCGGCGGCGCCGGCGGCACGCTGGGTGCCAACAAGGTGGCCAAGGCCGCTCCCGACGGTTACACGCTGCTGCTGCACCACATCGGCATGTCCACGTCTCCGGCGCTGTATCGCAACCTGCCGTTCAAGGTGCTCGACGATTTCGAGTTCCTCGGCATGGTCAACGACGTGCCGATGACGCTGATCGGCCGGCCCACGCTGCCGGCCAACAACTACGCCGAACTGTCCAAGTGGATCGAGGCCAACAAGGGCAAGATCAACCTGGCCAACGCCGGCCTCGGCGCCGCCTCGCACCTGTGCGGCCTGCTGTTCCAGCAGAGCGTCAAGGTCGACATGACCACCGTGCCGTACAAGGGCACTGGCCCGGCGATGACCGATCTGCTGGGCGGCCAGGTCGACATCATGTGCGACCAGACCACCAACACCAGCAGCCAGATCGAAGGCGGCAAGGTCAAGGCCTTCGCGGTGACGACCACCAAGCGACTCACCACGCCGGCGCTGGCCAAGCTGCCGACGCTCGACGAGTCGGGCCTGAAGGGGTTCAACGTCAGCATCTGGCACGGCATGTATGCACCCAAGGGCACGCCCAAGGCGGTGCTCGATAAGGTGAACGCCGCGCTGCGCGTCTCGCTGAAGGACGCCGACTTCATCAAGAAGCAGGAGGCGCTCGGCGCCGTGGTCGTCACCGACGGCCGCCTGGCGCCGGCAGAGCACAAGGCCTTCGTGGCCGCTGAGATCGCCAAGTGGGGTCCGGCCATCAAGGCCGCCGGCCAATACGCCGACTGACGGCGTCGGCCGTGCGTTCATGAGGGTTCGGGCATGATGCCGCCCTCATGAACGACACCGAGTCCTTTCTGCGCGACGCGCTCGCGCGCGTGGCCCGTGGCCAGCTGTCGCGCCGCGGCTTCGTCGGCGCGGTCACTGCCCTCGGGCTGCCGGCGCCGATGGCGTGGCAGCTGCTCTCGCATGCCGGCCTCGCGCAGGCGCAGCCGACCTTCAAGTACGCGCCGACCAAGCGCGGCGGCGGCGGCACGCTGAAGATCCTGTCGTGGCAGGGGCCGACGCTGCTGAACAGCCACTTCTCCAACGGCAGCAAGGACCAGCTCGCCACGCGCCTGTTCTACGAGCCGCTCGCCACCTGGGACCGCGACGGCTCGATGTACCCGGTGCTCGCCGCCGAGATCCCGAGCCTGGCCAACGGTGGCGTCGCCAAGGACGGCCTGTCGGTCACCTGGAAGTTGAAGCGCGGCGTCAGCTGGCACGACGGCGAACCCTTCACCGCCGACGACGTGGTGTTCAGCTGGGAGCTGCTGCGCGACCCGGCGGCGGCCGCCTTCACCGTCGGCACCTACCAGCCGATCAGCGAGGCGCGCCGGATCGACAGCCACACGGTGCAGTTGCGCTTTGCCAAGCCCACACCGGCCTGGTACGACGCCTTCGTCGGCGACCCGGTGCTGCCGAAGAAGCACTTCGCGGCCTACAGGGGCGCGAAGTCGCGCGAAGCGCCGGCCAACCTGAAGCCGGTGGGCACCGGCCCGTACAGACTGGTCGACTTCAAGCCCGGCGACTGGGTGCGCGGCGAGGCCAACCCCGCGTATCACATGCCGAACCGGCCGCACTTCGACGCGGTGGAGATCAAGGGCGGCGGCGATGCGGTGTCGGCCGCCCGCGCGGTGCTGCAGACCGGCGAGTACGACGCCGCCTGGCTGATCCAGGTGGAAGACGAGATCCTGCAGCGCATGGAGCGCGGCGGCCAGGGCCGCATCGACGTGGCCCCCGGCGGCGACGTCGAGTACCTGATGCTCAACCAGGCCAACCCCTGGGTCGAGTTCGACGGCGAACGCTCGCACGTGTCGACGCAGCACCCGTTCCTGCGTGAACCGGCGGTGGCGACGGCCATCGCCCACATGGTGGATCGCGACTCGATCCAGAAATTCATCTACGGCCGCGGCGGCGTGGCGACCAGCAACTTCCTGAACAACCCGCCGGCCTTCCAGTCCACACGGCAGGGCGAGGCATTCGACGTGGCGCGCGCCAACGCGCTGCTCGACTCGGCTGGCTGGGCGCGCGGCACCGGCGGCCTGCGGGCCAAGGGCGGCCAGCAGCTCAAGCTGCTGTTCCAGACCTCGACCAACGCATCACGACAGAAGGTGCAATCGATCTTCAAGCAATCGGCGAGCCAGTGCGGCATCGAGGTCGAGCTCAAGGCGACCTCGGCCACCGTGTTCTTCTCGGGCGACGCGGCCAACCCCGACACCAACGCGCGCTTCATCGCCGACCTGCAGATGTACACCATCACGCGCGGCGGGCCCGACCCCGGGCGCTTCATGGAGCTGTTCTGCTCATGGCTGGTCGCCGGCAAGGCCAACAAGTACCTCGGCCGCAACGTCACGCGCTGGCGCAACGACGAGTACGACAAGACCTTCCGCGCCGCCGAGAACGAGCTCGACCCGGTGAAGCGCGCCGCGCTGCTGATCAAGCTGAACGACCTGATCTGCAACGCGCACGTGGTGGTGCCCATCGTCGCGCGGCCCAAGCTGATGGCGCTGAACAACAAGCTGCAGGCACCGATCAGCGGGTGGACCGTCGAGAGCGGGCGCATCTTCGACTGGTACAAGAGTTGACCACCCCCGGAGCGCCTTCGGCGCTTCCCCCTCAAGGGGGCACTGCCGGCTGACCGGCGGAGCCGGATCCGCGGCAGTCACTGGGGCGTCGCGACGTGGGCCACGGTCATCGCGCCTTGGAGGCATTGCGCGTGACGGCGCGTGGCAGCGATGCCTGGCCTCACGCGATGCGCAGGGGAATCGTCACCGGCCCGTCGTTGACCAGCTCCACCTGCATGTCGGCACCGAACTCGCCGCTGGCCACCGGCGCGTGGCGCTCGCGAGCCAGACGCAGCACGCTGTCGTAGATTGCACGCCCCAGCGCCGGCGGCGCCGCAGCAGTAAAGCTCGGCCGGTTGCCGCCCGACGTGTCGGCCGCCAGCGTGAACTGGCTGACGATCAGCAGGCCGCCGGCCACGTCCTGCACGCTGCGGTTCATCTTGCCGGCGTCGTCGGCAAAGATGCGCAGCTTCAGCAGCTTGTCGACTAGCCGCGCCGCCTGCACCTCGCCGTCAGCCGGCTCGGCGCAGACGAACACCAGCAGCCCGGCCTCGATGGCGCCGACCGTTTCGCTGTCGACCCGCACGCGAGCGCGCGACACGCGCTGCACCAGCGCGATCACTTCAGATCCTTCGCATCGCCGAAATGCGCCTCCACGTCCATCGGCAGCAGCTGGATGCTGGCGCGCAAGCCCGGCACCGCACTCATCAGCGCCTGCTCCACCGACGCGCGCAGCGCCGCCGCGCGGCCCAGCGTCCAGGCCGACGGCATGTGCATGTGCAGGTCGACGAAGCGGCGCTGCCCGGCACGGCGCGTGACCACGTGGTCGAAGCGGATCGCCTGGTGCTCGAACTCCTTGAGCGTGCCGTCGATCAGCGTGCGCACGTCGGGCTCGAGTGCGCGGTCCATCAGGCCGTCGGCCGAGCGCCAGACCAGCAGCACGCCCTCGCGCGCGATGTTGCCGGCGACCAGGATCGCGATCGTCGGGTCCAGCCACAACCAGCCGGAGAAGTGCACCGCGATCAGCGCGCCGACCACGCCAACCGACGTCCACACGTCGGTGAACAGGTGGCGCGCGTCGCCTTCGAGCGCCATCGAGCGGTGCTCGCGCGCCTTGCGCAGCATGGCCCAGGCGAGCACGCCATTCATGATCGAGCTGATCACCGACAGCGCGATGCCCAGGCCCAGCGACTGCAGCGGCAACGGCGCGAAGAAGCGCTGCACGGCGGCCCAGATGATGGCCAGCGCCGCCACCAGGATCAGCACGCCCTCGAAACCGCTGGAAAAATATTCGGCCTTGTGGTGCCCGTACGGGTGGTCCTCGTCGGGCGGCTGCGCCGCCACGGTGACCATCATCAGCGCGAACACCGCACCCGCCAGGTTGACCAACGACTCCAGCGCGTCCGACAGCAGGCCCACCGAGTCGGTGAGATACCAGGCGCCGAACTTGAGCGCGATGGTGGCCAGCGCCACGGCGATCGACAGCTTCAGATACGAACCCACCTGCATGGCGGCATTGTGACGTGCACGCCCGTGGCCGAGGCTGCGGGCGGACAACCCCTCGTACCCCTCCGGTATTCGCCCGACACACAATCGGCCCGCCCCGCCACCGCCCCAAGGAGTCACCGATGCCCCGTCTGAACGTCAACGGCAAGGAGCGCGACTTCGATGCCGAACCGGAGACTCCGTTGCTGTGGGTGTTGCGCGAGCAGCTCAACCTCACCGGCACCAAGTACGGCTGCGGCGTCGCGCAGTGCGGCGCGTGTACGGTGCACATCGACGGCGAGCCGGTGCGCAGCTGCGTGCGGCCGGTCTCGACAGTGAGCGCGAACCAGAAGATCACCACCATCGAAGGCCTGGCGCCGAACGCGTCGCACCCGCTGCAGAAGGCCTGGGTCGAGCTCGACGTGCCGCAGTGCGGCTTCTGCCAGAGCGGCATGCTGATGGCCGCCGCCGCGCTGCTGAAGAAGAAGCCCTCGCCCACCGATGCCGACATCGACGAGGCGATGACCAACATCTGCCGCTGCGGCACCTACAACCGCGTGCGCGCGGCGATCAAGGTCGCGGCCAAGACGGCCAAGGCCTGAGCCGGGAGAGACCACGATGAGCACGCACACCGTCTCCCCGAAAGTCTCGCGCCGCCGCTTCCTCGGTGCCTCGGCGGCCACCACCGCCGGCGCACTGGTCGTCGGCTTCCACATCCCCGATTCGCCGCTGGTCGGCAAGGCCGCCGCCCAGGGCAGCAGCGCGGCGGGCGAGATCAACGCCTGGGTGCTGATCAAGCCCGACGACACGGTCGTCGTGCGCATCGCGCGCAGCGAGATGGGCCAGGGCACGCTCACCGGCCTGGCGCAGCTGGTCGCCGAGGAGCTCGAGTGCGACTGGGCCAAGGTGACCACCGAATACCCCACGCCGGGGCAGAACGTGGCGCGCAACCGCATCTGGCAGAACTTCTCCACCGGCGGCAGCCGCGGTGTGCGCGAGTCGCACGACTACGTGCGCAAGGGCGGCGCCGCCGCCCGCATCATGCTGGTGCAGGCCGCCGCCAACGGCTGGGGTGTGCCGGTCGCCGAGTGCACGGCGAGCAACTCCGTGATCACGCACGCGAAGAGCAACCGCAGCGTGCGCTACGGCCAGGTGGCCGAGGCGGCGAGCAAGCTGACCGCCCCCACCGACGTGCCGCTGAAGGATCCGAAGGACTGGAAGGTCGCGGGCAAGCCCGTCAAGCGGCTGGACACCAGCCACAAGGTCGACGGCTCGCAGGTCTACGGCATGGACCTCACGCTGCCCGGCATGCTCAACGCCGCGATCAAGGACTGCCCGGTGTTCGGCGGCAAGGTCAAGAGCTTCAACGCGGCCGCGGTCAGCGGCAAGCCCGGCGTCAAGAAGGTCGTCAAGGTCGGCGACACCGCGGTCGCGGTGGTGGCCGACACCTGGTGGCACGCCAAGACCGCGCTCGACGCGCTGCCGATCGAGTGGGACGAAGGCCCCAACACCGGCGTGTCGAGCGCCACCATCGCCGCCACGCTGAAGGCCGGCCTCACCGCCGACGACGCGGTGGCCGGCGCCAAGGTCGGCGATGCCAAGGCCGCGCTCGGCCAGGCCGCGCGCACGATCGAGGCGGTGTACTCGTACCCGTACCAGAACCATGCCTGCATGGAGGTGATGAACGCCACCGCGCGCTGGACGGCCGAGCGCTGCGAGGTGTGGTGCCCGACGCAGAACGGCGAATCCGCCTTCGCCGCCACGGTGGAAGCCTCGGGCCTGCCGAGCGCCAAGTGCGAGGTCTACAAGATCCACCTCGGCGGCGGCTTCGGCCGACGCGGCATGACCGACTACGTGCGCCAGGCGGTGGCGATCGCCAAGGAGATGCCTGGCACACCGGTCAAGCTGATCTGGTCGCGCGAGGAAGACATGCTGCACGGCCGCTACCACCCGGTCACGCAGTGCCGGCTGGTCGCCGGCCTGAACAAGGACAACAACGTCAATGCGCTGCACATGCGCATCTCGGGCCAGTCGATCCTGGCCGCCGTGTTCCCGCAGAACGTGCGCAACGGGCTCGACCCGGTGGTGTTCCAGGGGCTCAATGCCAGCGGCGCCGAGGCGGCGATCGGCTACACGGTGCCGAACCTGCTGGTCGACCACGCGATGCGCAACCCGCCGGTGCCGCCGGGCTTCTGGCGCGGCGTGAACCTGAACCACAACGCGATCTACCTCGAGTGCTTCATCGACGAGATCGCCGCGGCGACGAAGCAGGATCCGCTCGCGTTGCGCCGCAAGCTGATGGCCCAACACCCCAAGCATCTGGCGGTGCTCAACGAGGTGGCAGCCAAGGTGGGCTGGGATTCGCCGCCACCCAAGGGTGTCTTCCGCGGCCTCGCGCAGACCATGGGCTTCGGCAGCTATGTGGCCGCCTGTGCCGAGGTGTCGGTCAGCGACGCCGGCGCACTGAAGATCCATCGCATCGTCGCCGCCACCGACTGCGGCCATGCGGTGAACCCGCAGCAGATCGAGGCGCAGGTCGAAGGCTCGTTCGTCTATGGGCTGTCGGCGATGCTGTTCCAGGAATGCACGGTCAAAGGTGGCCGCGTCGAACAGACCAACTTTGACAGCTACCCGGTGCTGCAGATGAAGGACATGCCCAAGGTCGAAACCTCGGTCAAGCCGTCGGGTGGCTTCTGGGGCGGCGTTGGCGAGCCGACGATCGCGGTGGCGGCGCCAGCGGTGCTGAATGCGATCTTCGCGGCGACCGGCAAGCGCATCCGCGACCTGCCGCTCAAGCACCATAGCCTCAAGAAGGCGTGATGCGGCTGCGTGCACGCGCACATGCCACCGGCATCGGCGGACCCCCCGCGCAGCGCGCGTGCTTGACCGCCTGCGCCGTGGTCATGGCCGCTTGTGCGGGGCCGCCGGCACAGCCGCCGGTGGTGGGCGACGGCATGCCCTCGCCCCTCACGAACTTGCCCGGGCGAGCCGACGAAGGTCGCCGGATCGTCGCCGACCGACAGGTGGGGCTGTGCCTGCTGTGCCACAGCGCGCCGCTGCCGGAGGTGCGCTTCCAGGGCGACATCGCGACCGACCTCGGCGGCGCCGGGTCGCGCTGGAGCGAAGCCCAGCTGAGGCTGCGTCTGATGGATCCGGCGCGACTGAATCCGCAGACGCTGATGCCCGCCTACGGCCCGCGCGACGGACTCACGCGTGTCGGCGAGGCCTGGCGCGGCAAGCCGGTGCTGCAGCGGCAGCAGATCGAAGACGTGGTGGCCTACCTCGCCACGCTGAAGGCGGCGCGATGACGCTGCGCATGCCCGGCACCGTTGGCCGTCGCGACCTGCTCATGGCCGGAGCCGGCGCCTTGCTCGCGGTCCGCGGTGCGCATGCGCTGGCACCCGAACTCGAGGCCGCGATGCGCGGCTTCGCTGGCGGGGCAGCCACGCGCGAGGGCCGGGTGAAGCTGGAGATCGAGCCGCTGGTGGAGAACGGCAACGCAGTGCCGATCACGGTGTCGGTCGCGAGCCCGATGAGCGCGTCAGATCATGTGACGCAGATCGCCGTGTTCAACCAGAAGAACCCGCAGCACGACGTGATCGTGGCCACGCTCTCGCCGGCGATGCCGCAGGCACGCCTGGCCACGCGGATCCGCCTCGCCACGTCGCAGCAGCTGGTGGCTGTGGCCCGCATGAACGACGGCAGCCTGTGGACGCACACGGTCGAGGTGATCGTGACGCTGGCCGCCTGCCTGGAGTGACGGGTGGCCAGCGCACGCACGCTGATCCAGGTGCCCACGGCCGCGCGCCGCGGCGAGGTGATCGAGCTGCGCGCGATGATCGCGCATGCGATGGAAACCGGCTACCGCTCCGACCTGCAGGGCCGCGTCGTGCCGCGCGACATCATCCGGCGCTTCAGCTGCCGCTTCGACGGCGCGCTGGTGTTCAGCGCCGAGCTCGCACCGGCCATCGCCGCGAATCCGTACTTCGCCTTTCCGCTGCGCGCAACCGCGAGCGGCACGTTGAGCTTCACCTGGGAGGGCGACAACGGTTTCGCGCAGACCGAGACGGCCCGACTCACGGTGACATGACGCGACTACGCGTCGCGACCCTCGCCGCGCTGGGTCTGCTGGTGTGCGCGGGCGTGGTGGCCCAGGGCACTCCGAAGCGCTCGGGATTCGAGTCGATGAGCCCGAGCCTGCAGGCGATGCAGCGCGACGATGTGCAGAATCCCGGCATGCTGTGGGTGGCCGACGGCGAGGCGCTGTGGCGCGTGGCGCCGGGCAGCGGCAGGAGTTGCGCCGATTGCCATGGCGATCTGCCTCGGGCGATGGCCGGCGTGGCCGCCCGCTACCCCGGCTGGGATGCCACCGCGCGCCGGCCGGTGAACCTCGCGCAGCGCATCAACGCCTGTCGCAGTCGGCACCAAGGCGCCGCCGCGTGGGCGAACGAAAGCAAGGAGCTGCTGAGCCTCGAGGCCGCCGTCGCCCATGCCTCACGCGGCGCCGTGCTTGCGCCGTCACCGGTGCCCGAACTCGCGGCGGCGCGCGCCGAGGGCGAACGCCTGTATCGCCAGCGCATGGGGCAACTCCACCTCGCCTGCGTGCAGTGTCACGACGAGTTGCCCGGGCGCAGGCTCGGCGGCACGCCGATCCCGCAGGGCCACGTCAACGGCTATCCGATCTACCGCCTCGAATGGCAAGGCCTGGGCTCGCTGCGCCGGCGCATCCGCAACTGCCAGATCGGCGTGCGCGCCGAGCCGTTTGCACACGACGCGCCGGAGATGATCGCGCTCGAGCTGTACCTGGCGCAGCGCAGCGCCGGGCTCGCGGTGGAGACGCCGGCCGTGCGGCCTTAGGCCGTCTGCGCAAATGCGTTCGATCGAACAGACAAGGCGCCTTGTCTTGGTCAGGACCGCGCGGCGCGGCAGGCGGCACCCGCCCGTGGCTCATGATGGGTCGGTCGTCACTGCGTGCCGACTCCACTGCGGTGCTCGCGGCGCCGTGGTCGTGGGCTGTGGGGTCCGGGAGCGAATCTGCGGCGGCGAGCAGCGCAGCGGCAAGGGGGAAGTCTGCCGCGCAGCGGCAGACCGGCGAACGCGGGCGTTATGCGGCGCCGCGGTCAGCGGCGCTCAGCGAAGTTCGCGTT
>JBGAMU010000170.1:0-6638 GCA_044222685.1 Burkholderiaceae bacterium
GCGCCGAGCACCTGATGCTGATCGACCTGGCGCGCAACGACATCGGCCGCATCGCGAAGACCGGCTCGGTGAAGGTGACCGAGGCCTTCGTCGTCGAGCGCTACTCGCACGTGATGCACATCGTCAGCAACGTCGAGGGGCTCCTGAAGGACGGCACCTCCAACCTCGACGTGCTGCGCGCGACCTTCCCGGCCGGCACGCTGAGCGGCGCGCCGAAGATCCGCGCGATGGAGATCATCGACGAGCTCGAGCCGGTGAAGCGCGGCATCTACGGCGGCGCCTGCGGCTACCTGAGCTACGCCGGCGACATGGACGTGGCCATCGCGATCCGCACCGGCATCATCCAGAACCAGACGCTGTACGTACAGGCTGCTGCCGGCGTGGTGGCCGACTCGGTGCCCGAGATGGAATGGCGCGAGACCGAAGCCAAGGCACGCGCGCTGATCCGCGCCGCCGAGCTGGTGGAAGAGGGCTTCTAGGTGCTCCGCAAGGTCATCGGGCCTCTGGCAACATGGTGCGCCCGCGCCGGCAAGGCTGCGGCAAGGAGTGGTGTGATGCGCAAGCTGAAATGGTGGTCGTGGCTCGGGGCGGTGCTGCTCGCGCCGCCGGCGTTCGCGGCGCTCGACATCGGCGAGCGCGCGCCGAACTTCTCGATTCCCGCGGCCCTTGGCGGCAAGGTGTTCACCTTCTCGCTGGCCGAGTCGCTGGCCAAGGGGCCGGTGGTGCTGTACTTCTTTCCGCTCGCGTTCTCGGAGGGCTGTTCGCTCGAGGCGCGCGACTTCGCCGAGGCGACCGCCCAGTACCAGGCGCTCGGCGCCAGCGTGATCGGCGTGTCGGGTGACGACATCGGCACGCTGTCGAAGTTCTCGACCCAGGTCTGCCAGAGCAAGTTTCCGGTCGGCTCCGACGACAAGAAGAGCGTGATCCAGTCCTACGACGCGGTGATGAAGCTGCGCCCCGAGTACGCCAACCGCGTGTCCTACGTGATCGCGCCGGACGGCAACGTGATCTACAACTACGTGAGCCTGAATCCGCAGCGCCATGTCGAGAAGACGCTCGGCGCGCTGCGCGAGTGGGTGAGCGCCAAGACGAAGAAGTAGCCGCCGGGGGACCATCGATGCTGCTGATGATCGACAACTACGACTCGTTCACCTACAACCTGGTGCAGTATTTCGGCGAGCTCGGCGAGGACGTGCGGGTGTTCCGCAACGACGAGATCACGGTGCAGGGCATCGGCGAGTTGAAGCCCGAGCGCCTGGTGCTGTCGCCGGGCCCGTGCACGCCTGCCGAGGCAGGTGTGTGCGTCGAGGCGATCCGCGCCTTCACCGGCCAGCTGCCGATCCTGGGTGTGTGCCTGGGCCACCAGAGCATCGGCGCGGCGCTCGGCGGGCGCATCGTGCGCGCGAAGCAGCTGATGCACGGCAAGGCCAGCACGATCGACACCGACGGCGCGGGCGTCTACGCCGGCCTGCCGCGGCAGTTCAGCGTGATCCGCTACCACTCGCTGGTGATCGAGCGCGAGAGCTGCCCCGCCGAGCTGGTGGTGACCGCGACCGCCGACGACGGCGAGATCATGGGCGTGCGCCACCGCGGCGCGCCGCTCGAGGGTGTGCAGTTCCATCCGGAGTCGATCCTGTCCGAGCATGGGCACGCGATGCTGCGCAATTTTCTTTCGCTGAAGGTGCACTGACATGGTCAATCCCGTCGATCTGCGCAGCGACACGGTCACGCAGCCCACCGCCGCGATGCGCGCCGCGATGATGTCGGCGCCGCTCGGCGACGACGTGTTCGGCGACGACCCGACCGTCAATGCGCTGCAGGCGCGCATCGCCGCCATGCTCGGCAAGGAGGACGCGCTGTTCCTGCCCACCGGCACGCAGAGCAACCTCACCGCGCTGATGAGCCATTGCCAGCGCGGCGACGAATACCTGGTCGGCCAGGCCGCCCATACCTATCGCTACGAAGGCGGCGGTGCGGCGGTGGTGGGCAGCATCCAGCCGCAGCCGATCACCAACCAGCCCGACGGCACGCTGGCGCTGGCCGACATCGAGTCGTTCATCAAGCCCGACGACGCGCACTTCGCGCGCACGCGGCTGCTGTGCCTGGAAAACACCTTCGGCGGCCGCGTGCTGCCGATGGACTACCTGCGCAACGCTACCGCGCTGGCGCGGCGCCGCGGCCTGGCCACGCATCTGGACGGCGCGCGCCTTTTCAATGCCGCCGTCGCGATGACCGGTGGCGGCGGCGATGCGCGCGCGCAGGCCCGCGCGATGGCCGAGCTGTTCGACAGCGTGTCGATCTGCTTCAGCAAGGGGCTCGGCGCGCCGGTCGGCTCGGCGCTCGTCGGCAGCCGCGAGCTGATCGGCCGCGCCCGGCGCGTGCGCAAGATGCTCGGCGGCGGCATGCGCCAGGCCGGTGTGCTGGCCGCGGCGGCTCTGCATGCGCTGGACCATCACATCGATCGGCTGGCCGACGACCACGCCCACGCGGCGCTGCTGGCCGAGGGCCTGCGCCAGGTGGATGGCGTGGTGGTCGACGGGCCGCACACCAACATGGTCTTCGTCGACCTGCCGGCCGATCGCGCGAAGGGCGCCGTCGAGGCGCTCGCCGGGCGCGGTGTGCTCGTCACCGGCCTGTACCGCATGCGCTGGGTGACGCACCTCGACGTCGCGCGGGCCGACGTCGAGCGCGCGGTCGACATCGCGCAGGCCGTCATGCGCGCGCCCGCTGTGGCCTGAAGCGCCGGTAAGAAGCGTATCGATTGATGTCCCCAGAGGCGCTCGACAGCGATCTCTTGCGCACTGCGTTGGGGCGGTGCAACGCGCGAAATCTGCGCGAAACATCGGGCCGCTAGATTCCCGTCCGCCTGCCGACAGGCAGGGGACCGTGCCTACGCACGGCTCATCGATTCACCACGGGAAATCCAACATGAAGACTCAAGTCCTGACCGCGCTCGCTGCGCTCACGCTCTGCACTGCCGCCTCGGCGCAAACCTACGGCGTTGTCTCGATCGGCGTCAGCCGGCTCGATGTCGACTGCACCGGCACCTCGACCTGCGACAAATCCGACACCGGCTTCAAGCTGATGGGCGGCTACAAGTTCATGCCGAACCTGGCTGGCGAGATCGGCTACTTCGACTTCGGCAAGGCCACCGCCTCGGCGCCCGGCATCACCGGCGACATCAAGAACAGCGGCTTCGGTGGTGGCGTGGCCTATCACCTCGACTTCGCTCCGAGCTGGACCGGCGTCGGCCGCCTGGGCATCGTGCAGATGAAGACCAAGGTCAGCGGCACGGTGGCGGGCCTCGGCTCGGCCAGCGACTCCGACAACAACGTCGGCCTGTACGGCGGCCTGGGTGTCGGCTACAAGCTGAGCAAGACGATGTCGATCGACGGCGCGTGGGACTTCGCGCAGAGCAAGTACAAGAAGAACGGCGCCGACGAGTCGGGCAGCCTGAACATGTTCTCGGTCGGCCTGACGGTCGGCTTCTGATCGTCCGATCGTCCTGATTTCTTCGGCGGTATCGCCGGGGCCGCCCTCGCGGGCGGCCCTTTTTCATGGCCGCAGCGCGCCGGGCCCTAGACTTCGGCCTTCGAGCTGGAGCCGTCCATGATCACCAACACCGAAGCGCTCACGCGCGTCATCGAGCACCGCGAGATCTTTCACGACGAGATGCTCGCGCTGATGCGCCGCATCATGAGCGGCGAGATGACGCCGGTGATGATCGCGGCGATCTCGATCGGCCTGCGCGTGAAGAAGGAGACCATCGGCGAGATCGCGGCCGCGGCGCAGGTGATGCGCGAGTTCGCGCTCGCCGTGCACGTGCCCGACAAGACGCATCTGCTCGACATCGTGGGCACCGGCGGCGATGCGTCGCACACCTTCAACATCTCGACCGCGTCGATGTTCGTCGCCGCCGCGGCTGGCGCCCGCGTGGCGAAGCACGGTGGGCGCAGCGTGTCGAGCACCAGCGGCAGCGCCGACGTGCTGGAGACGCTGGGCGCCTACATCGGCCTCAAGCCCGAGCAGGTGGCCGACTGCCTGCAGGAGACCGGCATCGGCTTCATGTTCGCACCCAACCACCATGCGTCGATGAAGCACGCCGCGCCGGTGCGCAAGGAGCTCGGCGTGCGCACGATCTTCAACATCCTGGGGCCGCTGACCAACCCGGCGGGCGCGCCGAACCAGCTGCTCGGCGTGTTCCACCCGGACCTGGTCGGCATCCAGGTGCGCGTGCTGCAGCGCCTGGGCAGCGAGCACGTGATGGTGGTCTACGGCATGAACGGCATGGACGAGATCTCGCTGTCGGGCGAGACGCACGTCGGCGAACTGGTCAACGGCGAGGTGCGCGAGTACGTGGTGCACCCGAGCGACTTCGGCCTGCCGGTGTACGACTCGCGTGTGCTCAGGGTCGCCAACACCGCCGAGTCGGTGCAGTGCATCCAGCGCGCGCTGGCCAACGAGGACGGGCCGGTGCGCGACGTGGTGCTGCTCAACGCCGGTGCCGCGCTCTATTGCGCCGGCGTCGCCACCACCGTGGTCGAAGGCGTGCGGCGTGCGCGCGAGGCCGTGGCATCCGGCGCGGCGCTGGCCAAGCTGAGCCAGTTCGTCAGCATGACCAACAAGTTCCGGCCGGCCTGAGCAAGGGCGATGGCGGACGACATCCTGCAACGCATCGTCGCGGTCAAGCGCGAGGAGGTCGCCGCGGCCAAGGTGCGGCGCAGCCTGGCGTCGTTGCGCGCCGAGGCGCGCGCGCGCAAGGCGGCGCGCGGGTTCGCGGCGGCGCTGCGCCAGCGCGTCGCCGACGGCGGACCGGCCGTCATCGCCGAGATCAAGAAGGCCAGCCCCAGCAAGGGGCTGCTGCGCGAGCCGTTCATGCCCGCCGAGATCGCGCGCAGCTACGCGCAGCACGGCGCCACCTGCCTCAGCGTGCTGACCGACGTGTCGTTCTTCCAGGGCAGCGTCGACTATCTGCAGCAGGCGAGGGCGGCCTGCGAACTGCCGGTGCTGCGCAAGGACTTCATGATCGACGAGTACCAGATCGTCGAGGCCCGCGCGATGGGCGCCGACTGCGTGCTCTTGATCGCGGCCTGCCTCGACGACGCGCAGATGGCCGCGCTCGAGGCCTGCGCGCTGGAGCTCGGCCTGTCGGTGCTGGTCGAGGTGCACGACCGCACGGAGCTCGCGCGCGCGCTGAAGCTGAAGACGCCGCTCATCGGCGTCAACAACCGCAACCTGCGCACCTTCGAGGTGTCGCTCCACACCACGATCGAGCTGCAGGGCGCACTGCCGGCGGACCGGCTGCTGGTCACCGAGTCGGGCATCAGCACACAGGCCGACGTGCAGCGCCTGCGCGCGGCCGGCGTGCAGGCCTTTCTGGTCGGCGAGGCGTTCATGCGGTCTCCCGACCCCGGCGCCGCGCTGGCGTCGATGTTCGGCTGACGTGCCGCCTGCCGCCACGTCGTCCGGTGCGGCCGCCGACGAGGCCCTGCCCAACCGTCTGCGCGAGCCGCTGCCCACCTTGCTGGAGCGGGTGGCGCCGGACTGGCGCGACCTGGTCCAGACCTGGCAGCGCTCGGAAGACGGGCGCGCGCTGGTCGAGCGCGTCGAGGCGCGTCGGCTGGCCGGAGCGACCCTCTACCCGGCCGAGCCGCTGCGCGCGCTGGCGCTGACGGCGCCCGATGCGGTGCGCGTCGTCGTCCTCGGCCAGGACCCGTACCACGGGCCCGGGCAGGCCGAGGGGCTGTCGTTCTCGGTGCCTGACGGTCAGCGGGTGCCGCCGAGCCTGCGCAACATCCTGGCCGAGTTGCACCGCGATCTGGGCATCCGGCGCGAGCATGCGTCGCTGCGCGGCTGGGCCGAGCAGGGCGTGCTGCTGCTCAATACGGTGTTGACGGTGGAAGACAGCAGGCCGGCCAGTCATGCTGGCTGGGGTTGGGAAGCGCTCACTGATCAAATCGTTTCGGCCCTGGCTCGATCCGGCCAGCCGATCGTATTCATGCTGTGGGGTGCCCATGCAGCCCGCAAACGCGTCTTGCTCGGCTCCGGGCCGGCCGCTC
The DNA here is from genome assembly GCA_044222685.1 of Burkholderiaceae bacterium. Classification (GTDB taxonomy): domain Bacteria; phylum Pseudomonadota; class Gammaproteobacteria; order Burkholderiales; family Burkholderiaceae_C; genus JAEUPI01. The sequence goes on from JBGAMU010000170.1 coordinate 6,060, forward strand.
GCCAGGCCGTGCTGCTGGCCAACCATCCGTCGCCACTGTCCGCGCGGCGCGGGCCGACGCCCTTCATCGGTTGCGGGCACTTCGGGCAGGCCGACGCGTGGCTCGCGGCGGCTGATTCGACGCGGCCGCCCATCGACTGGAAACGCTAGCCGCCACCTCGGAAATCTTGTTGCACGTGCTACACTCTGCGGTTCGCTGCGGAGGGGTGCCCGAGTGGCTAAAGGGGGCAGACTGTAAATCTGTTGGCTTACGCCTACGTTGGTTCGAATCCAACCTCCTCCACCAACGCGATGGATCCTGGCTCCGGTTTTCGGGGCCGCATGCGAGTGGGGCGCAGGCGGCTCGAGGCGGGAGTAGTTCAATGGCAGAACCTTAGCCTTCCAAGCTAATGACGCGGGTTCGATTCCCGTCTCCCGCTCCACTCAACACCGGCACGAATCAGCATACGCACATCGTCAGAGGTCTGGGCATCGCCCGCGCAGAGTGCCCAGACCCGTGTCGATGCCCATGTGGCTCAGTGGTAGAGCACTCCCTTGGTAAGGGAGAGGTCGCGCGTTCGATCCGCGCCATGGGCACCAG
>JBGAMU010000044.1:0-29702 GCA_044222685.1 Burkholderiaceae bacterium
TTCCGCCGACGCCGGCCGGCGCTGCGGTGCAGGCTTACGGCTCGGCGGGCTTCGCCGCCCCGGGCACCTTCGCGCTGGCGATGGTGTTCCTTGCCGCCTTCGTGCTGTACTACTTCATCAACTGGAAGTACCTGTCGCAGGTCTGGGGCCTGTCCTGATCCGGGACGCACGGTTGCTGGCATCATGAATCCGACGCAAGCGCTCGCTGCCCGCACGCCGTCGCGCCTCGTGCGCGACGTGCTCGGCGTGTTCAAGCTGCGCATCGGCCTGATGATCATGCTGACGGCGCTCGTGGGCTATGCCTTCACGCCCGGCGCAGGGCCGGGCCTCGGCGCGCTCGTCGTGCTCGCGCTCGCGGTCTTCGTCTCGTCGGCGAGCGCGGGAGCGTTCAACCAGTACGTTGAGGCGGACAGCGACCGCCTGATGGCGCGCACGCGCGGACGCGCCTTCGTCACCGGCGCGTTGCCGCACACGCCGGCCTGGCTGGCGCTGATCGCGGCGCTGCTCGGCGCCGCCGTGGCGGCGGCCTGGTGGACGCTCAACGTCTGGGCCGCCCTGTACACCTTCCTCGGCGCGTTCTTCTACGCCGTCGTCTACACGGTGTGGCTCAAGCGGCGCAGCTGGCTCAACATCGTGGTCGGCGGGCTGGCGGGCAGCTTTGCCGTGCTGGCCGGCGCCGCCGCGGTGGATCCGTCGCTGGGGCCCTTGCCGCTGCTGCTGGCACTGGTGCTGTTCCTGTGGACGCCGCCGCATTTCTGGAGCCTGGCGATCGCCAACCGTGCCGACTACGCCGCCGCAGGCGTGCCCATGCTGCCGGTCGTCGTAGGTTCCGAGCGCGCCGCGCGCGTGGTGCTTTACAGCACGGTGGCGCTGGTGATGGCGTCGCTGCTGCCCGGCCTGTTCGGCGCCGGCATCGTCTACATGGCCGGTGCCGCGGCCGGCGGCGGCTACTTCGTGTTCAGGGCCTGGCAGCTCGCACGGCAGCCGAGCCGCGCCAGCGCGATGGCGTCGTTCTTCGCCTCGCTGGTGCAGTTGAGCGTGCTGCTGGCGGCGGCCACCATCGACGGGTTGTTGCGATGACGCTCGGGCGGCTGCCGGCGTGGCGGCTCGCGCTGCAGTGCGTCCTCGGCGCCGCCAGCGCGGGCGCGTGGGCCCAACCCGCCCTCGACCCCGACGCCGCACTGCGCGCCAGCCAGGCCGCCGTGGGCCGCGAGCTCGCCGACCATGCGCTGCTTGACCGCCAGGGCCAGCCGGTGCGGCTGTCGGCCTACCGCGGCAAGCCGCTGCTGGTGAGTTTCATCTACACCGGCTGCTTCGAGGTCTGCCCGACCACCACGCGGTCGTTGTCCGAAGCGGTCGACGCGATGACCAAGGTGTTCGGCGCCGACAAGTTCAACGTGATCAGCGTGGGCTTCAACCAGCCGTTCGATTCGCCGCAGGCGATGCGCGCCTTCGCCAAGCAGATGCGCATCGATGCGCCGAACTGGGATTTCCTGAGCCCGCCGCCGGCCAGCGTGGACGCGCTGACACGCGACTTCGGCTTCAGCTACGTGGCCACGCCTGCGGGCTTCGACCATGTGCTCACGGTCAGCGTAGTCGATGGGCTGGGCAAGGTCTACCAGCAGGTGTACGGCGAGCGCCTGTCGCAGGACAAGCTCGGCGAACCGCTGCGCCGGCTGCTGCGCGACAACCCGCTGCCGGCCGATACCACGCTCGATGCGCTGGTGCGCCGCGTGCGTCTGGTGTGCACCGTGTACGACGCCAAGACCGGCACCTACCGCACCGACTACGGGCTGCTGCTCGAGGTGGCCGGCGGCGTAACCTTCGCGCTGGCGATGTTGTGGTTCTTCATCGGTGAGTGGCGCACGCGGCGGCGAGCGCGGCTTGCGGCGTCGCCGATTGCGACGCATGAGCCCGCGTAGACCCGTGGACGGCGCGCAGCCGTGCGCGCTGCGCCGAGCCGAGCCGCGGCGGCCTGGACTGCCTGAGCGCCTGCCGCTTCCGGCGGCGGGGTCGGCTTCGGCGCCGAAGGCGCACCGGGGAAGGTCATGAACGCTGCCCGGGCCATGCGGCTGGCTGCCCTCGGCGGTTATCGTCGCGTCGAGCATGCGTTCGACCGCCCGTTCGGCGCCGCCCTCAACCCCTGGCGCAACCTCGGCGCGCTCGGCTTTCTGATGTTCTGGTTGCTGGCGATCAGCGGCATCTACCTCTACGCGGTGCTCGACACCTCGGCCGAAGGCGCCTACCGCTCGATCGACCGTTTGTCGCGCGAGCAGATGTATCTGGGCGGCCTCATGCGCAGCCTGCACCGTTATGCCGCCGACGGCTTCGTGCTGGTGATGGCCGCGCACCTGCTGCGCGAGCTACTGTTCGGCCACTACACGGCGTTCCGCCGCTTCTCGTGGTGGACCGGCGTGCCGTTGCTGCTGTTCGCCTTCGTCTGCGCGATCGGCGGCTTCTGGCTCAACTGGGACCAGCTCGGGCAGTTCTCCGCACAAGCCACGGCCGAGTGGATCGATGCGTTGCCGCTGCTGGCCGCGCCGCTGACGCGCAATTTCCTCAACGTGAGCGCCGTCGGCGACCGCCTCTTCTCGCTGTTCGTGTTCGTGCACCTGGGCGTGCCGTTGCTGCTGGTGTTCGGTCTGTGGTTCCACATCCAACGCATCAGCCGCGCCGCGGTGTTTCCGCCGCGCGCACTGGCGGCGGGCACCCTGGCGAGCCTGCTGGCACTGGCACTGGCTGCGCCGGTGCTCAGCCACGCGCCGGCCGACCTATCACGCGAGCCCGCCACGTTGGCGCTCGACTGGATACTGCTGTTCGTGCACCCGTTGGGCCTGGCCACCAGCCATGCGGCGGTCTGGGTGGTGCTGAGCCTGGTGCTGGTGTGGCTGCTGGCGTTGCCGTGGTTGCCGCCGCGGCCGGCACGCACCGCCGCCACCGCGCGCGCCGCCACACCGCGCGCCGATACGCAGGCGCCGATCGCGGTGGTGGATCCTGTCAACTGCAATGGCTGCCGCCGCTGCTTCGACGATTGCCCCTACGCCGCGGTGACGATGGTGCCGCATCCGCTGCGACGCAGCCGGCAGCTGGCCCAGGTCGACGCCGACCTCTGCGCGAGTTGCGGCATCTGCGTCGGAGCCTGCCCGTCGTCGACGCCGTTTCGCAGCGCCGCCGATCTGGTGACCGGCATCGACATGCCGTCGGCGCCGATCGGCCAGTTGCGCCAGCGCCTGCAGCGCGCGCTGGCGGCGATGAACCCGCAGGCGCCGCGCCTGGTGGCATTCGGCTGCGACCACGGCGCCGCGGTGGACTCGCTGGCCGCACCCGACACGGCCGTGTTCAGCCTGATGTGCATCGGCCAGCTGCCGCCGTCGTTCGTGGAGTACGCGCTGCACGACGGTGCCGACGGCGTGCTCGTCACTGGCTGCGCCGGCTCGAGTTGCGAGTTCAGGCTCGGTACGCTGTGGACGGCCGATCGCCTGGCCGGCCGGCGCGAGCCGCACCTGCGTGCCCACGTACCGCGCGGGCAGCTCGCCACCGCCTGGGCCGACCCCGGCGACGAAGCCGGGCTGCAGGCCGCACTGCAACGCCTGCGCCAGCAGATCTCTCACGCCACCGTCGCGGTGCCCCCACTGCTATCCCCCGTTCACGAGCCATGAGTGACACCCATACCACGGGCCCGGCAAGCTGGCTCGGCCAGTTCGCGCTGTACGGCCTGTTCGCCGTCATCGTCGGCGTGTTCTCGCGCTGGCCTGCCTACCAGCACCTGGCACCGGACCAGGCGCTGCTCAAGCTGAGCTTCAACCACCAGGGCAAGCCGGTCTCGGAGTGCAGGCGCCCGGGTGCCGAGGAGCTGGCCAAGCTGCCGCCGAACATGCGTGCGCCGCTGGTGTGCCCCCGTGAACGCTCGCCGATCACGGTGGAGCTCGACGTCGACGGCAAGACCGCGTTGCGCCATGTCGCGCGGCCCAGCGGCCTGTCGCGCGACGGTTCGTCGGCGGTCTACCACCGCATCGAGCTGCCCGTGGGCACGCACCAGCTCGCCGTGCGCCTGAAGGACGACGTGCGCAGCGCCGGCTTCGACTACCAGCGCGAGGCGACCGTCACGCTGAAGCCGGCGCAGATTCTGGTGATCGACTTCGACCCCGAAAAGGGCGGCATCACACTGCAATGAATACGCTGACCAAACCACTGCCGCGCGGCGCGGCCGCCGGCGCGGCGAACGCCGCGGCCCCCGCGCCGGCGGCCAGCCCCGCGAGCTACTCGCTGGCGGTGCCGCGAGGCCTGCCGGCGCAACTGGCCCGCACCTGGCTGTGGCTGGGCCTGCTCGCGCTGATCGGCTCCGGCCTGTTCTCGGTGCTGCTGGTGGTGTCGCGCACGCCGGGCCTCAACCAGTGGCTGCCGGTGGCCGACTTCTTCCGCGTCGCGCTGGTGGTGCATGTGGACCTGTCGGTGCTGGTGTGGTTCATTGCGATGGCCGGCCTGCTGTGGAGCCTGATCGGGACGCCGGGCGACGGGCGTCTCAGCCGTCTGGCTGGCTGGGCCGCGCCTGCGCTGTGCGCGGCCGGCGCGCTGCTGATGTCGGCGGCGCCGTTCGTCGAGCGTGCCGAGCCGATCATGGCCAACTACATCCCGGTGCTCGACGGTCCGGTGTTCCTGAGCGGGCTGGTGGTGTTTGCGCTGGGCACCGCGGTGCTGGTGCTGCGCGGACTGCGGCTGGCACCCAAGCTGGGCTGGCGCTTCGACGGCGGCGGCGCGTTGCGCTTCGGCCTCAACGCCAGCGTGGTCGCCACCGCGGTGGCGTTGGGCGCCTTCGTGTGGTCGCTGGCCGTGGTGCCGCAGTCGCTGGCCGGCAAGGCCTACTACGAGATCCTGTTCTGGGGCGGCGGCCATGCACTGCAATTCACCTGGACGCTGCTGATGCTGGTGGCCTGGCTCTGGCTGGCCGATGCCTGCGGCGCGCGCCTGCGCGTCAGCCCGCGGCTGGCGCTGGCGATGTTCGCCCTGGCGCTGCTGGCGGTGTTCGTCACGCCGGTGGCCTACCTGGCGTACGACGTCGCGTCGGTGGAACACCGCAACCTGCTCACCTGGGCCATGCGCGCCGGCGGTGGCCCGGCCATCGTGCCAATCGGGCTGGCCGTGGTGCTGGCGCTGCGCGGCGCCGGGCCTGCCGACGCCTCACGGCGCCCGCTGCGCGCGGCGCTGCTGGCGTCGGTGCTGCTGTTCGGGGCAGGCGGGCTGATCGGCGTGTTCATCCAGGGCAGCAACGTGCGCATACCGGCGCACTACCACGGCTGCATCGTCGGCGTCACGCTGGCACTGATGGGGCTGGTGTTTCACCTGCTGCCTCGTCTGGGCTACGGCACACCGGCATCGCGCATCGCGGCCTGGCAGCCCTGGGTCTACGGCATCGGGCAGCTGATGCACATCGTGGGGCTGGTGTGGTCGGGCGGCTACGGCGTGCAACGCAAGGTGGCCGGCGCCGAGCAGGTGCTGCGCAGCACCGCCGAGGTGGCCGGCATGGGGCTGATGGGCCTGGGCGGCGCGGTGGCCATCGTCGGCGGGGTGTTGTTCATCGTGGCGGTGATCGCCGCGCTGCGCGACAAGCGGCCTGCCGCTGCAGGCGGTGGCCGCAGGCACGAAGCAGCCACAGACGACGAGGCCGCTCGGGAGACTGCATGATCAAGCGACTGCAATCGCTGCTGCAGTGGCTGTTCCTGCGCGTGGAGGGGCTGTTCAATGCCGCCTTCGGCGACCGGCTGAACCCGCTGTACCACCTGGGCTCGATCACCTTCTACCTGTTCTGGCTGGTGGCCGGCAGCGGGCTGTACCTCTACGCCTTCTTCGGGACCGGCGTCGCGGACGCCTATGCCTCGGTGCAGGCGCTCACGCACGGCCAGTGGTTCGCCGGTGGCGTGCTGCGCAGCATCCACCGCTACGCCTCCGACGCGATGGTGCTGACGATGCTGCTGCACATGGTGCGGCACTTCGCGTTCAACCGGTATCGCGCCTTTCGCTGGTTCTCGTGGGTCAGCGGTGTCGCGCTGATCTGGGGCGTGTACGTGTCGGGCATCAACGGCTACATGCTGCCCTGGGACAAGCTGGCGCAGTTCGTCATCGTGGCCAGCTTCGAGTGGCTCGACTGGCTGCCCGGCTTCGGCGGCACGCTGGTGCGCAACTTCATCTACACCACCAGCGTCAACGACCGCTTCTTCTCGCTGCTGGCCTTCATGCACATCGGCATTCCGCTGGTGGTGCTGCTGCTGATGTGGGTGCATGTGCAGCGCGTGCCCAAGGCCAGGACCAACCCGCCGCGGCCGATCATGCTCAGCGTGACGCTCACGCTGCTGGCGATGGCCGCGATCGTGCCGGTGCACAGTCAGGGCGGCGCCGCCGAGCTGAGCCAGGCCGTGGCCCGTGTCGAGCTCGACTGGTACTACCTGCTGGTGTTCCCGCTGCTGTACCAGTGGCCACTGGGTCAGGTGTGGGCGCTGCTGGCCGCGGCCACCGCGCTGCTGGTACTGGTGCCGTGGCTGCCGCCGGTGTGGCGAAGGGGCCAGGTGCGCAGCTTCCACATGAGCGTGCACGGCGTCGGCCAGCCGGTGACCGTGCGCGCCGGCGAGACGCTGCTCGAGGCCGGACTGCGCGAGGGCCTGACCCTGCCCTACGAGTGCCGCAACGGCGGCTGCGGCGTATGCCGCTGCACCGTGCTGCACGGCCAGGTGGACCACGGCTCGTACCAGCGCAGCGCGCTGTCCGACGCGCAGCGCTTGCAGGGCCAGGCGCTGCTGTGCTGCGCCACGCCGCTCGGCGATCTGGAGATCGAAGTCGAGGGTGCCGTGAGCCCGGTGCAGGGCGCGGCGCGCTACCGTGCGCGCGTCGAGCGCATGCAGCGCCTGACGCCCGAGGTGATGCAGCTGACACTGGCCGTGCAAGACGGCAAGCCGCCCGCCTTCGTGGCCGGGCAGTACATCAACATCGTCCTCGACGACGGTGAGCGCCGTGCCTTCTCGTTTGCCAACCCGCCGCACGACAACGAGCGCATCGAGCTGCACGTGCGACTGATTCCCGGCGGCCGTTTCACCGGCGCCGTGTTCAGCACGATGAAGGTGGGCGACGAGCTGGCGTTCGAAGGACCGCTGGGCGACTTCCGCTTGAGCGACAGCGACAAACCGATCCTGTTCGTGGCGGGCGCAACCGGCTTCGCCCCGATCAAGAGCATCGTCGAAGACGCCTTCCACCGCGGCGTGCGGCGTGCGATGTGGCTGTACTGGGGCGTGCGCAAATGCGCTGACCTGTACCAGCTGGAGCGGGCCGAGCGCTGGCAGGCCGAACATCCGAACTTCCACGTGGTGCCGGTGCTGTCTGAACCAGACGACGAATGGCCCGGCCGGCGCGGCCTGGTTCACCAGGCGATGCTGCACGACTTTCCCGATCTGAGCGGCCACGAGGTCTACGTGTGCGGCTCGGTCAAGATGGTCGAGGCCGCCGTGCCGGCCTTCATCGCCAGCGGGCTGGGCGAGGAGCTGTGCTTCTCCGACGCGTTCCTGGCCTCCGCCCGGCGCGCGCCCGCAGCCACCTGAAGGCGCGCGCGCCGCCGCGCGTCCGACCCCAGCAGACCCGCCCGCCGGGGACCCTGCGGCGTCGATACGGCCCGCACGTCTGGTCGCGCGCTCATGACTTGACGTGCCTCAAGGCAGCGGTCGCCAAGAATGACCATAGTCAAGACGTCGCGTCCGACCGAAAGCATCCATGAGCATCCTCGGCGTCATCGTCCGAACCCGTCCCGAGCACCGCGCCGAGGTCGAGCGTCAGCTGGCCGAACTGCCGGGCGTTGACATGGCCGCCGCGGCCGATGGCCGCTGGGTGGTGGTGATCGAGGACAGCGCCACCACCTCCGCCGCCGCCACGATGGCGCAGGTGGCGCTGCTGCCCCAGGTGCTCAACACCTCGCTGGTCTACGAGTACTCCGGGCCCGACGCGCCGGCCCCGCAGGCCGACGCCGGCGACTACCAGGCGTGGCGCTCGAGCCTGGCCGACATGGCCGCGCGCAAAGCCTGAGTCCACCGGCACGTGACAACGGGCCACCCGCTGACGACCCCGTTCACGAACACCTCGCATCGAAGAAGGAACCCCACACCATGCAAGCCAACCGCCGCGACTTCCTGAAGAGCCAGGCCCTGGCGGCCACCGCCGCCGCCGCCGGCATCACGATCCCGATCGTCGCCGAGGCACAGGGCAGCAAACCAGCCGGCGCAGCAACCGCCGCCGACGCCGCCGTGCGCTGGGACAAGGCGCCCTGTCGCTTCTGCGGCACCGGCTGCGCGGTGATGGTCGGCGTGCAGGACGGTCGCGTGGTCGCCACGCAGGGTGACCCCGACGCACCGGTGAACCGTGGCCTCAACTGCATCAAGGGCTACTTCCTCAGCAAGATCATGTACGGCAAGGACCGTCTGACGACGCCGCTGCTGCGCAAGAAGGATGGCCAGTACGACAAGAACGGCGAGTTCGTGCCGGTGAGCTGGGACGAGGCCTTCGACATCATGGCCGCCAAGTGGAAGGAGACGCTCAAGACCGACGGCCCCGGCGGCGTGGGCATGTTCGGCTCCGGCCAGTGGACGGTGTTCGAAGGCTACGCCGCCGCCAAACTGTGGAAGGCGGGCTTCCGCAGCAACAACCTCGACCCCAACGCACGCCACTGCATGGCCAGCGCGGTGGCCGGCTTCATGCGCAGCTTCGGCATCGACGAGCCGATGGGCTGCTACGACGACATCGAGCAGGCCGATGCCTTCGTGCTGTGGGGCAGCAACATGGCCGAGATGCACCCGGTGCTGTGGAGCCGCATCACCGACCGGCGCCTGTCCAACCCGCACACCAAGGTGGTGGTGCTGTCGACCTACGAGCACCGCAGCTTCGACCTCGCCGATGCGGGGCTGATCTTCAAGCCGCAGACCGACCTGGCGATCCTGAACTACATCGCCCACTACATCATCTCGCACAAGGCGGTGAACACCGACTTCGTGAAGAAGAACGTCAACTTCAAGAAGGGTGCCGACGACATCGGCTACGGCCTGCGCCCCGGCCACGCGCTGGAGAAGGACGCCAAGAGCAACGGCTACCCCGGCGCCGACGGCAAGCCCAAGGGCAACCCGAACGACAGCACGCCGATGACGTTCGACGAGTACGAAAGGTACGTGAGCGAGTACACCGCCGACAAGGTGAGCGCGCTGTCGGGCGTGCCGGTCAAGCAGCTGGAAGACCTGGCGAAGATCTACGCCGACCCGAAGACCAAGGTGATGAGCCTGTGGACGATGGGCTTCAACCAGCACACGCGCGGCACCTGGGCCAACAACCTCGTCTACAACATCCACCTGCTGACCGGCAAGATCAGCCAGCCCGGCAATAGCCCGTTCAGCCTGACCGGCCAGCCGAGTGCCTGCGGCACCGCGCGCGAGGTCGGCACCTTCGCGCACCGGCTGCCGGCCGACATGGTGGTGACCAACCCCGAGCACCGGAAGAAGACCGAGGAGATCTGGGGCCTGCCCGACGGCACGATCTCCGGCCAGATCGGCTACCACGCGGTGGCGCAGAGCCGCGCGCTCAAGGACGGCAAGCTCAAGTGCTACTGGACCAGCACGACCAACAACATGCAGGCCGGTCCCAACATCAACGGCGAGGTCTATCCCGGCTGGCGCAACCCGGCGACCTTCATCGTCGTCAGCGACGCCTATCCAACGGTGAGCGCGATCGCGGCCGACCTGATCCTGCCGAGCGCCATGTGGGTCGAGAAGGAAGGCGCCTTCGGCAATGCCGAGCGGCGCACGCAGTTCTGGCGCCAGCAGGTCGCCGCACCCGGCCAGTCGAAGAGCGACCTGTGGCAGTACATGGAGTTCGCCAAGCGCTTCAAGGTCGAGGAGGTGTGGCCCGCCGAGCTGATCGCCAAGAAGCCCTCACTGGCCGGCAAGACGCTGTTCGACGTGCTCTACAAGAACGGCAAGGTCAACAAGTACGCACCGGCCGACCTGAAGACGGTGAACGCCAAGTACATCAAGGACTACAGCAACGACGAGTCCAAGGCCTTCGGCTTCTACGTGCAGAAGGGCCTGTTCGAGGAATACGCCGAGTTCGGCCGCGGCCACGGCCACGACCTGGCGCCGTTCGACGTCTATCACGAGGTGCGCGGTCTGCGCTGGCCGGTGGTCGACGGCAAGGAGACGCTGTGGCGCTTCCGCGAGGGCTACGACCCCTACGTGAAGAAGGGCGAGGGCGTGCGCTTCTACGGCTTCAAGGACGGCAAGGCCAACATCTTCGCGCTGCCCTACCAGCCGGCCGCCGAAAGCCCCGACAAGGACTTCGACCTCTGGCTGTGCACCGGCCGCGTGCTGGAGCACTGGCACACCGGCTCGATGACGCGGCGCGTCGCCGAGCTGCACCGCGCAGTGCCCGAGGCGGTGCTGTTCATGCACCCCGAGGACGCGCAGGCGCGCGGCATCCAGCGCGGCATGCAGGTGAAGGCGATCTCCCGCCGCGGCGAGATCCTGCTGCAGGTGGAGACCAAGGGCCGCAACAAGGTGCCGCGCGGGCTGGTGTTCGTGCCGTTCTTCGACGAAGGGCGTCTCGTCAATCGGCTGACGCTCGATGCGACCTGCCCGATCAGCAAGGAAACCGACTTCAAGAAGTGCGCCGTCAAAGTGGTGCGCGCCTGAAATCTCTGCCAACGTAGCCCGAGACCATGACGCTCGACCGACGCCAACTGCTGCAAGGCAGCGCCACCGCCGCCACCGCCGCGCTGATCGCCGGCGGCGCGGCGCTGGTGGCGCGGCCCAGCGTGGCGCGGCCGGCGCAGGCGCTGCGGCCGCCGGGAGCTCTGGCCGAGCGCGAGTTTCTCGGCGCGTGCATCCGCTGCGGCCTGTGTGTGCGCGACTGCCCGCCGCAGAACCTGAAGCTCAGCCGCTGGGGTGACGGCATCGCACGCGACGTCGCGATCGGCACGCCGTACTTCGAGGCGCGCGACGTCCCGTGCGAGATGTGCGAGTCGGTGCCCTGCGTGAAGGCCTGCCCCACCGGCGCGCTGGATCCGACGCTCACCGACATCACGAAGGCCCGCATGGGCGTCGCGGTGCTGGTCGACGAGGAGAACTGCCTCAACTTCCAGGGCCTGCGCTGCGACGTCTGCTACCGCGTCTGCCCGCTGATCGACCAGGCCATCACGCTGGAGAAGTACAGCAACCCGCGCAGCGACCGCCATGCGTTGCTGCTGCCCACCGTGCATGCCGACGCGTGCACCGGCTGCGGCAAGTGCGAGAAGAGCTGCGTGCTGCCCGAGGCGGCGATCAAGGTGCTGCCGGCGGCGCTGGCACGCGGCAGCGCGGCCGCGCACTACCGCAAGGGCTGGGAGAGCGCCAACCAGCCGGGCCGCCCCGGCTTTGAGCAGCCGGTGCAGCGTTTGCCCGCGCAACCGGTGCCGGGTGATCTGGCGCCGCTGCGCTCGGGCCGCGAGCCCTATGCGCGACCGGCCTCGGAGGCGGCACGATGAACGCGCCGGCCCGCACGATCGCCATCATGCCCGCTGCCAGTGCGCCGCTTGCCGTGCCGCCGCTGCCGGCGCGGCCCGGCGCTGCTGCGGTGCAGGCCAAGGGCTGGTGGCGCGCGCACCGCTTTCTGCTGCTGCGCCGCGCGGTGCAGCTCGCCATCCTGGCGCTCTTTGCGCTCGGGCCGTGGGCGGGTGTGTGGGTCGTCAAGGGCAACTTGTCGTCGAGCCTCACGCTCGGTGTGCTGCCGCTGACCGACCCGTTCGTGCTGGCGCAGACATTGGCCGCCGGACTCGCCGTGGGCCATTGGCCCGAGAAGGCGGCGCTGATCGGTGTGGCGATCGTGCTAGCGTTCTACGCTTTCGTCGGCGGCCGCAGCTACTGCGCCTGGGTCTGCCCGGTCAATCCGGCGGCCGACGCAGCCGCCTGGCTGCGCACCCGCCTGCGCATCCGCAGCGGCCGCGCGCCGAGCCGTGCGCTGCGGCTGTGGCTGCTGGGCGCCGTGCTGGCGATGAGCGCCCTCACCGGCAGCGCGGTGTGGGAATTCGTCAACCCGGTGTCGCTGACCCAGCGCGCGCTGATCTTCGGCGGCGCACTGGCCTTTGCCGGCGTGGCGGCCGTGTTCGTCTTCGACCTGCTGATCGCGCCGCGCGGCTGGTGCGGCCATGTCTGCCCGATGGGCGCCGCCTACGGGCTGGTCGGCCGGGCCAGCGTGCTGCGCGTGGCGGCCAGCCACGCCAGCCGCTGCAACGACTGCGCCGACTGCTACGCCGTGTGCCCCGAGCCACACGTGATCACCTCGCCGCTGAAGGCCAGAGCCGGCGCGAGCCCGGTGATCGCCAGCAGCGACTGCACCAACTGCGGCCGCTGCATCGACGTGTGCGCGACCGGCGTCTTCACATTCACCCACCGATTCGACGGAAGAAGGGACTGACTCCCATGCGTGCCCAAACCCTCGTGAAACTCTCGCTGGCCGCCGGCCTGTTTGCACTGATGGCGCTGAACCTGCCGCCTGCGCAGGGCGCCGACCAGGCCGCCGTGAACGTGACCGGCCTGCGCGGCAGCGCGTCGCTGGCCACCGACAACCCGAGCGCGGGCTTCAAGCAGGACCGCGACCGCGCGCCGCTCGATCGCGACTTCGTGCAGCAGCCGCCGCTGATCCCGCACACCGTGGCGGGCTACCAGATCACCAAGAACTTCAACAAGTGCATGGATTGCCATGCCTGGCAGAAGACCAAGGCCAGCCACGCCACCAAGGTGAGCGTCACGCACTTCCGCACGCGCGAGGGGCAGGAGCTCGACAACATCTCGCCGCGGCGCTACTTCTGCACCCAGTGCCACGTGCCGCAGACCGACGCGCGGCCGCTGGTCGACAACACCTTCCAGCGCGCCCGGGGACTGCAATGAGCGGTGAGAAGAAGAACGGCCTGGTCGGCTGGGTGTGGGCGCTGGCCACCAGCGGGCTGGGCCTGGCCTTCGTGCTGGGCATCGTGTTCTGGGGCGGCTTCAACACCGCGATGGAGTGGACCAACCGCGAGGCGTTCTGCATCTCGTGCCACGAGATGAAGGAAAACGTGTACGTGGAGTACCGCAACACCATCCACTACCAGAACCGCACCGGTGTGCGCGCCACCTGCCCCGACTGCCACGTACCCAAGGAGTGGGGGCCCAAGATCATCCGCAAGATCCAGGCGAGCAACGAGCTGCTGCACAAGGCGCTGGGCTCGATCGACACGCCGGAGAAGTTCAACGCCAAGCGCGCCGAGCTGGCCGGCCACGAATGGGCTCGCATGAAGGCCAACGACAGCCAGGAGTGCCGCAACTGCCACAACTTCAACTCGATGGACTACGCCGAGCAGAACAAGCGCTCGGCCGCCAAGCACCAGGAGGCGGTCAACCAGGGCATGACCTGCATCGACTGCCACAAGGGCATCGCCCACACGCTGCCCGAGATCGAGCAGAACATCGGCGCACCGAAGGCGCATCCGGCGGATACGGGGGCGGCGCCCGGAGGTTCACCGAGCGCGACGCCGGCCGCCTTGCCGACGACGAAGTAGCCCGGTCGGCGCGGCGGCCGCGGCCATCCGCGCCCGCCCGCCGCAGCGCCATCGCGCGTAGACTCGGTGCCGCGCCCACCGGGGTATCGCCCGGGCCGCCGCGACCGTGATCCCGTTTCGCATCGACCGCATCGACCACGTGGTGTTCCGGGTACAAGACCTCGAACGCAGCGTCGCGTTCTACCAGCAGGCGCTCGGCTGCGCGGTCGTGCGCGCCCGCAGCGACCTGGGCCTGGTGCACCTGCGCGCCGGCGCGTCGATGATCGATCTGGTGTCGCTGTCGGGCCCGCTCGGCACGGCCGGCGGCGCCGGGCCGCAGGCGCACGGGCGCAACGTCGACCACCTGTGTCTGCGCATCGAACCGTTCGACGAAGCCGAGCTCACGGCGCACCTGCGGGCCTGCGGCTCGCCGCCACGCGGGCCGGCGAGCCGCAACTTCGGCGCCGAGGGCGAGGGGCCGTCGCTGTACTTCGCCGACCCCGACGGCAACGTGATCGAGCTCAAGGGTCCGGCGTCGCGCTGAGCTCGACGCGGCGCAGCACACTGCCCAGGCGGGGCGTCGAGCGCCTAACATGTCGGTCAGCATGATCGACACGAATTCCACGACGCCACGAGGAGGCCCTCGCATGAGATCCCTGCAGTTGCTCGCCGCCGCGCTGTTCGCCTTCTTTGTCACGTTTCCCGGCGCATTGCGGGCCCAGGGCGCTGGCGCCCCGGCGGCGGAGCAGAGCAGCCTGGTCGGTACCTGGCAGGTCAGCGTGGACGGTTTCCCTGAAACCCGCACGCTCATCGTCGCCGAGGAAGGCGCCACGCCCGAGGGAATGCTGCTGAATGCCCGCTATGGCATCACCGGCAAGGGGCAAGGCCCCATCAGCGCCAGGATGATCCGCGCCGGCGGGTTGCGTCAGCTGGAGTTCGTGACGCAGGCCGCCACCAAGGTGGTCGCCACCGAGCAGGCCGACGGCAGCTTCAAGGGCACGTTCACGCTGAAGAGCGGCGCCGTGCATGCAGTCGTCATCGCGCGCGCCGAGACGGCTGCCTCCAAGCCATCCGCCCAGGCGCTGCCTCCTGGCGCGATCGGTGCACCGGTGCACGCCGTCGGCGACCAGTGGGTCTGGCGTGTGCGTGTCAGCCCACGCGACCGATGCACCAATGGCATTGCGGCCGACGCGCGGCTTGTCGAGACGGTCACTGCCGTGACGAGCGCAGGCTACGTCGCGGAGGTCAACGGCCCTCGCGAGGGCACGAAGAGCAGCCGGTCCTACGGCAAGGACCTTGCGTTCAGGGTCACCGTCGGCGGCGAGTCCTTCCGCTCCGATGTGCTGAACTTTCCGATCCAACCCGGCAAGTCGTGGGACACCACGCTCTTCGGCGGCAACGTGCACACGGTTCTGAACTGCTCTGCCGAAGCGACCGAGCGGCTCCGGATCGGCGACCGCGATCTCGAAGTGGCCCCGATCACCTGCAAGGGCACCTGGAAGAACCTGCAGTCCGGCAACGGCGACCAGGCCATCTACAAGTACTGGTACTCGCCGGAGCGGCGCAATGTGGCGCGACGGACGGTATTCACCTACATGCAGGGCGCCACCTGCGCAGACGTGGAGTACCTGCTCGAAGCGGCAACCACGCGATAGGCTCGCACGCAAGACGGCTCAGCTGCCGATGGCTCTCGTGACCCTTCGCTCGACCGGCCCTTCGGGCGTGCACTAGCATCGCCGCTCGCTTCGCTCCGCCACCATGCGCACCCAGTACTACACCGCCTCCAGCGTCGACGGCTTCATCGCGACCACCGACCACTCGCTGCGCTGGCTGTTCCAACTCGGCGACGTCAACGAGACCGGCTATCCGCAGTTCATCGCCGAAGTCGGTGCGCTGGCGATGGGCTCGTCCACCTACGAGTGGATGCTGCGCCACGTGGTCCAGCCCGGTGGCAAGAGCGGCGCGCCCTGGCCCTATGCGCAGCCCACCTGGGTCTTCAGCAGTCGCGCGTTGCCGCGGGTGGACGGCGCCGACATCCGCTTCGTGCAGGGCGACGTGCGGCCGGTGCACGAGCTGATGCGTCAGGCGGCGGGCGACGGCAAGAACATCTGGCTTGTCGGCGGCGGTGATCTGGTCGGCCAGTTCCACGACGCCGGCCTGCTCGACGAGATGATCGTGCAGGTCGGCTCCGTCACGCTCGGCGCCGGCCGGCCGCTGCTGCCGCGGCAGATCGCGTTTCCGCCGCTGCGGCTGCTGTCGGCGCGGGCCATCGGCAGCGGCTTCGCCGAGTTGCGCTACGAGGTGCCGCGCGCGCGAGGCTAACATCGCGCTTCCTCACGTCGCAGGGGTTTCTCGACATGATGCATCGTGCGCGATCTGCGCTCCTGGCCTTGGCAGCCGCCCTGGCGTTGGCACAGACAGCCGCAGCGGCCACCGCAGCCGCGCCCGTGCGGGCCGCCAGCTCGGTGGCCGGCAAGGCGTCGGGCACCGCGGTGAAGGTGGAAAACGCCGTCAAGCGCGGTGCCAGCGCTGCCGGCACCGCGGTCGAGGGTGGCCTCAAGAAGGCAGGCCAGGCCGTCAGCAGCACCGCCAAGAAGCTGGGCCTGCCGACGCAGCCGGCGTCGGGCGCCACCCCCCACAACAACCCACGTCAGCCCTGATGACTCACACGCGCGCGGGGTGGGCGTTGATGCTGTGCGCGCTCGCCGGCTCTGCGGCCACGCACGCCGCCGGCACCTGCGACGCGGTGCGCGCACTGATCGATTCGAAGATCAAGTCCACGGGCGTCACCGACTACTCGCTCACCGTGGTCGAGGCCGACGCCAAGGTCGTGGCCGGCAAGGTGGTCGGCACCTGCGACCGCGACCAGCGCAAGATCGTCTACCTGCGCGGTGCTTCGTCGCAGGCGGGCGCGGCGGCGTCGGCCGCGGCGTCCGCTCCACGGACCGCGGCGCCACGGCGTGCCGGCGGCAACGACGCCATCCTCACCGAATGCAAGGACGGCACCGTGTCGCGCGGCGGCGATTGCCGCAAGTAGTAGCCGCGTCGCCTTGATGACATCCGGCCGCTGGCGCCGGCGTATGCTGCGCGCCTTTACGGCAACCGGGAGTGACCCGTGAGCACCGACACGCACAAGACGACGGCCCACGCGTTCTTCGCGCGCCTGTCGGCCAGCGATCTGCCCGGCGCACTGGGCCTGATGACCGACGACGCCACCTGGTGGATCAACGGCCACCCGGAGCGACATCCCGCCGCGGGCCTGTACAGCAAGGACAAGATCACCCGCCTGCTCGGCCACATGCTGCGTCAGCTCGACGGAGGGTTGCAGATGACCGTGCTGTCGACGATTGCCGAGGCCGATCGCGTGGCACTCGAGGTCGAGTCGCGCGGCACGCTGCGCAACGGGCGTCGGTACGAGCAGGCCTATCACTTCCTGCTCGTGTTTCGCGACGACCGCATCTTCGCCGTCAAGGAGTATCTGGACACCCAGCATGCCTACGACGTGTGGATCGCACCGGCCACCGAGGCGCAGCAGGCGAGCGCCGACCGATGAACATGTCCGGCAACGGCCAGCGGCACCGGCCGCAGCCGGCTAGTCTGCGCGCCATGCGTCGTGCGCTGGGCAGGGCGCGAAACCGGAAGGTTCTTCCATGGCATCCATCCATCGCGAGATCGTGATCGACGCCGGCGCCGATCAGGTGTGGGGCGCGCTGCGTGACGTCGGCGCTTTGCACACCCGGCTCGTCAAGGGCTTCGTCACCGACTGCCGGCTGGAGCGTGAAGTCGATGGCGATGTGCGCATCGTCACCTTCGCCAACGGCGTGGTGGCGCGCGAGCGGATCGTCAGCGTCGACGACGACCTGCGCCGCGTGGCCTGGTCGGCTGCAGGCGGGCGGCTCAGCCACCACCACGCGTCGGCCCAGGTGGTCGACGCCGGCGGCGGCCGCAGCCGCGTGCGGTGGGTGTGCGACGTGCTGCCCGACGCCATGGCGCCGGCGATCGCCGGCATGATCGAGCACGGCCTGCAAGCGATGAAGGCGACGCTCGAAGCGCAGCAGGCGCCGGCCGACGACGTGTCACGATGAAGCCGCCCATCACGCTGCTGACATTGGGCGTCGACGACCTGCCGTGCCCCGACGGCCATCTGGGGGAAGTGGCGTTCAACCCGGGCTTCGACACGCTCGGTTGACGCGCGCTATGCTGCGCGGACGATGTCGTTCGCGGAATCGTCGCTCGCCCGCCACCTGCTGCCGCTGCTGACGGCCGCCGCCTGCAGTGCCGCTGCGCTGGCGGCGCCCGACGAGCCGGCGCTGCGCGCCAACGGCGAGGCGCACACGATCATCGGCACGTGGAAGTGGACGCGCAAGTTCAACGACTGCACCGAGACCTACGTCTTCCGCAGCGACGGCACCTTGCAGGTGACCAGCGGCGCCGAGCGCACCGACAACACCTTCACCATCACGCGTGCGCCCGTCGAGCGCGGCTTCTTCGCGCTGCGTACGCGGGTGACCAAGGATTACCGCGGCACCGACTGCGCGCAGATCGACGAAGACGACACCGGCAAGGAGATCGTCTCGTTCATCCTGTTCGAGCCGACGCAGGGCATGCACATCTCGTGCAGCGAGCCGCGGCTGCAGGCGTGCTTCGGGCCGCTGGTACGCCAGCCGGACTGACAACGCGACGGCTGCCGCCACATTCGCCGCCGTTCGCTGCGGCCGCCGTGGATGCCGCGCACGCGACAGTGCACGGCGAACCCCGCCGATAGACTGCGCGAGCCGGTCTTCGCGGGCCGGCAGCGTTCTCAGGGCGGGGTGAAAGTCCCCACCGGCGGTATCTGCAGGCGACTGCAGCAGCCCGCGAGCGCCTCGCACGGGCCTTGGCTCGCGCAAGGGTCAGCAGATCTGGTGCGATGCCCGGGCCGACGGTCACAGTCCGGATGAAAGAGAAACGCGTGAGCTCGGCACCGGCGTGTGAAGCACGCGGGTGCCGCGCGTACGTGCGCCCTGATTCTGGCAACCACTCCTTGAAGAGGACTTCCATGAATCAGACGATCCCCACCTCGCAAGACCCATCCGTTGCGACGCGGGCGCCCGCCCGGCCCCCGCGCGTGGCCCTGGTGTCGGCCTGCTGGCACCGCGACATCGTGGCCAGCGCCATCGCGGCCATGCGTGCCGAGTTCGAGCGCAGCTCGATCCCGCCCGAGCGGCTGCGGCACGTGGAGGTGCCCGGCGCGTTCGAGATCCCGCTGCACGCACAGCGACTCGCGCGCAGCGGCGAGGTCGACGCCATCATCGCCTGCGCGCTGGTGGTCAACGGTGGCATCTACCGACATGAGTTCGTCGCCGCGGCCGTGATCGACGGCCTGATGCGGGTGCAGCTCGACACCGGTGTGCCGGTGTTGTCGGCCGTGCTGACGCCACGCGACTTTCACGAGCATGCGGAACACCAACGCTTCTTTCGCGAGCACTTCGTGAGCAAGGGCACCGAGGTGGCGCGAGCCTGCGTGCAGGCGCTGGCCAGCCTGCGATCGATCGCGAGCACGGGTTGAGGCACATCAAACGCATCGCATGACGACGCCGTGACCGTGCGTTTCGGTCGTATCCGCACGGCACGCTTCAGCCTCACTTCAGTCGTTTCGAGCAGATTGCACACACGCGGGCCCGCACGTCGCGCCGCCCGCTCCCCCGTTGAAGGAATCCATGTCTCGAACCGCACTGGCGCTGCGTGCGGCGCCCCTGCTGTGCTCGGCCCTGCTGGTGGCCGGCTGCAGCAGCCTCGGCGTCCAGCCCTGGGAGCGCGACCTGCTCGCCAAGCCGTCGATGCAGCTCTCGGTCTCGCCCGTCGTCGACGCGATCGACGACCACATCTACTTCAGCAAGGAGGCCGCCACCGGCGGCCGCAGCTTCGGTGGCGGAGGCTGCGGATGCAATTGACCTCGAACGTCGGCGCCACGCGCGGCGGCTCGATCCGGGCCGCGCTGGCCGCCGCCAGTGCCGCGCTGCTGGCGCCCGCGATGGCGCAGACGACGAACGCCAGCCCGACCTGGCGCGGCGAGAGCGCGTTGCTGCTCTACAAGGAGGGCGGCGGCCGCGTCTCCGCGGTGGAGCCGGTGGTGAGCCTGCGCCGCACCGACGGCAACGACCAGACTTTGGGCCTCAAGGTCACCTTCGACGCGCTGACCGGCGCGTCGCCCAACGGCGCAGTGCCGCAACCCGGGCCGCAGACCTTCACGTCGCCGTCGGGCGAAAGCCAGTACACGGTCGACGGCGGCCGCACGCCGCTCGACCCGAGCTTTCGCGACCAGCGCGGCGCGCTGGCCTTCACGCTCGAGCGGCCGTTCGGCGCCGGGCGCCGGCTGGCGCTGGGCGCCAACGTGTCGGCCGAGTACGACTTCCAGTCGCTGGGCGTCAGCGGCGCGATGTCGTTCGACCTCAACGACAAGAACACGACCTTGTCGCTCGGCGTCGCGCTGGAGGCCGACCGCATCAAGGCCGTCGGCGGCATGCCGGTGGGCCTGCAGCCGGCGTTCGTGCCCGCTGCCCCACGCAGCGGCAACACCTCGCGCAACGTGGTCGACCTGCTGGTCGGCGTGACGCAGGTGATGAGCCGCCACTGGCTGACGCAGCTGAACCTCGGCTATGGGCGCGGCAGCGGCCAGCACAGCGATCCGTACAAGATCCTCTCGGTCGTCGACGGCAGCAGCGGCCTCGTCACCGGCGACCGCTACGTCAACGAGCAGCGCCCCGACACGCGCAACCGCATCAGCCTGTACTGGCAGAACAAGCTGCACCTGCGCGAGGACGTGGTCGACGTGGCCTACCGCTACTACAGCGACAGCTGGGGCGTGCGCGCGCACACGCTCGATACGCGGTATCGCTTCGAGCTCGGCCGCGGCATGCACCTGGAGCCGCAGTGGCGCTGGTACCGGCAGAGCGCGGCCGACTTTTGGCGCGGCTGGCTGGTCGAGGGCAGCGGCTGGTCGAGCACCACGCACACCACCGGCCTGGCCAACGCCTCGGCCGATCCGCGGCTGGCCGCCTTCAGTGCCCACACGCTGGGCCTGAAGTTCGGCATGCCGCTCAACCCGCGCAGCGAACTGTCGCTGCGACTGCAGGCCTATCGCCAGCAGCCCAGGCGGCCGGCCGATGCGCCGGGCGTGCTGCAGACGCTCGACGTGGCGCCGACACTGAAGGCGACCACCTTCGTGGTGGGCTACACGCGCGACTTCTGACGGGCATGGCCGACGTCGCGCTCGAGCCCACACCCGGCGGCTGGCGCGGCCGCTTCAAGGCCATGGCCAGCCCGTGCGAGGTGCTGTTCGAGGGCGTCGACGAAGCCCGAGCGCACCGGCTCGCGGTGCTGGCCGAGGCCGAGGCACGGCGCATCGAGACCAAGTACAGCCGCTACCGCGACGACAGCGTGATCGCGACGATCCATGCCACGCGCGGCCGGCGCATCCAGCTCGACGACGAGACCGCCCAACTGCTCGATTACGCGGACGACTGCCATCGCATGAGCGACGGCCTGTTCGACATCACCAGCGGCGTGCTGCGCGCGGCCTGGCGCTTCGACGGCAGCGACCGGTTGCCCGCGCGCGAACAGGTGGCCGCGCTGCTGCCACGCGTGGGCTGGCGGCGCGTGAGCTGGCAGCGGCCGTGGTTGCGCCTGCCAGCCGGCATGGAGCTCGACCTCGGCGGCATCGGCAAGGAGTACGCGGTCGACCGTGTGCTGGCTCTGCTGGTGGCCGACGGCGGCGCCGCGGTGCTCGTCAACTTCGGCGGCGACCTCGCCGTGTCGGGCCCACGCGCCGACGGCAGCGCCTGGCAGGTCGGCGTGGAGCGGCCCGACGCTGCCGATGCCGCGCTGCGGCTGGACCTGCGCGTCGGCGCACTCGCCACCAGTGGCGATGCGCGGCGATATCTGTTGAAGGACGGCGTGCGCTACGGCCACATCCTCGATCCGCGCGACGGCTGGCCGGTGCGCCAGGCGCCGCGCTCGGTCACGGTGGCGGCGGGCAGTTGCAGCGAGGCCGGCACGCTGGCCACGCTGGCGATGTTGCAGGGCGCGCGCGCCGAAACCTGGCTCGCCGACCAGGGCGTGCCGCACTGGATCTTGCGATAGGGAGTCGGATGATGAAGACAAGACGGGCAGTTTCGTTCGCCGCTGCTGCGCTGGCCGGCGTGGCGTCGCTGGCGTGGCAGCCTGCCACGGCGGCCGACATCGGCGTGGCGGCGCCGGCGCTGCGGCTGCCGGGGCTGCAGGGAGCGGTGGACAGCGCGGCGCTGAAGGGCCAGGTGGTCTTCGTCGACTTCTGGGCCTCGTGGTGCGCGCCGTGCCGGCGCTCGTTCCCCTGGCTCAACGAGATGCAGGCCAAGTACGGCGGCCGCGGCTTCCAGGTGGTGGCCGTCAACGTCGACCGCGAGCGGCGCGACGCGCAGGCGTTCCTCGCCGAGGTGCCGGCGCGCTTCACGGTGGCGTTCGACGCTGCCGGCGACGTGCCGCGGCGTTATGCCGTGAAGGGCATGCCGACCTCGGTGCTGGTCGGCGCCGACGGCGTGGTGATCCGCCAGCACGAGGGCTTCAAGGACGACGACCGCGCACCGCTCGAGGCCGCGATCGTCGCGGCGCTGACGCGCGCCGGGCGCTGAGGCCAGTCACTCGACCTGCACCGGATCTGAAGCGCGCGTTCATATGCGTTGAACGCTGGCGCACGCGCCATCCCGCAGACTGGATTGCACGAGCAGGGCCGTCGGCCCGGCTTCGACGCAGCTCTCCAGTCCAAAGGGATTCAGATGACCAAGGTTCTCGTTCTGTACTACAGCAGCTATGGCCACATCGAGACGATGGCGCAGGCCGTCGCCGAAGGCGCGCGCAGCGGCGGTGCGCAGGTGACGATCAAGCGCGTGCCCGAGTTGACGCCGCCCGAGGTGGCGCGCGCGGCCCACTACAAGCTCGAGCAGAGCGCACCGGTGGCCCGCGTGGAGGAGCTGGCCGAGTACGACGCGATCATCGTCGGCGCGCCCACGCGCTTCGGCAACATGGCCGCGCAGATGAAGAACTTTCTCGACCAGACGGGCGCCTTGTGGGCCAAGGGCGCGCTGGTCGGCAAGGTCGGCTCGGTCTTCACGTCGACCGCCACCCAGCACGGCGGCCAGGAGAGCACGATCCTGTCGACGCAGATCGTGCTGCTGCACCATGGCATGGTGATCGTCGGCCTGCCCTACGCGTGGCAAGGCCAGACCACGCTGGCCGAGATCACCGGCGGCTCGCCCTACGGAGCCTCCACCATCTCGGGCGGCGACGGCTCGCGCCAGCCCTCGGCCAACGAGCTCGACGGTGCGCGCTTCCAGGGTCACCACGTGGCGCAGATCGCCGCCAGGCTGGCGCGCGACTGAACGAAGGCGGCGCGCCCGCGCGCAGCTGCCGTCACCGTCAAGCGGTCTCCGACGGGTCGAAGTCGAGCTCGACCTTGGCGCCGTTGGGGTCCAGCGTGAAGAGCTGCCAGGTGCCGGCGCTGGCCTGACGGCGCAGGTCGTACTTCTGGCCGGCTTGATCGAGGCGCTGCTTCACCGCCTTGAGGTCACTCGCCGTGAAGGCCAGGTGGTCGATCACGCCGGTGCGCGTGGCCGGCATCGGCCGGTCCCAGTAGATGTGCAGCACCGCCTGCGGCCCGCCGGCATAGAGCCACGCGCCGGGAAAGCCGAGGTCCGGGCGGTGGCCTTCCGTCAGGCCGAGCAGGCCGCAGTAGAAGCCAAGCGTCTTGTCGCGGTCTTCGGCGGTGATGGTGAAGTGGTTCATGCCATGGATCATGCGAACGCTCCTTCGGATCAAGCCAGCAGCACCAGCGCGCCGCTGGTGCGCCGCGACTCCAGCCGTTCGTGCGCCTGTGCGGCGGCCTCGAGAGAATGGCGCTCGATCGGCGGGCGCTTCAGTGTGCCGTCGGCGAGCGCGTCCCACAATCGCTGTGCGCGCTCGGCCAGCGCGGCGCGCGTGGCCACGCAATGAAACACCACCGGCCGCGAGAAGCTCAGCGACTTGTGCAGCAGCAGATCGGGATCCACCTGGCGCAGCGCGCCGCTGGCCTGGCCCAGGCTGATCCAGTGGCCACAGGGCGCCAGCGCAGCGAGGTTCTCGTCGAAGGCGGCGTCGCCGAGGCCGTCGATCACCACATCGGCGCCGCCGCAGTGGCGCTGCACCGCATCGGCGAAGCGGTAGTCGCGCGTCACGATCACCGTCTCGCAGCCGTGCTCGCGCGCGAGGAGCGCCTTCTCGTCGCTCGACACGGTGCCGATGACGATGGCACCCAGCCGCCGCGCCCAGGCGCACACCAGCAACCCCACGCCACCGGCGGCGGCATGCACCAGCAGCCGCGTGCCACGCTGCACGCGGCCCAGGTCGCGCAGCAGATAATCGGCGGTCAGGCCCTTGAGCAGCAGCGCGGCGGCGGTGTCGTCGTCCACCGCCGCAGGCAGGCGCACCAGCCAGTCGGCCGGCACATTGCGCACACCGCAATACGCGCCCGGCGCCGGGCCGAGGTAGGCCACGCGATCGCCCGGCATCCAGCCGGTGACGCCGGCGCCGACGTCGAGCACACTGCCCGCCGCCTCCATGCCCGGCGTGCCGCCGGGCGCCAGCATCGGCGGGATCGAGCCGCGGCGCAGGTAGACGTCGATGAAGTTGACGCCGATCGCGCGCTGGCGGATGCGCACTTCGGTTTCCGCCGGTGCCGCCACCTCGGCGTCCTCGGCCACCAGCTGCTCGGCCTCGCCATAGCCGCGCACCACCACGCGTCGCGTGGCCAGCGGCAGTGCGGCAGGCATCGGCGACGCGCGGTTCACTCCCGGCGGCTTCAGGTCGCCGCCCAGGCGCAGATGGCGACGCAGGTTGTCGAAGCCGGCCTCGTAGACGCCTTGCGCCACCATGTCGTGCAGCTCGCGCTCGCGGCCCGGCGGCGTGGCGAAGGTGGACTCCCAGTGCCAAAAGGTGCGGTTGCCATCGGTCACCGGCTTCAGCGTGACGGTGGCCACATAACGCTCGAGCGGCACCGTGGCCTCGACGATGCAGTAGGTGCTCTTGTAGTGACGATCGTCCAGCGTCAGCAGCTGCTCGCGGATGCGGTTGCCGTCCTTGAGCGAGAAGCTGCGCACGCAGCCGACCTGCGCCGACGACTCGTCGCCTTCGATGCGGCTGATGTCGACCACGTCGTGCCATTGGTCGTGGCTGTTGAAGTCGCGCAGCACGGCCCAGACGCGGTCGATCGGCGCGTCGATGACGGTGGAGCGGATGACTCTCTGCAGCATGGGTCAGTGCCTCACGTGCTGCCTGGTCTCACTGAGTGAGAGCCCGCCGGTCTCGGCCGGCGGCCGAGCTACTTTCATTTGCGGCCCCAAATGAAAGTAGCCAAAGCAAAGGGGCTCAATACGATCTGGCCTGAAGCCATGGCAACGACCGACGAACAGCGCCGATTCAGATCGCTGCACTGACTTTCGCGGATACATCGCATCCGCGGCCAGCGAGTGCTTGAGTTGAACTGATGCTGTTCGTGGGTTGTGGCCAAACGAGCGAATCTGATTGGTGTTCAGGCCCTTTGCTTTGGTTACTTTCATTTGGGCCAGCAAATGAAAGTGACCGCCGGCGGGGCGCGACCCGCGGGCTCTCTCATCGTGCAAAGGAGTAACCAAGGCGATCAACTCAACGCCGCGAAAAGTGCAGCTTCAACGCATTGAAGCCCCCCTGGAACACGCCATTACCGATCATCTCCGTAAGCTCCCGCTCACGACCTTCGGCACAGTCGAACTCCGCACTCCACTCCGCAAAACACCGATTGCCATCGGTGATCGGCGACAGCTTCAGCGTCGCCACGTAGTTGTCCACCCCCATCGGACTCTCGAGAATCTCGTAGACGCAGCTGTAGTCGAAGTCGCTGAGCGCGAGCAGCCGCTCGCGGATCATGCCGCCGTCACGCGTGTGGAAGTGGCGGATGCAGCCGACCTTGTCGCTCGGCTCGTTGTTCTCGATGCGGCTGTCGGCGATGCCCGGGTGCCACAGCGGCAATGCGTTGAAGTCGCGGATGCGCGACCACACCGAGTCGGCGCCGGCATCGATGACGCTGGAGACGTAGACGCGGATCACGCCTCACTCCTCCTTCGGCGGCTTCTGCGCCGCCGGCGGCAGCGCCGACTGCGCACCGCTGGCACCACCCACCAGGCGCTGGATGTCGCCGCCCTCGAGGCCGATCTCGCGCAGCAGCTGGTCGACCAGCGGCGCCTGCGCGCGGAAACGCAGCGCCGAGTTGACCAGCCCGTCGGAGAAGTTGCCACCGCCGCCGCTGCCGTTGGCCATGTCGCCGCCGTGGCCGCCGGAACCACCCAGCCCGTCGACATGCAGGATCTTGATGCCCTCGATGCGCTCCATCGGCCGCACCGACTCGCGGATGATGGCCTCGGCCTTCTCGACCAGCCGCATGCGCAGTGCCGACATGCGGGCCTCGGGCGACAGCATGTTGTGCGCCTCGTTCATCATCCGCAGTGCCTCGGCCTCGATCTCGGCGCGCACGCGCATCGCCATCGACTTGATCTTGTCGGCGTCGGCGTCGGCCTCGGCCTGCGCGCGGATCGCGGCGCCGCGGTCGGCGCTGGCGCTCTTCTCGGCCTGCGCGGCCGAGGTCAGCCGCAAGGCCTCGCGCTCGGCGGCCTGGCGCGCGCCGATCAGCTCGATCGCCTTCCTGCGCTCGGCCATCTCGACCTCGCGCGCGGTGAACACCTTCTCCTCGGCCGACACGGCCAGCGCCCGCGCCGACTCGGCGGCGGCCTGCGCCTGGCTCTGCTTCTCGCTCTCGCGCGCGATCGCGATCGCGCGCTGCTGCTCGGCCAGCTCCAGCGCCTGCCGGCGCTCGATCTCGGCCGCCTGGATGGCGCGCTCCTTGCCGATGCGCTCCTGCTCCAGCGTCTGCTCGGAGCGGATGCGCGCGGCGTCGATCGCCTGCTTGGAGGCGATCTGCGCGCCCTCGGCGGCCTGGTCGCGCTGCGCGCGCTCGGCGGTCAGCTCGGCGCGCTGGCGGGCGCGCGCGAATTCCACCTCGCGCTGCTGGGCCAGCCGCGCCTGCTCGCTCTCGCGGTCGATCTCCAGGCTCAGCTTCTCGGCCTCGAGGTTCTTGTTGCGGATGGCGATCAGCGTGTCCTGCTCGACGTCGTTGCGCTGCTTCTTGCGCCGCTCGATCTGCTCGGTCAGACGCGTCAGGCCCTCGGCGTCGAACGCGTTGCTCGGGTTGAAGAACTCCATGCTGGTCTGGTCGAGCTGGGTCAGCGACGCGGCCTCGAGCTCCAGGCCGTTCATCGTCAGGTCGCCGGCCACCGTCTCGCGCACGCGTTTGACGTAGGTGCCGCGCTTCTCGTGCAGCTCCTCCATCGTCATCTCGGCTGCCGCGGTGCGCAGCGCGTCGACGAACTTGCCCTCGACCAGCTCCTTCAGCTCGTCGGGCGCCATCGTGCGCTGGCCGAGGGTCTGCGCCGCGGCGGTCACCGCGTCGGGCTTGGCGGCCACGCGCACGTAGAACTCGGCGATCACGTCGACGCGCATGCGGTCCTTGGTGATCAATGCCTTGTCGCGGCCGCGGCTGACCTCCAGGCGCAGCGTGTTCATGTTCACCGGGATCACGTCGTGCACGATCGGCAGCACGAAGGCGCCGCCGTCGAGCACCACCTTCTGCCCGCCGAGACCGGTGCGCACGAAGGCGCGCTCCTTGCTGCTGCGCAGGTACAGCCAGTGCAGCAGCCAGACGACGATCGCGACGACGATCGCAACGACGATCAGGCCGAGGATGAATTGGCCGAACTGGGTGCCGTTCATGGCAGTCTCCTGTGATTCATCGACTATCTTTTGATCTGGGTGAAGCGCCGCGTGGTCTCGGTGAGCGCCACCTCGGTGGGCAGCCGCTCCATCGAGCTCGCCCCATAGAAGCCGTGGCAGGCGGGGCACGACCTGAGGATGAACGCCGCGTCGTCCGGCGTGGCGATCGGGCCACCGTGGCACAGCACGATCACGTCGGGCTTCACCGCCGTGGCCGCCGCTGCCCAGGCATTGATCGGTGCCACACAGTCGGCGAGCTTCATCGCCGTCTCGGCGCCGATCGAGCCGCCGGTCGTGAGGCCCATGTGGCAGACCACGATGTCGGCACCGGCGCCGGCCATCGCGCGCGCATCGGCCTCGCTGAACACATAGGGTGTCGTGAGCAGGTCCAGCGCACGCGCGCGTGCGATCACCTCGACCTCGACGCCGTAGCCCATGCCCGTCTCCTCGAGGTTGGCGCGGAAGGTGCCGTCGATCAGCCCGACGGTGGGAAAGTTCTGGATGCCCGAGAAGCCGAGATCGATCAACCGACGCAAGAACTGGTCGGGGATCATGAACGGGTCGGTGCCGTTCACGCCGGCCAGCACCGGCGTGTGCTGCACCACCGGCAGCACCTCGTGCGCCATCTCGCAGACGATCTCGTTGGCATTGCCGTAGGCCATCAGCCCGGCCAGCGAGCCGCGCCCGGCCATGCGGTAGCGGCCCGAGTTGTAGATGACGATGAGGTCGATGCCACCGGCCTCCTCGCACTTGGCCGACAGGCCGGTGCCGGCGCCGCCGCCGATCAGCGGCCGGCCGGCGGCGATCTTGGCCCGAAAACGTTCGAGCAGCGTGTGTCTAGCGATGCGGGGCATGGCTGCGGACCTGCGCAGAGGTGGATGGGGAGACAAGGTCGCGCCACGCCGCCACCAGCGCGTCGGCGAAAGCCTCGTCGTTGATGTGCAGCGGCAGGCGTTGCAGCTTGCGGTTCGAGCCGGCGCGGAACAGCTGCTCGATGGTGGTGAACAGCACGCGGTCGGCCTCCGGGTCGTGGAAGGGCTGGCCCGGCCGGTCGATCGCCGACACGCCGCCCTCGGGAATGAGAAAGCGCACAGGCCCGGTCATCGCATTGAGCTTGGCGGCGATGAAGGTGCCGATCGCGCGGCACTCGTCGGCGGTGGTGCGCATCAGCGTCACGTTGGGGTTGTGGCGATACAGGCGCCGGCCCTTGAAGCGCTCGGGCACCGTGTCCCAGGCACCGAAGTTGACCATGTCGAGCGCGCCGCACGAGCCCACATAAGGCAGGGCGTGGCGCGCGAAGACGTCCAGCCGCGTCGGCCCGGCCGACAACACGCCGCCGCCGATCTCGTCGGCCACCTCGGTGGTCGACACGTCGATCACGCCGGCGAGCAGGCCCGAGTCGGCGAGCTTCTCCATGCTCTGGCCGCCGACACCGGTGGCGTGAAAGACCAGGCAGTCGTAGTCGTCGCCGAGGCGCTTGGTCACGGCCTGCACGCACGCGGTGGTGACGCCGAACATCGTCAAGCCGAGCGCGGGCTTGGCCGATTCGCTCGCCACCGGCGGGTGCGCGATCATGCCCGCGAGCGCATGCGCCGCATTGGCCAGCACCTTCTCGCTGATGCGGTTGATGCCCTGCACGTCGGTGACCGAATACATCATGCAGATGTCGCTCGGGCCCACATAGGGCCGGGTGTCGCCGCTGGCCATGGTGGACACCATCATCTTGGGGCAACCGATCGGCAGCGCGCGCATGCCGGTGGTGGCCAGCGTGGTGCCGCCGGAGCCGCCGGCGCTGATGAGCCCGCCGACGTCGCGCCGCGTGCGCATGAAATGCTCGAAGGCGATCGCCATCGCGCTGACGGCACTGCCGCGGTCGCCGCTGAAGACCGCCGCTTCGCCATCGGGATGATGGCGCGCCACCTCGCGCGGGTGCACGCTCGCCGGCGACGGCCGGCCCGAGGTGGCGAGATCCACCGTCACCACGCGCAGGCCGAGCTTCTCGAGGCACTGGCGCAGGTAGAACAGCTCGCGCGACTTGGTGTCGAAGGTGCCGGCCACGTAGGCGGCGCGGCCGCTGCTGGCGGCGACCGGGAACTCCACC
Organism: Burkholderiaceae bacterium; assembly: GCA_044222685.1. GTDB lineage: Bacteria > Pseudomonadota > Gammaproteobacteria > Burkholderiales > Burkholderiaceae_C > JAEUPI01. The sequence continues at coordinate 29,517 of JBGAMU010000044.1, forward strand.
ACCTTGGCCGACGCCGGTGTGGCCACCGCGGGGGCCGCGTGGGCGGCCGCCGGCTCGCGGTTGATGTCGGGCACCGGCGCGCCGGCGGCACCGCTGTTCCAGCGGTTGACGCCGCGCACGGTGCGCGGCGCCAGGTCGTCGAGCGAAGGCGCACCTTCGGCGTGCTGGCGCCGCACGGTGAACACC
>JBGAMU010000045.1:0-44803 GCA_044222685.1 Burkholderiaceae bacterium
GACCCGGGCATCGCTCTTTAGGACCCTGTCATGACCAAACAGAAGATCCGCATCCGCTTGAAGGCATTCGACTACAAGCTGATCGACCAGTCGGCGCTCGAGATCGTGGATACCGCCAAGCGCACCGGCGCGATCGTCAAGGGCCCGGTGCCGCTGCCGACGCGGCAGCAGCGTTTCGACATCCTGCGTTCGCCGCACGTCAACAAGACGAGCCGCGACCAGTTCGAGATCCGCACGCATCAGCGCCTGATGGACATCGTCGACCCGACCGACAAGACGGTGGACGCGCTGATGAAGCTCGACCTGCCCGCCGGCGTCGACGTCGAAATCAAGCTGCAGTAGTTGTCCGAGCCGGGCGGCTGCCGACAGGGGCAGTCGATCGGCTATACTCTCTGGCTCCCCGCAGAGTGCCTCTGGGCAACACGTGGGGAGCGAAGTCAGCCCGGCCAATCGATGTCGGGCGTGTGAAACAAAGGCCCCCACGGGGCTGGAGAAGAACCATGACGACCGCCGATTCTGGCCATCGTCTCGGCTTGCTGGGCCGCAAGGTGGGCATGATGCGCATCTTCACGGACGACGGCGATGCCGTGCCCGTGACCGTGCTGGACGTGTCCAACAACCGCGTCACCCAGGTCAAGACCGAGCAGACCGACGGCTACAACGCGCTGCAAATCGCGTTCGGCTCGCGCAAGGCCTCGCGTGTCAACAAGCCCGAAGCCGGACACCTGGCCAAGGCCGGTGTCGAAAGCGGCGAGGTGCTGCAGGAGTTCCGCGTCTCGGCCGAGGTGGCCGGCCAGTACAAGCCGGGCGCCACGGTACCGGTGAGCCTATTCGCGGCCGGGCAGAAGGTCGACGTGCAGGGCACCTCGATCGGCAAGGGCTTCAACGGCACGATCAAGCGCCACAACTTCAGCTCGCAGCGGGCGTCGCACGGCAACAGCCGATCGCACAACGTGCCGGGCTCGATCTCGATGGCGCAGGATCCCGGCCGCGTGTTCCCCGGCAAGAAGATGTCGGGCCAGATGGGCGACGAAACCGTCACCACGCAGAATCTCGACGTCGTGCGCATCGACGAGTCGCGCCAGCTGCTGCTGGTGCGCGGCGCGGTTCCCGGTGCGAAGACGGGTTTCGTCACGGTGCGTCCGGCCATCAAGGTCCGCGCCAAGAAGGGAGCCCGGTAAATGCAGCTCCAGCTCCTGAACGATCAAGGCCAGGCCACCTCGCAGGTGGACGCGCCCGACACGGTGTTCGCACGCGACTACAACGAGGCGCTCGTGCACCAGGTGGTGGTGGCCTACCAGGCCAACGCGCGCCAGGGCACGCGGGCGCAGAAGAACCGCGAGACGGTCAAACACTCGACCAAGAAGCCGTGGCGCCAGAAGGGCACCGGCCGCGCCCGCGCCGGCATGACGAGCTCGCCGATCTGGCGCGGGGGCGGTCGCGCATTCCCGAACAGCCCGGACGAGAACTTCTCGCACAAGGTCAACAAGAAGATGTACCGCGCCGGCATGGCGTCGATCCTGTCGCAGCTCGCGCGCGACGGACGGCTGGCCGTCGTCGACTCGATCTCGGTGGACTCGCCGAAGACCAAGCTGCTGGCCGCCAAGTTCAAGGCGATGGGTCTGGACTCGGTGATGGTCATCGCCGACGCCGTCGACGAGAACCTCGCGCTCGCCTCGCGCAACCTGGCCAACGTGCTGGTTGTCGAGCCGCGTTATGCCGATCCGCTGTCGCTGGTGTTCTACAAGAAGGTGCTGGTGACCAAGGCCGCGATCGAGCAGCTCAAGGAGATGTACGCATGAGCACCGCTGCCGCCAACAAGACCAAGCACGACGAAGGCCGCCTGGCGCAGGTGCTGGTCGGCCCGATCGTCTCCGAGAAGGCCACCAGCGTCGGCGAGAAGCACAACCAGGTGCTGTTCAAGGTGCTGCGCAACGCCACCAAGCCGGAGATCAAGGCCGCCATCGAGCTGATGTTCAAGGTCGAGGTCGATGCGGTGCGCGTCGTCAACCAGAAGGGCAAGACCAAGCGCTTCGGGCGCTCGGTGGGCCGTCGCGACCACATCAAGAAGGCGTATGTGTCGCTGAAGGCCGGCCAGGAGCTCAACTTCTCCGGGGAGTCCGCTTAAATGGCCGTCATCAAAGTCAAACCGACGTCGCCCGGCCGCCGCGCGGTCGTCAAGATCGTCCACAAGCATCTGCACAAGGGCGATCCCGAGGCGTCGCTGCTGGAGCCGCAGAAGCAGAACTCCGGCCGCAACAACAACGGCCACATCACGATCCGCCACAAGGGTGGTGGACACAAGCACCACTACCGCGTGGTCGACTTCAAGCGCAACAAGGACGGCATTCCGGCCAAGGTCGAGCGCGTCGAGTACGACCCGAACCGCACCGCGCATATCGCGCTGCTGTGCTATGCCGACGGCGAACGCCGCTACATCATCGCGCCGCGCGGGCTCGAAGTCGGTGCCACGCTGCTGTCGGGCGCCGAGGCGCCTATCAAGGCCGGCAACTGCCTGCCGATCCGCAACATCCCGGTCGGCTCGACGATCCACTGCGTCGAGATGCTGCCGGGCAAGGGCGCGCAGATGGCCCGATCGGCGGGCACCTCGGTCACGCTGATGGCGCGTGAAGGCACCTACGCTCAGGTGCGGCTGCGCTCGGGCGAAGTGCGCCGCGTGCACATCGACTGCCGCGCGACCATCGGCGAGGCGAGCAACGAAGAGCACAACCTGCGCCACTACGGCAAGGCCGGTGCGATCCGCTGGAAGGGCATCCGGCCGACGGTGCGTGGCGTGGCGATGAACCCGATCGACCACCCGCACGGTGGCGGCGAGGGCCGTACCGGCGAAGGGCAGCCGCAGGTGTCGCCGTGGAACACCCTGACCAAGGGCTACCGCACCCGCAAGAACAAGCGCACGCAGACGTTCATCGTCTCGCGTCGCAAGAAGTGAGGCCGTAAGACATGGCACGTTCACTCAAGAAGGGTCCCTTCGTGGACCACCACCTGCTGGCCAAGGTCGAGAAGGCCTCTGCCAACAAGGACAAGAAGCCGATCAAGACCTGGTCGCGCCGCTCGACGATCCTGCCCGACTTCATCGGGCTGACGATCGCCGTGCACAACGGCAAGCAGCACGTGCCGGTGTACGTGACCGACCAGATGGTCGGCCACAAGCTCGGCGAGTTCGCCGCGACCCGGATGTTCAAGGGTCACCCGGCGGACAAGAAAGCGGCGAAGAAGTAAGGGACCGATCATGGAAACCAAATCGATCGTGCGCGGCGTGCGCCTGTCGGCCGACAAGGGCCGCCTCGTGGCCGACCTGATCCGCGGCAAGAAGGTGGACCAGGCGCTGAGCATCCTGACCTTCACGCCGCGCAAGGCCGCCGGCATCGTGAAGAAGGCGCTCGAGTCGGCCATCGCCAATGCCGAGCACAACGACGGCGCCGACATCGACGAGCTGAAGGTCAAGAGCATCTACGTCGAGCAGGGTGCCACGCTGAAGCGCTTTCGCGCGCGCGCCAAGGGCCGCGGCAACCGCATCAGCAAGGGCACCTGCCACATCTACGTGACGGTCGGCAACTAACGAGGCAGCACAAGACCATGGGACAAAAGATCCATCCGACCGGCTTCCGCCTGCCCGTCACCCGCGCCTGGTCCTCGCGCTGGTACGCCGGCAGCCGCAACTTCGCCACCATGCTGGCCGAAGACCTGAAGGTGCGCGAGTACCTGAAGAAGAAGCTGAAGAACGCCGCCGTCTCGCGCATCCTGATCGAGCGTCCGGCCAAGAACGCCCGCATCACGATCTTCTCGGCGCGTCCGGGGGTGGTGATCGGCAAGAAGGGCGAGGACATCGAGCACCTGAAGGCCGAGCTGGCCCGCATGCTGGGTGTGCCGGTGGCCGTGAACATCGAAGAGGTGCGCAAGCCCGAGATCGACGCGCAGCTGATCTCCGAGTCGATCACGCAGCAGCTCGAGAAGCGCATCATGTTCCGCCGTGCGATGAAGCGCGCGATGCAGAACGCCATGCGCCTGGGTGCGCAGGGCATCAAGATCATGAGCGCCGGCCGCCTGAACGGCATCGAGATCGCACGCACCGAGTGGTACCGCGAGGGTCGCGTGCCGCTGCACACGCTGCGCGCCGACATCGACTACGGCTTCTCGGAAGCCAAGACCACGTATGGCGTCATCGGCGTCAAGGTGTGGGTCTACCGTGGCGACAACCTGGGCCGCGCCGACGCGCCAGGGGCCGCCAAGCCGGAGGCCACCGAAGAAGAGCGCCGTCCGCGCCGCACCGCGCGTCCGGGCCCGCCCGGTGCACCGGCCGGCCGCGGCCGCCCCGGCGACCGCGCGGCCCGTGCCGAACCGGCCGAAGTGGCCAAGCCTGCCGACGGCGCGCCCGCTGCGCCGAAGCCGGCGGTCAAGCGCGTGCGCAAGGTCGTCGCCGCCAAGACCGACGGCGGCACCAAAGGAGAATAAGCATGCTGCAACCCGCACGCCGCAAGTTCCGCAAGGAACAGAAGGGCCGCAACACCGGCGTCGCCACGCGCGGTGCGAGCGTGTCCTTCGGCGAATTCGGCCTCAAGGCCACCGAGCGCGGCCGCCTGACGGCGCGCCAGATCGAGGCCGCCCGCCGTGCCATCTCGCGCCACATCAAGCGCGGTGGCCGCGTCTTCATCCGCATCTTCCCCGACAAGCCGGTCTCGCAGAAGCCGGCCGAGGTGCGCATGGGCAACGGCAAAGGCAACCCCGAGTACTACGTCGCCGAGATCACGCCGGGCAAGGTGCTGTACGAACTCAACGGCGTGCCTGAAACGCTGGCCCGCGAGGCGTTCCTGCTGGCGGCCGCCAAGCTTCCGCTGCGCTGCACGTTCGTGACCCGCAAGGTCGGCGCATGAAACAGGACCATCGTGATGAAAGCATCTGAACTGCGTTCCAAGGACGTGGCGGCTCTGGAGAAGGAAGTCTCCGACCTGCTGCGCGCCCACTTCGGGCTGCGCATGCAGAAGGCCACCCAGCAACTGACCAACACCGCCTCGCTGAACCGCACGCGCCGCGACGTGGCCCGCGCCAAGACCATCCTGGCACAGAAGAAGAAGGGAGTCGCCAAGTGAGCGAGACCCAAGCTGCCACCAAGAACACCCGCACGCTGGTCGGGCGCGTCGTCAGCGACAAGCGCTCGAAGACCGTGACCGTGCTGGTCGAGCGCCGCGTCACGCACGACCTGTACGGCAAGATCGTCGGTCGCTCGCGCAAGTACCACGCGCACGACGAGAAGGGCGAGTACAAGATGGGCGACATGGTCGAGATCGCCGAAGGCCGCCCGATCTCGAAGACCAAGAGCTGGACCGTGACGAAGCTGATCGCCAAGGCGCAGATCGTCTGATCCGGTGTACGCCGTGGGGCCATTGCAGCCCGCGGCACCCTCGAGGCCGGCTCGCTGGAATACTGGCGACCGGCCTTTTCACTGGCAAGGAGACGAAGATGATCAAGGTGGGTGACAAGCTGCCTGCAGGCAAGCTGCAGGAGTTCATCGAGGTCGAGGGCAACGGCTGCTCCATCGGACCCAATACGTTCGACGTGCAGCAGCTCACCGCCGGCAAGACGATCGCCGTGTTCGGCCTGCCCGGCGCGTACACGCCCACGTGCTCGGCCAAGCACGTGCCCGGCTACGTGGCCAAGGCCGAGGAGCTGAAGGCCGCCGGCGTCGACGAGATCTGGTGCGTGTCGGTCAATGACGCCTTCGTGATGGGCGCCTGGGGCCGCGACCAGAAGACCGGCGGCAAGGTGCGCATGATGGCCGACGGCAGCGCCGACTTCGCCAAGGCGACGGGCCTGACGCTCGACCTGACGGCACGCGGCATGGGCCTGCGCTCCAACCGCTACTCGATGCTGGTCAAGGACGGCGTGGTCAAGTCGCTCAACATCGAAGGCCCGGGCAAGTTCGAGGTCAGCGACGCCGACACGATGCTGCGCCAGGCCAAGGAAGTGCGCTGACGCTTGTGCGCGGCCCATCGCCCGCGTTGACAGCCTGACTGTCCGCGGGCGATAATCCGCAGCTTCGCCAGACGGCCCGGCTTTCACGGGGCCTGCTGGATTCGCCCACCACCACCGGTGGCGTCGCGTCGCAAGGCGCGCCTCGCCGGTCGACGGGCCCAAGACTGTACCGGCCGGCCGCCCTTTGCATAAGGGTGCCGGAAGGGACAAGTTGGGGACACGACATGATCCAAATGCAATCGCGACTCGACGTCGCGGACAACACCGGCGCGAAGTCCGTCCAGTGCATCAAGGTGCTGGGTGGCTCCAAGCGGCGGTATGCCGGCATCGGCGACATCATCAAGGTGTCGATCAAGGAGGCCGCCCCGCGCGGCCGCGTCAAGAAGGGCGAGGTCTACAGCGCGGTCGTCGTGCGCACCGCCAAGGGCGTGCGCCGGCAGGACGGCTCGCTGATCAAGTTCGACGCCAACGCCGCCGTGCTGCTGAACAACAAGCTCGAGCCGATCGGCACGCGCATCTTCGGGCCGGTGACGCGCGAGCTACGTACCGAGCGCTTCATGAAGATCGTGTCGCTGGCGCCCGAGGTGCTGTAAGCGCGCTGCACGAAGGACTGCATCCATGAACAAGATTCGCAAGGGCGACCAGGTCATCGTGACCACCGGTCGCGACAAGGGCAAGCGCGGCACCGTGACCCGCCGCGTCGACGACGAACACATCGTCGTCGAGGGCGTCAACGTGGTGAAGAAGCACGTCAAGCCCAACCCACTGAAGGGCACCACCGGCGGCGTAGTCGACAAGACGATGCCGATCCACCAGTCCAACGTCGCGATCTGGAACGCGGCCTCGGGCAAGGGCGACCGCGTGGGCATCAAGCTCGGCAAGGACCTGAAGACCAACAAGGTGACCCGCACCCGCGTCTTCAAGTCGAGCGGCCAGGAAATCAAGGCGTAAGAGGCGAACCATGGCGACCAAGAAACCCGCTGCCGCCGCAGAGCCGTCCGCACCGGCGCGTTCGCGCCTGCAGGCGCACTACCGCGAGAAGATCGTGCCGGACCTGATGAAGAAGTTCGGCTACAAGACCGTGATGCAGGTGCCGCGCCTGACGAAGATCACGCTCAACATGGGCGTCAGCGAGGCGGTCGCCGACAAGAAGGTCATGGACCACGCCGTCGGCGACCTGACCAAGATCTCCGGCCAGAAGCCGGTGGTCACCAAGAGCCGCAAGGCCATCGCCGCCTTCAAGATCCGCGAGAACGTGCCCATCGGCACCATGGTCACGCTGCGTGGCGTGCGCATGTACGAGTTCCTCGACCGCTTCGTCACCATCGCGCTGCCGCGCGTGCGCGACTTCCGCGGCATCTCCGGGCGCTCGTTCGATGGCCGCGGCAACTACAACGTCGGCGTCAAGGAACAGATCATCTTCCCGGAGATCGAGTACGACAAGATCGACGCGATCCGCGGGTTGAACATCAGCATCACGACCAGCGCGAAGACCGATGACGAGTGCAGGGCGCTCCTCACCGCGTTCCGCTTCCCGTTCAAGAACTGAAAGGCTCGTTGCCGTGGCAAAGACATCTCTGATGCAGCGCGAGGAAAAGCGCGAGAAGCTGGTCGCCAAGTACGCGAAGAAGTACGCCGAGCTCAAGAAGGTCGCCGACGACGCCAAGAAGTCGGACGAGGAGCGTTACGCCGCTCGCCTGGAGCTGCAGAAGCTGCCGCGCAACTCGAATCCCACGCGCCTGCGCAACCGCTGCGGCCTGACCGGCCGTCCGCGCGGCACGTTCCGCAAGTTCGGCCTGGCCCGAAGCAAGATCCGCGAACTCGCCTTCAAGGGCGACATTCCCGGCGTCGTCAAGGCGAGCTGGTAAGCCGCGAGCCGAAGGAGTACGCACAATGAGCATGAGTGATCCGATCGCCGACATGCTGACCCGCATTCGCAACGCGCAGAGCGTTGAGAAATCGGTCGTCACGATGCCGTCGTCGAAGCTGAAGGTGGCGATTGCGCAGGTCCTCAAGGACGAGGGCTACATCGACGGCTTCGCCATCAAGGCCGACAGCGGCAAGAGCGAGCTCGAGATCGCGCTGAAGTACTACGCCGGCCGCCCGGTGATCGAGCGCATCGAGCGCGTCAGCCGCCCCGGCCTGCGCGTCTACAAGGGCCGCCACGCGATTCCCCAGGTACAGAACGGCCTGGGCGTGGCGATCGTCACCACGCCGCGCGGCGTGATGAACGACCGCAAGGCGCGCGCCACCGGCGTCGGTGGCGAAGTGCTGGTCTACGTGGCCTAAGGCGCGTCGCCCGAGCATTCAGGAGCAATCTGCCATGTCCCGAGTAGGAAAACATCCGATCGACCTGCCCAAGGGCGTCGAGCTGCAGGTGTCGGCCGACAAGATCACCGTCAAGGGCGCCAACGGCACGCTGTCGCGTCCGCTGGCCGCTTTGGTGGGCGTGAAGAACGAGTCCGGCAAGGTCACCTTCGTGCCGGCCGACGGCAGCGTGGCCGCCAACGCCATGAGCGGCACGATGCGCGCGCTGGTGGCCAACATGGTCAACGGCGTCGCCAAGGGCTTCGAGAAGAAGCTCACCCTGGTCGGTGTGGGTTTCCGCGCGCAGGCCCAGGGCCAGAAGCTCAACCTGCAGATCGGCTTCTCGCACCCGGTGGTCAAGGACATGCCCGCCGGTGTCAAGGTCGAGACGCCGACGCAGACCGAGATCGTCATCAAGGGCGCCGACCGTCAGGTCGTCGGCCAGGTGGCTGCCGAAGTGCGGGCGATCCGCCCGCCGGAGCCCTACAAGGGCAAGGGCATCCGCTATGTCGACGAGCGTGTTTCCCTGAAGGAAACGAAGAAGAAGTAAGGAGTCGCCATGCTGAACAAGAAAGAACAGCGTACGCGCCGGGCCGCCCAGACCCGCGTGCGCATCGCCAAGCAGGATGCGGCGCGACTGAGCGTGTTCCGCTCGAACCTGCATATTTATGCCAACGTGATCTCGAGCGATGGTGCGCGCGTGCTCGCCAGCGCTTCCACCGTCGAGAAGGACCTGCGCACCCAGCTCGGCGCAGCCGGCAAGGGCGGCAACGCGGCTGCCGCTGCGATCGTCGGCCAGCGCATCGCCGAGCGTGCCAAGGCAGCCGGCATCGACAAGGTCGCGTTCGACCGCAGCGGATTCGCCTATCACGGCCGGGTGAAGGCGCTCGCCGAGGCCGCGCGCGAAGCCGGTCTCCAGTTCTGAACGTCAGCCCACAGGAATACCCAACATGGCGAAGTTTCAACCCCGCGCCCAGACCGAAGCCAACGACGATGGCCTGAAGGAGAAGATGATCTCGGTGAACCGTGTCACCAAGGTCGTCAAGGGCGGCCGCATCCTCGGCTTCGCCGCGCTCACCGTGGTCGGCGACGGCGATGGCCGCATCGGCATGGGCAAGGGCAAGGCACGCGAGGTGCCGGTGGCGGTACAGAAGGCCATGGAGCAGGCGCGCCGCAACATGATCAAGGTGCCGCTGAAGAACGGCACGATCCACCACAACCTGCGCGGCGAGCATGGCGCGGCCAAGGTGCTGATGGCGCCGGCCAAGCCCGGCGACGGCATCATCGCCGGCGGCCCGATGCGCGCGATGTTCGAGGTGCTGGGCGTGACCGACATCGTGGCCAAGAGCCTCGGCTCGACCAACCCGTACAACATGGTGCGCGCCACGCTCGACGCGCTGAAGCGCACCACCACGGCCGCCGAAGTGGCGGCCAAGCGCGGCAAGACCGTCGAAGAGCTGTTCAGCTGAACCGCCGAGAAGGAACTCCCATGGCAGACAAGAAGACGCTGAAGGTCCGGCTCGTCAAGAGCCCGATCGGCTGCAAGCAGGCGCACCGCGACACGGTGCGCGGCCTGGGCCTGCGCAAGGTGAACAGCGAGCGTGTGCTCGAGGACACGCCCGCCGTGCGCGGCATGATCAACCGGGTCGCGTACCTGGTGCTGGTGGTCTGACGCCGCCACACGAGAGGACTCTTCCATGCAACTCAACACCCTCAAGCCGGCCGAAGGCAGCAAGAAGGCGCGCCGTCGCGTCGGCCGCGGCATCGGCTCGGGCCTCGGCAAGACCGCGGGCCGTGGCCACAACGGACAGAAGTCCCGTGCGGGCGGCTTCCACAAGGTCGGCTTCGAAGGCGGCCAGATGCCGCTGCAGCGACGCCTGCCCAAGCGCGGCTTCAAGTCGGCGCTCAAGCAGTACGCCGCCGAACTGACGCTCGGCGACCTGGAGCGCCTGGGCAAGGACGAAGTCGATCTGCTGGTGCTCAAGCAGGCCGCGCTGGTGGCCGACCGCGTCAAGACCGTGAAGGTCATCAAGAGCGGCGAGCTCAAGCGCAATGTGGTCTTGAAGGGCATCCTCGCCACCGTCGGCGCCAAGGCTGCGATCGAGGCTGCCGGCGGCTCGGTCGAGCCGGTGCCTGCGGCCGAGTGACGCGTTAGGCAACGACTCCGAGACTGCACAGGCGAACCGTCGTGGTGACCTCCCCTAACCAGCTGGCCAAGAGCGGCAAGTTCGGCGACCTGCGTCGCCGGCTCGTCTTTCTGCTGCTCGCGCTGGTGGTCTACCGCATCGGCGCGCACATTCCGGTGCCGGGCATCGACCCGGGCCAGCTCGAACAGCTCTTCAAGGGCCAGCAGGGCGGCATCCTCAGCCTGTTCAACATGTTCTCCGGCGGGGCGCTGTCGCGCTTCACCGTGTTCGCGCTGGGCATCATGCCCTACATCAGCGCGTCGATCATCATGCAGTTGATGACCTACGTGATCCCGACGCTCGAGGCGCTGAAGAAGGAAGGTGAATCGGGTCGTCGCAAGATCACGCAGTACACGCGCTACGGCACGCTCGGGCTGGCGCTGTTCCAGTCGCTCGGCATCGCGCTGGCGCTCGAAGGCTCGCCCGGCCTGGTGCTCGCGCCGGGCTTCGGCTTTCGCATGACCGCGGTGGTCAGCCTGACGGCGGGCACGATGTTCCTGATGTGGCTCGGCGAGCAGATCACCGAGCGGGGCCTGGGCAACGGCATCTCGATCCTCATCTTCGCCGGCATCGCGGCTGGCCTGCCGAGCGCGATCGGGGGCCTCGCCGAGCTGGTGCGCACCGGTGCGATGAGCATCATCGCCGCCATCTTCATCATCGCGATCGTCGTGCTGGTGACCTTCGTCGTCGTCTTCGTCGAGCGCGGCCAGCGCAAGATCTTGGTCAACTACGCCAAGCGGCAGGTCGGCAACAAGGTCTATGGCGGTCAGAGCTCGCACCTGCCGCTCAAGCTCAACATGAGCGGCGTGATCCCGCCGATCTTCGCCTCGTCGATCATCCTGCTGCCGGCCACGATCGTCGGCTGGTTCGCCACTGGCGAGGGCCTGCGCTGGCTGAAGGATCTGTCGTCGGCGCTGTCGCCGGGCCAGCCGATCTACGTGCTGCTGTATGCCGGCATGATCGTGTTCTTCTGCTTCTTCTACACCGCGCTGGTGTTCAACAGCCGCGAGACGGCCGACAACCTGAAGAAGAGCGGCGCCTTCATCCCCGGCATCCGTCCGGGCGACCAGACGGCGCGTCACATCGACCGCATCCTGTCGCGGCTGACGCTGGCCGGTGCGATCTACATCACCGCGGTGTGCTTGCTGCCCGAGTTCCTCGTGCTCAAGTACAACGTACCGTTCTATTTCGGTGGCACGTCGCTGCTGATCATCGTGGTCGTGACGATGGACTTCTGGGCGCAGGTCCAGAGCTACGTGATGAGCCAGCAGTACGAGTCGCTGTTGAAGAAGGCCAATTTCAAGACGAGCTGAAAGCACGCGGGACGACCCCTCATGTCCAAAGACGATGTCATCCAGATGCAGGGTGAGATTCTCGAGAATCTGCCCAACGCGACCTTTCGCGTGAAGCTGGAAAACGGACATGTCGTGTTGGGCCACATCTCCGGAAAGATGCGCATGCACTACATCCGCATCCTTCCCGGCGACAAGGTCACCGTCGAGCTGACGCCCTACGATTTGAGTCGCGCCCGCATCGTGTTCCGCGCGAAGTGAGTGCCAGAAGGAGAAGGACATGAAGGTTTCCGCATCGGTCAAGAAGATGTGCCGCAACTGCAAGATCATCAAGCGCAAGGGCGTCGTGCGCGTGATCTGCACCGACCCGCGCCACAAGCAGCGGCAAGGCTGAACGCACGCTGTCTCGCTGAACACTGAAGGATCACCATGGCACGCATTGCCGGCATCAACATCCCCGACCACAAGCACGCCGAGATCGGCCTCACCTCGATCTACGGCATCGGTCGCTCGACGGCGCAGCGCATCTGCGATGCGGTGGGCATCCCCTACAGCAAGAAGGTCAAGGAACTGTCCGACCACGACCTGGAGAAGATCCGCGAAGAGGTCGGCCGCCTGACGATCGAGGGCGACCTGCGTCGCGAGATCTCGATCAACATCAAGCGCCTGATGGACCTGGGTGCCTACCGGGGCATGCGCCATCGCCGTGGCCTGCCGGTGCGCGGCCAGCGCACGCGCACCAACGCGCGCACCCGCAAGGGTCCGAAGAAGGGCGCCGCCGCGCTGAAGAAGTGAGTCGCCGCCGCACAGCGCCCGTCACCGCATTGAACTAAGGCACGAACATGGCCAAACCACCCGTCAATACCGCCGCACGCCGCGTCAGCAAGAAGATCCGCAAGAACGTCGCGGACGGCATCGCGCACGTGCACGCATCGTTCAACAACACGATCATCACGATCACCGACCGTCAGGGCGGCGCGCTCGCCTGGGCCTCTTCGGGCGGCCAGGGCTTCAAGGGCTCGCGCAAGAGCACGCCCTTCGCCGCGCAGGTGGCGGCCGAAACGGCCGGCCGTGCAGCGCAGGAGCAGGGCATCAAGAACCTCGACGTTCGCATCAAGGGCCCGGGCCCGGGACGCGAGTCGTCGGTGCGTGCGCTGGCATCGCTGGGCATCCGCATCAACTCGATCAGCGACGTCACGCCGATCCCGCACAACGGCTGCCGCCCGCAGAAGCGCCGGAGGATCTAAGGACGAGACCCGGCTCGCCGAAGGCGAACCGGGTTCGATGAAGCCCACTGTCCGGACGCATTTCAAGAACAAGCGACGGACTCGCGCGAGCCGGGGCCACGATGCCCCGGGGTCGCGTCAGATGACACACAGAAGGAATCCAAGTGGCACGTTATCTCGGACCCAAAGCCAAGCTGTCCCGCCGTGAAGGCACTGACCTTTTCCTGAAGAGCGCGCGCCGCGCCATCAGCGACAAGGCCAAGTTCGACAGCAAGCCCGGCCAGCATGGCCGCACTTCCGGCTCGCGCACGTCGGACTTCGGTCTGCAACTGCGCGAGAAGCAGAAGGTCAAGCGCATGTACGGCGTGCTGGAACGCCAGTTCCGCCGCTACTTCGCCGAGGCCGAGCGCCGCAAGGGCAACACCGGCACCAACCTGCTGTCGCTGCTCGAGTCGCGCCTGGACAACGTGGTCTACCGCATGGGTTTCGGCTCCACGCGCGCCGAGGCGCGACAGCTGGTGTCGCACCAGGCGGTCACGGTCAACGGGCAGGTCGTCAACATCGCGTCCTACATGGTCAAGGCCGGCGACACGATCGCGCTGCGCGAGAAGGCCAAGAAGCAGCTGCGCGTGCTCGACGCCGTCAAGCTCGCCGAATCGGTGGGCATGCCGGCGTGGGTGCAGGTGGACGCCGCCAAGCTCGAGGGCGTATTCAAGCAGGTGCCCGACCGCGACCAGTTCGGTGCCGAGATCAAGGAAGCGCTGATCGTGGAACTCTACTCACGATAGCGGGTTGACGGCCTTTCGGCCACCAACCCTTTCCGGAGGTCCCGGCTTGCCGGATGCAGGGACCCGAACTTCGAATCATCCGGCATGGTCCGTCAGCCTTATCGGTGTAACGAGCCGAGGGTATTGAGAGGAACTCCAGACTCCATGCAAACCAATCTGTTGAAGCCCAAAGCCATCAATGTGGAGCCGCTCGGCGGCCACCGCGCCAAGGTCACGCTCGAACCGTTCGAGCGCGGCTACGGCCATACGCTGGGCAATGCACTGCGCCGCGTGCTGCTGTCATCGATGGTCGGCTATGCGCCCACCGAAGTCACCATCGCCGGCGTGCTGCACGAATACTCCACCGTCGACGGCGTGTCCGAGGACGTGGTGCACATCATGCTGAACTTGAAGGGCGTGGTCTTCCGCCTGCACAACCGCGACGAAGTGACGCTGGTGCTGCGCAAGGAGGGCGAGGGACCGGTCACCGCAGGCGACATCCAGACGCCCCACGACGTCGAGATCATCAATCCCGACCACGTGATCGCGCATCTGGCCCAGGGTGGCAAGCTCGACATGCAGATCAAGGTCGAGAAGGGCCGCGGCTACGTGCCGGGCAACCTGCGCCGCTTCGGCGACGAGCCGACCAAGAGCATCGGTCGCATCGTGCTCGATGCCTCGTTCTCGCCGGTCAGGCGCGTCAGCTACGCGGTGGAGAACGCCCGCGTCGAACAGCGCACCGACCTCGACAAGCTGGTGATGGAGATCGAGACCAACGGTGCCATCAGCCCCGAGGAGGCGATCCGTGCCTCGGCCAAGATCCTGGTCGAGCAGCTCGCGGTGTTCGCGCAGCTCGAGGGCAGCGAGATCGCCGCGTTCGACCAGCCGGCGCAGCGCCAGACACAGTTCGATCCGATCCTGCTGCGCCCGGTCGACGAGCTCGAGCTCACCGTGCGCTCGGCCAACTGCCTGAAAGCCGAGAACATCTACTACATCGGCGACCTGATCCAGCGCACCGAGACCGAGCTGCTGAAGACGCCGAATCTGGGCCGCAAGAGCCTCAACGAGATCAAGGAAGTGCTGGCTTCGCGCGGGCTCACGCTCGGCGCGCGGCTGGAAAACTGGCCCCCGCAGGGCCTCGACAAGCGATAGCCGTCACGACAAGGCCTCCCTCAGAGAGGTCGGCTATCCGAGCCTGGGTACCTGACACGGCCTGGGTATACAACGAAAGGAACGCACCATGCGTCACCGTCACGGACTGAGAAAACTCAACCGCACCAGCGAACACCGCCTTGCGATGTTTCGCAACATGTGCGTCTCGCTGCTCAAGCACGAGGCGATCAAGACCACGCTGCCGAAGGCCAAGGAGCTGCGCCGCGTGGTCGAGCCGCTGATCACGCTGGGCAAGACGCCCACGCTGGCCAATCGCCGGCTGGCGTTCGACCGCCTGCGCGACCGCGCCATCGTCACCAAGCTGTTCGGCGAGCTCGGGCCGCGTTACGACAAGCGCCCCGGCGGTTACACCCGTATCCTCAAGATGGGCTGGCGCAATGGCGACGCCGCGCCGATGGCTTTCGTCGAACTGGTCGACCGGCCCGAGCCGGTGGCAGCCCCGGCGGCCGACGAGCCGAAGGGCGAGTAGCCCGCTGTCCGAATGCGCCAGAGTTCATGGAAGGCCGGCTTCATGCCGGCCTTCCTGTCTTTCGGCAAGACCGACAATGGCGGGCATGAAACTCTGCAGTGCCAAACCGGTTCCCAGACTGTCATGAGCCTGTGGTGCCATCTCGCGACCCGCTGGCGCTCCTCCTGGGGCAGTGCCGCGCTGGCCCTGCTGTGGGCGTGCGTGGCGCTGGTCAGTGCGCCGGTGGCGCACGCGGCGGAAGACCAGTTCCTCGAGCCGGAGAAGGCATTCCGCTTTTCGGCGCGCGCGGCCGACGAACGCAGCGTCGAGGTCCTCTTCGACATCACGCCCGGGTACTACATGTACCGCGAGCAGCTCAAGTTCTCGTCCGACAAGGCCACGCTCAGTGCGGCCGAGCTGCCGCAGGGCAAGGTCAAGTTCGACGAGACGTTCCAGAAGAACGTCGAAACCTATCGGGGCCAGTTGCGCATCCGGCTGCCGGTGGCGCAAGCCGCCGGGCCCTTCCAGCTCAACGTGGTGTCGCAGGGCTGCGCCGATGCGGGGCTGTGTTATCCGCCGATGACGAGCACGGCCGTCGTGAGCCTGATCGGCTTCCAGGGCGATGGCACGGCGCGTGTGCAGGCCGCGGTGGACGCGGCGAACACGGGCAATGCCGCCCTCGTCTCGCCCGCGGCCGCTGCGGCCACGACCGGCCTGGCCACCTGGACCGACAGCGCCACTGTCGACCGGGTGCTGCGCAGCGGCCGCTTCTGGCTGGTGCTGGGCGCCTTCTTCCTGATGGGGCTGCTCCTGTCGTTCACGCCCTGCGTGCTGCCGATGCTGCCGATCCTGTCGTCCATCATCGCCGGCAGCAGCGACACACCATCGCGAGGCCATGCCTTCGCGATGGCCGTCAGTTACTCGCTCGGCATGGCGCTTGTGTACGCTGGCCTCGGCATCGCCGCGGGGCTGGCGGGCGAGGGCCTGGCGGCGCATCTGCAATCGCCCTGGGTGCTGGCCACCTTCGCTGCGCTGCTGGCCGTCTTCGCGCTCTCGATGTTCGACGTCTACGAGCTGCGCCTGCCCATGGCCTGGACCCAGCGCGTGACCGACCGCTCGCAGCGGCTGCCCGCCGGGCAAGTGGCGGGGGTGTTCGCCATGGGTGCCGTGTCGGCGCTGATCGTCAGCCCTTGCGTCAGCGCGCCGCTGGCCGGTGCGCTGGTCTTCATCAGCCAGACGCGCGATGTCACGCTGGGTGGCTCGGCGCTGTTCTCGCTGGCCGCCGGCATGAGCGTGCCGCTGCTGCTGATCGGCGCGTCGGCCGGTACCTGGCTGCCGAAGTCGGGCCCGTGGATGATGTCGGTGAAGCGCCTGTTCGGCGTGCTGTTGTTCGGCGTCGCGATCTGGATCGTGCAACCGGTGCTGGCCCCGGCCGCCGCGCTGCTGGCCTGGGGCATGCTGCTGCTGGTGGCCGGCTTCATGCTCCGGCCCTTCGACGAGCACTCGCATGCGCATGCCACCGCGCCGCGGACCTGGCTCAAGCGCGCCACCGGCGTGGCCGCGCTCACGCTCGGCGTGATGCAGATCGTCGGCGCCGCCTCGGGCGGGGCCGACCCGCTGCAGCCGCTGGGCCACCTGGGCGTTCGCACGGCAGCGCCCGACAAGGCCGTTCGGTTCCAGGCCGTGCGCAGCGTCGCCGAGCTCGACGCGCTGCTCAAGTCGCCCGGCCGTCCGGTGATGCTCGACTTCTATGCCGACTGGTGCGTCTCGTGCAAGGAAATGGAACGCTTCACCTTCAGCGACCCCGAAGTGGCCGCGGCAATGTCGCGCGCGCTGCTGCTGAAGGCCGATGTCACCGCGAACAACGACGATGACCGCGCGCTGCTCAAGCGCTTTCGGTTGTTCGGACCGCCCGGCACCATCTTCTTCGACGCGCAAGGGCGTGAACTCGAGGCCGTGCGCGTGATCGGCTTTCAGAACGCGCAGCAGTTCGGCGCGACCCTGAAGGCAGCCGGTCTCTGAGCCTGGCGAAGGGGCGTGCGCCCGTGCTAAAATTCGCCTTCTATCGCGGGGTGGAGCAGCCTGGTAGCTCGTTGGGCTCATAACCCAAAGGTCGCAAGTTCAAATCTTGCCCCCGCAACCAAACAGGCAGCGGCCCTACCGCTGAGCAGACGCCAACCGATCGGTTGGCGTCTTGCTTTGTGGATGCTGTCCGGCCCGTCAATCGATCCAGCGCACCGCCTCGTCCAGTGAGGCGCGCGCGGTACGAAAGCCGTTGGCCGGGTGCCGGGGATCCTCCAGCCCGAAGGCCAGCCCGCAGACGACGCGGCGTTGCGGATCCAGCCCCCAGTGCCTGCGCCAGAACTCAGGGTAGGCGCCCAGCGCGGCCAGCGCGATCGACGCGACGCCGCAGGCCCTCGCCGCCAGCATGAACAAGCCGACGTAGGCGCCGCAGTCGACCGCGCCGTAGGTGCCGAGCGGCTCCTCGGTGCTGACGATGGCGACATGCGGCGCGCCGAAGAAGCGAAAGTACTCCATGCGCTGGCGCTGCGCCGCCGGCGCATCGCCACGGGCGACGCCGGTCGCGCGGTACAGCTGCAGCCCGCACTCGCGGCGCCGCTCGAGGTACACACCACGGTACTCGCGCGGCCACTCGAGATCGGGCGCGGGCTCCGTCTGGCCCTGCTGCTGCACGTGTTGCAGCAGTGCCTCGCGGGCACGCTGGGTCGCCTGGGCGCCGCCGACGGTGAGCTGCCACGGCTGCGAGTTGCACCATGACGGGCTGCGCTGCGCGATCGCCAGCACGCGGTCGATCGTGGCGCGCGGCAACGGCTCCGGCAGGAAGCCGCGGCAGCTGTAGCGTTCCGTGGCAAGCTGCAGCAGCCACGCGGCGCGGTCGGTCGGGTCGACATCGTTCATGTGGAAAGGCGCTCCCTTCAGTGGCTGGTTTCGGTTGCAGGCGACGGGCCGGAGGTGCATTTGGGTGCAGCGAGTGTGCAGCAAGCGGGGGCATCGAGCGTTGCGCCGGATGACGCGCCGTACGACGCCGTACGATTCGCGTTTCATGATCCACCGCCACTTCGAGGTCGCTCGCCGGTGTCGCCGCGCCCTGGTGCTCGCCGTCGCGACACTCGGGTGGAGCGTAGACGCCGGCGCACAGGCGCCGCTCCGAAATCCGTTCAACGACCCGCAGCTGCAGATCACCAGCGGCCTGCCGGGCTGTCCCGAGCCGGAGTTGCCACTGTTCAGCGAAGAGGCCTATCGCGCCCAGGCGCACGAGCGCTCGCAGCGCGGCGTGAGCTGCTGGCTCGACGGGCGTTGCCGGCTGCACAACAGCTACCTGTACGACGCGGAGATCGTGCCGCGCGTGCGCAAGGCCGTGCTCGCGCAGGGCCGTCTCGGCGACACCAGTGTGTGGGCGCTCGGTCAGCGCCGCCATGTCTGGCTGAAGGGCTGTGTGCACGAGGCGGCGCAACTGAAGGTGCTCGAGACGCTGGTTGCCGCGATCGACGATGTCGAAGCGGTCCACCTCGAGCTGATGGTCGGCGTGGCGGCGACTCCGCCCTACACCGTGCTCAAACACTGAGAGCATTTCCCCTTGGTTCAGTCGTGCTGAAGGTCCTCGGCACCGGCGCGCGGCGGGAATCTCCCTTGCCCGATCGGATCTGCCCGCGGCGTTGCCGTCGTAGTGGGAATCGTCCCTTCACCGCAACCAGGAGTGGAATGTCATGAGGCAGACAGTGGTTGGAGTGTTTGATCGTCATGCCACGGCGCGCCAGGCGGCGCAGCAGTTGCGTGATTCCGGATTCGGCGACAGCGTGTGGGTGACCGATGCCATCGATGGCGATCGCGCCGGTGAGGCGAGCGACAGTGCGCCACGCGAACAAGAGGGGGTGATGGCGCAGGTGCGCCACTTCTTCGCCGACCTCTTCGGTCAGGACGACTCATCGCGGCGCGAGGTCGGCCCCTACGTGGAAGCCGTTCGCCGCGGCGGTGCGGTCGTCAAGGTCGAGGTCGAGAGCGATCCGCAGGCCGACGCGGCACGCGCCGCGCTGCAGGCCGCGGGCGCCGTGGACATCGACGAACGCGCGGCGCAGTGGCGGGCGGCCGGCTGGCAGGACGACGCGTCTGCCCGCTCCGAAGCCGCTCTCGACGATCCGATTGGACGCGCGACGCCCGGTCTCGGCGGTGCCGCACCGCCGCCCGACCTGTCGCAGGCCGATCGCCTGGCGGCCGGCGAGGCCATCAACCGGCCGTTGCGAAGCGCGGACGACGCGTCCGCCGACATGTTGCGCAACCCCGACCCGCAGGCTTCGCCTGACCTCGGCAACGCGGCCGACCCGCTGGGCGAGCCGCAGGACTACCGGTCGCACTTCGACGCCCACTACGCCGATGAGGGCGCTCGCTGGGAGGACTACGAACCGGCCTATCGCTACGGCTTTCAAATGCGAGCCGACCATCGATATCTGGGCCGCGACTGGACGCAGGTGGAGCCCGAATTGCGCGACGCCTGGGAGTTGCGGGAAAGTGGCCCCTGGGAACGATTCAAGGCCGCGGTGCGACATGGCTGGGAGCGCATGACCGCCTGAGGGGGCGGCAGGTCGGCGAGGCGCAGAACTTCCTTTGCTCCTTGATCGATGGCAGCCACGCCCGCCGTTGTGACTGCACAATCGGCCCAAGGAGTTGCGCCATGCCGATCTTCGAGTATGCGTGTCAGGATTGCGGTCGCCAGTTCGAGGCGCTGGTGCGCGCCGATACCGTGCCCGCTTGCCCGAGCTGCCATTCGAGCCATCTCGAGAAGCAGCTCTCTGTCTTCGCGACTGCCGGCGCACCGGCGCAGGCCGAGCCGATGGCGGTGGGACCCTGCGGCTCGTGCGGCCATCCGGACGGTCCGGGCGCTTGCTCGATGCATTGAAGATGCTGCGCCGATGCCCGACGCCTTCGCGTCCATGAGGCAGGCGGCCTGAACGATGACCGCCGAGACCTGGCTGGTCGCCGATCTCGGTGGGACGCACCTGCGGCTCGCGCTCACCGAGACGCCCGGCGAGGGCCGCCCGACGTTGCGGGAGTTGCGGACCTATCGTGCCGCCGATGCGCAGTCGCTGGCGGCAGCCGGAGTCCGATATCTGGATGAGACGGGCGCTCGCGCTGCCGGCGCGGTGGTCTGCGCGGCCGGGCGCGTGGTGGCGCGTTCGGTCGAGCTGACCAACCTGTCATGGCGTGTCGACGGCGCCGATCTCGAGCAAGCATGGGCCATGCGGCGCGTCGAAGTCGTCAATGACCTCGTCGGTGCCGCCTCTGCGCTGGCCTGGCTAGACGATGCCGAGGCTCCGTTGCTATGGCCGGCGCCGCCGTCGTCGACGCCCGCGACGTCGGGGGACGGGCGGCGCTGCGTCGTCGTCAGCCCGGGCACCGGGCTCGGCGTGGCAGCGGCCACGTTGCGCGCGGGTGCGCAGGTCGACGTGGTTGACACCGAAGGCGGGCATGCCGGGTTCGCCCCTCAATCCGCGTTGGAGTGGGAGCTCGCGCACGCCATGCAGCAACACGAAGGCCACCGGATCAGCTGGGAACACTGGGTCAGCGGCCCGGGCCTGGTGCGGATCCACCGCGCGCTCGCGTTGCGTGCGGGCGGCGCGCTCGATGGCGGTGGCCCACACACGCCCGAGCAGATCGTCGCCGATGCAGGTCGCGGCGACCACCTCGGCGCGCAGGCACTCTCGCTCTTCGCCCAGGCGCTAGCTGGGGTGTCGGGCGATTGCGTGCTGATGCATGGTGCGTGGCACGGCGTCTACTTGATGGGCGCTTTGGTACAGGCGCTGCGCGACCATTGGGACGAAGATGCGTTGCGCGCACGATTTGCCGACAAGGGACCGTTTACCGCGGCAATGGCCGCCGTGCCGGTGCGCTGCGTGGTGCACGCGCACCCGGTGCTGCTGGGCGCGGCGCACCGGGCACGGCAGTGCGCGCGCGATGGCGCGCCTGTCGGGGCTTAGCCCTGCTCGCGGCCGGGCGTGCGGCTCTTGCTGCTGTCGCCGGCCACGTCGCTGTCGTCGGACTCGCTGATGTCGCGCTCGTCCTGCTGACCGGTGCCGCCCCGCTGAGGCTGGCCTTGCTGCGGCTTGCCATCCTGATCGGCGCTGCGACCGGGCCGCTGCGGATTGCCGCCCGCCGCGCCGCCGCGACCACCCGCGTCGGTGGAATCGTCCTGCGGTTGCTGTGGGCTGTTGTCGTTCGGGTTCGTCATCTCATGCTCCTGGTGGGTTGCCGGAGGTGTCATTGCCCTCCGGTGGAAGTCCCAGGCAAGCGACATGCCGCAGGGGCATGTCGGCACGCGTCGTTCAGACGGGCTGCAAGGGCGCGCGGAACTGGTAGCCGACGCGTGACTTCGACTGCAGCGGAAACGGCTGCTGCGTCGCCCGCGCCACGCGCCGGCGCAGTCGGTACACGGTGGCGTTCAATCCGTCGGCCGCGTCGCGGCCACCTTCGCGTCCGAGCTGATGGCGCAGCGTGTCGCGGCTGACGGTCTCGCCCTTGGCCGCCACGAAGCACTCGAGCACCGTCATGTCGGCTGCGCTCAAGTCGACGCGTGCTCCGTCGGGTGCCACCAGTTGCACCGCACGGCGGTCGAGCTTCCACTCGCTGCCGACGCGACCCGCCTTGGCGGCGCGTCGATGGACGGCTTCGATCGCCATCACCACCTGTTTGAGTCCGGCCGGCTTGGCGAGGTACATATCGGCGCCGGCCAGCATGACTTGCTCGAAGACGTCCTTGTCGATTCGAGCCGACACGACGATGAGCCCGGCATCGCTGCGACGGCGTAACACCTTGATCAAGTCGACACCGTCGATGCCGGGCAGCATCAGGTCGACGATGTAGAAGTCGTAGTCGTACGGTGCGCTGTGAGCGAGCAGATCGTTGCTGTCGCTGAAGGTGGACACCTGCACGCCCTGTTCGCCGAGATACTGCGAAAGGACATCACTGAACGTCCTGTCGTCTTCGATCAAGGCCAGCGTCTTGGGCAGCATGCGAGCGGCGCGCAGAAAGTGCAGAACGGCATTTCATCATGCCGAGGCACCTCACAAATGCAAGAGCGCACCGCCAATCAGGCGCTAATCAGCGTATCGCGAATAAATGATCACGCGCGGATGCCCCGCGCATCGGGTGATCAAATTCAGCGTGGCGGCTGTCCGCGCAGGCGTGATGCCTGCCAGACCTGGAACACCACCGGCGCCGTGCGTCCGGTCGGACGACCCGACGCATCGAGCAACTCGACCACCAGTTGGTGCGCGCCGCGCTCGACGCCCTGCAACTCGAACGCCGGCGCCGCGACCGGATCGGACGCGGGCTGTCCGTCGAGCAATGGCAGCAACTGGGTGCCGGGCTCGGTGTCGACCACTACCACCGACACCCGGCCGCCACTGTCGTGAACGACCTCGCCGTGGTCCGGGCTCACGATGCGCGCCTGGGCCTGCGCCAGGCCGGAGGCGGTGGCCAGTACGCTCAGGTAGAGAAGGCACAGACGCATCGTGTCTGCCTCAGGCAAACCGCGTGCGCGGACCGCCGTTTGTGCCGCGTCGGTCGACTCCGGAGCGACCCGATAGACGCACGGGCGCGTCACTTGCTCGGAAGCGTCGTTGCCGGTTCGGCCGACAGCATCACGACATGAATGTGCCCACGCCGTTTCCCAGACGCCTGCTGCCGGCTTGCGCCGTGCTGGCCTGCGCAGGGTGGATGGCGGGTTGCGGCAGCCAGCAGCCGGCGACCGGAGCGCCTGCACGGAGCTCGCCCGCCGGCAGCAGCCCGGCGCCGTCGATTCCTTCGTCGGGTCCGATGGTCGCACCGGTGATCGTCGCGCGTCCGGCTGGCCGCTGATCGATTACGGCGATGCACGCGAGCGGGCACGGGCCCTGCCCGCGCAGGTGTGTCGACCTTGACTTGTCGGAGAGAAATCGATGACCACACGTCGCGCTTTCATTCGCCTCTTTGGCTCTACCAGTGCCGTGGTCGCTGGATCGGCCGTCTGGGCGCAGGGCACCGCGCCAGGTGCTGCACAGATGCCGATCCTGAGCGAGCAGGATCCGCAGGCTCAGGCGTTGGGCTATGTGGCCGATGCCGCGCGCGTCGACAAGGTGCGTTATCCCAAGTACGCGGCGGGCCAGCATTGCTCGGCGTGCCAGCTTTATCAGGCTGTGCCGGCGACGTCGAGCGCGCCATGCGCGTTGTTCGCCGGCAAGAAAGTGGCCGGTCCGGGCTGGTGCAGCGCCTACTCGCCGCGCCAGGGCTGAGCCGCAACGAAGTTGCGGCAAGGCTGACCGTTCAGTGCAGTTTCACGCGCGGCCGAGTACGGCCGCCCAGCCAGCCCGCCAGCGTGACCAGCACGGTGCGTGACCAGCCGTGCAGCGCCAGCAGGTGCCGGCGCTGCGCCATCCAGTAGGTCCAGCGTGCGAGAACCCCCTGCAGCTTGACGCTGCGTCCGTTGGCCGTGCTGAGCCGCCCGACTGCACGCTGGCGCCCCAGCGCAACGAGGACGCCGCGGTCGTGGAAGCGGAATGACGGCAGAGCACGGCCCTTGAGCCTGCGCCGCAGCGCGCGCACCAGAAAGCGCGCCTGCTGCTCGGCTGCCTGAGCCCGCGGCGGAATCGGCGCCAGGTCGGCGCGCAGCACGCAATAGGCGCAGTCACCGAAGGCGAACACGCGGGGATCGCGAGTCGTCTGCAGCGACGACGTCACCACCAGACGACCATCGCTGCTGAGCTCCAGCCCATCCAGCCGTTGCAGCACCGCAGGGCCATGAATGCCGGCGGCCCAGACCGTGAGCTCCGCGTCCAGGTTCTCGCCGCTGGCCAGCAGCACGTGATCGCGCGCCACCTCGGCCACGGCGCTGCCCAATCGCACGCGCACGCCGAGTTGCAGCAGGTCGGCGTGCACCGTGCGCGCAACGTCTTCCGGCAAACCTCCGAGCAGGCGAGGGGCGGCCTCGACGAGATGCAGACGCACGGCCTGCGCCAGCGCCGACAGGCGCGCACCGTAGCGAGCCAGCTCGCGCACGGCCTCGATCAGCTCTGCGGCCAGTTCGACGCCGGTGGCCCCGCCGCCCACGATGACCACGTCGACCGGTCCATCGGGCACCAGCTCGGCTCGCGCGCACGCGGCGAGCAGCCGGCGGTGGAATCGGCGCGCGTCCACGGCTTCGTCGAGCGCCACCGCGTGTTCGCGCACACCTGGGGTGCCGAAGTCGTTGACCACGCTGCCGATGGCCAGCACCAGCGTGTCGTAGCCGATCCAGCGGCGCGGGGCGATCTCCTCACCGGCCTCGTCGACCAGGGCGGACAGCCAGACCTTTCGGCGTTGGCGGTCCACCGTGTCCAGCGTGCCCAGGTGAAAGCGAAATCCGTGCAGGCGAGCCTGCTGCAAATAGTCGATCTCACCGTCCTGCGGCCGCAAGGTACCAGCGGCCACCTCGTGCAGCAGCGGCTTCCACACGTGCGTCAGCGACGCATCGACGAGCGTGATCGACACCATGCGGTCGTCCCGCAGAGCGTCGCCCAGGCGCGCGGCGAGCGCCAAGCCGCCGGCGCCGCCGCCGACGATGACGATGCGGTGTGGCGGTTCAGGCGGCGGCGACTGCGCGCGGTCGATCCCGCTGGCAGGGACAGGGCCGGCAGTGCCGTCGGCGGGTGACACCGCTTGGCGCAACAGTTGAGTGATCGACATGGCAAGACGCGCGCAGCCGCCCTGGCGGCGGGCCGCGGCAGCGGGCGCAGGGCAAGCGCGGCTCCTGGGCAGGCCGCTGATGGTGACCGCGCGGTCGCGCCCTGCAGCTGACCCGCGGCTTCGGGTCTGCGCCGGATCAACTCTCGACGTCGGTTGGCCGCGCCGGAGGCGCAAAAGAGGCCGACAAACGGCACTCGCGGTTTCGTTCGTACACATCTGAATCACTTGCACGCGTTCATCCACGGGGTCTCACAGATTCCTGTGCGTCCACTCGTAAGGAGGTGACGGATTGCCAACTTCTTGACGCAATTCACGCTCTGCGTTCGGTCAAGATGACTTCGCACCGCTGCTCGCAGGCCCTGTGTCGTCCGATGCGTCGTATCGGCGGGCCGCTCGAACAGCAACCAGAAGGTCATGGCAATCATCCCGTTCGGCTCAGTCGATCGTTCGCAGGCACCGCCGGTACTCACCGCGCGGTCGGCCGAGCGCGGCCGCTGGCTGGCGCGCGACGAATCGATCATGGGCACCGCGATTCGCGTCGAACTGTGGTGCGACGACCCGCGCGACGGCGAGGCCGCGGTCGCGGCGGTGATGCAGGAGATGCACCGCATCGACGCCACCATGAGCCCGTACAAGGCGGCTTCCGAACTGTCGCGCATCAACCGCGATGCGGCCGATGCACCGGTGCCGGTGAGCGGCGAGATGTTCGCCCTTCTCAAGCGAGCCGTGCAGTTCTCGCGCTGGTCCGACGGCGCATTCGACATCACCTACGCCGCCGTCGGGCAGCTGTACGACTATCGGCACGGCGTCGTCCCCGATGCGGCCGCCATCGAGCGCGCGCGCGCCGCGGTCGGCTGGCAGCACCTGGTGCTCGACCCGGCTGCCAGGACGGTTCGCTTCGCGCGGCCGGGCATGCGCATCGATCTCGGCGGCTTTGCCAAGGGCCATGCGGTGGACAACTGCGTGGCGTTGCTGCGTGAACAGGGCATCCGGCACGCCATTGTCTCGGCCGGCGGCGACAGCCACGTGCTCGGCGACCGGCGCGGGCGGCCCTGGACGGTGGCCGTGCGCGACCCGCGCGGCGCCGGCGTGGTGGCGCTGCTGCCGCTGGTGGACACCGCAATCTCGACCTCGGGCGACTACGAACGCTACGTCGAGCGCGACGGTGTGCGCCATCACCATCTCATCGATCCGAAGACAGGCGTCTCGCCGCGCGAACTGCGCAGCGTGACGATCCTGGCTGCAGACGGGCTCACGACCGAAGGCGTCTCGAAGAGCGTTTTCGTGTCGGGGCTGGACAAGGGCATGCGACTGGTCGAGTCGCTGCCCGGCGTCGACGCTGTCATCGTCGACGCCGACGGGCGTCTGCACTACTCGTCGGGACTGCTGCACGGAAGTGCGCGCCCCGCCGAAGGCGCGGCCCGGCAATGAGTTCAGCAAGCAAGAGTTTGGCAATACACAAGGAGGGGCGGTCATGAACACGAACTTCAACAAGACGCGGATCCAGGCGCTGTGCACCTCGGCAGCGCTTGCGCTGCTGGCGGGTTGTTCCGGCAGCGGTGATTCGGCCGACACGGTGGCCGTCAATGGCGACGTGGCGATCGCCTACGCCAAGCGCGTCAACACCCTGGGCATGAACCCGACCGACGGCACGCCCTTCGCGGCGGGCGGTGACCTGATCATCCGCGAGAAGTCGTCGCCGAGTGCGCCGGAGCACAACGTGACCGCGTCGATCACCCAGGGCACCGGCGACGTCGCGGACCCCGAGGTGTCGTACGACGGCAAGAAGGTCGTGTTCGCGATGCGCTGCCCGACCAGCAATACTTCGCTGGTCGGCGGCGTGTCCGCCTGCACGGGACGCTGGAACATCTGGGAATACACGCTGCCGGCCAGCGGCTTTGCCGGCGGTTCGTTCCGCCGCATCACCGCCTCCACCACGTCCGACGATGTCGACCCGTACTACCTGCCGGGCGGCAAGGGTTTCGTATTTGCCTCCAACCGGCAGACTGCCACGAGCGCGCTGAACGGGCAGGCATTGGGCGTGCAGCCCTATTTCGCGCTAGACGAGTACGAACGTGAGCGCGTGCTCAATCTGCACACGATGAACGCCGACGGCGGTGCCATCACGCAGATCTCGTCCAATCAGAGCCACGACCGCAACCCGGTGGTGCGCGAGAACGGCAACATCATGTTCTCGCGCTGGGAACACGTGGGGCCGAAGAACCGCTTTGCGGTGTTCCAGGTCAAGCCCGACGGCACGGACATGTTCGTCTTCTACGGCGCGCTCAGCCCTGGCAATAGCTTCCTGCATCCGCGCGAGATGGATTCCCGCGGCCCCTACGCGGGCCAGTTGGCGTCGTCGCTGATGCCGCTGTCGCGCACACAGGAGGGCGGCGCGCTGATGCTGATCGACGCGGCCAACTTCTCCGAAAACAACACCAAGGCCAACGCACTGGTCCAGGCCACCGAGGGCCAGCGGCAGATCACGCTGCAGACGATCAACGACGGCCGCGGCTTCTCGCCGTTCGGCCGCGTCACGTCGCCGTACCCGCTGTGGGATGGCACCAACCGCATTCTGATGTCCTACCGGCCGTGCGAGGTCACCAAGAACAACGTGGTGGTGCCGTGCGCCACACTGACGCCGGAGGAGATCGCGCGCCTGGGCGACATGAATCGCCTCGCCGCCGAGGCCGCGGCCGATGCGGTGCAGGACAACGTGCCTGCGTCCTACGCTGTCTACATGTACGACCCGCGGCAGCAGACACAGCAGATCGTCGCTGCCCCGCCGGCCGGCTTCATGTACGTCGATGCCGTGGCGCTGCAGGCCCGTCCTGAACCACAGGTCGCGCAGGACACGCTGGTCGATGCAACGCTGGCCGCGCAGAACCAGGGCCTGGTCGAGGTGCGCAGCGTCTACGACACCGACGGTCTCGACCGCATGGGCGAATCCATGCTCATGGCCAGCGAGCAGGCAGGCGCCTGTGCGGGGCAGGCGATCAAGAAGATCGCACCGGTCGACCCGCTCGATACGCGGCAGCTGGTCGCCGATGTCAAGCGCATCAAGGATCCGGCCGACGTCGCGTACCAGTGCGCTCCCGCCCGTTTCGTGCGGGCCTTCCGTGCCGTGCCGCCGCCGTCCAGCGGCATGGGCCTGCGCAGCGCGATCGGCGAGACCGAGTTCGAGCAGCAGCAGATCCTGGGATACGCGCCGGTGGAACCTGACGGCTCCTTCAAGCTGAAGGTGCCGGCGAACACGCCGCTCGGCCTGGCCATCGTCGATGCGAAGGGCCGCGCGATCCAGACGCACCTGAACTGGATCCAGGTCCGCCCGGGCGAGCGCCGCACCTGCGACGGTTGCCACAGTCCGCGTCGTGGTGCGTCGCTGAACTCCGGTGACGTGGTCAACCACAAGCCGGCCGCCTGGCAGACGATGATGGCTACGTCCCACCAATCAGGTGAGACGATGGCCGCGTTGCGCACGCGCCTGTACGCCCCCGCCGCGCAGGGTGGCGCCGACAACCCGCTGGGCGAGACGAGCGATCCGATCCGCGTCAAACCCGACATGGAGTCGACCGACATCTGGGCCAACACTGGCGCGGGCGGCGTGGCGCGGCAGGCGCTCAGCCTCAAGTACACCGGCAACACCAATGCAGCCGACGACCTCGTCACGCCTGCCCCGGTGAATGGCCTCATCAACTATCCCCAACACATCGCCGTGCTGTGGACGCGCAATCGCGGGGCCAACACCTGCACGGGCTGCCATGCAGACCCGGCCAAGCTCGACCTGCGGGCATCCACCTCCGGGACCGGGCGCCTCACCTCGTACGAGGAGTTGCTGGTCGGTGACCCTGTGATCGACTCGACGACGGGCCTGCCGCAGATCCAGATTCGCGACGGGCAGCCCGAAGTCGTGCGCGGCGCTGCGCTGGTCGAGACCATGGCCGGCAATGCTGTGGGAATGACGCGGGCCAGCCGGTTGGGCGAGATCCTGTTCGGCGAGGAGATGAAGTCGAGCGCCGCGGCACGCACCGCCCATCCGAATCCGCCGAACACGGCACCCGATCACGCGGCCATGCTCAACAAGGCCGAGCTGCGCCTGGTATCGGAATGGATGGACCTGGGCGGACAGTACTTCAACAACCCGTTCGACGGCGGCGTGCAGGCCGTGGCCCCGCTCAGCCAGGCGAGCTTCGAGGCACAGGTGCTCCCGATCCTCAGCAGCACCTGTGCGGCGAGTTGCCACCAGGCCGGTGGTACTTCGTCGACGGCGGCGCCGGGCACCTCGTTCCTCGGCAATCGGTTCGTGCTGACTGGCAGCCCCGAAGGCGACTACGGCGTCACGTTGTCGATGATCTCCGACACCTGCAACGCGGCTTCGAACTTCCTGCTGATGCGGCCGTCGACGGCGCCGCACCCGTCGGGCGGCACCGCGGCCGTGCTGCCGGTGGGCAGCGCGAACTACAACGCGATCGCTGCCTGGATCAGCAGCGGCTGCGCCGTACAGACTGCCAACGCGAGGACCAGACAACGATGACGGACAGCACGCAGCGAACCTGGCGGTCCGCTGCGCGCCTGGCCTTCGCGTACTTCCAGCGCTGTGTGTTCCCGATCTTCAACGCACAACTGCCGGTGACGATCAATGGGCAGACGTCGATCAACACCTGTGCAGCGTCGGGTTGCCACGACAACACATCGGGTACCGGGGGCGCATTTCGTGTGATACCCAACGCCCAGCCGGTGGACCTGACGAATCCGGCCAACACGCCTGACACCATACGTGCCAGCGACATGTACAAAAATTTCTACTCTGCTCAGGGCGAAGTCGTCTTCGGTTCGGCGCTGCAATCGCGGTTGCTGGCCAAGCCGATGGTCAACAACGTGCTGCACGGCGGCGGCGTCATCTTCGCCAGTGCCGCCGACGCGAATGCACGGTTGATCCAGTACTGGATCAACAACCCGGCACCGACCGGGCAGACCGAGTTCAGCTCGGCCACGTTCGGCATGTTCACGCCCGCCGACTCCAATACCGGGGCGTGCAACACGCAATGAGATCGCTTCTGGCCAGCGGAGCTCTGTGGTGCCGGGAGCTGATGCAGTCGACCACACGGAGGATCCGCGCGGCAGCGCTGCTCGCCGTCCTGCTGCCGTTCGTGCCGATCGCCCAGGCAGCCGACCCTGTCGAGCGACTGCGTGTCACCGATCCGTACATCGAATTGCGCACCGGGCCGGGCCGCGGCTTCCCGATCCACCATGTCGCCGCCCGCGAGGAGTGGATCGCGGTCGAACTGCGCCACACCGACTGGTACAAGGTGCGCACCGACGCCGGCAAGCAAGGCTGGGTGCATCGCTCGCAGCTGGAAAGCACGTTCACCGAGGCCGGTGTGCCGAAGACCTTTCGCGACATCGCGCTCGACGACTACCTGGCGCGTCGCGTCCAACTCGGCGCGGCGTGGGGCAAGTTCAAGACTGAACCGATGCTGAAGATGTGGACCAGCTACAAGCTGTCCGAAACCCTCAGCGTCGAAGGCACCATCGGCCAAGTGCAGGGGGTGTTCTCCGGTACCAACATCTGGCACATCAACCTGATGTCCGAGCCGTGGTCCGACCTGCGCCTGTCGCCGTTCTTCGCCATCGGCGTCGGCAAGTTCAAGAACCTGCCGAGCCAGACGCTGGTCAGCGCCATTCCGGTCGACGCCAAGCTGTCGAACGCATCGATCGGCCTGCGCTACTACCTGACCGACCGCTTCATCGTGCGCACCGACTACACGCTGTACACCGCCTTCATCGGCGACACGCGGACCGGCGAATACCGGGCCAAGACGATCGGCCTGTCCTTCTTCTTCTGACGATCACACCTATGCGCAGCACTCTCCACACGATCGTTGCCACCGCAGCGGCGCTGTTGCCGACACTGGCTGCAGCGCAGGCCACGACCACGCCGCCTGCGCAACCCGGCGCGCCGACTCAACCGTCCAACGAACAGGTGATCCAGCCGCAGGTCGAACGCCGACCGGTCAAGCTGCCCAAGCATCCGTC
Organism: Burkholderiaceae bacterium; assembly: GCA_044222685.1. Taxonomy (GTDB): domain Bacteria; phylum Pseudomonadota; class Gammaproteobacteria; order Burkholderiales; family Burkholderiaceae_C; genus JAEUPI01. The sequence goes on from JBGAMU010000045.1 coordinate 31,144, forward strand.
GAAAGACTTCGAGATCGGCCTGTACGCCGGCACCTACGCCGCGCAGAACTTCGGCAACAGCGTCGTCAGCGGCGTGCGCCTGGGTTACTACATCAGCGAAGACATCTTCGTTCAGGGCGTCTACGCGCAGACCAAGGTCAGCGACGAGAACTTCCGCCGCATCCTGCCCAACGGCCTGTTCGCCAACCCGAAGGAAACGCTGAAGTACTACAACCTCTCGGCCGGCTACAACGTGCTGCCTGGTGAGGTGTTTTTCGGCCGCAACACCGCGTTCGCCTCGTCGCTCTACATCATCGGCGGCGTCGGCAGCACCAACTTCGTCGACAGCTCGAAGATCAATCGCCGCAGCCGCCAGACGCTGAACTACGGCGCCGGCCTCAAGGTGCTGTTTCTCGACCGCTTCTCGGCGCAGATCGACATGCGCCAGCACGTCTTCACGCTCGACATCCTCGGACGCAACGAGAGCACCAAGAATCTCGAGTGGACCGGCGGCCTGAGCTACTACTTCTGACCGCGACGCCACCATCATGAGCCCAGCCTTCCTGCACGTTCCCAGGCGCCTGCTGCGCACCGTCTTCCTGCTGCTGATCGGTGCTGCAGCTGCGGCGGCCAGCGCGGCACCGCTGGCGCCTTCGAGCCCGGCGCCGGACTTCACCCTGCGTACGCTCGAGGGGCAGAACCTGCGCCTGGGCGAGCAGCGTGGCCGCGTCGTGCTGGTCAACTTCTGGGCCACCTGGTGCGGCCCGTGCCGGCAGGAGATGCCGCATCTGAACAAGCTGTACGACAAGTACAAGTCGTCTGGCTTCATGCTGCTCGGTGTCAACGTCGACGAGGACTCGCGCGTCGCCGCCGGCGTAGCCAGCAAGCTGGGCGTGCACTTTCCCGTGCTGCCCGACAGCGACAAGCTCGTCAGCAAGAAGTACGACCTGAAGGCGATGCCCTCCACCGTGCTGATCGACCGCGATGGTCGTGTGCGCTACGTGCACCGCGGTTACCAGAGCGGCTATGAGGACACCTACGACAAGCAGATCCGGGAGTTGCTGAAGGAATGAACATCACCCCCCCCGAAGCGCCTACGGCGCCTCCCCCCAGGGGGCGCCGCCAGCGGCCCGGCAAAGTCGGATCCGCGGCGGCCACGCGAGAGCGGCCGATCCCTGCGTTGCTGCTGTGCGCCGGCTTGCTGTCGATGCTTGGTGGTTGCGCAATACCCGAGCCCTGGGTCAAGCCCTACGAGCGCGAGCGCCTGGCTGATCCGATCATGAGCCTGTCGCGCGAGTCGCTGTCGGGCAAGCATCGCGAGCATGTGCGCGAAGTGCGCGAAGGCTCCCGCGGGGGCAACGGCGTGCAGGGAGGCGGCTGTGGCTGCAACTAGCTGGGTCGCCGGCGGCATGCTGACTCTCGCTCAGAGTCTGGCGTGGCTACGACGCGCTCGCGGCGCGCGCCTGGCCGGCCCGGTGGCCGGGCTGGTCGGCGGCGCAGTGCCCGCCGGTCCGGCGGGCGCGGTCACGCTGCCCGAAGATCGCGCCGAGGCGATGGTGCACGTGTACGACGGCGGTGGCGTCACGGCCTCCGGTCCGGCGCTGCTGGTGCGCAAGAGCCTGTTCGACAAGGTGTCCCTGTCGGGCAGCTACTACGTCGACATGGTCAGCAACGCGTCGATCGACGTCGTCACGACGGCGAGCCCGTTCCGCGAGAACCGCACCGAGTACGGCATAGGCCTCGACTACGCCTATCGCGACTCGCTGATCAACTTCTCGCTCACCAGCAGCAAGGAACCCGACTACCAGGCCGACGGCGTGAGTCTCGATGTGTCGCAGGAGGTGTACGGCGGCATGACCACGCTGACGCTCGGTTTCTCGCGCGGTAACGATCATGTCGGCAAGAAGGGCGACATCGGCTTCTTCGAACACGCCAAGCACTGGCGATACCGGTTCGGCGCCACGCAGATCCTGACGCCGCGCTGGCTGGCCAGCCTGAACTTCGAGGCGGTGTCCGACGATGGTTTCCTCGGCAGCCCGTACCGCGTGGCGCGCGTCTTCGGTGCCGCGGTGCCCGAACGCAACCCGCGCACCCGGTCGAGCCGCTCGGTCAAGCTGGCCTCGGTGGCCGAGGTGATGCCCCGCACGGCGGTGCAGGGCAGTTATCGCTACTTCTACGACACCTGGGACATCAAGGCGCACACGCTCGAAGGCGGCGCCAGCCGCTACGTCGGCGAGTCGTTCCTGATCGATGCGTACCTGCGCTACTACAAGCAGAGCCGGGCGCTGTTCTACAGCGACGACGCACCCAACGAGACGACCTACATCTCGCGCAACCGGCAGCTGAGCGCCTTTCACAGTACCGCCGCCGGCGCTAGGGTGACCTATGTCTACAAGCAGGTGCCGGGCAAGTACGAGATCAAGGGCCACCTGAACTACGAGTTCATCCAGTTCAAGTTCGGCGAGTTCACCGACCTTCGCACCGGCAAGCCGTACGCGCACAACGCACACGTGCTGCAGTTGATGGCAACCGGCACCTTCTAAGTCCGCACCGCATCCATTTTCGAGAGTGAGCGCAGCATGTTCGTCCAACGCCTGTCATCGCTGATCGCCGCCAGCCTGCTGCTGGCCCTGGCCCCGACCGCCCGGGGCGCCGACGCGCCCGCTGCACAGGCCGCCGCGGCATCGGCGCCGACCGTGATCGCGGCCACCGCGCCTGCTGCGGCGCCAGCCAGCCTGGACAACCGCATCCAGGACCTGAAGGGCGACGTCATCAAGCTGAACCGCGACCTGCTGGTGCTCGAGGAGGAGCTGCTGTTTCCCGCCAACACGCAGGTGGCGCTGTTCGTCTCGATGGACGTCGGCAAGCTGTTCGAGCTCGACTCGGTGCAGATCAAGCTCGACGACAAGGTGGTCAGCAACTACCTGTACACGCCCAACGAGGTGCAGGCGCTTCATCGCGGCGGCGTGCAGCGCGTCTATCTCGGCAACCTCAAGGCCGGCAGCCACGAGATCGTGGCCTTCTTCACCGGCAAGGGCCCGCACGACCGCGACTACAAGCGCGGCACGACGATCAAGTTCGACAAGGCCACCGACCCCAAGTACATCGAGCTGCGCATCAAGGATTCCACCGGCAAGCTGCAGCCCGAGTTCGACGTCAAGGTCTGGCAGTGATGGTCTCCCCCCCGAAGCGGCCTGGCGGCCGCCTCCCCCCCGGGGGGGCGATACCAGCGGACCGGCCAAGCCGGATCCGCGGTATCCGCTTGAGTGTCTTGCGCGTGCTCACGGCCTTGGCGGCTTCCTGGGGCCTGCTGGCCGTCGGTGCTGGCGCCGCCGATGTCAAGCCCGGCGACGCCTACAAGGTGCGCCCGGTGCAGGAGCCACACTACGGCGACACGCTGTTTCGCTTCTACCAGGATCAGTACTTCTCGGCCATCACGAGCTTGATGGTGTCGCAGCACTTCAACCGCGTGGCCCAGCATGCCGACGAGGCCGAGGTGCTACGCGGCGGCATGCTGCTGTCGTACGGCATGCACCGCGAGGCCGGGCACATCTTCGCCCAGCTGATCGAGAAAGGCGCGCCGCCGCCGGTGCGCGATCGCGCGTGGTACTACCTGGCCAAGATCCGCTACCAGCGCGGCTTCATCGCCGAGGCCGAAGAGGCCATGGCGCGCATCGAGAACAACCTGCCCGGCGCGATGCAGGAAGACCGTGTTTTGCTGCAGGCCCAGTTGTTGATGGCGCGTGCCGACTATGCCGGCGCCGCTACCGTGCTCGAGGCGCTGGCCAAGAGCAGCACCGTCGGCGCCTACGCGCGCTACAACCTCGGCATTGCCTGGCTGCGCTCCGGCGACAGCGAGCGCGGCGTGAAGATGCTCGACGAGATCGGCAAGACGCCGGCGGCCACCGAGGAGTTCAAGGCCCTGCGCGACAAGGCCAACGTGGCGCTCGGCTTCGCCGCGCTGCAGGAGGAGAAGCCCGAGGCCGCGCGCGGCTACCTCGAGCGCGTGCGCCTGTCGAGCATGCTCGCCAGCAAGGCGTTGCTCGGTTTCGGCTGGGCCTCGTCCGCGCTCAGCGAGCACAAGAAGGCGCTGGTGCCGTGGCAGGAGCTGACCAACGGCCAGCGCGACGACGGCGACGCCGCCGTGCTCGAGGCGCGCATGGCCGTGGCCTATGCGTATGCCGAGCTCGGCGCACATGGCCAGGCGCTCGACAGCTACAAGGGCGCCATCGACGCCTACGGGCGCGAGCACGTGTCGCTCAACGAATCCATCGCCGCCATCCGCGGCGGCAAGCTGCTGCAAGGCTTGGTCGACCGCAACCCCGGCGAGGAGATGGGCTGGTTCTGGACGATCGAGCAGCTGCCCGAGCTGCCGCACGCCGGCCATCTCACCCAGGTGCTCGCGCAGCACGAGTTCCAGGAGGCCTTCAAGAACTGGCGTGACCTGCGGTTCCTGGCAAAGAATCTGCAGGGCTGGTCCGAAGCGCTGTCGGTCTACAACGACATGCTCGCCAACCGTCGCCAGGCGTACACACAGCGCTTGCCCAAGGTGCGCGAGGCGGCGGGGCAGCTCGATGTGTCGGCACTGGTCAAGCGCCGCGAGGCCGTGGCCGCCGAGCTGGCGAAAGCCGAAACCGAACTCGACGGTGCCGCGCTGGCCGACGATGCCCGCCGCGCGCAACTCGCGCGGCTCGACGGCATCCAGGACGTGCTCAAGCGCGCCGGCGCCGACCCCGACGTGGCTGCCGCCGCCGAACGCGTACGCCGCGTGGCTGGCGCGCTGACCTGGGAGCTTGCGCAGGCGCTGCCGGCGCGGCTGTGGGAGATGAAGAAGGCGCTGCGCACCATCGACGCCGAGCTGGCGCTGGCACAGGGCCGCGACAAGGCGCTGGTGCAGGCGCAGCGCGACGAGCCGGCACGCCACGAGCAGTTCGCCGCGCGCATCGTCGCGCTCGGCCAGCAGATCCAGGCGCTGATTCCGAAGGTGGCTGCGCTCACGAACGAACAGCAGGGCCAGGTGCAGGAACTCGCCGTGGCCGAACTGCAGCGCCAGCAGGAGCGGCTGGCGGCCTACACCACGCAGGCGCAGTTCGCTGTGGCCCAACTCTATGACCGCGCTGCGCTGGCGCGCAGCCCCGCCGATGCGAGCAAGTAGTCCGACCCTGATCTCGCTCGCGGTGGCGATCGTGCTGGCCGGTTGCGCCGGCAAGCGCACCGTGCCCGAGGACACCGCGCCGACGCTGAAGACGCTGTCGGGCCGCGAAGCCGAGGTGCCCGAGGACAAGGGCATCCGGGCCGATGTGGGCGACGCGATCGCCGCGTATCGCAAGTTCCTGGAGACCTCGCCGAAGGCCGTGCAGCGCAACGAGGCGATGCGGCGCCTGGGTGACCTGTCGATGGACGAGGCCGACAACCGCCTCGCCAGTGGCAACGCGAATGCCGCCGACTACAAGGCCGCGATCGCTCGTTACCAAGACTACCTGAAGGCTTACCCCAAGGACCCGGGCAACGACCGCGTGCTGTACCAGCTCGCGCGTGCGCACGAGCAGGGCGGCGAGCTTGAGGTGGCGCTGAAGACGCTCGACCGCCTGGTGGCCGAGTACCCGAAGACCCACTACTTCGACGAGGCGCAGTTCCGTCGCGGCGAGCTGCTGTTCACCACCCGCGACTATGCCAAGGCCGAAAAGGCCTTCGCACTCGTGATGCTGGGCGACTCGGCCAACCCGTACCGCGAACGCTCGCTCTACATGCACGGCTGGTCGCTGTTCAAGCAGGGCCGGCTCGAGGACGGGTTGAAGTCCTTCTTCGGTGTGCTCGATCGCAAGCTCGTTGGCAAGCGCGACCCCGGCGGCGAGCTCGACGCGATCCCCGGCCTCACGCGCGGCGACCGCGAGCTGGTGGAAGACACCTTCCGCGTTGCCAGCCTGAGCCTGCAGAACCTGCAGGGTGCCGAGAGCATCGCGCCGCTGATCAACAGCGACGAGCGGCGCTCGTACGAGTTCCGTGTCTACCAGCAGCTGGGTGAGCTCTACCTCAGGCAGGACCGCATCAAGGACGCAGCCGATACCTTCGGTGCATTCGCCCGCCGCCAGCCGCTGCACGAGCAGGCGCCGCTGCTGCAGGCGCGCGTGATCGAGATCTACCAGCAAACCGGCTTTGCCACGCTGGCACTCGACGCGAAGAAGGACTACGTGTCACGCTACGGCATCGCGAGCGACTTCCGCAAGGCCAACCCGGAGGGCTGGGAGAAGGCGCAGCCCCTGGTGAAGACCCACCTCACCGAGCTGGCGCGCCACTACCACGCTGCCGCGCAGAAGAGCAAGGCGAGCGCCGACTACCAGGAGGCCGTGCGCTGGTACCGCGCCTACATCGCGTCGTTCCCCAAGGACCCCGACACCGCGCAGAACAACTTCCTGCTGGCCGAGCTGCTGTTCGAGGACAAGCGCCTTGCCGAGGCCGCGGTCGAGTATGAGAAGGCAGCCTACGACTACCCCGTTCATGCCAAGAGCGCCGACGCGGGTTATGCCGCCTTGCTGGCCTACGCCGGGCAAGAAAAGCAGGCGGCCGCCGGTGATCTGCCGAAGCTGCAGCGCGCGGGCGTCGACAGTGCGCAGCGTTTTGCCAAGGCCTTCCCGGCCGACACCCGCAACGGCCTCGTGCTGAGCAACGCCGCCGAGAAGCTCTACGCCCTCGGCGACGGCGAGCGCGCGGGCCAGGTGGCCCGGCAGGTGCTGGCGCTCAACCCGCCGGCCGAGGCAGCGCAACGCCGTGTGGCGTGGACGGTGGCATCGCACACGGCCTTCGAGCGCGGCGCGTTCGCCGAGTCCGAGAAGGGATATGCCGAGGTGATCGCGCTGACGCCGGAAAAGGACCCGCGCCGCAACGAACTGGTCGAGCGTCTGGCGGCATCGGTCTACAAGCAGGGTGAGAAGGCTCGCGCCGATGGCAACCTGCGCGAAGCGGTAGGCCACTTCGACCGCGTCGCCACAGTAGCGCCGACGTCGAGCGTGCGCACCAACGCGCAATTCGACGCCGCCGCCGGCCTGATCGCGTTGAAGGACTGGGATCAGGCCGCTCGCTCGCTCGAGACCTTCCGCCAGCAGCACCCGCACCATCCGCTGGCGGCCGAGGTCGGCGCCAAGCTGTCGGTGGCCTATCTCGAGAAGGGCAACTGGTCGCAGGCCGCCGGCGAGTTCGAGCGCCTGGCCGCCAGCAGCAAGGACGAGAAGATCGCGCGCGGCGCGTTGTGGCAGGCCGCCGAGCTGCACGAGAAGGCCAATGCGCGGCCCGCGGCGGCCAAGGCCTATGAGCGCTACCTGAAGCTCTATCCGGATCCGTTGCAGACCAACCTCGAGGCACGCTACCGTTTGGCCCAGATGGCCAAGGCCGACGGCAACGCCGCGCGCGAGCGCACGCTGATGACCGAGATCTTCCGCGCCGACCAGACCGGCGGCGCCGCCCGCACCGACCGCACGCGCCATCTCGGTGCACTGGGCGCGCTGGTGATGGCCGAGCCGGCTCTCGAAGCGTATCGAAAAGTAGCGCTGGTCGAGCCGCTGGCGAAGAACCTGAAACTCAAGAAGACGAAGATGGAAGAGGTGCTGAAGGCCTATGCGGTGGCCTCGCAATACGGCGTGGCCGAGGTCACGACGGCTGCGACTTATCACACCGCCGCGGTCTACCACGACTTCGGCAAGGCTATGCTCGCCTCGCAACGACCGAAGAAGCTCTCCAAGGTCGAGCTCGAGCAGTACAACGTGCTGCTCGAAGAGCAGGCCTTCCCGTTCGAGGAAAAGGCGACCGAGCTGCACGAGATGAACGCCAGGCGCACCACCTCCGGCATTTACGACAAATGGGTGAAGGAAAGCTTCACCGCATTGGCCTCGCTGAGGCCCGTGCGCTACGGCAAGGCCGAACGCAGTGAAGGCGTGGTCGATGCGATCCGCTGACGTGTCGATGTCACGCGTGACACCGCTGCTGGCGGCGCTGGTGCTCGCCGGTTGCGCGTCGATCGCCGAACCGATGCAGTTCATGCGCGACTCGGTGGCCAAGGTCGGCGACGCACTGACGCCGGCACCGGCTGCGTCGGCGCCCGAACCGGCTCGCGCGGCGGCGCCTTCGCTAGCCGCCAGCGCCGCTACCCCGGCGGTGATTGCGCCGGTGGTCGTCGAGGCGCCGGTAGATGCCCAGGCCCGGGCCGCGTTCGATCAGGCCCGTCGCGCGCTGCGCGCCGGTCGCATCGACGACGCCGAACGCGGCTTCCGCGCATTGGCCGACAAGCACCCGGAACTTGGCGGCGCACAGGCCAACCTCGGGCTCATCTACCGCCAGCAGGGCAAGCTGCCCGAGGCGGTGGCGGCGATGGAGAAGGCCGTCAAGGCCAGCCCGAGTCAACCGGTGTTCCACAACCAGCTCGGCATCACCTACCGTCATGCCGGCCAGTTCACCAAGGCGAAGGACGCCTACGAGCGCGCGATCTCGCTCGACCCCAACTACGCCGCGCCGCACCTCAACCTGGGCATCCTGAGCGATCTGTACTTGCGCGACAACCAGCGCGCGCTCGAGATGTACACGCGCTACCTCGTGCTGTCGCCCAGTGGCGACGCGACGGTCAACAAGTGGCTGGCCGAGATCAAGAACCGCAAGCCCGACCAGGCGCTCGTCAGCCTGAAGGAGCGTGAATGAAACCGCTGGTGACTGTGTTTTTCGCCATCAGCGTGACTGGTGCCACGGCCGCGTTCGCGCAGGACCGCGCGGACATCGATCGCACGCAGATCATTGGCAATCGCGAATTGCCGAAGGTGCTCTACATCGTGCCGTGGAAGAAGCCGCTGCCGGGGGATCTCTCCGGCAAGCCGCTCGGCAGCGTGCTCGACGAGGCGCTGGGCCCGGTGGATCGAGATGTGTTCCGGCGTCAGGTGCGCTACGACGGCCTGACGCGAGCGCAGCCCGAAGCTGCGAAGTGAATTGAATCGACAGAGTCTGCAGACAGGAGATTGATTGATGAGTGCGTTCGATACCGCGGTGAAGTTCTTCCAGGACAGCGGCCTGTTCATCTACCCGAGCATCCTGATCATGGCGCTCGGCATGGCCATCGCCATCGAGCGGTTCATCTTCCTCAACCGCGCACGCAGCGAGAACCGCAAGCTGTGGGAGCAGATGCTGCCGATGCTGCAGAACGGCAAGTTCAAGGAAGCGCACCACGTCTCGGCGAAGTCCGACGCCGCGATCGGCAAGATCGTGTCCAACGGCCTGCAGCGCATGCAGAGCCCCGGCCGCCGCGAGGACCTCGACGCCGCGATGGAAGAGGGCATGATGGAGATCGTGCCGCGTCTGGAGAAGCGCACGCACTACATCGCCACCTTCGCCAACGTGATCACGCTGGTCGGCCTGCTGGGCACCATCATCGGCCTGATCAAGGGCTTCACTGCCGTCGCGCAGGTCAACCCGGCCGAGAAGGCCGAGATGCTGTCGGCGTCGATCTCGATCGCGATGAACAACACCGCCTTCGCGCTGATGGTCGCGATCCCGTTCCTGCTGATCCACGCCTTCCTGCAGGCGCGCACGGCCGAGATCGTCGACGGCCTGGAGGCCGCCAAGATCAGCTTCCTGAACCTGGTGCAACGCATCAAGGCCGAAGCCGCCCCCGCCCGCTGAGGCGGCCAGCCGCGTTCCACCGGAGTTCGCAAAGACATGCGAGTCAGACGCCTGCGCAAGGAAGTCGCCGCGCTGGAAGTCACCGCGTTCATCAACCTGATCGTGGTGCTGGTGCCGTTCCTGCTGTCGACAGCGGTGTTCACCCGCCTGACGGTGGTGGACCTGGCGCTGCCGGCCCAGTCACAGAACAAGCTCGAGCAGCTGAAGGGCAACGACCTCAAGCTCGAGGTCGTGATCCGCAAGGAGGCCCTGGAGGTCGGTGACCGCATCGGCGGCCTTATCCAGCGCATCGAGAGCAAGGAAGGCCACCACGACGTGAAGGCCCTGTCGGCGCTGATGCAGCAGATCAAGCAGCGCTTCCCCGAGACCAAGACGGCGACCGTCCTGTCCGAGCCCGACACGTCCTACGAGTCGCTGGTGCACGTGATGGATGCCGTGCGCTCGGGCCGCAGCGCCAATGGCGGCACGAAGCTCGTGCGCGTCGAGCTGTTCCCCGACGTGTCGGTGGGCGACGCGCCGTTGCTGCGCGTCGCGAAGGCGGGTGCGCCATGATGCTCACGCCCCTGCAGAAGCGCGCCGCCCGCAAGGACCGCAACAAGCAGCAGCTCGACCTGAATCTGGTCTCGCTGATCGACATCTTCACGATTCTGATCTTCTTCTTGCTGTCCAGCGCCACGGAGGTGGAGACGCTGCCGAGCTTCAAGGCCGTCAAGCTGCCGGAGTCGAATGCCGAGGCGCAGCCCAAGGAGACCATCGTGGTCACCGTCAGCGGCGCCGAGATCATCGTCGACGGCCGCAAGGTGGCCGACGTGGCCGACGTGATGCGCAGCGACGCCGACGTGATCGCGCCGTTGCAGGCCGAGCTGGAGCTGCTCGCCAAGCGTCAGGTGATCCGCAAGGAAAACAAGGCCACACAGACCGCCGTCACGATCATGGGCGACAAGGACATCCCCTACAGGTTGCTGCGCAAGGTGATGGTCACCAGCGCGCGCGCCAACTTCACCGACGTGTCGTTCGCCGTGCGGCAGAGGCTCGACGCATGAGCGCGCCGGGCCGCTTCCAAGCGCGAATCCCGAAGCGCGAAGCGCGGAGGGTTGTCCAATGAGTGCCGCGATGGCCATTTCTTTCCGCGGCTCGGTGCTGCCGTGGGCGCTGTCGCCCGAGGACGAGGCGCGCTTCAAGCGAATCCGCAACATCGTGCTGATCGTCAGCGCGCTGCTGTGTCTGCTGTTCCTGCTGCTGCCCAAGCCGAAGGAAGACCGCACGCAGATCGCCGAGTTGCCGCCACAGCTGGCCAAGATCGTGCTGGAGCGCGAGACGGCACCGCCGCCTCCACCCCCGCCGGCCAAGATCGAGAAGAAGGCCGAGGAGCAGGTCGCCAACGCGAACCCCAAGAAGCCCGACGATCCGAAGCCCGAGACGGTGAAGAACCCCGTGCCCGAGGCGCGCAAGCCGCTGCCGAACAAGCCGCCGGGTGAGATCGAAGGCGCGCGTCGCAAGGCGGCCGGGGTCGGCCTGCTGGCGATGAAGGACCAGCTCGCCGAGATCCGCGGCGCGCCGGTCGCCGTGCAGCTGAATCAGGACATCAAGCCCGGCGCCGGTGTCGGCGCGGGCAAGGGGCCGGGCGTCGGCGCCGGCGACGAGCAGGGCATTCCCGTGCGGGCGCTGATCACCAGCAACGCCACCAACGGTTCCGGCGGCATCAACACTGCGGCCTTCAGCCGCAACACCGGTGGCGGCGGCCTGGCCGGCCGGGCCACTACGCTGGTCGAAGGTGTGGCCGGCGGTGGTGGCGGCGGCGGCGCGGGTGGCGGTGGTGTGCGCGGCGACGGCACCGGTTCGGGCGCCGGCAAGGGCGGCACGCTGGCGCGTAGCGGCAGCGGCAAGGCGTCGCGCTCGATCGAGGAAATCAAGCTCGTCTTCGAACGCAACAAGGGCGCGATCTATGCCATCTACAACCGCGCGCTGCGCGAGGATCCCTCGCTCCAGGGCAAGGTGGTGCTGGAGCTGAAGATCGCGCCATCTGGCCAGGTGACCGACCTGCGGGTCGTCTCCAGCGAGCTCAAGGCCAAGGAGCTCGAGGCCAAGCTGCTCGCGCGCATCCGTCAGTTCGACTTCGGGTCGAAGGATGTGGAACTGATGGTCGTGTCCTGGCCGGTGGACTTCCTGCCGTCGTAGCCGGCCGCGGGGGGTGGTGTGCGGCGGCGCCTCGGGCGCCGCTGTCGTTTCAGCCCGACCTTACGGCTTGCCGCCGTGGCAGCACGCGCCGCGCGAGTGTCACCACGCCAAGCACCGCAGCGCCGGCCGCAATGCCCACGCCCGCATCGGCCAGCAGCGGCAACAACGCGCCGGCCACGCTGCCCAGCTTCTGCGTGAAGGCCTCGATGGCGTGATGCAGCGGCGGCACGCCATGGACGAGGATGCCGCCTCCGACGAGAAACATCGCCGCGGTGCCGGCGATCGACAGACCTTTCATCAGCCAAGGGGCGGCGCGCAGGATGCCGCGGCCGAGCGCGGGTCGCCATCGCGCTGCCGGCTGGCGCTCGCCCAGCCGGCACCAGAACGCGCCGAGGTCGTCGAGCTTCACGATGCCGGCCACCAAGCCATAGACGCCGGCCGTCATCAGCAGGGCAATGCCGGTCAGCACGGCCACCCGTGTGCCGAACGGCGACGTCGCCACCGTGCCGAGCGTGATCGCGATGATCTCGGCCGACAGGATGAAGTCGGTGCGCACCGCGCCCTTGATCTTGTCGCGCTCGAAGGCCAGCACGTCGGTCGCAGGGTCGGCCAACGCCTGCACCAGCTGGTCGTGCTCGCGTGCATCGTCCTGCCGGCTGTGCAGCGCGCGATGCGCGAGCTTCTCGAAGCCTTCAAAGCATAGGAACGCGCCGCCGACCATCAGCAGCGGCGTCACCGCCCAGGGTGCCCACGCGCTGATGGCCAGCGCCAGCGGTACCAGGATCGCCTTGTTGACGAGCGAACCCTTGGCCACCGCCCACACCACCGGCAGTTCGCGATCGGCATCCACACCGGAGACCTGCTGCGCATTGAGCGCCAGGTCGTCACCGAGCACCCCGGCGGTCTTCTTCGCGGCGACCTTGGTCAGCAGCGCCACGTCGTCGAGGACGCTGGCGATGTCGTCGATCAGGGCGAGCAGGCTGGTGGCCATCGGGCATCCCTCGGCAAGTTGCGGTCCGAGCGGGACCGTCAGGCCGAGATTGCCACAAGCCGGTCAGGTGCCGGCCACACGCGCAGGCGAACGCCTGCGCGCACGATCAGGAGCCGGTGGCCGGCGCCGATTCGCGCAGGAAGATCTCGACGCGCCTGTTCTGCGCGCGGCCGGCCGGCGCGTCGTTCGACGCCACCGGCTCGCGCGACCCGCGGCCTTCGGTGACGACGCGCAGCGGGTTCACGCCCTTCGTCGTCAGGTAGCTGCGCACCGACTCGGCCCGCGCCACCGACAGCGGGTAGTTGATCGCGTCGCTGCCGGTGCTGTCGGTGTGGCCGACCACGCGCACCACCATCGACGGATCGAGCCCGCGCGTGAACTCGTCGAGCACCGGCCGCATGACCGGGCGGATCTCGGAGCGGCCGACGTCGAACGAGAAGTCGCTCGGCACGTTGACCTTCAGCTCGTTGTTCTCGGTGCGGCCGACGCCGATGCCGGTGCCCTGCGTCGCCTTCTCCATGGCGGCGCGCTTTTCTTCCATGCGCTTGGACCACAGATTGCCGGCCACCGCGCCGACGGCACCGCCGAGCACGGCGCCCTTGCCGGCGCTGCCGCCGGTGACCGAGCCGATCGCTGCGCCGGCCACCGCGCCGATGGCTGCGCCCTGAGCCGTGCCCTGCTGGCGCTCCGACATGTTCTGGCACGCACCCAGCAGCAACACGCTGGCTGCCGTGACACCGAACAGTCGGCGCTTCGTAGAAGAGAGTCGATCTGTGACAGCGGATCGCATCGACAGTGCCTTCCCGGTGCTCAAGCCTTGTGCAGAGTGCCCTGGTCGATGCGCACCCGATCACC
>JBGAMU010000046.1:0-29329 GCA_044222685.1 Burkholderiaceae bacterium
GGGCCGGTGCCTGTCAGCCGATTATTATTGCAGAAAGCGCAACAATATTTCGCAATTTCGCATATTTATCTCGAATGGGGAAACCATGAAGATGGCTCCCGCTGCGCCACACCCGGCGCGCAACCGAACACTCTCCAGGAGCCTTCCATGAACGATGCACGTCTGACCGGTTACGCCGCGCTGCTGCTGCGCGTGACGCTGGGCACGCTGTTTGTCGCCCACGCGCTGCTCAAGTACTTCGTGTTCACGCTGCCCGGAACCGCGCAGTTCTTCGCTTCGCTCGGCTTGCCCGGCGCGCTCGGCTACGTCACGTTTGCCGCCGAGCTGGTCGGCGGCCTCATGCTGATCGCCGGCGTGAAGGTCCGCGCGGTGTCGCTCGCGCTGGTGCCGGTGCTGCTCGGCGCGACGTGGGCGCACGCCGGCAACGGCTGGGTCTTCTCCGCACCGAACGGCGGCTGGGAGTACCCGGCGTTCTGGACCGTGACGCTGGTCGTGCAGGCGCTGCTCGGCGCGGGCGCGTTCGCGGCCAATCCGGTGCTGCCGGCGCCTGCCCTGCACCGCGCGTGACGCGCGGCCCGTTTCCTCCCACCACTTCGATCGAGGAGTTGCCATGAAGCTCTATTTCAGTCCCGGCGCGTGCTCGCTGGCCGTGCGCATCGCGCTGACCGAGGCGGGCCTGCCGTTCGCCGCCGACAAGGTCGACCTGCGGACGCACCGGCTCGCCGACGGCACCGACTACTACGCGATCAACCCGAAGGGCTACGTGCCGCTGCTCGAGCTCGACGACGGCCAGCGCCTCACCGAAGGTCCGGCCATCGTGCAGTACCTGGCCGACAAGGCGCCGGCGAGCGGCCTGGCGCCCGCCGCCGGCACGATGGCGCGCTACCGCCTGATCGAGTGGCTCAACTTCGTGTCGACCGAGCTGCACAAGAGCTATTCGCCGCTGTTCAACCCGGCCATGCCCGAGGAAGGCAAGGCGGTCTACCGCGAGCGACTGAAGGGCCGCTACAAGTACGTCAACGAACAGCTCGAAGGCAAACAGTTCCTGATGGGCGACACGTTCAGCGTCGCTGATGCCTACCTGTTCACCGTGACGAGCTGGGCCAAGCACGTCGGCGTCGACGTCACCGGCCTGGCCAACGTGCAGGCCTTCATGGCGCGTGTCGCGGCGCGGCCGTCGGTGCAGGCGGCATTGAAGGCCGAAGGCCTCACCAAGTAGGGCTTCGAGCGGGCCGGCGGTTGCGGCGCCGGCCCGAACGCGTGCGCCTCAAGCGCTCGTCCTCGCCGTCGCGCGGCGCAACACGCCGTCGCAGGCGGCCCGCTGAGGGTCGCCCGCATTCAGCTTGCCGCAGACGCCGTCGAGCTGCGTTTTCAGGCGCGAGACCACCGCGTCGTGCTTGCCGCCGGCGTTCCAGCTGGCCAGTTTGTCGCCGATGCGCTTGAGCGACCGCACGCTGCGCCCGTCGAAGGCGCTTGCCTCGCCGCCGGCGTCCAGGAAGACCTGCGACACCGCCCTTTCGAGCCGCGCCTCGTCGTCGGGCGCCAGCTCGACCAGCGCGCTGACGTAGGAGCTGCCCCACTGCAGCCGCGTGGCGGGACCCTCGCTCTTGACATAAGCCTGCTCGTACCAGCCGAGCGCCTCGCCCTTGCGGCCCAGCTTGCGCGCGTTGCTGCCCAGGTGGCTCATCAGGTAGTAGGGCGAGTGGCTCTTGTCGAGGTTGGACTTCAGCAGCGCATCGGACTCGCCCCACAGACCGGCCTGGCCGAGCAGATGTGCCGCGGTGCTGATGACGGCCTGGCGCTCGTAGCCGTCGGTGATTTCGCGGTCGACCCGTTCGCTCGCCTCGCGCACCTGCTGCAGCAAGGGCGCGGCGATCTTCGGATGCCGGGCGTCCTTCGGCGTGTCGATGCGCGCCAGCTCGACGCGGCCGAGCAGCGCCGACAGGCGGTCGCCCCGCGACAGCGACGGGTCGGCCTCGAGGCGGCGCAACGCTGCGTCGAACTGCGCCACCAGCGCCTTGCGCGGAGCGCCGCCGTCGGGCGTCAATGCCTTGGTGATGTCGGGCGCATAGTTGACGAACACATCCATCTGTCGCCGCGTCAGCGCCGCGTCGGCCAGCCAGCCGCGCACGCGGGTGCGCAGCGCAGCGTCGGGCTTGACGCCCTTGCCGTCGTCGCTGTCGGCCAGCGCCTTCAGCATGAGGCGGGTCGCGCTGTCCGCTTCACTGGCCGGGCAACTGCGCGACAGCTGGGCCAGCAGGCCCGGCCGCTCGGCGGCACCGACCAATTGTGCCTCGTCGGTGTCCCAGGAATAGAACGCCAGCATGCGCCACTCGGCGCCCGTCAGCGGCCTGCCCGCACGCGCATCGGTCAGCACGGCCTTGACCGGCCGCCCGCCGGCCAGGCCCAGCTGCAGCACCTGCATCACCTGCGGGGCATCGACCTCGCCCGGCAGACGGGTGATCTCCGCGCCCTCGGGGTTCATCAGCACCATCGTCGGATAGCCGCTGACCTTGAACCGCGCGCCGAGCTTCTGCGCGCCGGGCAGGTCGCCGTCGATGTTGACGGCCACGAAGCTGCGACTGCGCTCGATGAAGTCCTGCCGATTGAACAGCGTGGCCTTCAGCTGGTTGCACGGCGGGCACCACTTGGCACCCCAGTACAGCAGCAGCGGCTTCTTCTCGGCACGCGCCTGCGTGAAGGCGCGTTCGATGTCGGCATCGCCCGCCGCCGGCAGCCAGGCCACGTCGTCGGCCGCCCGCGCGCCGGCAACCGCCAGGCCGGTCAGGGCCGCGGCGAGGACGATCGCCCAACGATGCAAGGCTCGATGCATACTGCCTCCGGCTGCAGGGAAATCTCGAAAACCACATTGTGGCCGCTCGCCTGGCTGCCTGCACGCCCCGCGAACACGCAGGGTCATGCCCGTCGGCAGCCACCGGCGCCACGACAATGCGGCCCGTCGCGACCGCCGAACCGCCGAACATGCTCGAACTGCTGACCGACCCGCAGGCCTGGATCGCCTTCGCCACGCTGACCGCACTCGAACTGGTGCTCGGCATCGACAACGTGATCTTCATCTCGATCCTGGTCGACAAGCTGCCCCGCGAGAAGCGTGAATTCACCCGGCGCATCGGCCTGTTCATGGCGATGTTCATGCGCATCGGGTTGCTGCTGGTGCTCTCGTGGATCGTCGGGCTGGTGGCCCCGCTGTTCACCGTGCTCGGCCAGGCCATTTCGGGGCGCGACCTGATCCTCATCCTCGGCGGCCTGTTCCTGATCTGGAAGAGCACCGGCGAGATCCATCAGTCGCTCGAAGGCGAGGAGGGCTCGACCTCCGGCGCGGTGAAGGCCACCTTCGCCGCCGTGGTGCTGCAGATCATGGTGGTCGACCTGGTGTTCTCGCTCGACTCGATCATCACGGCAGTCGGCATGGTCGACGAGATCGCGGTGATGGTCGCCGCGGTGATCGTCTCGGTCGGGCTGATGATGCTGTTCGCCGGTGCGATCGGCCGCTTCGTGTCGGACCACCCGACGATCAAGATGCTCGCGTTGTCGTTCCTGGTCGTCGTCGGCGTCGTGCTGATCGCCGAGGGCTTCGATCATCACGTGCCCAAGGGTTACGTCTACTTCGCGATGGCGTTCTCGGTCGGGGTGGAGATGCTCAACATCCGGATGCGCAAGCGCGCTGCCAAGCCGGCGCAACTGCACTCGCCCTATCGGGCAGACGACGCGCCGTCCGGTCCGCCTCGGCACTGACAGCCGCTCACGCGGCTTGCGCCAGCGCCGCCCGCGTGGCCTCGTTGGCAGGAAAGAAGTGCTCGACCCGCAGCGACGCGGCCGTGACGTCGAGCGGCGCGCCGAAGGTCGTGAACGCGGAAAAGAACGCCAGCTCGCGCCCGTCGGCCGCACGCAGCCGTGTCAGCAGCAGCGGCGTGCTGCCGCCGCCGGCCGCCGGCTGGCTCCAGCGCCGCGGCATCGCCGGTCGCAGCTCGTCGACGATGGCGCGCAGCGCCGGGCAGGCCAATGCCTCGCGCTGCGCGCGCTGCCACACCTCGGTCACCACCTCGTCGGCATTGATCAGCCGCGCGCCGAGGCCGCCCGGCGCGAGCATCGCGCGCAACAGGTTCGGCGGCGCCGGCCCCGCGGCCAGATCGAGCCCCAGCAACTGCAACAGGCGCGCGGTGCCACGATTGGCCTGCAGCAGGTGCCAGGCGTCGTCGAGCACGAAGGCGGGCGCCGGGTCATGCGCGTCGAGCAGGCGAGTCAGCGCGTCGCGGATCGGCGCCATGTCGGCATCGGCGAGCGAGCGCTGCGCGAAGCGCGGCGCATAACCCGCCGCCAGCAGCGCCGCATTACGCTCCGACAGCGGCGCATCGAGCGCGTCGAGCAGCGCATGCAGCATCTCGCGGCTGGCCGCGGCGCGCCCGGTCTCGATGCAAGACAGGTGGCGCTGCGACACGCCCACGCGCAGCGACAGTTCGAGCTGGCTGATCCGCCTGCCCTGGCGCAGGCGGCGCAACGATGCACCGGCAAGGGGTGGACTCATGGCCGCGATGCTGCCGCAAGCGCGTTCACCCTGCCATGACCTGCGAGGTCATTGCGGGGCCGCGGTCGGCTCGCCACACTGGCCCAACCGTCTAGTTCAGCCAACGGAGTTGCCATCATGCGAAGCTTGCTCATCGTCGTCACCACCGCCTTCTGCGCCTTCACCATCTGGATCGTCAGCCGCACCGGCCTGGCCGGCTTCTACGACCAGCTCGCCGCCAGCCCGGCGGCCTGGCAGGTGCTGGCCGACATCAGCATCGCGCTCGGCCTGGTGCTCGTCTGGATGTGGCGCGACGCACAGGCGCACGGACGCACGTTTTGGCCGTACGTGCCGCTGACGCTGATGCTCGGCTCGATCGGCCCGCTGCTGTACCTGCTGTTGCGGCCGGCCGCGTCGCCGGCGGTCGGCGCCAATCGCACGTCAGCAGCCGCCTGAGCCTTCGTCCGCAGGCGGGGCGCCCAGCCAGGCCTGCGCGTCGTCGTCCACCGGCTCCGGCGCCGCGCGGGCCAGCGCCATCCAGACCGCAAACGGCAGGCGAAAGCCGCGCACCGGCGCCGGGCGCGCCACCTCGAGCGCGCCGTCGCCGGCCAACATGACGCCGAAGGCCTCGGGAATCTCGTCGACCCGCCCGATACCCTCGCGCAGCACGTACCAGCACTGGCTGCACAGCTGCAGGTAGGCCTGGCCCTTTTCGACGCGGCGCAGGTCGGCCAGCAGGTCGGCGCGGCGCACCTTGATCTCGTGCACCACCGGCTCGACGTAGTCCTCCACCGTGGTGTGGCGGATCGAATAGACGTCGGGCATCGCCATCGCCCACGCCACCGCGTCTGCCTCGCCGACGCGCGCGCGCAGCGACAGGCCGCGCCAGACCACGCGGCCGGCGCGCTGCATCTCGCGCGCCACGCGCGCCACCAGCGCCTCGTGCGCGTCACGCGCGGCGCGGTTCTGGTTCAGCGTGGCCGCCAGCACGGCCACGCCGGCGTCGGTGACACGCAGCGTCTCGCGGCCGTCGCCATCGCGCTGGCGCTCCAGCAGGCCGGCGGCGAGCAGCTCGACCTCGATCAGGTCCTGGCAGGGCCAGCCGGCCGAGCGCCAGATCTCGCGCAGGCGGCGGCGGTGCAGGGGCTTCAGCACGTCGTGGTCCACGACCTTCCTTCAGACCGGTTGCGGCGGCTACCAGTGCTTGGGCAGCGGCTTTTTCAGCACGATGCGCTCGCGGCTGACCTCGACATAGCCGCCGGCCGCCAGATCCTGCAGGATCCGGTTGATCATGCTGCGCGAGGCGCCTACGCGGTCGGCGATCGCCTGCTGGCTGAGCGGCCCGGGCACGATGCGCACACCCGCGTGCTCGCGCGCCAGCTCGTTGAACAGCTGCGCCACGCGGCCGTAGACGTCCTTCGACACCAGCCCCTGCACGTTGCGGCTGAGCGCGCGCACGCGCTGGATCAGGTGCTGGATGACATGGAAGGCGAGGTCGGGCCGTTGCATCAGCGTGCGCTCGAAGTCGGCACGCACGATCATCGTCAGCCGCGCGGGCGTCAGCGCGATCACCGACGCACTGCGCGTCTGCCCATCGAGCATCAACTCGCCGAAGTACTCGCCCGGCCCCAGCGTGTTGAGCTCGACCTCGCGCCCTTCGTCGTCCGACACGTACACCCGCAGGCGCCCTTGCTGGATGACGTACATCGACAGCGCCGGCTCGCCCTCGGTGACGACGATCGCGCCCTTGGCGAACTGGCGCGACGACCCGAGGCGCACCAGCTCCTCGAGCAGGTTCGCCGGCAGGGCGGTCGCCGAACGCGTCTCGGGCCGGGCTGGGCCCGCTGGCGGCGCAGCAGGGGATCTGGCGTCCATCGCCCCGGCATCATGCCGCAGCAGGGCAGCGTCGTCAGGTCGCGATCGCCGCACGCACGCGCGATGTCGCCACCGGCCGCTGCAAGCCCTTCAACACCAGCTCGCCGGCCGGCTCAATGACGAATTCATCGTCGACGAGCGCCGCCACCACGCGCGGCGCCAGCAGGATCTCGCCGCCGCGGGCCTCGCTGCACAGCCGCGCGGCCAGGTTGGTGACGGTGCCGATCGCGCCATAGTCGATGCGGCCCTCGAAGCCGATGCCACCGATGGTGGCAAATCCCATGGCGACGCCGATGCCCAGCTGCAGCTCGTAGCCGCGGCGCTTCCAGCCCTGCGCCAGCTGACCGGTGCGCTGCTGCATCTGCAGCGCCATGCGCACCGCGCGCGCGGCCGGGTCGGGCACCGGCGCCGGATCGTTGAAGAACACCATGATGCCGTCGCCGGTGAAGCGCTCCAGCGTGCCCTCGTGCGCCAGGATCAGCTCGCCCATCGCCGCGTGGTACTCGCGCAGCACGCCCATCACCTCCTCCGGGTCCGAGGTCTCGGTGAAGGCGGTGAAGCCGCGCAGGTCGAGGAACACCACGGCGATCTCGCGGCGGTGGCTCTTCAGCGGGTCGTCGGCGCCGCCGGCCAGGATGGCTTCGGCCAACTGCGGCGAGAAGAAGCGCTTCAGGCGCTGCAGCCGCTCGAGCTGCTGCACGCCGTCGCTGACCCGCTGCTCGAGCGTACGGTTCCAGCCCTCGAGCTCCGACTTCTGCGCCTGCACCTGGTCGTACAGCGCCTTGATGCGCAACAGCGAGCGCACCCGCGCCAGCAGCTCGGCCTGGTTGACCGGCTTGGTCAGGAAGTCGTCGGCGCCCGCCTCCAGGCCCTTGATGCGCTCCTGCGCCGGGTCGAGCGCGGTGACCAGCACCACCGGCAGGATGCCGGTCCGAGGGTCGGCGCGGATCGCCTGGCACACGTCGTAGCCGCTCATGCCGGGCATCATCACGTCGAGCAGCACCAGGTCGGGCATGTCGGCGGCGATACGCTCCAGCGCCTCGACGCCCGACGCCGCGGTGCTGGTGCGAAAGCCCTTGGCCGCCAGCACGTCGGCCAGCAGCTTGACGTTCTTGGCGATGTCGTCGACGACGAGGATGTGCGCGCTCATCGGGCCCGGCCGTCCCTGAGGAATCGCTCCACCGTGGCGATGAACGGCTTCAGCGAGATCGGCTTGGTGAGATAGGCGTCGAAGCCGGAGCTGACGATCTGCTGCTGTTCGTCGGGCATCACCGAGGCCGACACCGCCAGCACCGGCACCGCGTCGAGCGCGGCATGCTCGCGGATGCGGCGCAGCGCGGTGATGCCGTCGATGTCGGGCAGCTGGATGTCCATCAGCACGAGTGCGGGCGTGTGCTCGAGCGCCAGGCGCACGCCCTCCTCGCCGGTGACGGCCTCCAGCGTCTGCCAGCCCTTGTGGCGCAGGATGTCGCGCACCAGCTTCATGTTCTTGGCGTTGTCCTCGACGATCAGGATGGTGAGGGTGGTCATTGCAGCGCCTCCAGCTCGCGCAGCGGCAGGGTCACGATGAAGGTCGAGCCGCGGCCTGGCTCGCTTTGCAGCCGCAGCGTGCCGCCATGCAGCTCGACGAAGCGCTTGCTCAGCGACAGGCCGAGCCCGGTGCCCTCGGCCTTGCGCAGGTAGTCGCCACGCGCCTGGCGGAACTCCTCGAACACCAGCGCCTGGTCTTCGGCGGCGATGCCGACGCCGGTGTCGGCGACGCTGACCTCGGCACTCGCCGCGGCGCCGTCGCCGATGCGGCGGGCCTGCATCGTCACGCGGCCCCCGGTGGGCGTGAACTTGACCGCGTTGGTCAGCAGGTTGACGACCACCTGCTTGACCTTGCGCGCGTCGGCCACCCACTCCTCGAGCCCGTCGCCGACCTCGAGCGACACGGTCAGGCCGTGGCGCTGCGCGCGCTCGCGCACCAGCGTGAGCGAGTTCTCCAGCAGCAGCCCGAGGTCGAAGCAGCTCAGGTCGAGCTCCATGCGGCCGGCCTCGATCTTCGACAGGTCGAGCACGTCGTTGATCAGGCTCAGCAGATGCTCGCCCGAGGAGTGGATGTCCTGCAGGTATTCCATCTGCTTGTCGTTGACGTCGCCGAACATCTGCTCGGTCAGCACCTCCGAGAAACCGATGATCGCGTTCAGCGGCGTGCGCAACTCGTGGCTCATGTTGGCCAGGAACTCGCTCTTGTGTCGGTTGGCCACCTCGAGCTGACGGCTCTTGTCCTGGATCTCGTGGAACAGGCGTGCGTTCTGGATCGCGATCGCCGCCTGATCGGCAAAGGTCTTCAGCAGGCCGATCTCCTTGTCGGAGAACGGCGCCACCGGCGAGCGGATCACGTACAGGTAGCCCACGCCCTTGCCTTCCCAGCTCATCGGCGAGAACACCTGCGTGTAGGTGCCCACGTTCAGACGCTCGGCCACCCGCCGCGCACGACTGCCGGGCTCGGCGTCGCGCAGCACGTCGGGATAGTGCAGCACCTGCGCTCGGGTCATCGCACGCGTCAACGGGTCGTCGCCGACCGGCGATGGGAACATCGCCTTCAGGGCCTCGCTGGCCGAGCCGCGATGCGCGCCCAGTTGCAGCTGACCGTCGTCGCCGAGCAGCACGATGCCCTGCTCGGAGCTGGCGAACAGGCGGCTGCAGCTGTGCAGGATCTTCTCGAACACCGGCTGCGTGTCGGCCACCGAACTGCTGATGACCTGCAGCACCTCGGCCGTCGCCGTCTGCTGTTCGAGCGCCTCCTTGGTTTCGTTGAACAAGCGCGAGTTCTCGATCGCGATCACCGCCTGGTCGGCGAAGGTCTGCGCCAGCGCGATCTCCTTGTCGGTGAAGCCGCCGCTGCTGCCGCGCAGGATGCCGATGCAGCCGATGCCGCTGCCCTCGCGCAGCAGCGGCACGAACAGGCCCGAGCGCCAGCCGATGGAGCGCGCGAGGTCCGGCGTCAATGGGTAGTCGGCCGCCACCGCGTCGGCGTCGGTCACGGCGATCACGCGGCCATCCAGCACGCAGGCCCCCGACGCGCTGCGCCGGTCCAGCGGGTATTCACGCACCCCCTGCGCGCCACCCACCGCACCGTGCGCGGCGACGGCCACCCGCCGCAGCTGCTCGCCCTGCGGCAGCAACAGATTCACCGACAGCCCGGCGAACAGGCGGCGGCAGCTCTCCACGATGGCATCGAACACCGGCTGCGCATCGGACACCGAACCGCTGATGACCTGCAGGATCTCTGCCGTCGCCGTCTGCTGCTCGAGCGCCTCGCTCAGCTCGGCGGTGCGCTGCTCCACCTTGCGCTCCAGGCCCGCATACGACTCCTTCAGCTGCGCCGACATGCGGTTGAACTGCTCGGCCAGGCCCTCGAGTTCGTCGTTCGTCCGGACCACGATCTGCTGGTCGAGGTTGCCCTGCCCGATGCGCCGTGCCCCTTCGTCGAGCGTGCGGATCGGCTGCACCATGCTGCGCGCCAGCGCCGACGCGCCGAGCGCCGAGATCACCAGGCCGCCCAGCAGCAACAGCGCGGTGCGCACGATCGATGCGTTGAGCTTGGCATACACCTCGGCCACCGGCTGCTCGACGAACACCTTCCAGTCGAGCGCGGCGATCGGCGCCATCGAGGTCAGCACGCGGGTGCCGAGCAGATCGCGCGACACCATCGCCGGCTCGTCGTCGGCCTTGGCGTTGCGCAGCGCCTTCACGTGCGGCAGGTCCGCCACGCTGGTCTTGCGCAGCACCAGGCCGATGTCGGGGTCGGCCACCAGGTGGTCGCTGGTGTCCACCACGTAGGCCTTGCCCTTGTCGCCGATCTTGATGCGCGACACCACGTCCCAGATGAACTTGAGGTTCACCTCGGCCACCGTCACCGGCCCGCGCTCGCCGCCGGAGCGGATCGCCACCGTCATGTACGGCTCGGTCTCCTTGCGAAAGTACACCGGCCCATACCAGGGCTGGCCGCGCTTGGCATTGCGAAACGCCGCTTCGGTCGAGCGATCACGCCCCGAGCCGGTGATGTCCATGCCCAGGCGTGACACCGCGTTCTGCTCCTTGCCCTCGGCATCGAGCAAGGCGATGTCGGTCACCTCGGGCGCCTGGCGCAGCAGCTTGAGGAACTCCACGCGCCGCATCTCCACGTCGCCGGCATCCAGCTGCGGCAACGAGGCGTACTGCAGCTGCTGTGAGATCTGGCGGATGTACTGCTCGATGCGCGAGGCGGCGGCGATCGCCTTCTCGTGTTGCAGGCTGGCCAGCGCGGCCTTGTTCTCCTGGTACGAGAAGTACAGGCTGATGCCGCCCGAGGCCAGCAGCGCCACGCTGACCAGCGACAGGATCAGCAGCAGGTACTTGCGGAACAGGCGGCCGCGATGCTGGCTGCGCGGCGCAGGCTCCGAGCCCGTGTCCGCATGGGCCGCGCTCACGGGCGTGGCCGATGCGTCTTGCGCGGGATCGATGGCACTCATGGCTGGATCATCGCCTGACTCGGCTACTGGATCACTTCGTCCGCGCGCAGCAGCAGCGATTGCGGGATCGTGATGCCCAGCGCGCCGGCGCTGCGCTGGTTCAGCAGCAGATCGAACACGCCCACCTGCTGCACCGGCAGCTCGGCCGGGTGCGCGCCGCGCACGATCTGCTCGACGAGACCGGCGGCCAGGCGCGCCACCTCCTTCAGGCTCGTGGCATAGGCCAGCAGGCCGCCCTGCTCGACGAAACTGCGCACGAACGAGCAGGACGGCAGCCGGTAGCGCAGCGCCAGCTCGATGGCCGGCTTCTGCGGCAGGCTGGGTTGCACGAAGAGTCCTTCGGCAGCACGCTTTCGCCAAGCCTCGAAAGCGGCTTCGTACTGGCCGGCATCGGTGACTTGCACGGTGTCCAGCTGCAGGGCCAGCGCATCGGCCGACCTCGTCAGGCCCTGCAGCAGCGGGGGCGTGAAGGGGTCGGCGCCATGGGCCAGCACGGCCAGGCGCCGCAAGCTCGGTCGCAGCTCACGCAACAGCTCCAACGACTTGCCGGCCAGCTCCGGGCCTTGAGCCGCCACCCCGGTGACGTTGCCGCCGGGCCGGGCGAGGCTTTGCACGAGCCCGGAGCCGACCGGGTCGCCGGCGCCGAGCATGACGATCGGCACCGTGGCGGTCGCCCGCTTCGCGGCGTGGGCCGCGGGCGATAGCAGCGTGACGATGACGTCGGGCTTCCAGGCCAGCAGCCGCGCCGCCAGGGCGGGCAGCTCGTCGAGGCGGCCTTCGGCAGACAGCGCGTGGACGACGAAATGCCGGTCGCGCTCGAACCCGCGTTCGCGCAGGTTCTCCACCAATGCCTTGTCGGCCGCGAAGCTCCCGGCAGCCGGCAGCCGGCTGGTATGCAGGAAGGCGACCCGCCAGACCCTGCCGGCCGGCTGCGCACGGGCGCCGGTCACCATGGCGAACCCCGCCGAGCAGCACGCGACGGCCACGACCACTCGTCTTCTCATTCCACCACCCGATCGGCCCGCAGCAGCAGCTGCTGCGACAGCGTGATGCCCAGCGCCTGCGCCGTCCTGCGGTTGAGTGCGAACTCGAACAGCATCGGCTGCTCCACGGGAATGTCGGCCGGCCGCGCACCGTGCAGGATCTTGTCGACCACCAGCGCCGCGCGGCGGATCTGGTCGCCGAGCACGGCACCGTAGCTGAACAGGCCGCCCGCATCGACCATCTCGCTGCGGTGGCCGACCACGGCGACGCGGCGGCCGCGCAGCAGCTCGACCAGACGATGGCGCAGATTGAAGCTGAGCGACGAGTTGGTCATCACCGCCTCGACACCCTCGCGCAGCAGCATCGCCACCGCGTCGTCGAAGGCCTGAGGGTGCGTGGCCTCGCCCACCACGAGCTGCATGCCGCGCGCGGCCAGCAGCGGCGCGAGCGCGTCGCGGTCCTGCCTGAGCCGAGGGTCGTCGCGGTCGCCGAGCAGGCCGATGCGCCGCACGGCGGGCGCGATCTGCTGCAGCAGCTCCAGGCTCTTCGGCGCCAGCGAGTCGATCACGCTGCACAGGCCGGTGGCGTTGCCGCCGGGTCGGGCCATGCTCTTGACGAGCCCGGTGCCGACGGGGTCGGTGCCGGTGGCAAAGACGATCGGGACCGTAGCGGTGGCCGCCTTGGCCGCCACCGCCGCCGGGGCCGGCGGCGCGAAGATCAGTTCCGGCCCGCGGGCCACCAGCTCGCGCGCCAGGCGCGGCAGCTCGTGGTACTGGTCGTCGGCGTACCTGCGGTCGTAGCGCACGGTCGCACCTTCGATCCAGCCGAGCTGGGCCATCTGGTCGAAGAAGGGCTTCAGTGTCACCGCCTCCCGCGCCGCGGTGCTCGGCGCCAGCACGCCGATGCGGCGTGGCGGCTGCGCGGCCATGGCCACCGGCAACATGGCCAGCAACGTCGTCGTCGCGGCTCGCCGATCGATCACTCGATCACCTCGTCGGCGCGCAGCAGCAGATCGGCGCCGATCGACAACCCCAAGGCTCGCGCCGTCCGGCGATTCACGATCGTCGTCAACACGCTGGGCAGCTCGATCGGCAGGTCGGCCGGTCGAGCCCCTTTGAGAATGCGGTCGACATAACCCGCTGCTCGCGCAGCGAGGACCGGAATCGACGGCCCCATCGCGAGCAGGGCCCCGTCACGCGCGAAGTTCAGGTGTGACGATGCGACCGGTATGCGCGTCGCCTCGGCGAAGACCTGGATGCGTTCGCGCACTAACGGGTTGGCCGCAATCTGCGCATCGTCGGCGACGAAGAGCGCATCCACACGCTGGGTGCGGGCACGTGCGATTGCGGCGTCGATGTCGGCCACCCCGGTGGCTTCGAGCCGCAACAGCTGCGCGTCGCCGGCCCCGGGGCGAAGCGGTGCCGGATAGGCGCGTGTGCCCGGATTGCTCGGATTCACCAATACGCCGATGCGCCGCAACGAGGGCATTTGCTGCGTCAACAGCGCCACGCCCTTGGCGTCGATCTCCGGCGACGTGAGCACGAAGCCGGTGACGTTGCCCGTCGGCCGCGCCAGGCTGCCACCGGCCAGCTGCAGCAGCACCGCCTCGCCGGCCGGCCCGACGACGATCGGGATCTCGCGGGTCTGCCGGGCCAGCACGGCAGCAGCCGCATTCGTGTTCGTGAACAACACCTTGGGCCGCAAAGCGACCAGCTCAGCTGCCATCGCCTCCAGCCGGCGCGCGTCGCCGCCGGCATAACGCTCGACGATCTCGATGTTGCGTCCGTGCGTCCAGCCGAGCTCCGCCATGGCCTTGGCGAAAGGCACGTTCACGAGGCCTGCCACGGCCGACTCGCGCGAGATCGGCGAGAGCACGCCCAGCAGCGGCCGCGCGTCCTGCGCGACCGCGGTTCGCAGGCAAGCGACGAGGCCTGGCGCCAGGAAGCCGAACAGCAGGTGGCGGCGCGCGATCACTCGATCACCTCATCCGCACGCAGCAGCAGCGACTGCGGGATCGTCAGGCCCAGGGCCTTCGCCGCCCTCAGATTGATTGCCAGATTGAAGCGCGTCGTTTGCTCGACGGCGAGATCGCCCGGATTGGCGCCCTTCAGGATGCGGTCGATGTAGCGGGCGGCGAGTTGCGGGTACTCGTCTCGCGCCGGTCCGAAGGCCATCAGACCGCTTGGCGGCAGAACGCGGCTGATGCCGACGACGGCCAGTGGCAACCGGTGGGTCTGTGCGAAGGCCGCAATGACCTCGCGCTTCGACAGGATCAGCGGTTCCGGTGGAAGCAAGATCGATTGCGTATCCGCACTGCGAATGGCCGCGAATGCGGCCTCGAATCCGTCAGGGTCCAGGACCTCGGCGATCTGCGCCCGCACCTCCAAGGCCGCGGCATCAGCGCGCACTTGTCTCAAGAATGCGGCGGTGGCTTCGTTGCTCGGATTGGCGAACACGGCAACGCTACGCATTCCAGGTATCGCCTCTTTCAGCAACTGCAGCAGCTTGCGAGCGTATTCGTTGGCCATGTAGCTCGACCCGGTGACGTTGCCACCCGGCTTGCGATAGTCGGCAACGATGCCCAGTTCGACCGGGTTGCCCACGGCGTACATCACGATGGGTATCGACTTCGTCGCCTGCATCAGCGCACGAGTGGCGGGCACGGTCTGAACGAGAATCAGGTCGGGGCCTTGGGCGACTACTTCAGCGGCCATGGACGATAGCAGTTCGTTTCTGCCCTCGGCCGTGCGCGGCTCCAGCAGCACGATGTTGCGACCATCGTTCCAACCGAGATGTTTCAGGTCGGCTCGGATCAACCCAAGGGCGGCCTCGATATCAGCGCGGGGAAACGCGCTGAGAAACGCGATGCGGCGCGTCGTCGCCTGAGCCTGCAAGCCCACAGGTAACGCGAACATGGCGAACCCAGCTGTGGCAACGAATGTGCGACGGTGAATCACTCGATCACCTCGTCGGCCCGCGCCACGATCGACTGCGGCACCGTCAGCCCCAGCGTGCGCGCCGTCTTCAGGTTGACGACCAGCTCGAACACGGTCGGCTGCTCGACCGGCAGCTCGCCGGGATTGGCGCCGCGCAGGATCTTGTCGACGTACATTGCCGAGCGCTTGAAGAGGGCCGTCACGCTGGCGGAATAGGCCACCAGGCCGCCGGCGCGGGCGAACTCGGCGAACTCGTAGACGGCCGGGATGCGTTCGCGCGCCGCCAGGTCGACCACCGCCTGCCGGTGGCGCAGCGTCAGCGGGTCGGTGATCACCACCAGCACGTCGGCGCGCTCCGACGTCATGCGTCGGAAAGCCGGCTCGATGCCCGTCTCGTCGCGCAATTCGAGCGTCAGCTCCGTCATGTTGAGAGCCTGCAGCGCCACGCGCGCCTCCTTCACCCGCGTCTCCACCGCGCCGGCCGCGTTCCACAGGATCGCGCAGCGCGTGGCACGCGGCACGATGCCCTTGAGGATCTGCACCGCCTTGCCGAGCAGGCCTTCGCCGAACACGCGCGACAGGCCGGTGAAGTTGCCGCCCGGGCGCGCCAGGCTCGCGACCAGGCCATTGTCTTGCGGGTCGGCGACACCGACGAAGACGACGGGGGTCGACTTGACGACGGGCTTGATCGCCACGGCGCCGAGCGTCGAGGCCACCACTATCACGTCGGGCCGGCGCTGCAGCAGCTCCTGCGCCAGCGGCGCGAAGCGGTCGGCCTGGCCTTCGGCCCACAGCGCGTCGATCACGACCTGGCGGCCGACCTGGTAACCCAGCTCGCGCAGACCGGTCTCGAAGGCCTCGAGGAAGTGGCGGTTGGTTGTGGCGGAGCCCGCTTCCAGGAAGGCGATGCGGGCGCCGCGGTTGCGCCCGGCGCTCTCCTGCCCGAGCGCCGGCAGCACCGCCGCGCAGCCGGCAGCCATGACGACGCGACGGCGTATCTCGATCACTGAATCACCTCGTCGGCGCGCAGGAGCAGCGCTTGCGGCAACGCGAGTCCGAGCGCCTTGGCGGTCTTCAGGTTGATCACGAACTCGAACTTGGTCGGCCGCTCCACCGGAATCTCGCCGGGGTTCGCGCCTTTCAGGATGCGATCGACATAAGCGGCCACCCGTTGGTGGATGCCGTACAGGCTGGTGCTGTAGGTCATCAAGCCGCCGTCGGCCACCTGCTCGCGCCATTCGTACATCGCGGGCAGCTTGTGGCGGGCGGCGAGTTCGATGATCGCGGCCCGGTCGGTCACGAAATACTGGTGCGACGCCACCACCAGCGCCGCCACCCGCTGTCGCGCCAGCTCGTCGAACGCGGCCGCGTAGTCGCCGGCGCGTACGGTCACCACCGGCAACTCGAGGCGCAGGGCTGACGCGGCCTGCTTCGTCTCCTGCAGCTGCACGCGGACCGCGGGATCCTCGGGCACTAGCAAGCCGATGCGGCTGGCCTGCGGCACCACCTCCCTCAGCAACTGCAGGCGCTTGCCCGCCAGCGTGCCATCGGGCGCCATCAGCACCGCCGTGAGGTTGCCGCCCGGGCGCGCGAGGCTGCTCACCAGCCCCAGGGCCAGCGGATCGAAGTTGCCGTAGACCACGATCGGCAGGGTCGCCGAAGCCGCCTTCATCGCCCGGGCGGCGGGCGAACCGACCGCCACGACGATATCGAATCGCTCGTCGACGAAGCTGCGCGCCAGCTCCGGCAGCCGCTGCAGGTCGCCATGGGCGTAGCGAACGTCGATCACCAGGTTGCGGCCTTCGACGTAGCCCAGCTCGCCGAATGCGCGCGGAAAGTAGACGACCTGCGGCTCGTTGGCCGCCACGGTGGCACCGGGCCGCAGAAAGCCGACGCGGTAGATCCGCTCGGTGGCGGGCTGCGACCACGCTCGCAGCGGCCAGCCGAGCAGCGCCACGGCAGTCGAGAGCGCCAGTTCGCGTCGCTTCATCCGAACACCTCGTCGGCGCGCAGCAGCAGCGACTGCGGCACGGTCAGGCCCAGCGTCGCGGCCTCTTTCGCGTGAACCACCAGCTCGAACCGGGTCGGCTGCACGATCGGCAGATCGGCCGGCCGAGCGCCACGAAGGATACGTGCGGTGTAGACACCCGCCTGCCGGTAGGCCCAGCGCAGGCTCGGTCCGTAACTGATCAGTCCGCCAGCGGCCACGTATTCGCGAAAGCCGTAGATGGCCGGCATCGCATGACTTCGCGCCAGCGCCACGAGCTGGTCGCGATGGGTGTCGAACAACGGCTCGGCCGAAACCGCGATGCCCGCAACCCGCGCCGCCCTGGCCTGCTGGAAGGCGCCGGCGATTTCGCCGGCGTCGCGCACGCGCAGCTCCCGCAGCGTCACGCCCAGGCTGCGCGCCGCGCTCTGCGATTCCTTCACGTACTGCGCCAGCGAGGGGCTGCCGGGATTGACCATCACAGCCAAAGTGTCAGCGCGCGGCAGCAGCTCGCGCAGCAGCTCGACCCGTTTGCCCATCAGCGAGATCGCGAACACCATCGCGCCCGTCAGATTGGCGCCGGGGCGCGCCAGGCTCTTCACCAGGCCCAGCGCTACCGGGTCGCTGCCGATCGTGAAGACGATCGGGATCGTCGTCGTCGCGTCACGGGCCGCACGCGCTCCACCGGCGCCGGCCGTTGCGACGATCGCCGCGACGCCGCGTTCGGCCAGCGCCCAGGCCAATGCGGGCAGGCGCTCGTAGTGGCCGTCGGCGTAACGGAAGTCGATCGCCAAGTTGCGTCCTTCTGCGTAGCCACCTTCGTCCAGCCCCTCGCGAATCGCCGCGACGAAGGGCGCCCACTCGACTGCGGAGGCGCCGCAGAGAAAACCGATCGTTGGCAATGTGGCAGGCTGCGCACGCGCCTGTCGCCAACCCGTCAGCAGCGCGGCGACCAGCAGTGCCAGGCTGTCGCGTCGCTTCACCCGATCACCTCGTCGGCGCGCAGCAGCAGCGCGCGTGGAATCGTCAGCCCCATCGCCTCGGCCGTCTTGCGGTTGATGACCAGCTCGAATCGATCCGGTCCCTCGATCGGCAAGTCGCCCGCTTTGGCTCCTTTCAAGATCCTGTCGGCCATCACCACGGCGCGGGCGAAGTATTCGTCCTGATTCGGCCCGTAGGACATCATCACGCCCGAGTGCGCGTGAGCGCGCAGGAACGAGATGGTCGGCAAGCCGAGCGCTTGCGCAGCAGGGGCGAACCGCGCAGACGACGCCGTGAAGCGAGGCGAGATCAAGGTCACGATGCCGGTCGATGGCTTGCCCTGCAGAGGGGCCAGGCCCGCGCTGAAACTCGCCATCGAGCTGAATTCGAGGACGACGGCCTCGAAGCCCTTTGCCCGCGCGACGGCCTTGGCGACTTCGAGTTGCCCGATGCCGCTGCCACGGTCCCACAGGATGGCCAGGCGCTGGATACCCGGCACCGCCTCGCGCAGCAGGTCGATCCACTTGCCGGCCATCGAGGGCTGGTCCATGAACAGGCCGGTGACCTGGACCCCCCGGTCGAGCGAAACTCGCGGCGTAGCCCGCCTGCACCGGGTCGGTGTCGAGATCGATGGCCACCAGCGGCACATCGCGCCGCGCTCGGTGGGTCTCGCGGACGGCCACCGGCCCCACCACGATCAACACACCGACACCCTGGTCGACCATCTCGGCCACGAGGGCCGGCACCCGGGCGCCATCGCCCTGTGCCGCGCGCAGCAAAACGGTCTCGCCCTCGATGTAGCCGAGCTTGCGCCACGCCTGACTCAGAATCCTGAGCGTCGGATGGTCCGCAGCCACAGTCTGCTGATGCAGATAGCCGATCTTGCCGATCGTGATCGGCGATTGCGCGCGCGCGATCACCGCTGGGCCGAGCAGACCGCACACACTGGCCAGAGCGTCTCGACGCTTCATGCGATCACCCCGACACCGCGCGGCAGCAGCGGCAGGCGGTGCCATCGCGGCAAACTCATGCGCGAGCCCATCGATCCCCTCTGGAAGCTAAACCGTTCGATTGAAGCACCGTTGGCCGGTGCGATGTGTGCGAGCGCCGTCCGCAAAGTGAACGGCCCGATGTTCACTATTGAACATCGATGGCGTCGCCTGCGCGCCTGTCGAATTCCCGGGTAGTGGCCTAAGCTGCACCTGAAGGCTCGGGATCCGTCTTCGGCGACGCCCGACACCCACCGGAGAGATGTCATGAACCCGATCAACCTGTTCCTGCTGCCCCGCCGCCCGCGCGCCTCCACGCTGCTGAAGGTCGCGCTGCGCCGCATCGGTGCGGTGCTGGTGCTGCTGGTCGGCCTGGCAGTGCTGCACGAGGTCGTGCCGCAGGTCGTCGACTCGACCGCCGCCGAAACCGCCGCCAGCGCATTGGCCGACGGTGAAGTCTGAGTTCAAATCCTTGCAACCTCGTGGTGACCGGCGTCGTGACACCATGACGGCATGAGCACCACGACGACCCACGCGCCCCTCGCCACCGTCCAATCGCCCCGCAAGGTCGAACGCCTGGTCGCCGGCCAGGCCACCAGCGACGGCGCCGGCGTCAAGCTGACGCGCGTGCTGACGCAGGAGCTGCAGCACCGGCTCGACCCCTACCTGATGCTCGATGCCTTCGGCACCGACAACCCCGGCGACTACATCGGCGGCTTTCCCGACCACCCGCACCGCGGCTTCGAGACGGTGACCTACATGATCGCCGGACGCATGCGGCATCGCGATTCGGGCGGCAACGAAGGCCTGCTGTCCAACGGCGGCGTGCAGTGGATGACCGCCGGCCGAGGCGTGATCCACAGCGAGATGCCCGAGCAGGAGGACGGCCGCATGGAGGGCTTCCAGCTCTGGCTCAATCTGCCGGCCAAGGACAAGATGCGCCCGGCGTGGTACCGCGACATCCCGACCGATGCGATCCCCGAGGCTCACCTGCCCGGCGTGGCGGTGCGGGTGATCGCAGGCGCCAGCCACGGCGTGACCGGCGCGATGCAGCGCGAGGGCACCGAACCGCTGTACCTCGACCTCCACCTGGAGCCCGGCGCGCGCTTCGAGCAGCCGCTGGCGGCCACGCACAACGCCTTCGTCTACGTCTACCGCGGCGCGCTGACGATCGCCGGCCGCGAGGTGCCGGTGCAGCGCATGGCGATCCTCGCCAACACGTCCGGCAGCGACGGCGTCGTGCTGCAGGCCGGCGACCAACCGACTCGCGCCCTGCTCATCGCCGGCCAACCGCTGCGCGAGCCGATCGCTCAGTACGGCCCGTTCGTGATGAACACGCGGGAGCAGCTGATGCAGGCGGTCGAGGACTACCAGCGCGGCACGCTGGCGGCCTGAGCGCCCGAGCGCCTGAGCGCCTATTCGACGACCTTCACGCCCTTCCAGAACGCGACGCGGCCCTTGATGTTGGCCGCGGCTTCACTCGGCTCGGGGTAGTACCACACCGCCTCGGGGTTCATCTCGCCGTTGACCAGCAGGCTGTAGTAGTAGGCCTGGCCCTTCCACGGACAGCTGGTGCGATGGTTGCTGAAGGTGGTGTATTCGCGCTTGAGCGAGCTTTCCGGAAAGTAGTGGTTGCCTTCCACCACCACCGTGTCGTCGCTTTCGGCGATCACCACGCCGTTCCAGGTTGCCTTCATGTCGCCTCCGTGATGCTGGGCCGTGATGGTATGCCGCTACGATGCCGGCCACTCCAAAGGCCGGCATGACCCCACCGTACCCGCATCTGCTCGCCCCGCTGGACCTCGGCTTCACCACACTGGCCAACCGGGTGCTGATGGGCAGCATGCACACCGGGCTGGAGGACTCGAAGAAGCACTTCACCCGCATGGCGGCGTTCTATGCCGAGCGGGCGCGCGGCGGTGTCGGGCTGATCGTCACCGGCGGCTTCGCGCCCAACATCGAAGGCTGGGCCAAGCCGTTCGCCGGCACGCTGGCCACGCCCCGCGCGGCGCTGCGCCACCGCGAGATCACCGACGCGGTGCATGCCGAGGGCGGCAAGATCGCGCTGCAGATCCTGCACACGGGCCGCTACGGGTACCAGCCCTTCTGCGTGGCGCCGTCGCGCATCCAGAGCCCGATCTCGCCGTTCACGCCGCGTGAGCTGAGCGCGCGCGGCATCGAGCGGCAGATCCGTGCCTTCGTGCGCTGCGCCAGGCTGGCGCGCGAGGCCGGCTACGACGGCGTCGAGGTGATGGGCAGCGAGGGTTACTTCATCAACCAGTTCCTGGTCGCGCACACGAACCACCGCAAGGACGACTGGGGCGGCTCATACCCGAACCGCATGCGCCTGCCGGTGGAGATCGTCGCGCGCATCCGCGAGGCGGTGGGCCGCGACTTCATCATCGTCTACCGCCTGTCGCTGCTCGACCTGATCCCCGACGGCAGCTCGTGGGACGAGGTGGTGCTGCTGGCCAAGGCGGTGACCGACGCCGGCGCGACGATTCTCAACAGCGGCATCGGCTGGCACGAGGCGCGCATCCCGACCATCGCCACCAGCGTGCCGCGCGCGGCCTTCGCGGGGGTGACGCAGAAACTGCGACGCCAGCTGCATGCCGACGGTGTGCGCATCCCGCTGGTGACGAGCAACCGCATCAACACGCCCGAGGTCGGCGAGCAGCTGATCGCCGACGGCTGCGCCGACCTGGTGAGCCTGGCGCGGCCGTTCCTCGCCGACGCCGAGTTCGTGGCCAAGGCCCAGCGCGGGCAGGCCGACCAGATCAACACCTGCATCGCCTGCAATCAGGCTTGTCTGGATCACACCTTCGCCAACCGCATCTCGAGCTGCCTGGTCAACCCACGCGCCTGCCATGAGCTGGAGCTGCAGATCCACCCGGCGCGGACGAAGAAGCGCTTCGCCGTCGTCGGCGCCGGTCCGGCGGGACTGGCCGCCGCCACCACGTTGGCCGAGCGTGGACACGAGGTGCACCTGTACGAAGCGGCGGCCGACATCGGCGGCCAGTTCAACATGGCGCGGCGCATCCCCGGCAAGGAAGAGTTCGACGAGACGCTGCGCTACTTTCGCCGTCGCCTGCAGGCGACCGGCGTCGCGCTGCACCTGGACCGGCGGATCGAGGGCGCCGCGCTCGTGGCGCAAGGGTTCGACGCGGTGCTGCTCGCCACCGGCGTGACGCCGCGCGACCCGCGCATCCCGGGCCAGGACGACCCGCGGGTGCTGAGCTACGTCGACGTGCTGCAGCACGGCCGGCCGGTGGGCGAGCGGGTGGCCGTCGTCGGCGCCGGCGGCATCGGCTTCGACATCGCCGAGTACCTGAGTGTCGGCACCGACCTCGGCCACGCGTCGCCGACGCTGACGCCCGAGGTCTGGCGCCGCGAGTGGGGCGTGGCCGATCCTGAGGCACACCGCGGCGGCGTGGTGCGCGCCGCACCCGAACCGGCGGCGCGCCGCATCACGCTGCTGCAGCGCAAGACCGGCAAGCACGGCGCGGCGCTGGGCAAGACGACCGGCTGGATCCACCGCGCCGCGCTGAAGATGAAGCAGGTCGAGATGCTGGCCGGCGTCAACTACGAACGCATCGGCGCGCAGGGCGAGGGCGTGGGCCTGTTCATCACCTTCGGCGAGTCGCGCCGCGACGCCACCGTGCTCGAGGTCGACACCATCGTGCTGTGTGCCGGCCAGGAGCCGCGCCGCGAGCTGCAGGCACCGCTGGCGGCCGCCGGCGTGCCGGTGCACCTGATCGGCGGCGCCGACGTGGCCAGCGAGCTCGACGCCAAGCGCGCCATCGACCAGGGCACGCGGCTGGCGGCCAGCCTGTAGCTCCCCGACCGAAAAGCACAAGGCGCCCACGACGGGCGCCTTGGCTGGTGGAGAAGGCGAGTGATGCCGGGCGTCAGGCAGCCTGCGTGGCGACCGTGGTGGCCAGCTGCGCGCTATCGGCGCCGCTGCCCTGGGCCAGGCTGTTCAAGCCCACCAGGGTGGCCAGCGTGACGATGGCGGCCAGGCTGAGCGAGGCGACTTGGATGCGAAGGTTGCTGGTCATGGCGGGCTCCTCGGGAAGGGTCGGTGGGCTTGCGATGGAGTGAACTCTAGGCAGGCCGATGCGGCTTCGCGAGCCCGTTGCGACGGATCGCCCGCGACGCCGGACGGACTGCATCGGCGGCCGATGGACCGGTCACACCTGTGCGCCGCGAGCACCGTTCAAGCACCTCCCACCGGCCAGATGAGCCCGTCGATCGCCAGCTCCTCGGGCAGCCGGTCGACGTATTCGATGACCTTCAGGCCACGGGCCAGCTCGAGGCTGGAGTCGAACCAGCCGCAGCGGCTGAAGCGCTCGGCCTCGTCGTCGGCCTCGGCCGGCGGCTCGATCGGCACCAGCGTCAGCTCGGCCAGCGTGACGGCCAGCGGCTGCATCAGGGCGCGCACGCGGGCCGGCTTCGGCCAGGGCAGGTTGGCGATCAGGTTGCTCATCTCGGTACTCCTTGGTGCGGTTGCGTCGTCGATGGACTCACTGTCGTCGCCGCACGCCGCATGCACCATCGCCCAAGGGTCGGAGTCGAAGGGGGCCCTCCGATGGGGGGCCATCGCGGCATGGCAAGATCACCCGCATGTGTGGTCGCTACGTCGTCGCCTACGACCCCGATACGCTGGTGTCGGGCTTCAGCCTGACGCGGGTGCAGCCGTTCCCGAAGCGCTGGAACGTTGCGCCGCAGGCCATGGTGCCGGTGGTCTACGAGACGCGCGACGGCGAGCGCGTCGGCGAGCTGATGCGCTGGGGCCTGGTGCCGCACTGGGCGAAGGACGAATCGATCGGCCCGAAGCTGAACAACGCGCGCATCGAGGGCATGGCCGAGAAGCCATCGTTCCGCCAGGCGGTGCGGCGGCGCCGCTGCCTGCTGCCGGCGAGCGGCTATTACGAGTGGCAGCCGCTCCCGCCGCCCGACGGGCAGACCTCAGCCAAGACGGTCAAGCAGCCCTGGTACATCTCGCCCAAGGCGGCGCCGTTCTTCGCGATGGCCGGGCTGTTCGAGGCCTGGCGCGCGCCGGGTTCGGACGAGTCGGCGCCGTGGCTGCTCACCTGCTGCGTGATCACCACCGCAGCGAGCCCGCTGGTCGCGCACATCCACGACCGCATGCCGGTGATGATCGCGCCCGAGCACTGGGCGGCCTGGCTGGCGCGTGCCAACCAGGACCCCGCGACGATGGCGCCGCTGATGCAGGGCCTGCCCGACAGCGCCGTGCAGGCCTGGCCGGTGTCGCGCGCGGTCAGCCGCTCGAGCAACGAGGGCGAGGCGCTGATCGCCCCGCTGCCTCAGCTGGCGTAGCGGCGGGCGCTGGCGAGCAGCTCGGGCGTGCCGATGGCGGCATTCAGCCCGTCGAAGTCGAGCATGCGATCGCGCCACGGCGTCGTGCTGCCATGCGCCTTGAGGCTCGCGAAGTAGCCCTGCAGCGTGTGCGCCACCGCGCGCGCGGTGCCGCCGGGAAAGATGGCGATGCGAAAGCCCCGTGCCTGCAGTTGCGCGGCCGACTCGATCGGCGTCTGGCCTCCTTCGACCATGTTGGCCAGCAGCGGCACGCGGGCGGCGAAGCGGGCGCAGGCTGCATCCATCTGCGCCGGCGTGCGCAGCGCCTCGATGAACAGGCCGTCCACGCCGCAATCGAGGTAGGCCTGGGCCCGCTCGAGCGCGGCGTCGAGCCCCTCGATGGCCAGCGCATCGGTGCGCGCCAGGATCAGCGTGTCGGCCGACGCCCGTGCGTCGAGCGCGGCGCGCAGCTTGCCGGCCATCTCGGCCGCGGGTATCACCGCCTTGCCGGCGAGATGGCCGCAGCGTTTGGGGAAGTCCTGGTCCTCGAGCTGGATCATCGCCGCGCCCGCGCGCTCGAAGCCGCGCACCGTGCGCTGCACATTGACCGCGTTGCCGAAGCCGGTGTCGGCGTCGACGATCACCGGCACGCGCACCCGTTCGGTGATGCGGGCCAGCGTGTCCTCGACCTCGCTGTAGGTCGTGAGGCCGACGTCGCTGCGCGCCAGCCGCGTGTAGGCGATCGAGGCGCCCGACAGGTACAGCGCCTCGAAACCCGCCTGCTCGGCGAGCAGCGCCGACAGCGCGTCGTAGACGCCCGGGGCCAGCAGCAGCGGCGGGTTCTGCAGTCGTGCACGCAAGTTCATCCTGGGTCCTTCGTCAAAGAGTCGGCGATCGCACGCGCCGCGATGTAGCCGCCGGCCACCGCGCTGAGCAGGCCGTTGCCCGACAGGTAGCCCGCCACGGTGTCGCCCGACACGCCGCGCGCCGCGCCGCCGGCCGCCCACAGGTTGGGCAGCAGCGAGCCGTCGCGGCGGCGCACGCGGCAGCTCGCATCGATGTCGAGTCCACCCTGGGTGTGGAACAACGCGCCGGTCACCTTGACCGCGTGCCACGGCGGCGACAAGGCACGCTCGAAGCGGCGGCCGAAGCCGTCGGTCACGCCGGGCCCGACGGCGGCCAGCGTCTGCGACAAGGCGCCGGCGTCACAGCCGATCACCCGCGCCAGCGCCGCGGTGTCGGCTGCCGAACGCAACGCGCCGGCGGACTCGGCGGCGTAGAAGTCGGGGAAGCTGCGCGCGAGCGCGAGCACCGGTTCGTCGAACACCATCCAGGCCACGCCGCCGGGCTGCGCCAGCACGGCCGCCGCCGCCTCGGAATAACCGGCGCTCTCGTCGTGGAACCGCTCGCCCTGCGCGTTGACCTGCACGCCGCCGCGCATGATCAACGCCCACGAGATCAGCGCGCCCTGTGGCACCGCCCAGCCGCCGTGGCCCTGGTAGGCGGTCAGGTCGGCCAGGCCGGCACCGAGCGCGCGCCCGCAGCGGATCGCGCTGCCGTCGTTGCCGACGTGGCCGGCGAACGGCGCGTCGCGCATCGACCCCAGGTGTTCGGCCACCATCGCCGCGTCGCCGCCGAAGCCGTTGCAGGCGAGCAGCACACGTGCGCAGGCCAGCGACTCGATCCGTCCATCGGGGCGCGCGAGCCGCAGCCGCTGCACGCATCCGGATCGGTCGGCCTCCAGAGACACCACGCGGGCGTCGCACAGCAGGTCGGCAGCCTGGCGCAGGGCGGCGGCCTCGAGCGCGGCCATCAGCGCGGCACCCGTGCGCTCGGGCAGCGCATGCATGCGGCGCACCGAGTGCCCGGGGTAGAGAAAGCCATCGAGCAGCTCGAAGGTGATGCCTTGCCGGGCCAGCAACGCCAGCGCGGGCGCCGACGCCTCGGTGTAGGCGCGCACCAGATGCGGCGCGGCGCGGTCCAGCGACTTGGCGGCGATGTCGGCCGCGAAGCCCGCGGCGCTGTCGTCGACGCCCGCCTCTTGCTGCCAGCGCGTCGGCGCAGCCGGGATAAAGCCCGACGACAACGCGGTGGAGCCCTGTGGCCGCCCATCGCGTTCGAGCAGCAGGCAGTCCACGCCAGCCTCGCGCAACGCGATCGCCGCGGTGAGCCCACAGGCACCGGCGCCGACGATGGCCACCGGCACCGACGCGTCGCCCGGGGCCCACGCGGCCATCACGGCGGCTTCAATCCGTCGGGCGGAACAGGTACTGTCCGCGCGGCTTGCCGACGATGCGCCCGTCGTCGTAGACGCACTCGCCGCGCAGGAACGTGG
This sequence comes from Burkholderiaceae bacterium, assembly GCA_044222685.1. Taxonomy (GTDB): domain Bacteria; phylum Pseudomonadota; class Gammaproteobacteria; order Burkholderiales; family Burkholderiaceae_C; genus JAEUPI01. Next base: position 26,431 of record JBGAMU010000046.1, read on the forward strand.
TATCGACGCGGGCCGACAACTCCAGCCCTTCGAACGGCGTGTAGCCCTGCGTCGACGGCGACGCCTGGGCGCGGATGGTCCAGCGCTGCGCCGGATCGACCAGCGCGATGTCAGCGTCGAAGCCGACGTCGATGTCGCCCTTGCGGTTGAGGCCGAAGCGGCGCGCCGGATTCCAGCTCGTCACGCGCGCCATCTGGTTGTAGCTCATGCCGCGCCGGCTGCCTTCGCTGACCAGCGCCGGCAGCAGGTACTCGGTGCCGCCGAAGCCGCTCTTGGCCATCCAGATGTTGCCGAAGTAGCGCTTCGGGATCTTGGTCTCGTGGCGGCAGCAGGCATGGTCGCTGACCACCCAGTCGAGCTCGCCGGCGAGCAGCGCGTCCCACAGGTACTCGACGTCCTCGCGAGGCCGGATCGGCGGGTTCACCTTGGCCAGCTCGGCGGCCGGGCTCGTCACGTCGAGCATCAGGTGGCCGATCGTGACCTCGCGGCGGAAGTCGATGTGGGGAAAGACGTCGGCCATCATCAGCGCGGCTTGTACCGCCTTGCGCGAGCTCAGGTGCAGCAGGTTGATGTTGGGCAGATTCGTCTCGTGCGCCAGGTAGCTGGCGATGAACACCGCCAGCCCTTCCGAGTGCGGCGGCCGCGACGCGTGGTAGGCCGGCAGCCCCTTCAGGCCCTTGTTCTTCTCGACCAGCCGGGTGTAGGCCGTCATGATCTCGGCCGTCTCGCAGTGCAGCGACAGCGAGATCTGTTCGGCCTTGTCGGGAAACTGCTCGCGCGCCGCCTGGATGCCGCGCATGATGAACTCGAAGTGCGCGAAGTCGTAGCGCTCGTCGGGCCCGATCATCAGGAAGTCGCGCTGCGAATCGCTGGCGCCGTGCAGGCCGTGCGAGCCGTAGAACATGAAGATCTTGAAGCTGGCCACGCCGTGCTTGGCGATCAGCTGCGGGATCTCCTCGATGTGCGTGCGGTCCATCGGCGCCAGGTGGAAACCGTAGTCGACGTGGAAACGGCCCTTGGCGGTCTTCAGCACCTCGGGATAGAAATCCTTGTACGGCCCGCCCTTGTTCAGGTAGTACTGGCCGGTGCGAAAGTAGTTGAGGCTCGACGTCACGCCGCCCATCGCGGCGGCCTGGCTTTCGGTGACGGCGTCCTCGGCCAGCGGCGAGTAGATGCCGGCATGCATGTGCGCATCCACCACGCCCGGAAACGCCAGCCGGCCGCGCCCGTCGTGCACACGCTTGGCGCGCGCAGCGTCGAGGGCGGGCGCCACCTGCACGATGCGGCCGTCCTTGATCGCGATGTCGGCCTCGTGCACGGCCTGGCCGTGCGGGCGCACGACACGCACGTTCTTGATCAACAGGTCCGGTCGTGTCGGCTTCGGCGGGCGGCTTGCGCTCATGCGGGGTTTCACTCTCGTGGGTGAGGATCTACGTGTCGGCCCGGCGCGGCGCGCCGGCCTGCAGGCGCTGGCGCAGCTGCGGCAGCAGCCCACCGGCGGCCACCATGTCGAGCAGGAAGGCCGGGATCGGCTCACAGGCCAGCACCGGCGCCTTGGCACCGAGTTCGCGGCCGCTCGCATCGATCACGCAGCGCAGTTCGCCGGCCGCGACGTCGAACTCGATGCGTTCGCCATCGGCAATGCCGTCGGCGTCACGGCAGGTGATCAGCAGCAGGCCGACATTGAACGCGTTGCGGAAGAACAAGCCGCCGAACGAGGGCGCGATCACCGCCGCCACCCCCAGGTGCACCAGCGCGGCGGCGGCCTGCTCACGCGACGAGCCGATGCCGAAGTTAGGTCCGGCCACGATCACGTCACCCGGCCGCACCTCGAGCGCGAAGGTCGGCAGCATCGCCTCCAGGCAATGCTGCGCGATCACCTCGACGCTGTACTTCATCCACGCACCGGGCGCCAGCGCATCGGTGTCCACGTCGGCCGGCAGCCGCCAGACGCGGCGCCCCGGCGGGCCGGTCGCATCTCCCGCTGCACGGCGGCCGCGCTGCAGCAGCCCGCCTGTCGGCGATAGCGGCCTGTCGCTCATCGCGAGCCCTCGGTCTCGCCGTCCCACAGCACCTCGCGCGGATCGGTGATGCGGCCGCGCAGCGCCGAGGCCGCCACGGTGTAGGGCGAGGCCAGGAAGACCTGCGCGCTGGTCGGCCCCATGCGGCCCTTGAAGTTGCGCGCGATCGACGCGATCACGGTACTGTCCTCGGGCACCACGCCGCCATAGCCGGCGCACATGCCGCAGGCGCTGGGCAGGATCTCGGCGCCGGCTTCGAGCAGATGGCGCAGGATGCCCTCGCGCTCGGCGGCCTCGCGGTCGCGCACGCTGGCAGGCGCGACCAGCAGCCGCACCCGCTTGTCGATGTGATAACCCGCCAGTACGCGCGCCGCGGCGCGCAGGTCGTCGAGCTTGGCACCGGTGCAGGCGCCGATGTAGGCCAGTTGCACCGGCGTCGGCTCGATGTCGTCGACGTCGCGCGCCAGCGCCGGGCTGTGCGGCAGCGCGATCTGCGGCGCCAGCGTGGAGGCGTCGAAGTTGTGGCGTATGCCGACCGCGTCCTCGTCGCTGTGCCAGCGCTCGAGCTCGATGTCCTGCGCGCCGGCCTGCCACAGCCAGCTGCGCGTCTCGTCGTCGGGCGCGATCAGGCCGACCTGCGCGCCGAGCTCGGCGCTCATGTTGGCCAGCGTCATGCGCTCGTTCATCGGCAGCGCCGACACCGCTTCGCCGCAGAACTCCACCGCCTGGTACTGCCCGCCATTCATGCCGTAGCGGCCGATCATCGCGAGCATCATGTCCTTGGCCGTCACGCCGAAATCGAGCCGCCCGCTCCAGCGCATGAAGATCGTCTGCGGCACGCGCACCCACAGCTCGCCGGTGACCAGCACGCCGAGCAT
>JBGAMU010000047.1:0-29014 GCA_044222685.1 Burkholderiaceae bacterium
GCGAGCTGGCGCAGCACTTCGCCTCGCTCGATCTGCCCTACACCGTGGAGCCCGATCGCAGCCCGCGGCCCGCCGCGGCGCCGGCGGCGTTGCAGCGCGGCGAGGCGCTGGTGCGCCGCGGCGACCCGGCGCTCGACCTGCCCGCCTGCGAGAGCTGCCACGGCAGCGCACTGGCCGGTGTGGCACCCGGCGTGCCCGGGCTGCTCGGCTTGCCGCGTGACTACGTGCTCGCGCAGCTGGGCGCCTGGCGCAACGGCACGCGGCGTGCAACCGCGCCGGACTGCATGGCGCGCATCGCGCAGCGGCTGAGTGCCGCCGACGTACCCGCCGTGGCCGATGCACTGGCCGCGCGGCCGGTGCCGTCACGCATCCAGCCGGCCGACACCCCGCCGACGCGCTGGCCGATGGACTGCGGCAGCACCGCGCCATGAGCGCCGGTCGGTGGCGACGCAGCCTCGTCGGCATGGCCGTCGTGCTGGCCACGCTGCTGGGCGTGCTGGCCGGCCTGGCGTGGTGGGCCGGTGACGCGGAAGACGACGCCGATCGGCCCGTCCCGTCGATGCCGGCGTCAGGCCCGGACACCGCCGATGCGGTGGCGCGAGGCGCCTACCTGGCGCGGTTGGGTCACTGCGCCGGCTGCCACACCGCGCGCGGTGGTTCACCGTATGCCGGCGGCCGCGCCCTGCACACGCCGTTCGGCACCGTCTACGCCGGCAACCTGACGCCCGACGCCGACAGCGGCCTCGGCCGCTGGAGTGCGCACGACTTCTGGCGCGCGCTGCACCACGGCCGCTCGCGTGACGGCCGGCGCCTGGTGCCGGCGTTTCCGTACACCGCGTTCACCCGCATCACGCGCGCGGACAGTGACGCGCTGTTCGCGTACCTGCGCACGCTGCCCGCGGTGGCGCAAGCCAACCCGCCGCACGCGCTGCGCTTCCCCTACAACACGCAACTGGCGCTCGGCGTGTGGCGCGCGCTGTTCTTCCGCCCCGGCGTCCAGGTCGACAATGCGCAGCGACCGGCCGCGTGGAACCGCGGTGCCTACCTGGTTCAGGGCCTCGGCCACTGCGCCGCCTGCCACGCGCCGCGCAACATGCTCGGCGCGAGCGCGTCGAGCTTGAGTGGCGGCGTGCTGACCGGTGGCCGCTGGTGGGCGCCGCCGTTGCCCGATGCGGCGGATCCGTTGGACACGGCCGCGGCAGCGCGACACATCGTCGAATTGCTACGCACAGGGCGCTCGGAGTTCGGCAGTGCCTCGGGCCCGATGGCCGAGGTGGTGTTCGGCAGCACGCAGCACTGGCGCGACGACGACCTGCAGGCGGTGGCCACCTACCTGCTCGCCCCGCCGCGGCCGGTGCGTGACGCCGACACGGCCGCGCCGGCATCGTCGGCGCAACTCGAGCAGGGCCGCGCCTTGTACGACAAGCACTGCGCCGACTGCCACGGCCTGCAGGGCGAGGGCGTGCCCAGTGTCTATCCGCCGCTGGCCGGCAACCCGAGCGTGCTGCAGCCCGACCCGCGCAACCTGGTGCGGCTGCTCGACCACGGCAGCTTTGCGCCGGCCACGGCGGCGAACCCGCGGCCCTACAGCATGCCGGCGCAGGCGCTCAGCGACGCCGAAGCCGCGGCGGTGCTGAGCTACGTGCGCCAGTCGTGGGGCAATCGCGCGTCGGCGTTGAGCGAGGTCAGGGTGCTGACCCTGCGCTGAGCGCGCGGCCGCCCTGAACGCGAACCCGCGCCGAGTCGCCTATAGTCGCGCCCTTCGGAGCGCCCCACATGAGACGGCGGACACCGTGGCTCTCAAATCCACCATCTTCAAGGCCGTCCTGCAGGTCGCCGACATCGACCACGGCTACTACGCCGAACATCCGCTGACGCTGGCGCGCCACCCGAGCGAGACCGACGAACGCATGATGGTGCGCATCGTGGCGCTCGCGCGGCATGCGCATCAGCTGCGCGACCTGTGCCAGGGCGACGGCACGCTGGCCTTCGGCGCCGGGCTGTCGGACCCCGACGATCCCGATGCCTCGCTCACCGACTTCACCGGCCGCAAGCGGCTGTGGATCGAGGTCGGCCAGCCGGAGGAGAAGCCGCTGGTGCGCGCCTGCAGCCGCGCCGATGCGGTGATCGTGTATGCGTTCGCGTCGTCGGCCGAACTGTGGTGGCGCGGCGTCCAGGGCAAGCTCGCGCGGCTCGACCGACTGCAGGTCTGGCGGCTGCCGGCGGCGGGCACGCAGTCGCTCGCCGAGATGGCCGAGCGCAGCATGCAGCTGCAGGCCACCGTGCAGGAGGGCGCGCTGACGCTCAGCAGCACACGCGGCAGCGTGCACCTCGAGCTCGAGCGCTGGCAGTAGCGTTCGCGGCCGGTGTGCCTCAGGCCAGCGCCAGCTCCAGCTGCAGCGGGCTGCGGAAGGTGGACGACGGCATCCAGTTCAGCTGCTGCTGCGTGCGGCGGTAGCCGCCCACCACCTTGTGCAGCTCGTCGAACGCGAGCTTCACCGACAGGCGCGCGATCATCGTGCCCAGGCACACGTGCACGCTGCCGCCGAAACCGAGGTGGCCGCGCGGCTTGCGCGCGATGTCGTAGCGGTCGGCGTCGGGCCATTGGCGCTCGTCGCGGTTGGCCGAGCCGTAGGCCAGGCACACGAAGTCGCCCGCCTTCATGGTCTGGCCGTGCAGCTCGACGTCGCGTTGCAGGCAGCGCTTGAAACGCTGCGCGCTGGTGTTGTAGCGCAGCGATTCCTCGATCGCCTCCTGCAGCAGCGACGGGTCGGCGATCACCGCGCGCTGGGCATCGGCGTGGTCGGCCAGGTTGAGCGCGAACATGCTCATGAAGCCGCCGAGCGACTCCACGCCGGCCATGATCAGCGTGGTCGTGGTCAGCAGCACCTCGCGCTCGTCGAGCTTGTCGCCGTCGATCTCCGCCATGCTGAAGTGCGAGATCAGGTCGTTCTTCGGGTTGGCGCGCCGCTCGGCGATCACCTTGGCGGCATAGGCCTGCATCCACTCGTAGGCGGCCACGTGTTGCGGGCCTTTGGCGCGGGTGACCGGGTCGTTCTGCACCATCAGCACCGCCTTGTCGCGCACGATGGCCTCGTCGCCCGGCGGCAGGCCGAGCGCCGCAATCAGCACGCGCACGGTGAACTTGGACGCAAAGTCCTCGATGAAGTCGAACGTGCTCCTGCCCTTCAGCCCGGCCGCGGCTTCGGCGGCGATGGCGCGGATCGGCTCGGCCAGTGCCTCGAGATTGCGCTTGACGAAGGCGTGCTGGATCAGCGCACGCAGCCGGTCGTGGCGTGGTGGGTCGGTGGTGCCCAGCGTGGCCCCGGCGCGGCCGGGCAGCTCGGTCATCATGTTGCCCTTGGCCGACGAGTAGGTGCGCCAGTCCTGCACCGCGGCCAACACGTCGGCATGGCGCGACAGGATCCACATCTGCGCCTCCTCGCTCCAGAAGCACGGGTGTTCGTCGCGCAGCACCTTGTAGGCGGGGAACGGGTCGGCGGCGATCGCCGGCGAGAACGGGTCGAAGCGGAACATGGCGCGGTCTCCTGGTTCGGTGTGTGCCGCGATTCTGGGCGGCACTCCACCCACCGAGGCGGCGAATGCTGCGGTGCGTACTTGCACTTTTGTCGTACGATGCCGCGCATGCCGGCTGCACCCGCCCGGCGCCGCGCGCGCCGCCACCTGCCCGCCTTCGCGCTCTACGGCGAGGCCGCGGCGCCCGGTCTGCCGCTGCTGCACGTCGAGGCGATCCAGACGCGCAGCCGGCTGTACGACTGGGAGATCGGCTCGCACGTGCACCAGGGTCTGCACCAGGTGGTCTGGGTGCACCAGGGGCCGGTGCAGTCGGTGTTGGACGATTCGCGTGCGGCCGACGACGGGCCGCTGGCCCTCACGCTGCCGCCCGGGGTGGCGCATGCGTTCCGCTTCTCGGCCGCCACCGACGGCCATGTGCTCACCTTCGATGCGCGCCCGCTCGCCGAGGGCGACGACCTGGGGCTGGCCGACGCGCTGACCGTGCTGTTCGCCAGTCCGCGCCGGCTGGTGTTGGCCGCGCCAGAGGCCGCGCGCCTGCATGCGCTGTTCGCGGCGCTGGTGGCCGAGCACGAAAGTGCCGCGCCGGCGCCGGTGACGCTGTGGCTGGCGCGCGCGGTGCTGTGGCGCCTGGCCGAGCAGGCGCACCGCGCCGACGGCGCCGCGCAGCGCGGCCGGCCGCATGGCGTGTCGGCGCTCTACACACGCTGGGTCGCCCTGATGGAGACGCACTACCGCGAGCACTGGCCGGTGACGCGCTACGCCCGCCAGCTCGGCCTGAGCGCCGAGCGGCTCAACCGGCTGGTGCGCGCCGAGACCGGCCGCAACGCGCAGGCGCTGCTGCATGCGCGCCTGGTGCGCGAGGCGAGCCGCCGCCTGGTGCACATCGCGGCGCCGGTGTCGAGCATCGCGTTCGAGCTCGGCTTCGACGACCCGGCGTACTTCTGCCGCTTCTTCAAGCGCCACACCGGGGCCAGCCCGCGCGACTACCGGGCGCGATTCGGCCCGGCGGTCGAGGCGTCGCGCACGCGCTAGCATCGACCATGGCCGACCGCGACGACCCGATGCTGGACGTGCTGGTGGTCGGTGCCGGCATCGCCGGCATCAGCGCGGCCTGGCATCTGCAGACGCTGTGCCCGGGCCGGCGCTTCGCGGTGGTGGAGGCCCGCGAGCGGCTCGGCGGCACCTGGGACCTGTTTCGCTACCCCGGCGTGCGCTCGGACTCCGACATGTTCACGCTCGGCTTCGCCTTCCGCCCGTGGCGCGACCCGCGCGCGATCGCCGAGGCGCCGACGATCCTGCGCTACCTGCAGAACACGGTGCATGAACACGGGCTCGAGCGGCACATCCGCTACGGCCTGCGCATGACGCACGCCGCCTGGTCGTCGGCGGACGCGTGCTGGACGGTGAGCTTCGCGCCAACCGCACCCGGCGCGCCCGAACAGGTGCTGCGCTGCCGCTTCCTGCACCTGTGCACCGGCTACTACCGCTACGACCACGGCTACACGCCGGCATTCGAGGGTGTGGCCGACTTTCGCGGCCGCGTGGTGCACCCGCAGGCCTGGCCTGACGATCTGGATGTCGCGGGCCGGCGCGTCGTGGTGATCGGCAGCGGCGCCACCGCGGTGACGCTGGTGCCGGCGCTGGCCGAGCGCGGCGCACAGGTCACGATGCTGCAGCGCTCGCCCACCTACCTGGTCAGCCTGCCGGCGCGCGACGCGGTGGCGGCGGGCCTGCAGCGTGTGCTGCCCGAGCGCGCCGCGATCGCGTTGACGCGCTGGAAGAACGTGCTGCTGGCGCTGGCCGTGTTCCAGCTCTGCCGGCGTCGGCCGTCGCGGGTGCGCGACGTGCTGATCCGCCGCGTCGCGCGGCAGCTGCCGCCGGGCTTCGACGTGGCCACGCATTTCACGCCGCGCTACAACCCGTGGGAGCAGCGGCTGTGCCTGGTGCCCGACGGCGACTTCTTCAAGGCGCTGCGCGCCGGGCGTGCCGAGGTGGTGACCGACACGGTGGACCGCTTCGTCGCCGACGGCGTGCGGCTGGCCAGCGGCCGCGTGCTGAGCGCCGACGTGGTGGTCACCGCCACTGGCCTGGAGCTGCAGCTGATGGCCGGTGCCGCCGCCACGGTGGACGGCCGCGCGGTGACGCCGGCCGACCTGGTGCCGTACAAGGGTGTGATGTACAGCGGGTTGCCGAACCTGGCGGCGACCTTCGGCTACACCAATGCGTCGTGGACGCTGAAGGCCGACCTCACCAGCCGCTGGGTGTGCCGCCTGCTCAACCACATGGCCGCCACCGGCGTGCGCGTGGCCACACCCACGTTGGCCGATGCGGCGATGCCGCGCGATCCGTTCGTCGACTTCTCGTCGGGCTACTTCCGGCGCCATTTGGACAGCCTGCCCCGGCAGGGCCGCGAGAAGCCGTGGAAGCTGAACCAGAACTACCTGAGCGACCTGTTCGCGCTGCGTTTCGGGCGGCTCGACGACGGCGTGTTGCGCTTCGCGCGCTGACACGGCCTCCCGCGCGCCGTGTCGGCTCGCGCGAATGCGGCCGCCTTGCGCAAACTCAACGACCCGCGGCCCGGCGCAAGGATCATCGCCACACGACCTCACTTCTTGCGGTGGAATCATGGCAGCCAAGATCCTCCTGTTCGGCGAGGAGGCTCGCCACAAGATCCTCGACGGTGTCAACACGCTGGCCGACGCGGTGATGCTCACGCTGGGCCCGCGCGGCCGCACCGTGCTGCTGCAGCGCGAGTTCGGCGCGCCGGCGGTGGTGAACTCCGGCGTCATCGTCGCCAAGTCGATCGAGCTGGCCGATCCGTTCGAGGACATGGGTGCGCAGATGGTGCGCGAGGTGGCGGTGCGCACCAGCGAGATGGCCGGCGACGGCACCACCACCGCCACGCTGCTGGCGCGCGCGATGGTGCGCGAGGGCATGAAGGTGGTGGCGGCCGGCATGAACCCGATGGACGTGCGCCGCGGCATCGAGCGCGCCACCGCGGCGGTGGTCGACGAGCTCAAGCGCCTGGCGGCGCCGTGCCGCACGTCGGCCGAGATCGCGCACGTGGCGGCGATCTCGGGCAACAACGACCGTTCGATCGGCGAGCTGATCGCGCAGGCGATGGACAAGGTCGGCCGCGAAGGCGCCATCACGATCGAGGACGGCACCGGCGTGACCAGCGAGCTCGAGGTGGTGGAAGGCCTGCAGTTCGACCGCGGCTTCCTGTCGGCCTACTTCATCACGCAGGGCGAGAAGCAGGTGGCGGTGCTGGAGCAGCCGCTGATCCTGATCGCCGATCGCAAGATCGGCACCGTGAAGGACCTGCTGCCGACGCTGGAGCTGGTGGCCAAGCAGGGCCAGCCGCTGCTGATCGTCTGCGAGGAGCTCGAAGGCGACGCGCTGGCGACGCTCGTCGTCAACCACCTGCGTGGCGTGCTCAAGTGCTGTGCCGTGCGCGCACCGGGCTTCGGCGACCGCCGTCGCGAGATGCTGGAGGACCTGGCGCTGCTGACCGGCGGCGTGGTCGTCACCGAGCAGGCGGGGCTGACGCTCGAGAAGGTGGCGCTCGAGCACCTGGGCCGCGCGCGCCGCGTCGAGGTGGCCAAGGACCGTACCACGGTGGTCGGCGGCGCCGGCGACGCCAAGGCAATCGCCGCACGCGTGGCGCAGCTGAAGCAGCAGATCGACGATCGCGGCATCAGCAAGTACGACCGCGAACAGCTCGAGCAGCGAGTGTCCAAGCTGGCCGGCGGCGTGGCGGTGGTGAAGGTCGGCGCGGCCACCGAGGCCGAGATGAAGGAACGCAAGATCCGCGTCGAGGACGCGCTGCATGCCACGCGCGCCGCGGTCGACGAAGGCATCGTGCCGGGCGGCGGCGTGGCGCTGGTGCGTTGCCGCAGCGTGCTGCAGGCGCTGCAGGAACCCAACCTCGACATCCAGGCCGGTCTGCGCATCGTCGAGCGCGCGCTCGAGGAGCCGCTGCGCCAGATCGTGCGTAATGCCGCCGAAGAGGACTCGGTGGTGCTCGAGCAGGTGCAGCGCGGCGCCGGCGCCTATGGCTTCAATGCGCACACGCGCGAGTTCGGCGACCTGATCGCGATGGGCGTGATCGACCCGGCCAAGGTGACCCGGCTGGCGCTGCAGAACGCCTCGTCGATCGCCAGCCTGCTGCTGACGACCGATTGCCTGATCGCCGCCCGGCCGACGGCGGCGGCGGCGGGCTCCCCGGTGCCAGAAGCCTACTGATCTGCCAGCCGCAAAGGCGACGGCAACCGATCGTTGAGGGCACGCAACGACACTGCAGGCCCGTCAGCCACACTCGGTGCATCGTTCGAACCAGGAGCATGGCCATGACCGACATCTCGACCGCCCAACGCGACAAGCTGATGGCCGACCTGCGACTGGTCATCGCCGACACCGAGGAACTGCTGCGCGTCACCGCAGGCCAGGCCGGCGAGCACGCCAAGGAACTGCGCGGGCGCATGCAGACGCGGATCGACGAGGCCAAGGCCAGCCTCACGCAGATGCAGGATGCGGCCATCCACAAGGCCAAGGCCGCCGGGCATGCCGCTGACGAATACGTGCACGAGAACCCGTGGAAGGCCGTCGGCGCAGCGGCCGGCATCGGGCTCATCGCCGGTCTGCTGATCGGCAGGCGCTGAAGCGGCCGGTGCGATGAGCCTGCCCCGGGCCGGGCTGCTCGCCTCGCTGCGCGGGGCGCTCGCCACCGTGCTCGAGATCGCGCAGACGCGGCTGCAGTTGCTGGGCTGCGAGCTCGAGCAGGAGAAGGCGAAGGCCTTCGACGCGCTGTGGTGGGGCGCGCTGTCGTTGCTGTTGCTGCTGGCTTCGCTCGTGCTGGGCATCGGTTTCCTGATGCTGCTGCTGCAGGAGCAGTACCGCCTGCCCGCGTTCGGCGTGCTCGCGCTGGCCTGTGCGTTGATGGGCATCGTGCTGCTGCGCCATGCCCGCCGTCGGCTGCGCAGCGTCGGCGGCGCGTTCGCGGCCAGCGCCCAGGAACTCGCACGCGACCGCGCCGCCTTGGCCGCCGTCGACTGACGCGCTCGCATGTGGCAGGCCACGGATCCACGAGCGCTGCAGCGACGTCGCGAAGCGCTGCTGGTGCGCAGCGCCGGGCTGCGTGCCCGCCTTTCCCGGCAGACCGAGGCGTTGGCCGCGCCGCTGGCGCTGGTCGACCTGGCGCTCGATGGCTGGCGCTGGCTGCGCATGCACCCGCAGTGGCCGCTGGCTGCCGTCACCGTCTGGGTCGTGGTCCGGCCCCGCCGGGCCTTGCGCGGGCTCGGCCGCGTCTGGTCGCTGTGGCGCGCCGCGCGCTGGCTGCTGCGGCTGCGCGACCGTGCGGCGGAATCCAATGAGTGGTGACGCGGTGTTGATCGGCGGCACCACCTGGCAGGGCGAGCTGGCGCATGCGGCCCATGCGCGAGGCGTGGTCATCGTCACCGACGAGCCCGGTTCGTTCATCGAGGGCGAGCGCGGTATCAGGCTGCGCCGCGTGCTCACCGGCTACGGCCTGTCGACATTGCGCATCGTGCTGACGCCGCCGATCGCGGAGCCGGCGGCGGCCGACGCACGACGCGGCGGCTGGGTGATCGGCTTCGACGAGGCCATTCATTGGATCCGCACGCACGAGGACATCGGCGCTGGCGCGATCGGCCTGTTGGGTGCGCAGCTGTCGGCTGCCGCCGCGCTGCGTGTTGCCGCGGCGCACGCCGACCAGGTGACGGCGGTCGTCGGTTGCAGCGCGTACATCGAGCAATCGCTGGATGTGCTGGCCCGCGTGCGGGCGGCCACGCTGCTGCTGGTCGCCGCGCTCGATGTCGAGTCGCTGCAGGCGCACCGGACCGCGTTGTCGCGCCTGCGCGGCAAGCGGCGGCTGGAGTCGATTCCCGGCGCGAGCGGCGCGCAGTTCGGCGAGCCGGGCGCGTTCGACACCGTGGCGCACATGGCCGGCAGCTGGTTGCGCGACCATCTGGACGCTGCCGGCGTGCACTAGCGCCCGGCGCGGGCCTGACGCGATGGCTCGACGAGGTTCAGGCCGCCGACGGCCACGGCCGGCAGTCGGCCGCCCCGGCCGCATGCGGCAACTGGCCGGCGATCCAGTCGCGCGCCTGCACGAATTCGTTGGCCTTGTCGAAGTAGGCGCTGGCGCCTGCATGTAGGAAGGCGTCGCGCATCGCGCGCCAGCCGAAGTTGGACAGCGCCACGACGCGTGTGGCCGGATGGCGTCGTGCCACGTGGCGCAGCACGTCGTAGCCGCGGTCGGTGCCGCGCAGCTCGACGTCGAGCACCACGATGTCGGGCCGCTGCTCGTCGATCAGGCGCACGGCGCCGGCCAGATCTTCGGCGCAACCGACGAGCTGCAGGCCGTCGAGCGACGCGAGCAGGGCGCCGAAGGCTCGCTGGATCTCCAACGAATCGTCGATGATGGCCACCCTGAGCATGCGCATCCTTTCTCGCCCGCACATCGTGCGCGGTGTCGGGACAGTGGGCGCTGAGCGCACTCAATAGGTGGTGATCGCGGGTTCGCCTGCCGTCGACACGTCCACCTCGATCACCGTGCCGCGGCCCGGCACGGCATCGACGTGCAGCTCGCCACCGATCGCGCGCACGCGTTCTTCCATGCCCACCAGCCCGAACGAATGGCGCTTGCGGCGGCCGTTGTTCGCAAAGCCGTTGCCGTCGTCGGCGATGCGCAGGCGCACGCGGCCATCGGCCGGATGGGTCAGCGTGATGCGCACCTGTCGTGCTGCGGCGTGCTTGCCCACGTTGTTGAGCGCCTCCTGCGCCACCCGGTACAGGCAGGTGGCCACTGCAGACGAGAGCACGCCGTCGTCGTCGGCGTCGCCTTCGTCGGTCGGGCTCGCATCGCATTGGACGGCGATGCCCGTGCGCTGCGTGAAATCGGCCGCCAGCGTCTCCAGCGCCGGGCGCAAGCCGAGCTCCTCGAGCATCTGCGGCCGCAGGTCGTTGACGATGCGCCGGGTCGAGGCGATCGCTGCGGTGGCCAGCTCGTCGATCTTGGCCAGCATCGGCGTCGCCTGCGCCGGCTCGCGATGCAACTGCTGGCCGATCGCCAGTGCGTCCATCTTGATCGCGGCCAGCGTCTGCTGCAGGTCGTCGTGCAATTCGCGGGCGATGCGCTTGCGCTCCCGCTCCTGCACCTGGTCCTGCGCGGCGACCAGCCGGCGCAGCTCGGCATGCGAGGCCTCGAGTTCGGCCCGGGCCGTGCGGACCTGCGCTTCGCTGCGCTGGCGCTCGGTGACGTCGCGCACGATCGCGGTGAACAGCCTCTGGCCATCGACATGGACATAGGAGATCGCCGCCTCAAAAGGGAGCTCCTCGCCATCGGCGCGCAGGCCCTGCACAGGCGGACGTCCCTGCCCCATCGGCCGTGCCCCTCTTTCGGCGTTGGCGAAGGCCTGCACGTCCAGGCGGTGCCGAGCCCGCGAGCGCTCGGGCATCAGCACCTCCAGCGGCTTGCCGATCAATGCAGCCGGCTCGTAGCCGAACATGCGTGCCGCCGCGGGGTTGACCATCACGATGTTCTGCGTCGCGTCGACGGTAACGATGCCGTCGCTGGCGCTGTCGAAGATGCCGCGCAGGCGCGCTTCGCTGAATTCCAGCTGCAGGGCGGCCTGCTGCATCGATGCGCGATGCCGCTGTTCTTCGAGCCGTCGCTCGGCTTCGACCGCCGCCCGGCGCCGGCCGGCGTCGAGCAGCAGATCCTGCACCCTGGCGATCTCCTCGATCGCCGGCCTGGGTGCGGCCTCGCCGTCGGCGCTGTTGCTGAGCACCAGCTTCTGCATCGCGCGCGTCAGGCGGCGCGCCGCCGCGCCGCCACCGAGCACACCGGCCAGCGTCAGCAGCGTGAGGCCCGCCCCGATGGCCGCGGCCGCGCGGATCGCGGGCGACAGGTAGGTGGCGCGCGCGACTTCGAGGTCCACCGTCCAGGGCACCGCCTCGAGCGCGGTGGCAAAGTGCAGCGTCGAATCGCCGGCTTCGGTGCCACTGTTGGCGTGGCGGACGATCGGGCTGCCCGTGCTGTCGCGCAGCGTCACGCTCCAGCCGGCGGGCAACCCGGCACGCGCCAGAGACTGCTCGAGCCAGGTCACTTCGATGGCGCCCAGCAGGAAGAATGCAGTCGCACCGTCGCGCTGCACCGGCATGGCCAGGGTGACCATCGGCCTGCCCGATATCGCCCCGACGAACGCATCGCCGATCTCCGGCTTGCCGCTGAGTGCCGCGGCGTCGACCGCCACGCGACCGGCCTGCCTGGGCAGCGGCGGCAGTTCGCTGCCGAAGGGCAGGCGCGTGCTGAACAGCATCGTGCGGCGCTGTGCGTCGATCTTGATCACGTGGCCGTCGAAGTGGCGCTGATACGCCTGGGCCTCGCGATAGAACTCCGCCTGTCGTTGCGGATCGTCCGCCAGCGGAGAGTCCGCCAGCAGCCTGAGTGCGTTCATCCGGTCGCGCAGGTCCTCGCCGATCGACGCGGCGATGCGCCGCGCCGCGTTCTGCGCATCGGCGCGGGCGTGTGCGACGACGCCGAGCACCTGGTCGACCGCCAGCCAGCTGCCGAGCAGCAGCAGCGGTGCGATGCACAGCCAGATCAGGCCGGTGAGATAGCGCTTGAGCGTCATGCCGGCGCACCAGCAGGCCCGCACGTCAGCACCGCGGCCCCCGCCACCCGGCCGGCCCGCAGGTCGTCGAGTGCGGCGCCGGCCTGCTGCAGCGGATAGCAGGTGGCGTGCACGCGCAACGGCAGCTGCGACGCCACCTGCAGGAACCGTTCGCCGTCGTCGCGCGTGAGGTTGGCCACCGACACGATGCGCCGTTCGCCCCACAGCCAGCGGTACGGGAACGACGGGATGTCGCTCATGTGGATGCCGGCGCACACCACCGTGCCGCCGGGCCGCACGGCCTGCAGCGCCTGCGGCACCAGCGCGCCGACCGGCGCGAACAGCAGCGCCGCATCGAGTGGCCGCGGCGGCATTTCGTCGGAGCTGCCAGCCCAGCTGGCACCGAGCTCGCGGGCCAGCGCTTGCGCCGCGTCGTCGCCCTGTCGCGTGAACGCCAGTACCTCGCGGCCCTGCAGCACGGCCACCTGTGCGATCAGGTGCGCGGCGGCACCGAAGCCGTAGAGCCCGACCCGCTGGACGTCGGGGCCGGCCATCGCATAGGCGCGCCAGCCGATCAGGCCGGCACACAGCAGCGGCGCGGCCTCGGCGTCGCTGTAGCCTGCCGGCAGGCGGAACACATAACGCGCGTCGGCGACCGTGTATTCGCCGTAGCCGCCGTCGATCTGCCAGCCGGTGAAGCTCGCGTGGGCGCACAGGTTTTCGCGGCCGGCGCGGCAGGCCTCGCACTGGCCGCAGGTGTGGCCCAGCCAGGGCACGCCGACACGGTCGCCGACGGCCAGGCCCAACACGCCGGCACCGAGGGCGTCGATGCGCCCGACGATCTCGTGGCCCGGCACCACCGGGTGCCCGGGAAACGCCAGCTCGCCGTCGACGAGGTGCAGGTCGGTGCGGCACACACCGCAGGCCGACACACGCAGGCGCACCTGTCCGGCTGCGGGCTGCGGCAGGCGCTCACGCCAGACCGCCTGCAGCGGTCGGCCGGGCTGCTGCAGCTCGAGCGCGAGCCAGCGGGTGGCAGCGGTCATGGCGGGTGCGACGCCGGCGTCACGCAGGAGGCTGCGCCTGCGCGGGCTCCGGGTCCAGACCGTGCTCCATGCCGTAACGGATCAGCGCGGCGGTGGTGGGCAGGTTCAGCTTCTCCTGCACGCGGCTCTTGTGCGAGCTCACCGTCTTGACCGACAGATGCAACGCCTCCGCGATCTCGGTCGGCCGCTGTCCCGCCACCAGGCGGCGCAGCACGTCGAGCTCGCGGTCGCTGAGCTGATCGTGCGCGGGCTTGTCGATCGTGTGGTTCATCTGCAGCACCAGGCGCTCGGCCAGCGCGGGGCTGACGAAGGCGCCGCCGCCGGCCACCTTGCGCACGGCGTCGACCAGTTCGCTGCTGGCCGCGTCCTTGGTGATGTAGCCGTTGGCACCGGCCTTGAAGGCGCGCAGCGCATATTGCTCCTCGGCGTGCATGCTCAGCAGCAGCACCGGCAGCCGCCACGGCTCGGCGCGCACCCGGCGCAGCAGATCGAGCCCGCTCATGCCCGGCATCGACAGGTCGAAGATGGCGAGATCGAAGGCCTCGCGGCGCAGCAGCTCCAGCGCCTGGAAGCCGCTGCCGGCTTCGCTGACCCGCCAGTTCGGCGAGCAGCTCTCGAGCAGGCGCTTCAACCCTTCGCGCACGACCGCGTGGTCGTCGGCGATCAGGATGCGCAACGCACGCTCGGGACCAGAGGGGATGCTCATCGCGGCAGCTTGGGGCACGTCGGCAGAGGGAGGACGGGCAGTCCACACTAACAAGCCCCGGCGAGCCGGGGCTTGACGTGCCTCAAGCAGCAACATGGCCCGTGCGGGCCGCTCGCCCTCAGCTGATCTTCAGGCGGCCGCGCGCTTCCGCGGCGCGCTTGGGCAGCTTCAGCGTCAGCACGCCGTTGGCGTACTTGGCGTCGGCCTTGGCCTCGTCGACGGCGCTGGCGAGCGTGAAGCTGCGGCTGGCGAAGCCGTACTGCCGCTCGCTGCGCAGCACGCGGCCATCCTTCTTTTCCTCGCTGTCCTTCTTGACCTCGGCGCTGATCGTGACCTGGTTGCCGTCGATGCGCACGTCGATGTCTTCCCTGCGCACGCCGGGGATTTCGGCGGTCACGCGGTACTCGGCATCCGCTTCGTCGACGTCGAGCTTGATCTGCGGCGCGCTGTCGGCCTTGATGTCGCGCCACGGGCGCAGCATGTTGCGAAAGGCCGATTCGAACGGGTCGAGATCGGCGAAATCCTTGATGCGTAGATCGTTCATGACCGTTCACTCCTCATGGCAGGCAGGACGCAGGAACCGGCGTGATCGACGACCTGGACGCAGCCGCCGACCCGCCGCTGTTGATGTTGGCGCCGGCCAGCGCTGCAGCGTTGAGCCAACGCAACGCGGGTCGGGTCTTGCCCTGGACGCTCACGCGGTCGCGCAGCAGGCTTGCCGGCCACGGCCGGACGCGTTCGTCGGTGCAGGCGTTCGCACCTCGGGTGGCCAGCGCACGGACCTTCAGGCCGTCGAGGTCGAGGATCTCGACCTCGCGGTTGTCGACGGCGATCAGGCCCAGCTCGGCCAGGGTGGTGAACGAGCGGCTGGTGGTCTCGTGCGCAGTGCCCAGGAAACTCGCGATGTCGCGCCGACCCATGCGCAGATGGAAGCGCCGCGGCGACTGGCCGATGCGCGCCATGCGCGCCGACATCCACAGGATGAAGCGCGCCAGCCGCACGTCGGCTGTCACCGCCGACATCAGCTCGGCCGTTTCGGCCGCACGGGCCAGTTGCCGGCTCAGGCCTTGGCGCAACCCCTCTTCGAGCCAGGGCAGTCCGCCGCGCAGCTGGGCCAGTGGCAACGCGTAGACGGTCGAGTGCTCGAGCGCCACCACGGTGGCTGGGTGCGTGCCGCCGTGCAGCGCCTCGTAGCCCAGCAGATCGCCGGCCTGCGCGAATGCGAACACCTGTTCGTAGCCATCCTCGAGCGTCTTCACGCATTTCAGGCTGCCCGAACGCACCACGTAGATCGTGTCGCCGAGCCCGCCCTCGTGCAACAGCGTCGCGCCCGAGCGCAGGCACCACAACTCGGCCTCGGCCAGCGATTCACCGTCACCGGCACGGGCCTGCGCGTCGCCCGCACCGAGCAGACGCAGCAACTCGTTGCGCGACCCCTGGCCCTGCATTGGTGCCGCGCGACGGTTCAGTTGCGCGGGAGGCAGCGACTCGATCGACGGCGGTGGGTTTGGGCAGGCCGACATGGTGGTTCCAGTGTGGCGTTCGAAGGAGTGCTCTTGAGGTGATCTTCACCAAGCGACCGGTGCGCGGCCATCGGCGGCGGCTGCACCCCGCGTGAGCTTCCGCCGATTCGGCGTTCGGAGAATTCCGAATGCGGCGCTCGTCGAACGGCTTGACAGGCCTATTCATTTCGACAATACTTGAAATATGGAAGAACAGGAAGTCGTCGCCGCCCTTGCCGCCTTGGCGCAGTCGCTGCGACTGCGCGTGTTCCGTGCGCTCGTGGTGGCCGGCCCCGCGGGCCTGACGCCGGGTGCGCTGTGCGAGGCGCTCGACGTCGCGCCCAACACCTTGTCGTTCCACCTCAAGGAGCTGATGCACGCGCGGCTGGTCAGCCAGCAGCGCGACGGCCGCTTCCTGATCTACCGCGCCTCGTTCGAGCAGATGAATGCGCTGCTCGGCTTTCTTACCGCCAACTGCTGCCAGGGCAAGCCACGCGCGGGTGCGCGTGGCGCCAAGGGCTGCACCACCTGCTGAAGGGAACCTCGTTCATGAAACGCTTCCACGTGCACCTGCATGTCGCCGACCTCGACCGGAGCATCGGCTTCTATTCGAAACTCTTCGCCGCGCAGCCGGCGCGACACGAGAGCGACTACGCGAAGTGGATGCTCGACGACCCGCCGGTGAACTTCGCGATCTCCACGCGCGGCAGCGCCACCGGCATCGACCACCTGGGCATCCAGGTCGACAACGACGCCGATCTGGCGCAGCTGAAGGCGCGCGCCGCGGCGGCCGAAGGCCCGCTCCTCGACGAGGGCCAGACGAGCTGCTGCTACGCGCGCAGCGAGAAGCACTGGACCACCGATCCGCAGGGCGTGGCCTGGGAGCACTTCCACACCTTGGGCAACATCCCGGTGTTCGGCGAGTCCAAGGCAGCCGCGGCCCCCGCTGCCGCCGGTGCGGCGGCCTGTTGCCCGCCGCGCGGCAAGCCGGTGGGCGTGCCGGTGAAGGCCGCCGCCGGCAGCAGCAGCTGCTGCTGATCGAAACGATCGCCGACGCCGGGCTGGCATGAACCTGTTCGAGCGCTGGCTGAGCCTGTGGGTCGGCCTGTGCATCGTGGCCGGCATCGCGCTCGGCCAGCTCTGGCCCGCGCTCGTGCAGACGGTGGGACGGCTCGAGCTCGCGCGCGTGAACCTGCCGGTGGGCCTGCTGATCTGGGTGATGATCATCCCGATGCTGCTGCGGGTCGACTTCGGTGCGCTGCACCAGGTGGGCCGGCACTGGCGCGGCATCGGCATCACGCTGTTCGTCAACTGGGCGGTCAAGCCGTTCACGATGGCGCTGCTGGCCTGGCTGTTCGTGCGCCAGCTGTTCGCGCCGTGGCTGCCGCCGGCGCAGATCGACAGCTACGTCGCCGGGCTGATCCTGCTGGCGGCGGCGCCCTGCACCGCGATGGTCTTCGTCTGGAGCCGGCTGACCCGGGGCGACCCGCTCTTCACGCTGACGCAGGTGGCGCTCAACGACACCATCATGGTGTTCGCCTTCGCGCCGATCGTCGCGCTGCTGCTCGGCATGTCGGCGATCACGGTGCCGTGGGACACGCTGCTCACCTCGGTGGTGCTGTACATCGTGATCCCGGTGCTGCTGGCGCAGGCCTGGCGGCGCGCGCTGCTGCGTCGCGGCACGGCGGCGCTCGACGCCGCGCTGGCGCGGCTGGCACCCTGGTCGGTGTCGGCGTTGCTGGCCACGCTGGTGCTGCTGTTCGCGTTCCAGGGCCGCGCGATCCTCGCGCAGCCGCTGGTGATCGCCGTGCTGGCGGTGCCGATCCTGATCCAGGTGTTCTTCAACGCGGGCCTGGCCTACTGGCTCAACCGCCGCGCCGGCGAGTCGCATGCGGTGGCCTGCCCGTCGGCGCTGATCGGCGCCAGCAACTTCTTCGAGCTGGCGGTGGCGGCGGCGATCAGCCTGTTTGGTTTCGAATCCGGCGCGGCGCTGGCCACCGTGGTCGGCGTGCTGATCGAGGTGCCGGTGATGCTGCTGGTGGTGCACCTGGTCAATCGCAGCCGCGGCTGGTACGAGCGCGGACTGTCTGAGCAGGCGGGTCGAGTGCCGCGGACCGGGTAACTCCCGCGGCGCGGCGCCCGCGCGCCTGCTAGCTTGTGGTCGTGCGCTCCAGACGACCCTCCGCATGAAACCACAGCGCCTGCAGCCCCTGTACCAGCGCGAGCGCGCCGGCCGCGTGCATGTGTTCGATGCCGGCGCCATGGCCTGGCAGGACACTGCCAACCCGGGGTTGAAGCTCAAGCCAGTGCGCAATGACGACGAGCGCGGCGAGTTCCTTGGCCTGGTGAGCTTCGCGCCGTTCGTGCGCAGCGCGCTGCACCAGCATCGCGGCGTGGCGACCAGCTTCGTGCTCGACGGCGGACTCACCGACTACCAGGGCCCGATCAAACGGCACCAGGTCGGCATCAACCGGCTCGGCTCGACGCACGACGCGGTCTCGTACGAGAACACGGTGCTGGTGGCGCGGCTCGAGGGCCCGGTGTGGTACCCACCGCGCGACGGCGAGCCGAGCGGCGTGCACGCCGGCTCGGCGCGGCGCGAGTTCGTCAACCCCGATCCCGACGTGCCGCCGGACATCAACGTGACGGTCGACGAGGTTGCGCCGCGGGCCACCGGCATCGCCGGCGTGCGCCGGCAGCTGATCTACGACTACGCCGGCACCGACACCACGCGGCGCATGGTGCAGTGGCTGCTGCGGCCGACCAGCGAAGTGCCGGCGTGCCGCGCCAGCGAGTGGATCGAGCTGTGGGTGCGCGGCGGCGAGCTCGAGGTCAACGGCCAGCGGGCGTATGCCAACTGCTTCGTCGTGGTCGAGCCGGGCGCGAGCTTCACGCTGAGATCACCGTTCGGGGCCTGCGTGCTGGCCTGGGCCGAGGGGCGCGAGACCTGGCCTGAAGGCAACGATCGCGCGAACCTGTTCGGCTTCTAGATCGCGCCACCCGGGGCGCGCGGATCACTCGATGAGCTCGTTTGCCCGCAGCAGCAGTGTCTGAGGAATCGTCAGGCCGAGCGCCTTGGCCGTCTTCATGTTGATGACGAGCTCGAACGTCGTCGGCTGCAATACCGGCAGCTCGGCCGGCCTGGCGCCGGCGAGCACCTTGCCGGCGTAGAGGCCGGTCTGGATGTACACGTCGGTAAAGCTGGGGCCGTAGCTCATCAGGCCGCCATCGACGACGGCATTGCGTTGCTCGTAGACCGCAGGCAGCGCGTGACGCGCGGCCAAGGCGACGAATTGCCTGTGGCGTGTGCCGAAGAGTGCGTCGGTGCCGATCAGCAGCGCATCGGGGCGCGTGCTCATCAGCGTTGCGAAGGCCGTGTCGATCTCGGCTTCGTTGCCCGCTCGAGCGACCTGCAGCCTTGTTCCCGTTCCCCGGGCAGCCGCCGCTACCCCGCGCACCTGATCCTCGGCGGAGGGCGTGTTGGGGTTGACCATCATCGCCACCAGCTTTGCTTTCGGCAGCAGCTGGAGCAACAGCTCGAAGCGCTTGGGCATCAGGTCGGCCGTCAGGAAGCTGATCCCGGTGATGTTGCCGCCGGGCCGACTGAGGCTCGGCACCAGGCCCAGCTTGACCGGATCGCCCCCCGCCGTGAACACGATCGGCAGCGTCGAGGTCGCCGCCTTCGCTGCCTGTGCGGCACGAGGCCCTCCCGTGGCGACGAGCAGGTCGACCGGCCTGCGGACGAGGTCGTCCGCCATCGCGGCCAGGCGGCCATAGTCGCCGTCGGCCCAGCGGAATTCGAACGCCACGTTCTTGCCGTCGACGTATCCCGCCTGCTCCAGTCCGCGCCTGAAGGCCACCAGGCGGTCGGCGGATTCGGCGCGGGACGCGCCGCTGAGGTAGCCGATCACCGGCACGGCCGTCCGTTGGGCGAGCGCCAGCTGGTGTGCCGAAAGGACACAGCTGGCAGCAGACAATGCGAAGGCGCGCCTCTTCATGTCGCGGATGGCGTGGAAGACCGCGCTTGCTGCGTCAGGCCTTGCGCGACTTCGCGACGATCTCCTCGGCCTTGCTGATCAGGCCGGGGTGGATCTGCGCCTTCCACTGCGCGTAGGTGCGCCGCGTCGCGATCTGCCAGGCGTTGGTCTCGGCCGGCGTCGGCTCGTGCACCGCGACGCCGAGCGCGCCGACGCGCTGCACGTCCTCGGCGAACAGCTTGCGCACGAGCTGGACCTGCTGCTTGGCGGCGTCCTGCGCCGCCTCGCGCACGATCTTCTGGTCGGCCGCCGTCCAGCTCTGCCAGATCGGCGCGGCGATGGCGAACAGCAGGATGTCGTTGGAGTAGTTCCACTTGGTCACGTACTTCTGGCCCAGCGTGTGGATCTTGGCGGCCAGGAACACCTCAAGCGGGTTCTCCTGCGCGTCGACCGCGCCCGAGGCCAGCGCCGGCTGCGCGTCGGCCCAGCTCATGAAGGTGGGGTTGGCGCCCATCGAGGTCATGATGTCGCCGTACATCGGGCTGCCGACCACGCGCACCTTGATGCCCTTGAGGTCCTCCGGCTTGAGGATCGGCCGCTTGCTGTTGCTGATCTGCCGGTAGCCGGTCTCGCCGACGGCCAGCGGCTCGGCACCGGCCTTGCGCACCAGCGCGAAGTACTCGTCCATGAAGGCGGCGTTGCCGGTCACCGCGTCCCAGGCCTTGTGGTCGGGAAACAGGAAGGGCAGCGTGAAGACACCGAGCTCGCGCACCGTGCCGCTCCAGTTGATCGGCGCGCCGCACAGCACGTCGATGATGCCCTGGCGCATGGCCGAGAACTCGCGGTCCTGCTGCCCTTGCACCAGCGACGAGCCGGGGTACTGCTTGATGTTGATGCGGCCGGCCGTGCGCTCGCGCACCAGGTTGCCGAAGATCTCGCCGCCCTTGCCCCAGGCAAAGGCGGGCGGCACGACGGTGGACATCTTGTACTCGGCGCGATAGGCGCCTTGCGCGTGCGCGAAGCGCGGAATGCCCAGCGCGGCGGGGGCCAGCAGCGCGCCAGCGGAACGGATCAGGGTACGGCGTTTCATCTCATGTCTCCTCTTCAGTAACCCAGGTTTCTCGGCAGCCACAGGGCCAGCTCCGGCACGAACAATACCGCGAGTGCGGCGACGGCGAACGACACCAGCAGCCAGCCGACCCACGGCACGGTCTGCTCCATGCGCACGTCGGCCAGCCGGCAGGCCACCATCAGGTTGACCGCCATCGGCGGCGTGAACTGGCCGAGCGCGACCTTCATCGTCAGCAGCACGCCGAACCACACCGGGTCCCACTGGAAGGCCAGCATCAGCGGGTACAGCAGCGGCAGGAAGATCAGGAAGATCGACACGCCGTCGAGGAACATGCCGATGATCGTCATCGCGACGAAGAGCAGCAGCAGCGTGCCCGTCGAACCCAGGCCGAGCGACTTGATCGCCGCCACCACCGGGTCGGCCAGCCCGAGCGTGTTGACCACGTAGGCGAACACGCCGGCCAACGCGATGACGATCATGATCACCGCCGAGATCTCGCTCGCCTCGCGAAAGATGCTCCACAGATCGCGCAGCTTGATCGAGCGGTGCACCACCAGCCCGAGGAAGAGGCCGTAGATCACCGCGACCACCGCGGCCTCGGTCGGCGTGAACCAGCCGGCGCGCATGCCGCCGAGGATCAGCACCGGCGCGGCCAGGCCCCACGACGCACCGGCCAGCGAGCGCCAGAAGGGCGGCCGCGGCAGCTCGCGCTCGCGCTGGCCGAAGCCGTGGCGCTTGCTCAGCCACACCGCCGGCACGATCAGCGCCAGCCCCGCGAGCACGCCCGGCACCATGCCGGCGGCGAACAGCGCCGGCACGCTGGCGCCGGGCACGTTGACGCTGTAGACGACGAAGGCGATCGACGGCGGGATCAGGATGTCGGTGGCCGCCGCGGCGCCGACCACGCTGGCCGAGAACGCATTCGGATACCCCGCGCGCGCCATCGCCGCGATCATCACGCCGCCGACCGCCGCCGCGTTGGCCGGGCCCGAGCCCGAGATGCCGCCGAGCACCATCGCGACCAGGATCGCGACCATCGGCAGCATGCCCGGCGCGCGGCCCACGCAGGCCTGCGCGAACAGCACCATGCGCTGCGCGACGCCGGAGCGGTCGAAGATCGAGCCGACCAGCACGAACATCGGCAGTGCCAGCAGCGGGTACTTGGCGATGCCGGCATGCAGGTTCTGCGGCGCTGCCAGCAGGCCCCAGTACGGCGTGTCGGGGCTGGCGATCGCCATCGCCAGCATGCCGCCGGCACCGAGCGCCACCGCGATCGGCACACCGGCGATCATCAGCGCCACGAAGACGGCGAACAGCAATGTGCCGATCATGGTCGTCGTGCGTGCATCACGAGGGCGGCAACGCGGGATCGGTGGCGACGAAGTCGGCCGCGTCGCCGAACCAGGCGCGAACGCCGAGCCACAGCGCGCGCAGCGTCAACGCGGCGGTGAGAAACGGCACCGGCGCGGTGAACCACCAGCGTGGCACGCCCAGGCCCATCGAGGTCTCGGCCCAGCGCAGCTCGTCGGCCACCATGCGCGCGAACAGGAAGGTCAGCACGCCGAACACCAGCGCCGTGACGCCGGCCGACAGCAGGCGCAGTGCGCGCCTTCGCGCCGCGCTGCCGCTGTCGTAGAAGGCCTCGATGCGGATGTGCGCGTCGCGCACCACCGCGGCGCTGGCGCCGGCCAGCGTCATCACCACCATCAGCACGATCGAGATCTCTTCGCTCCAGGCGAACGACTGGTCGGTGACGTAGCGGGTGACCACGTTGAGCAGCGTGATCACCACCAGTGCCGCCATGCACAGCACCGACACCACCTCCTCGGGCGTGACGCGGCGGGTCATCACGCGGGCGACTCGGCAGCGGCCAGCGCGCGCAGGCAGGCGATGCACAGGCAGCCGTCGAAGTCGCGTTGCAGGGCGGCGAGCCGCTCGGCGCTCAGCGTCACCGCGGTGCAGGCGCAGGGCCGGTCGTCGTGGACGCCGCAGTGGAACGCCGCGCCACAACGAGGGCAGGTCGCGTCGACCGGCTGCGCCGCCGGATCAGGCACCGAACAGGCCCTGGTGCTGCTGGCGCAGCAGGTTCTTCTGCACCTTGCCCATCGTGTTGCGCGGCAGCTCGTCGACGATGAAGACCTGCTTGGGCACCTTGAAGTTGGCGATCTTCGACTTCAGCTCGCCGATGATCGCCGTGCCGTCGACGCGGGCGCCGGGCTTGGGCACCACCATCGCGATCACGCCCTCGCCGAAGTCGGGGTGCGGCAGGCCGACCACCGCCGATTCGGCCACGCCGGGCATGTCGTTGATGTAGCCCTCGATCTCGGCCGGGTAGACGTTGTAGCCGCCGCTGATGATCAGGTCCTTGCTGCGTCCGACGATGGCGACGTAGCCGCGCTCGTCGATCTTGCCCACGTCGCCGGTCTTGAACCAGCCGTCGGCGGTGAACTCTTCCTTCGTCTTCTCGGGCATCTGCCAGTAGCCGACGAACACGTTCGGCCCCTTGACCTCGATGCCGCCGATCTCGCCGGTGGCGCAGGGCTTGCCCGCCTCGTCGTGCACGCGCACGCCGACGCCGGGCAGCGGGAAACCCACCGTGCCGCCGCGCCGCTCGCCGAGCGCGGCGTGATACGGGTTGCTGGTCAGCATCACCGTCTCGCTCATGCCGTAGCGCTCGACGATCGTGTGCCCGGTGCGCGCGGCGAACTCGTGGAAGGTCTCCGGCAGCAGCGGCGCCGAGCCGGCGATGAACAGGCGCATGTGCGCGCAGGCCTCGCGCGTCAGCGCGGGTTCGGCCAGCAGCCGCACGTACAGCGTCGGCACGCCCATGAACACGGTGGCCTCGCCGAAGCGCGCGATCGTCGCCTGGGGGTCGAACTTCGAGAACCAGATCATCTTGCTGCCGTTGAGCAGCGCGCCGTGCGAGGCGACGAACAGGCCGTGCACGTGGAAGATCGGCAGCGCGTGGATCAGCACGTCGCCGCCGTCCTCCGCCTTTCTCCAACCCCAGTAGTCCTTCAGCACCAGGGCATTGCTCAGCAGGTTGCCGTGCGTGAGCATCGCGCCTTTGCTGCGCCCGGTGGTGCCGCTGGTGTACAGGATGGCGGCCAGCTCGTCGGCACGCTTGGTGGCCGGCACGTGCTGGTCGCTCATCAGCGCGGCGCGCTCGAGCAGGCTGCCGGTGCGGTCGTCGCCGAGCGTGAAGACGTTGCGCGTGCCGGCCTTGAACGCCAGCCGCGACAGCCAGGTGAAGTTCTTCGGCGTGCACACCACGACCGCCGGCTCGGCGTTGCCGATGAAGTACTCGATCTCGGCTTGTTGATACGCGGTGTTCAGCGGCAGGTACACATAGCCTGCGCGCAACACCGCGAGGTACAGCATCAGCGCCTCGACGCTCTTGTCGGTCTGCACCGCCACGCGTGCGCCGGCCGGCAGCTCCAGCGAGGCCAGCACGTTGGCCAGCATCGCGGTGCCGCGCTCGAGGTCGCGCCAGGTGTAAAAGCGCGGCGCGCCGGGCCCGTCGGCGGTTTCGATCGCGGTGGCGTCGAGGTCGGCCGGGAATGCCGCGCGCAGGGCAGCGAACAGATTGCCGCTGCTCATCTCGGCGCTCAGTCCAGCTTGGCGCCTGACGTCTTCACCACTTCGGCCCAGCGCTTGATCTCGCTGCCGACGAACTTGCCGAACGCGTCGCCATACAGGTTGGGCGGGTCGGCGCCGAGGCTGGCCCACATGGTCTTCAGCTCGTCGGACTCGAGCGCCTTCTTCATCTCGGCCTGCATGCGGTCGACCGCCTCCTTGGGCGTGCCCTTGGGTGCCCAGATGCCGTACCAGGTGGCCACCTTGTAGGTCGGCACGCCGGCCTCGGCGGTGGTCGGCACGTCGCCGAAGCCGGGTGCGCGCTTGTCGGCCGCGACGGCCAGCGCCTTGATGCGGCCGCCCTTGATGTGCGTGGCCGACGAACCGAGGCCGTCGAACATGATGTCGACTTGGCCGGCGATCAGGTCCTGCAGCGCCGGGCCGGCGCCACGGTAGGGAATGTGGGTGATGAAGGTCTTGGTCTGCAGCTTGAACAGCTCGCCGGCCAGGTGGTGCGAGGTGCCGTTGCCGGCCGAGCCGTAGTTCAGCTTGCCCGGGTTCCTGCGCACGAACTCGAGGAACTCCTTGAGATCCTTCACCGGCACCCGCTGCGGATGCACGACGATCACCTGCGGCACGCTCGACACCAGCCCGACGGGGATGAAGTCGGTCTCCAGGTTGTAGTCGAGCTTCGGGTACATCGACGGCGCGATCGCGTGGTGCACCGCGCCCATGAAGAAGGTGTAGCCGTCGGGCGCCGCGCGCGACGCGACGCCGGCCCCCACGGTGCCGCCGGCACCGCCCTTGTTGTCGATGATCACCTGACGGCCGAGGTTCTTGGTCAGCGCCGCGGTCAGCGGCCGTGCGAAGGCGTCGGTGCCGCCGCCGGCCGGGAAGGGCACGACGATCGTCACCGGCTTGGTCGGCCAGCCCTGGGCCTGGACCGCGGCGCCGGCCGCAAGTGCCGCCGCGCCGGCCAGCACGCAGCGCCACAGGAGGCGCCGGCTCGAATGCAGGGTGTTCATCGTGTGTGTCTCCGTCTTGTGTGCAGCGGGCGCAGCGGTCTACAACAGCGCCGAGAGCGCGCGGGAATGTACCACCCGGCCATGCACGAACTGGTCGTGGCAATTCTCGATGCGCGACAGGTCGTAGAGGTAGTTGACCATCAAGCCGGCCGACTGCTTGAGGCCCTTGGACGACAGGTTGGCGTTGGCATTCAGCCGCTCCAGGCGGGCGCCGTTGTCGAGGTGGAAACGTGCCACCGGGTCCCCCGCCGGCGTGGGCGACAGCCGCACCAGGTACAGCGCCGCCAGCCGCCACAGCGCCTGGTGCGCGGCCATCGGCAGGGCATTGAGCGTGCCCGCATGCGTCAGGCTCGCCAGGTCGTCGCCGCATGCCTTGCGCAGCAGCGCGAGCGCCGCGTCGGCCTGCTCGATCTGCTGCGGCTTGATGCCGGGCAGGTCGTCGAAGGCGCGCACGCGGCCGAGCCAGCCCATCAGGCCGGGGATCGGCGACAGGGTGCAGAAGGTCTTCAGCTGCGGCAGCTCGCGCTTGAGCTCCTCGGCAACCCGCTTGATCAGGAAGTTGCCGAGCGACACGTTGCGCAGGCCCGGCTGGCAGTTGCTGATCGAATAGAACACCGCCACCTTGAAGGCGTCGCTGGGCAGCGGGGCCGACTTCTTGTCGATCAGCGGCGCGATCGCGTCGGCCATGTCGGCGACCAGCGCGACCTCGACGAAGATCAGCGGCTCGTCGGGCAGCTGCGGATGGAAGAAGCCGAAGCAGCGCCGGTCGGGCTGCAGGCGGCGGCGCAGATCGTCCCAGCCGTCGATCTCGTGCACCGCCTCGTGGCGGATGATCTGCTCGAGCAGCTGCGCCGGCGAGTTCCAATCGACCCGGCGCATCTGCAGGAAGCCGGCGTTGAACCAGCTCGACAGCAGGTGCAGCAGGTCGATCTCCACCGCCTGCAGCTGCGGCTGGCGCGGCAGCCGCTCGAGCAGCGCGCGCCGCATGCGCACGAGCGCCGCGGTGCCGCCGGGCGTGCGGTTCAGGCGCCGGAACAGCTCCTGCCGCGGCGGCTCGGCCACCTGCATCAGCTGGATCAGGTGCTCCGCGCTGGGGGCCTGCGCGTAAGCCTGTGCGCTGGCCAGCACCTGAGCGGGGTCGGGGCTGAAGTCGCGCGCCAGGTGGTCGAAGAAGCGGGCGCGCAGGTCGTCGGGCAGCGCGTCGATGCGCTCGACGATGTCCTTGGCGATCGCCGGCCCGTTGGCCTCGCCGCGTTCGGACAGCAGGCGCCGGCATTCGGCCAGCAGGCCGCGCAGGCTGTGGTCGGCGCGCAGGTCGCTGACCTTGGCGCGCAGGTCGGTCAGCAGGCCGCGCGCGGCGTCGGCCTTGGGCGTGGACGAGGGTCGGGCGGACGGAGGCATCGACGGTCAGCGCGCGGGCCGGGCAGCAACGGGAGCGGGGCAGGATAACAAGGCGCACGTCCGGCGTCGCGAGCGGGTTTCCACTTGCTACAGTCGCCCTCGATGAGCTCTGGTGTGCCGCCTTCCCCCGCTGCGTCGCCCGCGCTGCCGCAAAGCGCCGACGGCGTGCTGAAGCTCGCCGCGCAGTCGATGTTCGACCTGTTCGCGCAGACGGCCATGGGCATGCTGGTGGTCAACCGCGAGCACCGCATCGTCTGGATCAGCGAGGGCTACAAGCGCTTCCTGCCCGCGTTGGGCGTGGCCGGCGAGGCCGAGTTCGTCGGCCGGCGCGTCGAAGAGGTGATTCCCAACACGCTGCTGAACCAGGTGATCGAGACCGGCCGGCCGATCATGGTCGACCTGCTGACCAACAAGGCGGGCACCTTCCTCGTCAGCCGGCTGCCGCTGCGCGACGACTCGGGCCAGGTGATCGGCGCGGTCGGCCTGGTGCTGATGGACCACCCCGAGTCGACGATGCAGCCGCTGATGGTGAAGTTCTCGCGCCTGCAGCGCGAGCTCGAGGACGCGCAGCGCCAGCTCGCCGCGCAGCGCCGGCCCAAGTACACGATCGCCAGCTTCATCGGCGCCAGCCCGGCCGCGCTGGAGGTCAAGCGCCAGGCGCGACGCGTGGCGGGCACCGACTCCACCGTGCTCCTGCTCGGCGACACCGGCACCGGCAAGGAGCTGCTGGCGCACGCGATCCATGCCGCGTCGGCGCGCGCCGCGGCACCCTTCGTCACGGTGAACATCGCCGCCGTGCCCGAGACGCTGCTCGAGGCCGAGTTCTTCGGCGTCGCACCGGGCGCCTACACCGGCGCCGACCGCAAGGGCCGCGAAGGCAAGTTCAAGCTGGCCGACCACGGCACGCTGTTCCTCGACGAGATCGGCGACATGCCGCTGCCGCTGCAGGCCAAGCTGCTGCGCGTGCTGCAGGAGCAGGAGGTCGAGCCGCTGGGCAGCAACCGCGTCGAGCGCGTCGACGTGCGGGTGATCGCCGCGACCAGCCGCGACTTGGTCGGGATGGTCGGCCAGGGCCTGTTTCGCGCCGACCTGTACTACCGGCTGCACGTGCTGCCGATCCGGCTGCCTCGGCTGGCCGACCGGCTGGCCGACCTGGAGCCGCTGGCCGACGCGCTGCTCGACGACATCGCCCGGCGCAGCGGCCTGCCGCACAAGAGCCTGGCCTCCGACGCGATGGAGCTGCTGGCGCGCCACGGCTGGCCCGGCAACATCCGCGAGCTGCGCAACGTGCTCGAGCAGGCCGCGCTGATGACCGACGACCTGGTGCTCGGTGCGCGCCATCTGGCGTTGCAGCCGAGCGGCGGCGCGGCGCCCGTGGTGTCCACCGAGGCCGCCGCAGAGCCGCAGGCCGCGCAGGAGGCGCAGACGATCCGCCCGCTGCCGCAGGAACCACAGACGATCCGCCCGCTGCCGCAGGCGGTGGCGGAGCTGGAGCTGCGTGCCATCCGCGAGGCGCTGGCGGCCACCGGCGGCAACAAGGTGGCCGCAGCCAAGCTGCTGGGCATCTCGCGCGCGACGCTGTACGAGAAGCTGGGTACGGGCGTCGCCGGCACGCCGGGTTGACGCTGCGGCGACCCCGCGCCGCGATCGCCCGCGACAGAGGCCTATAGTTCGGCGCTCACCCACCTCGGCAGCGGAGAACAGGACATGGCACGCATCGGATTCATCGGCGCCTCGGGCCTCATGGGCCACGGCATGGCGAAGAACCTGCTCGCAAAGGGCAACGCGCTGACGATCACCGTCAACCGCAATCGCGATCGCGTGGCCGACCTGGTCGCCGCCGGCGCCAAGCTCGTCGACACGCATGCCGAGGTCGCCCGCGCCAGCGACGTCGTGTTCCTCTGCGTCACCGGCTCGCCGCAGGTGGAGGCCGTGGTGGCCGGGCCCGGCGGGCTGCTGGAAGGGGCCGCGAAGGGCCTGCTGATCGCCGACACCTCGACCAGCGAACCCGACTCCACCGCGCGGATGCGCGAGCTGTGTGCCGCCAAGGGTGTGGACTACGTGGATGCGCCGCTGGCGCGCACGCCGGTGGAGGCCGAGGCCGGCAAGCTCAACGTGATGGTCGGCGCCACGCCCGAGCAGTTCGCCAGGCTGCAGCCGCTGCTGAAGTGCTTTGCCGAGAACATCTTCCACGTCGGCGGGCCCGGCGCAGGGCACATCATCAAGCTGCTCAACAACTTCGTCGCGCAGGCCATCTGCAACGCCACCGCCGAGGCCTTCGCGGTCGGGCAACGCGCTGGCGTCGACCTCAAGCAGTTCGTCGCGCTGGTGTCGGCGGGGCTGGTCAACTCGGGCCTGTTCCAGATCATGAGCAAGACGCTCGACGGCCAGCTCGACGGCATGAAGTTCGAGCTCAACAACGCGCGCAAGGACGTGCGCTACTACACCCACCTGGCCGAGAACCTGGGCGTGCCCACGGTGATGGGCGAGGCCACGCACCAGTCGCTGGCGCTGGCCTGTGCCCTGGGCTTCGGCA
>JBGAMU010000171.1:0-6399 GCA_044222685.1 Burkholderiaceae bacterium
GCGCGAAATCGAAGATCATCTGCTTGATCTGCGCGTAGGCCTGGTCGGCCAGCGTGCCGGCGCAGGCATCGACCGCGGAGGTCGAGGTCACGGGGGTCAGGCGGCGCGCGCACATGGCCCGGCCATCATACGGAAGCGCTCACTGGACTACCCTTCGCACTGCGTGCTCCGGGATTCGCGCTTGGGAGCGGCCCGGCGCGCTCATGCATCGAACGCGATCATGCTGACGTGCGCGGCGACTATTCTCCAGTCGTCGGCGCCGAAGCGCGCCCAGGTCTGGCTCTGGAAGCCGCGCAGCGGCGTGTCGCTGCGCACGAATTCGACCAGCGCCACCGCCATGTGGTCGCCGAATGCGGTGATGCGCAGGTTCTCCAACCTTCGCGTGAAGGTCGGCGCCGGCGTCTCGCGGCGAAAGGCGACCATCTCGTGGATGCCGAGCTGGCGGTCGGCGATGCCGTAGCGGGTGAGGCGGGCATCGGCCCAGAAGTAGTCGATCAACGCGGCGACGTCGTTGTCCATCAGCGCGCGCTCGTAGTCGTGGAACACCCGCCGCACGGCGGCCACCACGTCGGGACGGTCGACGATGAGCGGCGGGCCGTTCATGCGCGCGACGCCAGATAGCCGCGCCAGCCGCCATGGGCGCTGATGTCGGTGGCACCGGCGAGAGCCGCGCCTTCGCAGACGAAGCCCTTGACCCAGCGGCCATCGGCCAGCTCGACCGAGCCGAGGCCCAGCGGCGGCGGGATCAGCGCGAGGAATCCGCCCACCGCGTCGAGCGGCATCTCGTAGACCTCGAGCTCGATCGCGTAACCGGGCTCGCCGTCGTGCACACGCGCCAGGCCCGGCTTCGGCGGCGTCGTGCCCGGCAGCGCGAACAGGCGATACGCCGGCGCGCTGCGCGTGCGGCTGAGCAGCCGGCAGCCGCGGTCGACCAGCTGTCCGTGCAGCGGCATGCCCTGCAGGTGCGCGCCGACCACGGCCAGCGGCAGCGTCGGCGCCGCGGCCGGCCGGCCCGTGAGGATTCGATCGGCATCGACGGCCGGCCGCAGCCTTGCACCGAGCAGCACAGAGCCCGCCTGCTCCCAGCGCTGGCCCCAGTCGACGAGCGCGGCCTCGCTGCCGCCGGGCGCGATGAAGGTGACGCCGAACGGCGGCCCCAGCGCCGGCACGCTCGAGGGCAGGGCGAGCGCGGCCAGCCCGAGCAGGTTGACGAAGTTGGTGTATCGGCCGAGCTCGCTGTTGCGCGCCAGCGGTGAGCGCGCCACCGCGGCGCGCGTCGGGCAGGTCGGTGTCGTCGGCACCATCAGCGCGTCCAGCCGCTGCCACAGCGGCGCGATCTGCGCGCGCAACTCCTCGAGGCGATAACGCGCGGCGAACGCGGCCGCCGCGTCGAAGCGGCCGGCGGCGCCGATCACCTCGCGCACGGTGGCGTCGAGCGCGTCGGGCCGCTCGGCCAGCAGTGCGCGCACGACCAGCTCGCGCTCGGCCACCCAGGGCCCGTCGTAGAGCAGCCGTGCCACCTCGAACAGCGGCGCGAAGTCGATCTCGACCACCACGGCGCCGAGCGCTGCCGCACGTTCACGCGCCGCGTCGAAGGCGCGGTCCCAGCCGAGCGCCGGATCGCAGCCACTCGTCTTCGGCACACCCAGTCGCAGCGGCTGGCCGAACCAGCCGGGTTTCAGCGGCGGGACGTTGAAACGCGGCTCGTCGCCGACGCCTTCGATCAGCGCGGCCACCTGCGCCGCGTCGGCCACCGTCAGCGCGAGCACCGACACCACGTCGAGCGTGCGACAGGCCGGCAGCACCCCGACCATCGGCACGCGGCCCGGCGTCGGCTTCAGGCCGACCAGGTTGTTCAGGCCGGCCGGCACGCGGCCCGAGCCCGCGGTGTCGGTGCCGAGCGCGAACGGCACCAGCCCGCGCGCGACCACCGACGCCGAGCCCGAGCTCGAGCCGCCGCTCACGAAGGCCGGATCGAAGCTGTTGGGCACCTCGCCATACGGCGAGCGCGTGCCGACCAGGCCGGTGGCGAACTGGTCGAGGTTGGTCTTGCCGATCAGCACGGCGCCGGCCGCACGCAGCCGGTCGACCACCGTGGCGGACCGCGCCGGCACATACGCGAAAGCCGGGCAGGCGGCGGTGGTCGGCAGGCCGGCGACGTCGATGTTGTCCTTCACCGCGAACGGCACGCCCCACAGCGGCGTGGCTGCACTGCGCGGCGGCAGCGCAAGCACCTCGGTCATCACCGCGTCGATCTCGCAGCGGTGGATCCAGGCCGGATCGTCGGCCTGCACGGCGGCCAGCCGCTGGCCGAGCAGCTGGCGCGGGTTCGCGCCCGCGTCGTAGGCACGACGCCAGTCGGCCAGCGTGTACAGCGGCGCCGGCGGCGTCATCGCGGCAACGCGGCGATCAGCGCCGCGGCGGTCGTCGTCCAGCCGACGATCGCACCCTGCGCGGTGATCATCGCCAGCGTGGCGGCCTTGAACTCGGGGAAGTAGCTCGCGGTGCCGTCCTCGACCAGCAGGCATTCGTAGCCGCGGTCGTTGGCTTCGCGCATCGAGGTCTGCACGCAGACCTCGGTGGTCACGCCCATGAAGACCAGGTGGGTGATGCCCAGCGGTTGCAGCAGTTCGTGCAGGTCGGTGGCGTAGAAGGCGCCCTTGCCCGGCTTGTCGATGACGATCTCGCCGTCGACCGGCGCCAGCGCCGGCACGATCTGGTTGCCCGGCTCGCCGGCGACCAGGATGCGGCCCATCGGCCCGGTGTCGCCGATGCGCAGCGTCGGGTTACCGCGCTGGCGCTTGGCCGGCGGGCAGTCGGACAGGTCGGCCCGATGCGCCTCGCGCGTGTGCACCACCAGGCCGCCGCTGGCGCGCCAGGCCTGCAGCACGCGCTGCACCGTCGGTACGATCGCCTGCAGCCGCGTCACGTCGTTGCCCAGCGACTCGCCGAAGCCGCCGGGTTCGACGAAGTCGCGCTGCATGTCGATGATGACCAGCGCGCTGCGCGCCGGCTCGAAGCGGTAGGCGAACGGCAGCGCGGTGGCGAGCTCGATCACGCCGCCACCCTGTCGTGCGCGTGCGCGCGCCCGCCCATGAAGGCACCGAGCGACTGGCGGTCGGCCTCGGCGGCCGGCACGTCGTGCACGATGCGGCCCTCGCTCATCACCACGATGCGGTCGGCCAGCAGCAGCAGCTCGTCGAGGTCCTCGCTGACCAGCAGCACCGCGGCGCCGCGGTTGCGCGCCGCCATCAGCCGGCCGTGGATCTCGGCCACGGCCGCGAAGTCGAGGCCGAACACCGGGTTGCTGACGAGCAGCAGCTCGGCCTCGCCGGCGAGCTCGCGCGCCAGCACCGCGCGCTGCACGTTGCCGCCCGACAGCGTGCGGATCGCCGCGCGCTCGCCCTGCGTCTTGACGCTGTATTCGGCGATCCAGCCGCGGGCGCGTTCACGCAGCGCCCGCCAGCGCACCAGGCCGAAGTCACCGCCCAGCACCCAGGGTGCCTCGTCGAAGCAGCGCAGCGCCATGTTGTGCGCGACGCTCAGCTCGGCCACGCAGGCGTTGGCCAGCGGCTCCTCGGGCAGGCTGCGCACCTTGTGCAGCCGGTTGTCGGCGCGCCGCGCATGGAACTCGCGCCCGCCCACCTGCACCGAGCCGGCCTCGCGCGGGCGCTGGCCGGTGAGCGCCTGCATCAGCTCGCGCTGGCCGTTGCCGCTGACGCCGGCGACGCCGACGATCTCACCAGCCCTGACCTGCAGGTCGAGCGCACGCACCGCGGGTTCGCCGCGGTCGCCCATCACCTGCAGCCCGTGGATCGCCAGCCGCACCGCGCCGGCCGGCTGCGCGGCGCGCTGCAGCGGCAGCGCCACCGCCTTGCCCTCGCCGACCATCGCCTGCGCCAGCCGTTGCGGCGAGCAGGCCGCCACCGGCAGGCTCTCGACCAGCTGGCCGCGGCGCAGCACGCTCACGTCGTCGGCATAGGCCATCACCTCGCGGAACTTGTGCGTGATCAGCACCACCGAGCAGGCGCCGCTGCGCGCGCGCTCGCGCAGCGCGCCCAGCACCTCGTCGGCCTCCTGCGGCGTCAGCACCGAGGTCGGCTCGTCGAGGATCAGCAGGCGCGGCTTGAGGAACAGCTGCTTGAGGATCTCGAGTTTCTGCTTCTCGCCGGCCGACAGGTCGAGCGGCGTGGCGTCGAGGTCGAGCCGGAACGGCGTCGTCTTCATGAACGCCGCCAGCTCGGCGCGCGCGGCCTTCCAGTCGACCACCAGCGGCACGTGGCCGCGTGCCAGCAGCAGGTTCTCGGCCACCGTCATGCCGGGCACCACGGTGAAATGCTGGTAGACCATGCCGATGCCGAGGTCGCGCGCCACCACCGGCGAGTGGATGTCGCGCTCGCGGCCGTCGATCAGCACGGCGCCGTCGTCGGGGCGGTAGTAGCCGACCACGCACTTGACCAGCGTGCTCTTGCCGGCGCCGTTCTCGCCGAGCAGCGCGTGCACCGTGCCCGGCCGCACCACCAGCGACACCGCGTCGAGCGCGGTGAAGGCGCCGAAGCGCTTGGTCAGCCGGTAGGTCTCCAGCTGCAGCGCGCCGGTCATGCGGGGTCCTTCACAGGCCGCGCAGCAGGTCCAGCAGCGCGCGGGAGTCCGCCACCGCGCCGAACACGCCGCCCTGCATCTGGATCATCTTGAGCGCGGCCTCGTGGTTGCCGCGGTCGGTGGCGCCGGTGCAGTCGCTCAGCATCACGCACTCGAAGCCGCGGTCGTTGGCCTCGCGCATCGTGGTGTGCACGCACACGTCGGTGGTGATGCCGGTGAGGATCAGGTTGCGGATGCCGCGCGTGTGCAGGATCAGCTCGAGATCCGTCGCGCAGAAGCTGCCCTTGCCGGGCTTGTCGATGATCGGTTCGCCCGCCACCGGATAGAGCTCGGGGATGATGTCCCAGCCCGGCTCGCCGCGCACCAGGATGCGGCCGCAAGGCCCGGCGTCGCCGATGCCCGCGCCGATGCGCTGCGAACGCCAGCGCTTGTTGGCCGGCAGGTCGGCCAGATCGGGGCGATGCCCTTCACGGGTGTGGATCACGTGCATGTTGACGCGGCGGGCTTCGGCCAACAGCTTCTTCAAGGGCTCGATCGGCGCGCGCGTGAGGCTCAGGTCGTAGCCCATCTTGTCGACATAACCGCCGACGCCGCAGAAGTCGGTCTGCATGTCGATGATGACCAGCGCGCTGTTGCCCGGCGTGAAGTCGCCGTCGTAGGGCCAGGCGTAGGGCTCGGAGCGAAGGGTCGGCACGGCGCTACTCCTGGTCGAACGGGTTGGGCTCGGCACCGCGATAGCGGCGCCCGGGCACGGCGAAGCCACACGGCGTGCCGTCGGTGATCTGCACCGTGGCCTGCCACGGCAGCCGGTAGCGGCCGGCCACCATGTCGTGCATGAAGGTGTAGGGGCAGTCCATGGCGCCGCCCTGCACCGCGGCGTAGCCGCGATGCCACAGCTGGTACGGGTTGTTCTCGACGCCCCAGCCGGCACGCGCCTCGCGCACCAGGTCGGGCCGCAGCTCGGCGGTGATGATCTCGTCGGGCCGGCCGCCGCCCTGCACCATGACGCTGCCGTCGAACGAGCAGAACATGCCTTCGCCCATCGAGTCGAAGCTGCCGTCGCTGCCGCACAGGCACACGCTGGCGGTGTAGGCCAGGTTCTGGAACGCGTTGCTCTGGTTGGTGATGCGCCAGGCATG
Organism: Burkholderiaceae bacterium; assembly: GCA_044222685.1. Classification (GTDB taxonomy): domain Bacteria; phylum Pseudomonadota; class Gammaproteobacteria; order Burkholderiales; family Burkholderiaceae_C; genus JAEUPI01. The sequence continues at coordinate 5,742 of JBGAMU010000171.1, forward strand.
GCGGATCGGCGCGGTGTAGCCGGCCGTGCGCAGGATGATCTCGGCGCCCTTGTAGGCGGCCTCGCGCGCCATCTCGGGGAACATGCCGTCGTGGCAGATGATCAGCGCGAGCTTCACGCCGCGCGGACCGTCGATCACCGGGATGCCGGCGTTGCCCGGCTCCCAGGGCTCGACCGGGACCCACGGGTGCAGCTTGCGGTAGTACAGGCGGATCTCGCCGGTGTCGTCGACGACGATGCCGCTGTTGTACGGATTGCCGTTCGGGTTCGCTTCCATGATCGAGAAGCAGCCCCAGATCCGGTTCGCGGCGCAGGCGTCGCGCAGCGCGCGCACCTGCGGGCCGTCGAGGCGGCACATGATCGCCGGGTTCGTGTCCATCGACAGCCCGTGCAGCGAATACTCCGGGAACACGACCAGGTCCATGTCGGCCGACCCGCGGCGCGCCTTGCCGACCATCTCGACGACGCGCCGCGTCTGCCGGTCCAGGTCAGCAGGCGTGACGACGACCGGCAGCTGCAGTTGCACCAGCCCGATGACGACCCCCTCGGGCGACCTGTTCAAACCTCCGAGTCCGGACACGTCCGTGCCTCCTTGTCAGCGCATCAGCGAGAGTTCGCCGGGCGCGCCGGCGATCGAGCGGCGCGCCGACGCGGTCGCG
>JBGAMU010000048.1:0-47893 GCA_044222685.1 Burkholderiaceae bacterium
GTGGGCATGCTGTTCGACCCGCAGGTGCTGCTCGACCGGCCGCTGCAGGTGCTGGCGGTGGCGGCGATCATCGTGATCGGCAAGTCGATCGCCGCGGCGACCCTGGTGCTGGCGCTGCGTTACCCGCTGAACACGGCGCTGATGGTGTCGGTGAGCCTGGCGCAGATTGGCGAGTTCTCGTTCATCCTGGCGGCGCTGGGCACCAGCCTCGGCCTGTTGCCGCCCGAGGGCCAGAGCCTGATCGTCGCCGGCGCGTTGCTGTCGATCGCGATCAACCCGCTGCTGTTCTCGCTGATCGAACCGCTGCGCCGGCGCATCCTGGCCTCGTCGGCGCTGGCGCGGCGCCTGGAGCTTCGCGACGACCCGCTGGCCGAACTGCCGACGTCGACCGACCGCCGCTATCTGGCTCGCCAGGTGGTGCTGGTCGGCTACGGTCAGGTCGGCCAGCGCCTGGCCGCCGTCTTGTGGGCGCAGGACATACCGCTGGTCGTGGTCGAACGCCAGCGCGACAAGGTCGAGCGCCTGCGCGCCGAAGGCCGCGCCGCGGTGTTCGGCGACGCCGCCGAGCCCGAGGCGCTGGTGCAAGCGCACGTGGCCGAGGCCGGGCTGCTGGTGCTCGCGCTGCCCGAGAGCACCGACATGCGCACGATCATCGAACATGCCCGCCAGCTCAACCCGGCGATCACCGTGATCGCGCGCGCACCCAACGAAGAGGAAGCCCAGGTGCTGCGCGCCGCCGGTGCGCAGCACGTGATGCATGCCCGCGGCGCGCTGGCCGAGTCGATGTGCACGCAGGCGCTGGCCTTGATGACACCGCGCGAAGCGCCGCACTGACGCGCGCGACTCAGCGCGTGAAGTCCTCGGAGCGCAGTTCGATCGGCTGGCCGTGCGGCGTGCGGTCGGCGGCGTGGTCCCAGGCGTCGGCCGTGCGCGCCAACTCGGCCGCCGAGCTGGCGCCCTTGCGCGCGACGATCGTCTCCAGTGCGGCGAGCCAGTGCACGTAGTAGGTGTCGCCGCGATCGGGATCGCCGGCGGCCTGCGCGGCGGTGATCGTCTGCGCCAGCGTGTCGGCCCACTCCGGCCAGCTGAACAGGCCGCGCTCGTGCAGCTGCACCACCATCGCAAAGGCATGCGCCTGCCACGGCTCGGCGAACGGCGGCGCGTCGCCGGCGCGCGGATCGATTGCCGTCGTCGACTCGACCGTCATGCCGGCGCCAGGTAGGGCTCCCAGGCGTCGACCGACACCTGCAGGCCGGCGGCCCGCGTCTCGGGCCACAGCTCGCGGCCGTCGACGACCACGGTGTAGAGCCAGTGCGGCTGCTCGCCGCGGCCGCTGGCATGCGCGTCGGCGAAGACATGCGCGCCGAGCACGCGCTCGACCTGGCCGAGCTTGCCGCGCACATAGCGCGGCAGCCGCGTGTGGTGCGGCACTTCGCCGGCATACAGGCGCACCGACTGGCCCGGCGCAAAACGCGCCGGCGCGGCGGCCGGCCGCACCGTGGGCGAGCCGCGCGCCAGCACCGCCGGCACGTCGGCCGCGGCCAGCGTGCGCGCCAGCGGCCGTGCGGGCCGCAGCGCGCGGCCGGCTGCGGCCTCGTCGTCGCCGACCAGCCCCTGCTCGGCGAGCAGCTTGCACAGCGCCTCGAACCAGATCTCGTAGTAGCTCAGGCGCGCGTAGCGCGGCAGCGTCTCGCGTGCGGCGCGGCTCATGTCGATGTTCCAGGCGCCGGTGGCGCCCATCGCGAGCGTCAGCGCCAGCACGCGCGGCTCCCAGGCAGCGTGGAACAGCTCGCCCTCGGGCTCGGGCTGCACGTGGCCGTGGCCGAGCGTACCGCCGAGGTCGGCGCGCGAGCGGTAGCTCATGGCCAATCCTCCGTGCTGCGCACTCCGGAATTCGCCTTGGTGAGCTGAGACCGGACACAGACAGTCCCTGCGGACTGTCTGTGCCTGTCGAAGGCCATTGGCCTCCGGCCGATGGTGGCCCTGCGGCTCATGGCGCCTTCGGCAGGCCGGTGCCGATCATCGAATCACGCGTCACCAGCGCGGCCAGCGCGTCCTCGTCGAGGCCCTCGGTGCCGGGCGGGCGCATCGGGATCACCAGGTAACGCACCTCGGCGGTCGAATCCCAAACGCGGATGGTGGTGCTGTCGGGCAGCGTGACGCCGAAGTCGGCCAGCACGCCGCGCGGGTCGCGCACCGCACGCGAGCGGTACGGCGCGCTCTTGTACCAGGTGGGCGGCAGGCCGAGCACCGGCCACGGATAACAGCTGCACAGCGTGCACACCACCATGTGGTGCTGTGCCGGCGTGTTCTCCACCGCCACCATGTGCTCGCCCTGGCGGCCGCTGTAGCCGAGCGAGGCGATCGCCGCCGACGCGTCGCGCTTCAGCCAGTCGGCAAACGCCGGGTCGGTCCAGGCTTTCGCCACCACACGGGCGCCATTGCGCGGGCCCACCTTCGTCTGGTAGGTGTCGATCAGCACGTCGAGTGCGGCCGGGTCGATGTAGCCCTTGGCCGCGAGCACCGTCTCGAGCGCGCGCACCCGCAGCTCCATCGGCGACAGCTCGCTGTGCTCGTGCGTCATGTCCGCCCCTCGGCCGACGGGTACGTCGGCCGATCCCCCGAGGGGATTGCGGGCCGGCTTGGGAGCGGCCCGGCGCTCGACCCGCCGCGCAAGATTGACACCGGGTGACGCATGGCAGAGCCTTCAGCGCTTCAGCGTGCCGCGAAGACGGCGCGCGCGTCGAAGCACAGCGCGGCCCAGCGCTGGCGGCGCACCCGCGCCACGCCGAACAGCACCGCCACCGTGAGCAGCGGTTCGAGCGCCACCACCGAGGTGTACGACAGCGCGAAGCGCAGCCAGTCGGCGAACGGCGTCGCCACCTCGCCGAGCGCGAGCCAGCAGCCGACCATCGTGGTGACGCCGGCGTAGTAGGCCGCGTCGAGCCGCAGCACGGCGCGCAGGTCGATGCGCCCGATGCGGCGGCCGAGGCCGGCATGCACCGCCAGCAGCGGCAGCGCCAGCGACAAGGTGTTGACCGACAGGTGCAGCAGATCGGCCGGCTCGAACCACCAGCCCTGCACCAGCAACCCGAGCGCGAAACCGAGCAGCGTGGGCAGCAGGCCGAAGGCCAGGTACATCGGCATCGCGCCCAGGAAGTGCAGCTCCGACGGGCCGACCTTCAGGTGGAAGGCCTGCATGCACAGCGTGAAGAAGCCGGCCGCCAGCAGCGTGCGCCACAGCAGGGCCGGCAGCGCGGCCGGCCGGCGCAGCGCGGCCAGCGCTGCTGTGCCCACCAGCGCCACGGCCACCGCGTTGGCCGCGGCGACCTTGCCCGCCAGCAGAACGCCCGGTTCGATGTGCATGGTCGGCTCCTCGTTGACCCCGGCTGGCGAGTCTATGCCAGACCGGATCACAATCGTTCGCACGGCCCTGCCCGGCCGATGGCCGCCCCGTTGCGGCCAGCCTGCAAGAAGGAGTTGCACCATGAACCTCGCCGACACCCCGCTGGAAGCCCAGCTCGAATCCGCGCTGGCGGCGCAGCGCCGCGCCTACTTCGCGCAGCCGGTGCCCACGCTCGCCGAACGCAAGGCCGACCTGCGCACGCTGCAGCGCTTCATCCGCGACCACAAGGCGGCGTTGTGCGACGCGATCAGCGCCGACTACGGCCACCGCTCGCGCCACGAGACGCTGCTGGCGGAGATCTTCCCCGCCATCGACGGCATCGACCATGTGATCAAGCAGCTGCGCGGCTGGATGAAGCCGCAGCGCCGCGCAGTCGACCTGCGCAACTTTCTCGGTGCGAAGAACCGCGTGATCCCGCAGCCGCTGGGCGTGGTGGGCGTGATCGTGCCGTGGAACTTTCCGGTCAACCTGAGCCTGATCCCGCTGACCTACATCTTCGCCGCCGGCAACCGCGCGATGGTGAAGATGAGCGAGAACTCGCGCCACCTGGCGCGCCTGCTGATCGACAAGATGCCGGCGTACCTGCCGCCCGAGAAGCTGCAGTTCTTCGACGAGACCGGCGGCGTGGGCATCGCGTTCTCCAGGCTGCCGTTCGACCACCTGCTGTTCACCGGCTCGGGCACCACCGGCCGCTCGGTGATGGCCGCCGCCGCGCAAAACCTGTGCCCGGTGACGCTGGAGCTCGGCGGCAAGGCGCCGGCCATCGTCTGCGACGACTTCCCGCTGCGCACCGCGGCCGAGCGCATCCTGTTCGTCAAGTGCCTCAACGCCGGCCAGATCTGCACGACGGTGGACCACGCCTGGCTGCCGCAGACGCGCGTCGACGAATTCGTGCGGCTGGCACGCGAGATCGTGCCGGCGCGTTACCCGCGGCTCGATTCGCCCGACTACACGTCGATCATCGACCAGCGCTCGTTCGACCGGCTGGTCGCCGCACTCGACGACGCCCGCGCGCGCGGCGCCCAGGTGCTGCCGCTGCTCGACGGGCAGGCGTTCGACGCCGCCACGCGCAAGATCGCACCGCACATCGTGCTCAATGCGCCCGACGATTGCCAGCTGATGCAGCGCGAGATCTTCGGACCGATCCTGCCGCTGCGCGGCTACACCTCGCTGGATACGGTGATCGACGCCATCAACGCCGGCCCGCGGCCGCTGGCCGTCTACCCGTTCAGCCACGACGGTGCGCGTGTGCAGATGCTGCTCGACCGCGTGATGTCGGGCGGCGTGTCGGTGAACGACGCGCTCTTCCACGTCGGCCAGCACGATCTGCCGTTCGGCGGCGTCGGCGCCTCGGGCATGGGGCATTACCACGGCCACGAGGGTTTCGAGACCTTCTCCAAGCTGCGGCCGGTGTTCTACCAGGCGCGCTTTTCCACGCTGAAGTTCCTGTGGCCGCCGTACGGCAAGTTTGCCGACCGCGTGCTGGCCTTCCTGACCAAGTAGCGCACCCGACAGCAGACCCACAACAGCGCGACGGCACCGCCAAGGTCGCGCGCCCGAGGAGACAACCATGACATCGCGTTTCACGCGGGGCGCCGCCGCGCTCGCGCTGCTGGCGCTCGCCAGTGCCTGCAGCAAAGGCCCGGCGCCAACGCCGGCCGGCGACGCGACTGCGGCCACCGTGGCCGCCAATGCGGCGATGGCGCAGCAGCTGAAGCTCGGTGACACGCAGGACTTCGACGACGCCAAGCGCGGCTTCATCGCCCGCCCGAGCGGCCGCATCACTGCCGCCGACGGCACGGTGCTGGTCGACTTCGACGCCTTCAATTTCGTCGACGGCCCGGCGCCACCGACGGTGAACCCGAGCCTGTGGCGGCACGCGGTGCTGAACGCGCAGACGGGTCTCTTCAAGGTGACCGACGGCGTGTACCAACTGCGCGGCTTCGACATCGCCAACATGACGCTGGTGGAGGGCAAGACCGGCTGGATCGTCATCGACACCCTCACCTGCCGCGAGAGCGCCGCCGCCGCGCTGGCCTTCGCGCGCGAGCACCTCGGCTACAAGCCGGTGACGGCCATCGTCTTCACGCACAGCCATGCCGACCACTTTGGCGGCGCACTGGGCGTCGCCACGGCGCAGGAGGTGGCCGAGCGCAAGATCCCGGTGATCGCCTCCGAAGGCTTCCTGGAGGAGTCGACCAGCGAGAACGTGATGGTCGGCACCGCGATGGCGCGGCGCTCGATCTACCAGTTCGGCAAGGACCTCGAGCGCTCGGCCAAGGGCCTGGTCGACACCGGGCTCGGCAAGAACGTGGCCTACGGCGGCGTGGGCATCCTGCAGCCGACGCAGCTGATCACCCAGCCGACCGAGGAGCTCACGCTCGACGGCGTGCGCTTCGTCTTCCACAACGTGCCGGGCGCCGAGGCGCCGGCGGAGCTGACTTTCTCGATCCCCGAGCGCAAGGCCTACGGAGGCGCCGAGAACCTGGCGCAGACCATGCACAACCTGCTGCCGGTGCGCGGCGCCAAGGTGCGCGACGCGCTGCGCTGGGCCCAGTACATGCAGCAGGCGCTCGACCAGCTGGGCGATGCCGAGGTCTACTTCGGCCAGCACAACTGGCCGATCTGGGGCCGCGAGCGCATCGTGCAGTTCATCACCACGCACCGCGACGTCTACAAGTACACCCACGACCAGACCGTGCGCCTGATCAACGCCGGCCTCACGCCACGCGAGATCGCCGACACGGTGAAGCTGCCGCCGTCGCTGCAGGCGCAGCTGGGCGCACGTGGCTACTACGGCGACCTGCGCCACAACGTGAAGGCGGTGTACCAGCTCTACCTCGGCGCCTACGACGGCAACCCGGCCCATCTGAACCCGCTGCCGCCGCAGGAGTCGGCCAAGCGCTGGGTCGAGCTGATCGGCGGCGTCGACAAGGCGGTGGCGGCCGCGCAGGCGGCGTTCGACCAGGGCGAGTTCCGCTGGGCCGCCGAGCTGCTGAACCAGGCGGTGTTCGCGCAAAGCAGCCACGCCGGCGCCAAGGCGCTGCTGGCGCGCACCTACGAGCAGCTGGCCTGGCAGGCCGAGGCCGCCACCTGGCGCAACAGCTACCTGACGGCGGCTGCCGAACTGCGCAACGGCCCGCCCAAGAAGGGCATCGACCGCTCGTTTGTGATCGACATGCTGCAGCAGACGCCGATCGAACGTTTCCTCGAGGCCATGGCCGCCGGCCTGGACGGCCCGGCCGCCGATGGCAAAAACCTGAAGATCAACCTGGTGTTCACCGATACGAAGGAATCCTTCGTGCTGTGGATCGAGAACGCGGTGCTGCACCACCGGCGCGCCGAGCCGGCGGCCGACGCCAACGCCACGCTGACGCTGACGCGCCCGATCTTCGTGAAGATGATGGCCGGCACCGCAGGCGCGAAGGACACGCTGCTGAGCGACGACCTCAAGGTCACCGGCAGCAAGATCGACCTGGTGCGCTTCTTCACGCTGATCGACAAGGCACCGGGGACGTTTGCGATCGTCACGCGTTAGGCGGAAAGCAGAAAGGTGAGTGTGGTGTGCTGTTCACTATTGAACAGCGATCGGCTCATTTCTACGCCACTCAGGGCTTCGAAAAGATCGCCACAACCTACCTGCGCGACGCCCACTACTGCTACATGAGATGGGGCGCTGGCGCGAAGGCGCGGCAGCCTGAGCGACAGTACCCGCAGCTGCGAGTGAGGCGCCTGCCGCCAGCTGGTCGAGCGCCGCTTTGGGCAATGTGGCAGCGCTGACCCGCGATCGAGCGAGGAGCGCGTAGTCCCAAGCCTTGGGACTCGTCGTGCCCCTCGACCGACACGACCGTTTCTGACACCGATGTCCGACCGCGCGCACGAAACGCGTCTTTGGTGGGAGACCTCGCGACGCTGCGTGGCCTCGCACTAGGAGACGCGGATGTCCAGCCCTTACATAGGCACAAACGAGTGGCGAGTGTTCTCGCGAAAACTTGCGTGGATGCTATGCGGTGCCGCCGCGGTCACGGTTGCTGGTGCGGGGCTCGCCGGATGCGGGGGTGGGAGCGGCAACGACCGGCAGCCGCAAGGAAATGCGCCGCCACCTTCATTTCAGCCGCCTCCTCCACCGGCGCCCGCCTGCGCACCCCCGGAGGGACCGCAGGCCGCAACGACCGCTCCATTTGCCGTGGGAGGCACGATCGTCGGTCGAATCGATCCATCGTTCATCCTGCTGACCGTGCCGTCTCCGTACGGCGGCCAGTACAGACGGATCATGGTCTACGGACCGGACCTGGCAGCCTCGTCGGTCGTGCGCAGCCTCATTGATGCCGGCGACTCATGCTGGGACAGCGCAGGAGCCACATTCAACGGATGGGACTACGGCATCGACGACGGGTATTCGAGCGCCTCGCAGGTGTATTTGCGCACGACGGTGGACTCGCTCTCCACATCGGTATCGGGTTCGCTGCGCACACCCAACGCCAGCTATCCGCTCAGCGGGGCCTCCTTGCCAGGTGCCGCAACGGGCTACGTGTTCAATCGACCGGCCAGCCTCGACGAGGTCGCGGGCCAATGGCGCATCGAGGCCGAACCCGGCAGCGGGGGCAACGTCGAGGCCACGCTGCACATCGACGGCAAAGGCGTCGTCACGCGGTCGGACAGCAACGCGCCCGCCGGGGTCCTGACGCCCTCGCGCACCGGTGTCAACCTGTTTGACTTTCCGTATTCGGGCGTGGGGCTCACCTACCCCCTTGCGACCGGAGGGCAGCGACTGCTGCTGTTGTCGTATGTCTGCCCGTTCGATTGCTATCCTGTCGTCCTCGTCGCAGGCCGCTGAACTGCTTGGCGCCGCACCCAGCGCAGCGTCATGCCGTTCGCACCTCCGCCGCCCGCGATCTGCCGCAGGTCGTCTTCCCAACGAGCAGGCGGATTTCACGAAAGGCCGTGGCCCTGGCGCAGGCCGCGCAGGCGCTGCGAGGGCCAGCGGACAAGAATCCATGCCTGGCCGCGCAAGATCGTGTGTCTCAGCGATGCGGCGCGAGGGAGATCGTCGATGCGCAAGTTCTCTGGAATCGTGCTGCTGTCGGCGCTGGTCGCGCTTGGCGGCTGTTCATCGCCCAAGACCGTGCTGGTTTCCGTGCCGCCGCGCGTGCAACTGCAGGAGTACGGCACGTTGGGCTTGGTGGCCTTCGACTCCAACGGCAATCCGGCCATCAGTGCACGGGTCACGCGCGAGTTCGAGTCCAGCGTTCATGCTGCCCAGCCCGGCACGCGGATCGTGGATCTGGGCAGCCGTGGCGACTTGCTGGCATCGGTGGGCGCGCGTCAGTTCGACCAGCAGGCGCTGCGCCGCATCGGCGAAAAGTACGGCATCGATGCCATCTTCGTGGGCAGTCTCACGTACTCCGAGCCCAAGAGGGCCGACGTCAGCTTGGCCGACATCAGAAAGCTCGAAGGCAGCGTGCGCGCCGAAGTCCGCGGCGACATCGACAGCAAGCTGGTCGAGACCCGCAGCGGCGCCAGCGTGTGGAGCAGTTCGGCATGGGCACGGCGCCCGGTGGGGCAGTTGAACGTGTCAGTCGATCAGGGCGTCAGCGGTGGCCTGCGAAGCGCCAATCCTCGCGAGGAAATGGTGCCCACACTCGTGTTGCACCTGACCGAGGATTTCCGGGCGAGCACGGTCCGGCAAAGGGTCGACTGACGACCCGACGCCGTTCAGTATCGAAGTCTTGGCGCGAAGGCAGATGGCCAAAGTGGGGTCTGCGATGTAAGGCCGGGCAGCAGTGACCGCCCACCGATCTCGAGCAAGTTTGCTGGCGTCAGACTCTCACGCGAACCTGGCCGCGTACTCCCGGAACATCGCATTGCGCTCGTCGAGCGCTTGCTGCGTCGCCGGCACCATGATCGGCGCGCCTTCATGAGCGAATGCCTGACATTGGTCCACGTAGGGACGCAGGCGCTCGTGATAGGTCGGCGATGCAGCCTGCATGTTGCCGTCGCACTCGGTCCAGGTAGTGGCCAGTGTTTCTGCGGCCACCATGGCCAGTGTGGTGCCCATGCCCGATAACAGCGCCGCGCAGTGGCCCGCATCGCCGATGACCGCCACGTTGCCCTGGATCCAGCTCGGCATGTGGGTCTGGCTCACCGAGTCGAAGTAGAAGCCCTTGGCGTCGGATGCGGTGAACGCCGCGCGCAGCGCGCTCACCTGCCAGGCATCCACGCGAGCCAGAAAGCCGTCGATCATCCGGCGTTGGACGCCGAGGTCGCGGTAGTCGTAGTCCAGCTCGGCGCTGGCGGCGAGCATCATCGCCTGCGGTCCGTCGCCCGCATCGCGCACCACGATCGTCAGGCCGGGGATGTTGAGCATCGCCCGCTCCCAGTCGCGATCGTTCGGCAGATCGACCAGCGCCACGTAGTAGCCGAAGTGGCGCACGTAGTTCTTCTCCGGCCCGAAGGCGAGCCGGCGCACGTTGGAGTACAGGCCGTCGGCGCCGACCACCAGGTGGTAGTGCCCGCGACTGCCGTCGGCAAGGCCGACGTCCACGCCCGCCGCGCTGTCGGCGATCGACGCGATGGAGGTCTTGAAGCGAAACTCCACCTCGTCGGGCACGGCATCCTGCAAGATCCGGTTCAGTCGGTCGCGCGAGATCTCGATGTCCTCGTCGGTCTCGTTCGCAAACCAGCGCAAGTCGAGCGTCGCGACCTGTCGTCCGCTGCCATCGAGCACCGGCGCCGGCTCGCCGATGACGACCTTCTCGCTGGCGATCTTCGCCAGGATGCCCATGCGCTGCGCCGTGCCGAGCGCACGTCCGCGCACGTCGATGGGCGCCCCGCCGGGGCGCAGGCCGTCGGCCCGCTCGACCACGGTGACACGGTGGCCCAGGCGGGCAAACCAGTGCGCGGCCGAAAGGCCGGCCATGCTGGCTCCGGAGATAAGGACGTTCATCGGGCGACTCCCGGGCTCGGCAGCAGAAGAAAACGAGAGATGTGGTGCGCCAGCAGTTCGGGCGCTTGCAGTGCGGTGGCGTGGCCCACCGCGGGCAGCCGCACGGCCTCGGCGCCGGCGATCTGCCGGGCCATCGCGAGCGTCACGCTGGCGGGCACCACCCGGTCGAGCTCGCCGGCCACCACCAGCGTGGATGCGACGATGTTCGCGGCATCGTCGTCGAGCGTGGTCTGCACGGTCGCGGCGCGCCGTGCGGACCGCGGCGTGTCCGGCCTGGCATTGGCGAAGATCCGCCTCAGCTCCGGCCGCTGCGCCAGGAAGGCCTCGGGGAAGAACCACGACGCCAGCTCTTCGGCGGTGTCGGGCAGCCCGCGCCGCAGATCAGCCAGGCGCTGCGCCTCGGGACACACCGCCTCGTAGCGTCTGGGCAGTGGCCAGGTACTGGCCAGCACGAGACGGTCCACCGAGCGAGGATGCCGCAGCGCCAGCGCCTGCGCCACGCGGCCGCCGAACGACGAGCCGAACACATGCACGCGTCCGAGCCCGAGGGTCTCGATCAGCCGCTGCGCATCGTCGCCCAGGTCAGCGAGCGTCGCTGCACGCTCCGGCGCTTCGGTCTCACCGCAATCGCGCTGGTCGTAGGCGATGACGCTGAAGTGCCGCGACAGCTGCGGCACCAGCGCCGCGAACATCTGCCGCGACGCTTCTGCGCCGTGCATCAGCAGCAGCGGCGGACCGTCGCCTTCGCGATCGAAGGCGATGCGCACCTCGCCGGCCTGCACGAAGGTCGTCATGCCGCCGTCCTCTAGGCCGGGTCGATCCAGAAGGTCAGCTCGATCTTCAGGCCGCGCGGATCGTGCAGGAACAGCTGGTGGATCGACCAGCCGGGGATCGGCGCCTCGGCGAAGGGCACACCCAGCGTCCGCAGATGCTGGCGCATCTCGTCGAGGCCGTGCGAGCGGAACGAAATGTGATCGAGCGGCCCGGTGGCGGGCTGCACCGGCGCGTCGGGCGTCGCGAGGTGGGCGTAGAGGTGCACGATCGGCTGCCCGTCCGCATACAGCCAGGCGCCCGGCGCGGGGATCTCCGGCCGCGCGCCGACGGTCAGCCGTATCACGCGCGTGTAGAAGTCCATCAGCGGCGGCAGCTCGTCGGGCGTGCAGCGGATCGTGAAGTGGTGCAGCGCAGTCACAGGCATGGCATCGCTCTCCTTGGGTTCGCCGCCGACCCTAGCGCATGGCAGCGGGCAGCCACAGTGCCAACCCGGGCCAAGCGATCAACGCAAACGTCAGCAGGATCGTCAGCCCCAGGAACGGGTAGCAGCCGCGGAAGATCACGTTGGTGGGCACGTCGGGCGCCACGCTGCGCATCACCGCCACGGTGATGCCCACGGGCGGGCTCACCGCGGCCAGCTCCATCATCACGCACAGGAAGATGCCGAACCACACCTTGTCGACGCCGGCCGTGGCCATCAGCGGCATCACGAAGGGCAGGCTCAGGATCAGCATGCCCAGGCCATCCAGCGCGGTGCCGAGGATGAAATACAGCACCAGCATCGCCAGCAGCAGGCCGGTGGTGCCGAGATTCCAGCTCGCGATCGTCGCCACGAAATCGGCGGTGACGCTGGTGTGCACCATGAAGCGCGTGAACATGATGCCGGTGACGACGATCACGAACACCATGCCCGAGGTGGCGATCGTCTGCCGCAGCGATTCGGCCAGCGCCGCCCAGCGAAAGCGCCGCATCGCCAGCGCGATGGCCAGCACCCCGATCACGCCGACCGCGGCCGATTCCGATGGCGTCATGATGCCGCCGTAGATGCCGCCGAGCACCACGCCGATCAGCACCAGCGCGGGCAGCAGCTTCTTCAGCGAGGTCAGCCGCTCGGGCCACGAATAGCTGCGGCCACGCGGGCCCATCTCGGGCCTGAGCGCACACCACAGCGTCAACAGCGCGCAATACACCACCGTGAGCAGCAGGCAGGGCACGATGCCGGCCATGAACAGATCGGCGATGGAGGTCTCCGTCCAGACGCCGTAGATCACCAGCAGCGTGCTCGGCGGCACCAGCACCGCCAGCGTGCCGGCCGAGGCCAGCGTGCCGGTGGCCAGGCTCAGGTTGTAGCGGTACCTGCGGAACTCGGGCATGACCATCGGCCCGAGCGTGGCCACCGAAGCGATGCTGCTGCCGGTGACGGCCCCATAGGCGGCGTTCGACAGGACGGCCGAGACGGCGATGCCGCCGGGCATGTGACCGAACCACTTGCTGATGCAGTCGTACAGGTCGTCGGTGATGCCCGTGCGGTAGGCGAGCTGCCCCATCAGCAGGAAGAGCGGCAGCGCGATGAAGACGAACAGCGTGCCGTTCTCCCACAGCGTGAGGCTCAGCTTGGAGGCGGCGGCGGAAAAGCCCGTGACGTACAACTCGCCCAGCACCCCGACGATGGCCATCGCCCAGGCGATGGGCATGCCGAGCAGGATGAGCGCCAGCATCGCGACGATGGCGATGTAGCCGACGGTGATCAGGCTCACTGCGGGTCCGGGGTCGAGAGTGCGTCGCGCGCACGCTGCACCATGCGCAGCACCAGCTGCACCGCGCCGAACAGCATGCACAGCGCCACGAACAGGCTGATCGGCCAATAGGGGATGTCGATGAACTCGGCGCCCTCGCCGCGTGCCCGCAGGCCGGGCAGCTCGTGGAACTGCCAGTATGCGATGACGCCCATGAAGACCGCGCCGCACAGCGCGGCGGCCGCATCGGTGACGGCGCGCAGGCGCGGCGAGTACTTCTCGTAGAGCGTCTCGGTACGCACATGCCCGTCGGAGGCCGTGGTGAACGGGATCGCCGCCACGAACAGCAGCAGCAGCGCCAGCGTGGCGACCTCCTGCGACCACTGGTAGGGGTGGCTGAAGAAATAGCGACCGACGACGTCGATCGCGATCACCACCACGATCAGCGGCAGGAAGACGAAGGCCGCGATGTCGCGCAGCAGTTGCGGCAGCCGCATGTTGAGCCAGCGGCCGCCGAGCGCACCGGGCTCCAGCGCCAGCGGCGCCAAGCCCTGCTCGCGCGCCTCCTGCGATTGCAGCACCGGGTCGGTCACGGCGCGGCCTTCACGCGGCTCATTGCTGCACCACCACCGGGCTCTCGATCGACAGCTTCATCAGCTCGGCGGGCGACAGGGCCTGGTACTTGTCGGTCAGCGCCTGGATGTCCTTGAGCAGCGCCTTCGCCGGCAGCTTGTCCTTCTCGAGCTCGTCGGCCCAGGCATCGACCACGGGCTGCAGCTTGTCCTTCACGCGCTTCAGCTCGGCAGGCGCGAGGGTGATCATCTCGACGCCCGCGGCCTTGTAGGCCTCCTGCGCCTTGACCGAGAACTCCACGCCCGAGATCTTGGTGTTCTGCATCGCCGAGGGCTCCAGCCCGCGCAGGAAGAGTTGCCGCAGGTCCGACGGCAGCTTGGCCACTGCGTCCACGTTGTAGCAGGTCCAGGCACCACCGCCGGTCAGGCCCAGCGCCGTGTGGTACTTGGCCACCTCGTGCAGCTTGAACGGAATGAAGCCCGCATCGACCCAGAACACGGCGTCGATGATGCCCTGCTGCAGCGCGGTGTAGAGCTCGGGGTACGGCAGATTGACCAGCGCGACGCCCAGCGCCTTGGCCACCTCGGGCGACATGCCCTGGGCGCCGATCTTCAGGCCCTGCAGATCCTCGAGCTTGCGGATCGGCTTCTTGCTCAGGATGTCGGCGGGCTGGAAGGCCACGTGGTTGCCCCAGCCCACGCCCTGCTTCTTGAACTCCGGCACGAAGTACTTCGACGCCAGCTCCTGCGCGATGCGGGTGGCGACCATCGGGTTCGACGGCGTCACGAAGGGCTGCTCCCAGACGCGCGACAGCGGCATGCCGCGGCCCTCGTAGGTGGGGTAGCACACGCCCCACTCGCCCACGCCGGTGCGCACGCCCTTGAAGCCGTCCTTGGCGCCGAACAGGCTGCCCGAGCCGTACTCCTTGATGACCAGCTTGCCGTTGCTGGCCGCGGCGATGCGCTTGATGTTGGCCTGCGTCGGCGGCACCAGGATCGAAGCCGGCGGCGACGGATGGCCGTACTTGAACTCGATCGCCGGGCCGGCGTAGCTGATGGCCGGGTTGCCGGTGGTGACCTTGCCGGCGAGCCAGTCGTCGCCCAGGTCGGCGTGGGCCAGGCCGGCGGCCAGCAGCAGCGCCACGGCAGCGATCGAATGCGTTTGAGTGCGCAGCATGCTCTCTCCTTGATGTGATGTCGTGGTCATGTAGGTTGCAGCGAGTAAGACAGGTCCGGCGCAGGCGACACCCAGCGCGCGGCGGCCATGGCCAGCAGCCGCAGCGCCAGCACCTCCGAGGGCTGCCAGCCGCCGCGTGTGCCGAAGACGTTGAAGGTGGCGTAGCACAAGCGGTCCTTCAGCAGCGGCACGTTCACCACCGCGTTCAGGCCGAGCGGGCGCATCTGCTCATAGTCGTCGAAGGTCTGCTCCAGCGCCGCGCAGCCCTCGGCGACGAACACCTCGCCCCTGACGAACAGCGTCTCGGTCCACGGCGTCAGCGTCTTGCGCTTGCGGCCCTGCACCGGAAACTCGCTGCCATGCGACGAATACAGGCGCTGCAGGTGGATCTCGTGGCGCGGGTCGTCGCGTGTGGTCACGTTGAGCTGGATGCTGAAGATGCCCGGGCCGGCCAGCAGCCGGCGGTAGGCGTCGATCTGCCTGAGCGCCGCCTCGGCGCTGGCCGCCTCGGCCGTCGCATCGAGCAGGTTCGCGCACAGCCCCACGCTCAGCATCGAATCGGCGACTGCGGGGTCGGTGCGCGCGGTGAACATGGCGTGGAGTCTAGGGACGGCAAATTACCGTATCGCGCGATCTTCTGATACGGGTATAACGCTGGGGTTATGACGGCCCCGGAACGTTCGGCTCGCCTGCGCCACAGCGTGGGCTCGCGCCTGAAGCTGCGCCACCTGTCGTTGCTGCAGAGCCTGGAGCGTCACCGCACGCTGAGCCGCGTGGCCGCGGAGATGAGCCTCAGCCAGCCGGCCATCACCAAGGCCCTGCGCGAGATCGAGGACATCTTCATGGCCCAGCTGTTCGAGCGCACCAGCCGCGGCCTGGTGGCCACCGCGGCGGGCCGTGCCGCGCTGCGCTTTGCGCAGGTGACCCTGGCCGACGTGGAGTCGACGACCCACGTGCTCACCGCCATCGACACCGGGCTCATGGACCGCGTGCGCCTGGGCATCACGCCGCAGGTGCCCGAGGGCCTGCTGCACGCGGCGCTGGCGCACCTGCTGGGGCAGTCGCCCCGCGTGTCGGTGCTGTCGAAGGAGGGCACTACCGACGAGCTGGTGGCGGCGTTGTCGGCGCGGGAGATCGACTGCGCCATCGGCCGCTCCTTCGACCACAGCGTGGGCGAAGACATCGACCAGGAACCGATCTACGAGCAGGAGCCCTGCCTGCTGGTGCCGGCCCGCAGCCGCGCCCGGCTGGCGCGCGGGCCGCTCAACTGGGCCCGGCTGGCCCAGCTGGACTGGATCTTCCCGCCGCCGAACACGCCGATGCGCCGGACCTTCAGCGCGATCTTCCTGAGCGCGGGCGTGCAGCCGCCATCGCCCATCGTCGAGACGATGTCGCTGCGCACGATCGAGACCGTGCTGCGCAACGTGCCCAACGGCGTGACCATCCTGGCCAAGGACATCGTGGCCGACCTGGTCCAGCGCGGCGAATGCGCCGCCCTGCCGCACAAGCTGAGCTGGAACCTGCCGCCCGTGAGCTTCTTCGTCTCCAAACACATGGCGCAGCACCCCGTCGTCAGGTCGCTCGCGACGGCGATCCGCCAGGCGGCCAACGCGCCGGGCATGCGCGCCCGCTGAACGTCGAGGGCTTCTTGTCAGTGGCTGTCACCGCATTGCACGAACGGCGACGGCCGTTCCGGCAGCGCGCCTAGTCGAGGTCGAGGAAGGACGCGAGCGGCTTGCTGCCCAGCCGCCCGACCGCGGGCACCTCCAGCAGGATGTCGGCGACACCTTGACCGTCTGCCGCCGGCACCGGATGGCCCCTGGCCGTGCGGTGCCCGTTCGGCACGAACAGCTGCGGATGGTCGAACGGCGCGCTGGCGCGCAGCACCCGCTTGTCGGTCAGCGCACGCAGGAACGCCACCAGGTCGTCGATCTGCTGGCTGTTCATGCCGAGTTTGCCGATCTCGAAATCGACGAACGCGGCGTTCTGCTCGCGGAAATCGCCGCCGCGGTTGTAGAACTCCACCACCTGCCGCAAGGTCGCCTGCCCGCCGTTGTGGAAGTACGGCGCCGTCAGTTCGATGTTGCGCAGGCTGGGCACCTTGAATGACCCCTGGGTCGAGGTCCGCTCGCCGATCGCGATGGGTGGGTTGGCGATGCTCGACACCGGCTGCCGGCGCAGCTCGGCACTGGGCACCTGGCCCGGGGGAGCGGTCACGATGTCGATCCACGCGAGCGGGTTGCCGAACGGGTCGCGGTCGCCGATGCCCAGGTCTTCGGCCACCGGCCGCACGCCGATGTTGTAGTAGCTCTGGTCGTAGGCCACGACCTCGCAGTTGCCGTTGAACATGCGCTCGACGAACTCGCTCGGCTGCTTCACGCCGTCGACCACGGCACCCTTGAGGATGCGGTGCGAGTTGTTGGTGGTCTCGGCGCCGGCGTGGCAGGCCGAACAGGCGGCTTCGCCGGTGAACAGCGCCAGTCCGCGCAGTTGCTGCGCCGACAGCGCGCCACGCACGCCTTCGAAGTGGCGGTCGACGGGGGAATCGTCCGCGATGAGGGTCATCTCGTAGAGCTGGACGGCGAGGCCGAAGAACAACGAGAAGTTGTACTCGTGCATCGTGTACTCGTTGGCGTGCAGCGCGCGACCGGGGTGCGCCATGAACGTCGCGTCGCCGTCGGCCTGGCGGACCACGACCAGGTTGGACCGCCACCATTGGGGTTGGAACGCGGCCTCGATCAAGTCGCGGTAGATGCCGACGAGTCCGCGGCTGTCGGCATGGGCGCGGTCGGTCCAGGGGCCGAGCACGCTGTCCTGCGCGTGGACCTTCTGCTGGACCAGCGGCTTGGCCCAGACCAGCCGCTTGCCGACGTCGTAGAACGTGCGGCCGATGAACCCCATCTCGCGGTCGCTCAGCGGCGGCCCGACCGCCTGCGATGCCAGCGCGGCGTTGTCGATGCGAACCTTGACCAGTTCGAGCCGATCGAGCCCATGGGCGCGCAGCACGCGCGCGCCGGGGTCGCGCACGCCGAGCGGGTTGACGCCGTTGAACAGGGTCTCGGCCCGCCCTTCCCAGAACTGGTCGCGGTTGAACGCCGCATTGATCACCGTGGGCGTGTTGCGCGGCTCGGCGCGCCGGGTGTTCATTCCGTTGAGACTGAACACCGGGTCGAAGACGGCGAAGCCGGTGTCGCTGACGGCGCCGGGCGTGACACCCTCGATCCGCGCCAGCTTGATGCCCTGCGACGAGATGACATCGTCGTTGTCCCTCAGCACCCGCGACGTGCGAGACGTCGGATCGGCGAGCTTGCGCAGCGGGAAGTCCGCGACGCTCAGCTGCCGGTTGGGCCCCAGATGAAGGGTCGGGTCGGGGTTGTGCTGGCCGCCCGGGTTGGCCTGGTTGATCGATCGCGGGTCGGCGCCGGCGCGGAAGTGGCACGACGCGCAGGCCTGGACGCCGTCGCTGCCCACCTGCATGTCCCAGAATAGCGCCTTGCCGAGCACGATCGCGGCGTCGCGGTCCCTGACGTAGCGGTCCAGGTCGGGGATCTCGAGCGGCCGAAGCGATTTGAGCGATCCCGGCCCGGGGTTGTTGTCGGGGAACCGCTCCTGCGCGCCGGCGCAGGTACCCTCCCTCAGCGTATGGGTCTGTGCCTTCATCGGCACGTTCGGCCACGACAGCACGACCGCCAAGGTGCCGGCCATGGCTCTGCGCAGTGCATTCGAGTTCATCGGCGAATCTCCCGGTTGCCCGGGCCGCATGGCATATGCGGCCCTGCTGACAAGTACGGAAGACGTGCCGCAAACCGGCCACGCGTGGCGAACTGTTGGTCAGTGCGCCCTGCGCCGGGTTACGCCAGGCGCATGCATCGACTCACGCGCGGCTTCGCCCGACGCCAGCGCGCGCGCGTCGGCCAGTGCCGGATGGCGGCTGTCCATCTGCGCCACCAACGCGGCGACCGCGTCATGTGCGGAGGCCCGCGCTTGGACGACCGCGCCCAGCTGGGCCTGCGCCTGCGCCAACGCCAACCAGGCCAGGCCGGTGCGAAACGACGATGGACGCTGGCCTTGCAGCTGCCGCGCAAAAGCCAGGGCGTCCCGTGCATCCGTCTGCCCCGCATCCGGCGCACCGGCGACACAGTGGGCCCGGCTGCGGCCGAGCAGCGCGTTGATCGTGCCCGCGGCAGGCTGCCGGTCTTCCAGCGCCAGCCCGAAGACCCTCAACGCCAGTTCGCTGCGACCCTCGGCCAGCGCGAGCTGCGCTTCGGCCAGCTGGTGCGCGAATTCGGCTGCGCTGCCCTCGGGCGGCGGCCCTGCGCGTTCGGCTACCGCCTTCTCGAACACACGCCGCGCGGCCTCGGGGCGCCGACGCAGCAGTTCGAGCTCCACGTGCAGCATGCGCACGTTGTAGTGCAGCACGTCCAGGCCTTGTTCGGCGGCGCGGGCCGCGCTCTCGTGGTAACCAGCCTCGGCCTCGTCGAACAGGCCAATGCCGGCCTGCGCGTAGGCGCGATTGGCAGACTCGATGCCCACTATCGTCGCGCACCACAAGGTCAAGGATCAGAAACACTGGCTTGCCTCCAGCAAGCGCAGGGACTTCTTCGCACCCCTCGGCGTCACGAACATCCGCACCTTCATCAACCCAACGGATCCGACCGCCGTGGCATTGATGATGGACGTTCCCGACATGGACAGGTTCGCCGCCGCGATGCAGACCCAGGGCGCGGCCGATGCGATGGCTCATGACGGCGTGCTGCCCGAAACCCTGGTGGTGTGCATCGAAGCGTAGACGGGTCCTAGCCCGGTTCGGCTCGCACCACGTCGCCTACGTGGATGGCCCCCTCCTCGAGCACGCGGGCCGTCATGCCTCCGTGCCCACGCATCGCCGCGTAGCCGCCGATGCCTACGGCCTCTTCCATGCGTGAGCAAGGCTGGCACGGACCGACGATCTCCAGCAGGGCGCTGCCGACGCGCACACGCGCGTTCTTCAACGCGAGCAGATTGATGCCCGAGATCACCAGGTTGCGCCGCAGTGCCGCAACGTCCATTGCCGCGACGCCAGCCAACGCAGCGATCACCGGCAAGTGCTCATGCTGGATCAGGGTGACTTGGCGGGTGGAAAGCTCTGACTCGCCACGTGTACCGAGCCGGTCGTCGGCCAGGCCGATGCCGGCCAATGCCTGCGTGGCGTCGATGCAGCGCGCCGCCTGGCGTGAGTCGCCGCGTACCACGATGGCTTCGACCCGGCCCGAGATGTGTGGGGGCTTGAGGAGATCGCGGATGGTCTTCATGCCGGGATTCTGACCCGGCGGGCCGCTCGGACTGTCGAGGGCTTCTTGTCGGTGGCGGGTGCGTGGCACACTGGATCGACGCTCGGCCCAGATCGGGCCCCCTTAACTCGCCCCCAGAGGAGACGCCGATGCTGACAATGGAGAAGACGGCCGACTACGTGAAGCGCTGGGTCGCCGCGTTCGAGTCGAAGGACCTCGACCGCGTGCTGGCCTTCTACACCGACGACGTGATCTTTCACTCCCCGCTGATCGCGCGGCTGAGCCACGACCCCAGCGGCGCCGTGCAAGGCAAGGCGGCGCTGCGCGCCTACGTGAAGAGGGGCTTCGAGGTGTTCGACCACATCAAGTTCACCGTGCTCGACGTGCTGCGCGGCGTCGACAGCATCGCGATCCACTACAAGGGCATCACCGGCACGCACGTCGTCGAGGTGCTGTTCTTCGACAAGGACGGCATGGTGCGCGAGTCGTACGTGCACTACTCATCTCCTGAGTAGCATCGAACGAGGATGGCGCAGCGCGGATCACGAGACCGGCGCGACATTCAGGCGTGGCTCGACGTGCCGTTCGACAACGGAACGCAATTGCTCGATCGTATAGGGCTTGTACATCACGGCATCGAAGCCACTCTCGGCGCAGGCGGTTTCGATGTCAACGGCCGCCTGGCCGGTGATGGCGACCACGGGCGTTCGGCGCAGTCCGCTATCCTGCTCGATCATGCGCAGCCGTCGCGTAGCCGCCAACCCGTCCATCTCGGGCATCTGCAGGTCCATGAGGATCATCTCGAAAGGCTGACGGAGGTGTTCCTCCAATGCGGATCGCCCACCGTGAGCGACGGTGACGCTCGCACCGAGCTGTTCGAGCATGGCCTTGCCGATGATCTGGTTGACCGCGTTGTCGTCGACAAGCAGTATCCGGGGCCGCATGGCGCTCGCTTCCCCTGCGGGAGCCACGGTCGCCGGCGCCGAGGACTCGAATGCCCATTCCAGCGCCTCGCCCAACGAGCGCCGACTCAGGGGCCTGAAGAGCTGCCAGATGTCGTCGATCGAGCCGAATGCGGCGTCCTGCGCGACGCTGTTGGCGACGATGAGGCGCCGGCGCTTTACCCGGGTGTCGGCCAGAATGTCGGGCAGAAGGTCGAGGCAGCGGCCATGGCCGACCCAGGCGTCCACCAGAATGGCCTGCGCAATCGTCCCTCGACCGGCCCTTTCCTCTTCGCTTGGCATTCGGTCCAGAAACCGCACGCTGAGGCCCATTTCGGTCAGCAACTGGCTGAGTTGCCGCTCGAGCGGAGCGCTTGCACCGACTACCCAGAGATGGCCTGACATCGGTGCCCCTTCGCCGCCTTGAACAGCGGCACCCGGCTGCACGGCGGTGCATGCAAGGCTGAGCGAGAAGCAACTGCCCGTCCCCTGTGCGCTGCTCACCGAGATGTCGCCGCCCATCCGGCGGGCAAGGTCGCGGCTGATGGGCAAGCCGAGGCCGGTGCTCCAGGTCGCCTCGTCTCCCGTCGCATCGCTGACGAACCGTTCGAAGATCGCATCGAGTTTGTCGGCAAGAACTCCGCGCCCCGTGTCGCGGACCTCGAACCGCAGGCTCGTCGGCGACGGGCGACGCAGATGCACTTCGACCGAGCCCGTATCGGTGAACTTCACTGCATTGGAAACCAGGTTCGACAGGATCTGACGCACCCGCATCGCGTCACCGTTCAGCTGCTGCGGAACGGCCGATTCCGCGAGCCAGATGATCTCGACACCCTTGCGATGCGCCTGCGGCGCGAACAGTTCGGTCACCTCGGCCGCGAGTGCCCTCGGCGAATAGGGCGCGTCGACGATCGCCTCCGGAGCGGATTCGAGCTTCGCTTGGGCGAGCACGGCGTTGACCAGCTGGAGCAGTCGCTCGGCGCTTTGTCGATGGATGGACAGCAGTTGCCTCTGCGACGGCGAGAGAGCCTTCTGTGACAGCAGCTGAACGGTACCGACGATGCCGGTCATCGGAGTCCGGATCTCGTGGCCGATCTCGGCCACGGTGCGCGCACGACGCTCCGCCAGGCTTCGTGCCTCGTCGCGTTCGACTTCCGTCATGCGCAGCGCCTGCTCCAGCATCGCATCGATACCCGAGCGACGGCGCTGAACGATCCTGGCCGCCAGTGCGATCAGGATCAACGCCACGACCAATGCCAGCAAGCGCGCATAGTCCAGACCGAACGGATTGACCGCATCGATTGACAGCTTGCCCGTGTGGGATGCCCAGGTGACGGCGCCGCTCCATGCGGCCAGCCAGAGGGCCAGTCGCCCAGCGATCCGGCCATGGCCCGCAATGGACAGGACCGCGATCGTCGCAAGGCCGTAGACGAGCGCGGGTGCGTTGCTGCCGCGCTGGACGATGATGACGCCGGAAATCCCCGCGATCATCATCGTCGACAGCAGCGCGATGCCGGCCTCGATGCGCCTGGTGTGGCACGTCCACCAGACCGCGCCGACAGTCAGCAACAGGCCGCCGAGGATCGGCCACAGAAAGATGGACCCCGGAGTCCGCGCCAGAATGGCAAGCGCAAACAGCAAGGTGATCGAAACAGACGCCGCGCTCAGCAGGCCGAAGATCTGCCATTCGGCCCGATCGCGGATGGTCTGTGCTTCGTGCCTGAAGTGCCCAAGCGAATCGTCCCCCATCGACGTGGCCATCGAGGCTCCCCGGAGCGAATGTGATCAAGAGTCTATTCGAGCCCACGGGGTCCACGGACACAGGTGTCGGGCGTCAAGCCGGGCGAGTCGATCGTGATCTACGGTCCATGGCCGAGCCCGCTGCTCAGTCCTGCGGCAGCGTGGTGCTGCGTAGGCGCAGCGCATTGGTGATCACCGAGGCTGAACTCAGGCTCATCGCGAGCGCCGCAATCATCGGCGACAGCAGCCAGCCCGTGAACGGAACAGCACGCCGGCGGCGAGCGGCACACCCAGCGCGTTGTAGACGAACGCAAAGCCCAGGTTCTGCTTCATGTTGGCCACTGTGGCCACCGACAGGGCGCGCGCCGTGGCGATCCCGCGCAGGTCGCCCTTGACGAGTGTGAGCTGCGCACTGTTCATCGCCACGTCGGTGCCGGTGCCCATCGCGATGCCGACATCGGCGCGCGCCAGGGCGCGCCGGGGTCGCGCACGCCGAGCGGATTGACGCCATTGAACAGGGTCTCGGCCCGCCCTTTCCAGAACCGGTCGCGATTGAACGCCGCATTGACCACTGTGGGCGTGTTACGCGGCTCGGCGCGCCGTGTGTTCATTCCGTTGAGACTCAACACCGGGTCGAAGACGGCGAAGCCGCCCAGCTCCGTACCCACACTCTCGGCTGGCGGGTCGATGAGCTGCCGTCAGCGTGGCGCTTGGCCCGCAGACGCCCGAGGCGGCTGCCGCGCCGCCACACTGGCGACGAAGCGGCCGAAGGCATCGAGCAGCGGGGCGCCTTCGAAGAACGGACCCTCCAGCATCGCCAGCGCCTGCACGGTGGCTTCCAGCGTCGAGAGCTGGTCGACTCTGCGCGCCGCGCGGATCGCCCGGTAGCGGGTGGGCGCCGGCGCCTGCAGGTTCAGCCGCGGCAGCGCGGCCAGCATCGGGTGCTCGAGGAGCATCCTCAGGCTCTTGCGCCACGTCGCGTCGAGGACCACCAGCAGCAAGGGCGCACCCGCCGTCGTCCACGGGGCCGATGGCGCGGGCGCGGCTGGCACGTCCGGGTAGAGCAGCCGCGTGTCGCGTCCGGGGGGCAGCAGCAGTGTCTCCAGCGCCCCCGGCGCAAAGCGCTCGCCGACGACCACCGCGCAGCGCGCCAGAGACAAGCGCAGCAGTGCCACGCTGTTCTTCGCCTGGCGCTGTTCCTGCGGGTGCTGCAGCACCAGCACCTCGGTGCGATGGGCGGTCGGCTGCGCCAGCGCGCACAGACAGGTCGACTGCGGGCGCAGGCAGTGCGCGCAGGCCGCGCGGCCGAAGGTGGAAGAGCCCTTCATGCACCGGATTGTCGACACTCAGGCTGCGACGCGCACAATCGCAGCAGCCCGATTCCCGTCTGCCCATGCCGCACTTTTCTCGTCGCCACCTGTGCCTGGCCGCGCTCGGCGCCGCACTGCCGTGGCGCGCTGGGGGTGCATTCGACTTCTGGGCGAGCGAATACACGGCCACCCGTTCCGAACTGCAGGCCATGATCGCCAAGCAGTTCCCGATTTCACAGCGCTACGCCGAGATCGCCCTGGTCGCACTCAGCGACCCGCAACTGGGCCTCAACGCGGCGGCCAACCGCGCGGCGATCACCGCCCGTGTGTCGATCGTCAGCTCGTTGCTGCGGGCGGGTCGCGTCGAGGGCACGATCGCGCTCAGCAGTGCGCTGCGCTATGACGCCGCGGCGCGCGCGCTGCGCCTCGAGCAGCCCCGGGCCGAGCGCCTGGAGCTGCAGGGTGTCAGCGGCGGCGATGCCGATCTGCTGCGGCAGATCGGCGGCCGGGTCGCGCAGGAAGTGCTGCAGGGCCAGGTTCTCCGTACCTTCACGGCCGAAGAGCTGAGCTTCGGCAACAAGACCTACGAGATCGGCCAGATCACCGTGCTGGCCGACGGCATCAAGGTCGAGCTGAAGTAGCCGGCCTCCCCTAGCCGAACACCGTATCGCTCTCCGCCTGCGCGCCGCTCAAGAACAGCCGCAGCAGCGGCCCGCCGTCGTCGTGCTCCCAGCGCCGTCCTTTCACGGTGAACTGCCGTCCGCCGAATCGCAGCAGGTCGTCGACCAGCGGTGCCACCGCGTGGCCGTCCCAGAACGCCGGCACGGCGATCTGCGAGCGGCGCAGCCACGCCATATCGTCCGGTGTGAAGGCGAGCACGATGCGCAGCGCTTGTGGGTTCGTCGTCATCGTCGCCGCCTACTTGCCCAGCCCCATCTGCTTGCCGACCTCGGTGTAGACCTTCACCTTCTCCTTCATGAAGGCATCCATCTGCTCGACGCCGATGTTGACGAGCTCGAAGCCGCTCTTGGCGGCGAGCTCCTTCATCTCGGGGTCGGCGTTGAGCGCGGCGAACAGGTCCGACAGGCGCTTCTTCACCTCGGGCGGTGTCGACTTCGGCACGCCGATGCCGCGGAACGCGCCGTCGACCCAGTCGACACCGAGCTCCTTGAAGGTCGGCACGTCGGGCATCAGCGGGTGGCGCTTGTCCATCGCCACCGCGAGCGCGCGCACCTTGCCCTTGTTGTTCACCGCGAACGCGGTGTAGGTCATGCTGCCGTCGACGTGGCCGCCCAGCACGGCCATCGTCATGTCGCCGGTGCCCTTGTACGGCACGTAGTTGGTCTTGATGCCGAACACCGCATTCATGCGCTGATGCGCCGCATGGTTGGCCGAGTTCTGGCCCGAGCCGCCGAGGTTGAGCGTGCCGGGCTTGTCCTTGGCGGCCTTGACGAAATCGGCAAAGCTCTTGATCGGGCTCTGCTCCGGCACCACCAGCGCATCGGGCGTGTAGTGGTACCAGAACACCGGCGTCACGTCGTCGGTCTTGTACTGCACGATGCCTTCCATCGGCTGCAGCACGGTATGCGGCAGGTTGACGCCCACCACGTTGAGCCCGTCGCCGGGCAGCTGGTTCATCGTGCTCCACATCAGCGCGCCGCCGGCGCCGGCCTTGTACTGGATCACCGTCTCGATGGCGGCGCATTTCTTCTTCAGCACGATCTGCTGGTGGCGCGCCGACAGGTCGCTCTCGCCGCCGGGCGGAAAGGCCTGCCAGTACATCAGGTTCTTCTCGGGGCAGGGCTGCGCCTGGGCGCCCAGGGCGGCCGCGCCGGCGGCGACGGCCCACACAAGACCTCGGATCAGACGACGGTTCATTGCAGCGCTCCTGCCCGGTGACCGGTTGCCCGGCGAAGCCGAGACTGTAGCGCCGGGCGCGCTGCCAGAATCGCCACCAGGAGATTGCCCACCATGACGATCGTCGACGACTGGATCCAGCACCCCACGCTGCGGCTGCTGGCCGATCCGATGTTCGAGTCGCTGCGCCGCTGGACGAAGCAGCCGGTGCCGACGCAGGAGATCCCGGTCGCCGCCACGCTGGCCGCGCTGGATGCCGCCGGCGTGCAGCGCGCCCTCACCAGTGCCTGGGCCGGCCCGACGGACGCGCTGATCTCCAACGACGAGGTGGCGTCGTTCGTCGCGCAGTCCAAGGGTCGCCTGGTCGGCGTCGGCTCGGTCGACATCCGCCGCCCGATGCAGGCGATGCGCGAGGTGCGCCGCTGTGTCGAGCAGCTCGGCTTCAAGGCGATCCGCGTGCTGCCCTGGCTGTGGGAGCTGCCGCCGAGCGACCGGCGCTACTACCCGGTGTATGCCGCCTGCTGCGAGCTCGGTGTGCCGTTCTGCACCCAGATCGGCCACACCGGCCCGCTGATGCCCAGCGAGCCGGGCCGGCCGATCCACCTCGACCCGGTGGCACTCGAGTTCCCGGAGCTCACCCTCGTCGGCGGCCACATCGGCTACCCGTGGACCGACGAGGCCATCGCGCTGGCCACCAAGCACGAGCGGTTCTTCATCGACACCTCGGCCTACACGCCGGCGCGTTACCCGGCGGCGCTGGTGGCCTTCGTGCGCGGACACGGCCGGCGCAAGGTGCTGTGGGGCAGCAACTACCCGATGATCGCGCCAGCGCACGCGCTGGCCGGGCTCGAGTCGCTCTCGCTCGACGACGAGGCCCGCGCGCTGTTTCTCGGCGGCAATGCCGAGCGCGTGTACGGCCTGTAGCGCGGCGGTGGCGCGATTCGCGCGGAAGATCAGCGCTTGCGCGCCAGCGACAGCCCGTCGCCGACCGTCAGCAGCGCCAGGTCGATGCGCGCGTCGTCACGCAGCTTGGCATTGAGCGCCTGCAACGCGGCGGTGTCGGCGTCCTCGGCCGGCCGGGCGACGGCGCCGGACCACAGCGTGTTGTCCAGCGCGATCAGGCCGCCGGGCCGCACGAGGGCCAGGCAGCGCTCGTAGTAGACGTCGTAGTTCGCCTTGTCGGCGTCGATGAAGGCAAAGTCGTAGGCTGCCGCCTCGCCGGCGGCCAGGCGCGCGTCGAGTGTGTCGCGTGCCGGTGCCAGCACCAGCTCGATCTTGTGCGCCACGCCGGCCTGGGCCCAGAACGGCCGGCCGATGCGGGTGTAGTCGTCGTTGATGTCGCAGGCCAGCACACGCCCGTCGTCGGGCAGCGCCAGCGCCACCGTCAACGCGCTGTAGCCGGTGAAGGTGCCGATCTCGATCGTGCGCCGCGCGCCCAGCAGCCTGACCAGCAGCGCCATCAGCTGGCCCTGGTCGGCGCCGATCTGCATGCCGGCGTGGGGGTGCGCGGCGGTGGCGGCGCGCAACGCGGCCTGCGCCGGATGTTCGCGCACGCCGTGCGCCTGCACGTAGGCGAGCAGGCGGTCGTCGATCTGCAGCGTGCGCATGGATGGCCTCGAAGCGAGACGGTGGCAATGCCTCGACTGTAGGAGCCCCGGCGCAGGGCCGCCGGACCCGCCCTCGAATACCACTGTGCGCGGTCGCGGCAATGTCCGCTCGCCAATTGACTTGACACAAGCCCGGGCGCGCCGACGGGCGCAGGATCGATTCAGTTGCCAAGGCTGCAGCCGCAGCCCGCATCGAATCGAATCGAAAGGCGCACCATGAACAACCCATCAAGACTGTCGCTGTCCGCACTGGCATCGGCTGCCGCACTGCTCGTGGCCTGCACGGCCGTGCAGGACAAGGCAGCCCCCAATACGCTGGTCGCCGCGAAGGTCTCGACCGCGCCGAATCCCGCCGCGGGAGCAGCCGACCCGGCGTGGCTCGCCGCCAGGCCGCTGACGGTGGAGCTGACCGGCGGCGCCAACTTCGGCGCCAAGCCCGGCGACAAGGGCGAGACCAAGGTGACGATGAAAGCGGCCTACTCGGCCGACATGCTGTACCTGCTGATCCAGTATGCCGACCCGACCCAGAGCAAGCGGCGTGGCCCCTATCAGAAGCAGGCCGACGGCTCGTGGAAGAAGCTGACCGACCCGCAGGACAAGGGCGGCGACGACAACGTCTACTACGAAGACAAGTGGGCGATGATCTGGCCGATCGGCAACTCGATCAAGGCCTTCGACAAGGAAGGCTGCATGGCGATGTGCCATGAGGAGAAGACCAAGCCCTACGGCAACAAGTACACCGCGCGCGAGGGCGAGATCGCCGATATGTGGCACATGAAGGGCAGCCGCACCGCGCCGAACGGCTTCGTCGACGACCAGTACGTGGACCACACGCGCTACGACAAGCAGGCCAGCCCCAACGCCGGCCGCAAGAGCGACCCCGGCACGTCCACCGGCGAGTACAACGCATTCCCGCTGGTGGCGGGCAAGCCGCAGTACATGGCGCGCGACGGCAAGCCGACCAGCGCTGGCGGCACCGAATACATCAAGCGGGGCGACGAGGTGCCCTTCGACGACAGCCGCTTCAAGTCCGGCGACGAAGTGGCGTCGTTCATCATCAATCCGCTGCAGGGCGACCGCGCCGACATCCGCGTCGCGGTGACCTGGAACAACGGCATGTACACCTCGGTGGTCAGCCGCAAGCTGGTGACGGGCAGCAAGTTCGACGTGCAGTTCGCCGATCTGTCGGCCCGCTACGGCTTCGGCATCTCGGCGTTCGACAACGCGCAGGTGCGGCACGCCACGGTGGACGATCCGCTGGGAAGCAGCTGATGTAGAAGCCATCGGCCGGCAGCGACTCCAGGTTGTGCAGCTTCTCGAGGTGGCAGTAGCCGATGTCGCGACCGGCCTTGTGGCCCTCCCAGACCAACGTCGGGTCGTGCGTCTCGCCGTACTTGCGGGCGGTGTGCACGAAGGGCGCGTCCCAGCTCCAGCCGTCGGTGCCGGTCAGGCGTACGCCACGCTCCAGCAGGTACATCGTCGCCTCGTAGCCCATGCCGCAGCCGGCCGACACGAAGTCGGGCTGGCCGTAGCGTGAACCGGCACGCGTGTTGACCACCACGATCTCCAGCGGCTGCAGTCGGTGGCCCACGCGTTCGAGCTCACCCGCCACGTCGGCCGCGGTGGCCACATAACCGTCGGGGAAGTGGCGGAAGTCGAGTTTCACGCCGGGCTGGAAGCACCACTCCAGCGGCACCTGGTCGATCGCGATCGAGGCCCTCTTGTCGCCGAGCGCAGCGTCCATGGTGCTGTGGAAGTGGAACGGCGCGTCGAGGTGCGTGCCGTTGTGGGTCGACAGGCTCACCTTCTCGACCGCCCAGCCTTCGCCGTCGGGCAGGTCTTCTCGCTGCAGGCCCGGAAAGAACGGCGCGATCTGCTCGTAGGTCTGCCCGTGGGTGAAGTACTCGATCTTCGGCGCGAAGGCTGGCGGATCGGAGATCACGTCGTTCTCCAGGTAGATCGACAGGTCGACGAAGCGGCGGGTCATGGGCGGGCCTTTCGGGCGGAGGACTTGCGGATGGGCGTTTTCTGCGCGGGCGCTGCGGGCGCCGCGCGCGCGGCGAGCACCGCGCGGAAGCCGGCCGCCACAAAGGCGAGCAACGTGCCCTTGCGCGCTGGATCGGCGGCACGACTCTGCCCGCGCGACAGCCGCTCGACCCGCACGTCCGACAGGAAGTGCAGCAGCGCACCGAGCATGAACTGATAACCCCAGGCGATCTCGCCGCGTGTGGCCTTCGGGTACAAGGCCTGGATCGCGTCGATGAATGCGTGCGCCATCGGATCGAAGATCTCGCGCGCCACCGCGTCGGATTCCGCGGTGGGCGCCGCGAGATCGCGTGCGGCCATGCGCGCGTACCAGAAACCTTCGGGGTCGGCATGCAGCGCGACCACAGGTGCGATGAAGGCATCGAGCACCTGCTCCAGTGCATCGGGCGCGCCGACGTGCGTCATTGCCGCCGCGAGGCGTTCGCGCCGCTGTGCCAGCGCACCCTGCCACGAGCGGAAGATCGCCGC
Organism: Burkholderiaceae bacterium; assembly: GCA_044222685.1. Classification (GTDB taxonomy): domain Bacteria; phylum Pseudomonadota; class Gammaproteobacteria; order Burkholderiales; family Burkholderiaceae_C; genus JAEUPI01. The sequence goes on from JBGAMU010000048.1 coordinate 29,851, forward strand.
ATAGAGCTCGTGCTTGGCGCCGAAGTAGTAGCCCACCAGCGCCAGTGGCACGCCGGCCTCTTGCGCGATGTCGCGGATCGACACGCCGTGAAAGCCGTGCGTGGCGAACAGCTTCTCTGCCGCCAGCAGGATGGCGAGCTTGCGGTCGGGTTGGGCTGCCGACGCGCTGGCGCGCCGCATGGGCAACACACGCGCGGGCCGCGGCGGCGCGTCGACCGCGGCTGCGCCGGGCCGTGGGAAACGGTATCTCGACATTCATGGTTTGTACGACTGTACGAGACATTTGATCAACCGTACAAACCCGGTGCGCGAGCGCTGCAGGCCCGGTCCTGTGCCGGTGGCAACCTCGCCTTTCACGACCGCCCGGAGATGCCCATGACTACTCGCCGACACTTCATCGCCGCCACCGGCTCGCTGGCCGCGTGGCCCCACGCCGCCTTGGCACAGACGCCGGAGACGGCGCGCATCCTCACCGGTTTTCCGGCCGGCGGCACGCTCGACGTGGTCGCGCGCCGCGTCGCCGAAAAGCTGCGCGGCAGCTACGCCAAGGTGATGCTGGTGGAGAACAAGCCCGGCGCCGGCGGGCGGCTGGCCGTGGACGAACTGAAACGCAGCGCCAACGACGGCAGCTCGCTGCTGATCACGCCGGCCGCGATGGTGACGCTGTACCCGCACCTTTACCCGAAGCTCAGCTACGGCATCGACGACGTGAAGCCCGTGTGCAGCGCCACCAGCGTGGTGTTCGGCCTCGGCGTCGGCCCCACGGTGCCCGACGGCGTGAAGACGCTGCAGGACTTTCTCGACTGGGCCAAGGCCAACCCGGCGAAGGCAGCCTATGGCTCACCCGGGGCAGGCTCGCCGCCGCACTACGTGGGCGCGCTGCTCGAGAAGGAGAGTGGCGTGGCACTGAACCATGTGCCCTACCGCGGCACCGTACCCGGCATCCAGGACCTGCTGGGCGGGCAGATCGCGTCGTTCAGCGGCCCGATCGGCGACTACCTGCCGCACGTGAAGACCGGGCGCCTGCGTGTGCTGGCCACCAGCGGGCCCAGACGCACGCGTTTCCTGCCAGACGTGCCCACCTTCACCGAGCAGGGCTTCAAGGCGCTGGAGCAGGCGGAGTGGTACGGCTTCTTCCTGCCCGGCAAGGCGGCACCGGATCTCGTGCAGCGCGCCGCCACGGCGATCCGCGCGGCGATGGCCGCGCCCGAAATGGCCGACGCACTGGCCCAGTTCGGCCTCGAGATCGCCGTCAACACGCCGGCCGAGCTCGCGAAGGCGGTGAAAGACGAGCACGCGGCGTGGGCCCCGATCGTCAAGCGCGTGGGCTTCACACCCGAGTCGTGAGATGCGGCCCGTGTCGGTGAATGCCACGCATGACCCGGCGCTGCGCAGCTGGGTGGCCTCTGCGCAGGCACCAGGAGGTGACTTTCCGATCCAGAATCTGCCGCATGGCGTGTTCCGCCGCCGCGGCACCGGCGAGCCCTGGCGCGGCGGCGTGGCCATCGGCGACCAGGTGCTCGACATGGCTGTCGCGCGCTCGCTCGGCGTGTTCGCCGAGACGGCGTCGCCGGCTGCACATGCTGCAAGCGCTGCAGCGCTCAACGGGCTGATGGCGCTCGGCGTATCGCATTGGCACCTGCTGCGCGCCGAGTTGTCGCGCCTGCTGCGTGAAGGTGCACCGCAGGCGTCGCGCCTGGCCGAGGCGCTGGTGCCGCAGGTCGGAATCGAACACACGCTGCCGGCGCAGGTGGGTGACTACACCGACTTCTTCACCTCCTGGCACCACATGATCAATGCCGGCGCGATCTTCCAGCCCGGTGCGCCGCCATTGCCGAACTTCGGCTGGATGCCCATCGCCTACCACGGCCGCAGCTCCACCGTCAGGGTGAGCGGCTCGCCGGTGCGGAGGCCGCTCGGCCAGAGCCGCACCACGCCGGGTGAACCACCACGCTTCGGGCCCAGCCAGCGACTGGACTACGAACTGGAACTCGCGGTGTGGATCGGACCCGGCAATGCCGATGGCAGGCCGATCGGCATCGCGCAGGCCGAGCAGCATGTGTTCGGCCTGGGCCTGCTCAACGACTGGTCGGCGCGCGACGTGCAGGGCTGGGAGGCAGTGCCGCTCGGGCCCTTTCTGTCGAAGAACTTCGCCACCAGCGTGTCGCCATGGATCGTCACGCTCGAGGCGCTGGCGCCATTTCGCTGCGCGCTACCAGCGGCCCCGCACGGACAGCCCCCGCTGCCGTATCTGCATCCGCCGCGTGCCGATGTGGGCTTCGATGTGCAGATCGAAGCCTGGCTTGCGGGCGGCTCGGCAGATGCCGCGGCGACGCGGCTGTCGCATTCGAGTTTCCGCCACGGCAATTGGTCGATCGGGCAGATGGTCACCCACCACACGGTGGGCGGCTGTGCGCTGCGCAGCGGCGACCTGTTCGGCACCGGCACGCAGAGCGGCCCGACCGACGGCGAGCAGGGCTGCCTGCTCGAATTGAGCCACGGCGGCACGCGCCCCGTGCCACTGGATGATGGGTGCACACGCTCCTTTCTCGAAGATGACGACACCCTGGTGCTGCGCGCCTGGGCCGAGAAGACGGGTGCCGCGCGCATCGGATTCGGCGAGTGTCGCGGCACCGTGCACGAGGCGGCAACGATCTGAGCCCCGGCGCGGCGCGGCGCCGCAAGGCCACAGCAAAGAGGTAAGCTGCGCACCCCTCTTGCCCCGGCACCCAAGGCCCATGACCCAGCGTCACACGCTCACCGAGCGCAACTTTCCCACCGCCGAGGAGGAGGCGCTCGCCGCCGAGCCGCCGTCGCGCTACGGCGGGCCGGAGAGCAGCTTCCGCCTCGCCTTCACCGACGAGCGCTTCCTGCTGCGCGAGGAGCTGCGCCCGGTGCGCATGCAGCTCGAGCTGCTGAAGCCCGAGATGGTCCAGCAGGAGCAGCGCATCGAGTCGACGATCGTGCTGTTCGGCAGCGCACGCATCGTGCCGCCCGAGGTGGCGCAGACGCGGCTGCAGGCCGCCCGCGACAGCGGCGACGCCGCCGCACTGCGCCGCGCCGAGGTCGCGCTCGAGATGAGCCGCTACTACGATGAGGCGCGCCGCTTCGCGGCACTGGTGACGATCCGCTCGCGCACGCTCGACACGCCGATCTACGTGGTCACCGGTGGCGGCCCCGGCATCATGGAGGCCGGCAACCGCGGCGCGCACGACGTGGGCGGGCGCAGCATCGGACTGAACATCGTGCTGCCGCACGAGCAGGCGCCCAACCCGTACATCACGCCGGAGCTGTGCTTCCAGTTCCACTACTTCGCGCTGCGCAAGATGCACTTCGTGATGCGCAGCATCGCGCTGGTGTGCTTTCCCGGCGGCTTCGGCACGCTCGACGAACTGTTCGAGACGATGACGCTGGTGCAGACCGGCAAGAGCCGCGCGCGCCCGATCCTGCTGTTCGGCCGCGCGTTCTGGGAGAAGCTCATCGACTTTCAGCACCTGGTCGACAGCGGCATGATCAGCGCCGAAGACCTGGGCCTGTTCCACTTCGTCGAGACCGCCGAGGACGCGTGGGCGCGCCTGTCGGAGCACTATGGCTTCGACGCGCCGGCCACCGAGACCGGGGAGTTTGCCGACGACATTTGAACGGTCCGTCAGCGCCCGATCACGCCGCGCAGCAGATCGAGCGGGTTCGGCTTCTTCGCCTCCTTCTTCTCGGCATCGGCGTCGGCGGCACGCGGGGGTTGTTCGCGCGAGGCGCGCTGCGCGTCGTCCATGCTCGGCATGCCGACCATCGTGCTGGCGACCGACTTGACGCGCACCTTGACGGCCCACTCCGGCTCCCAGGTGACCTTGGGGTCGGTGGGCCGCGGCGGATGCACGAGATTGAGCTCGTGCCCGTAGGCGATCGCGCGCAGCATCGCGCCCTCGCCACTGAAGACGCCCTTGGGCACGGTGCAGTTCAAGGTCGACGGCGGCAGCAGCACCTTGTCCTTCAGCCAGCGGTCGACCGCGGCATTGGTCTGGTAGTCGACGAGGCCCATGCCGAAGTCGGGCAGCTCGCTCGAGGTCCAGACCACCATCTCGTTCTGTCCGTGCGCGCGCATGGCCACCGCGAAGAACGCGCGCGCGTTCGGCTGCGCGTTCCACGTCAGCGCGGTGGCGCCGGACTTGTCGGCCTGCTGCAGCTGCAGCGGCGGCATCAGGTCCTGCGCCGCCGGCACGCCGAAGCGAAATCCTTCGGGCATGCCGCCGCCGGCGATTCGGTGCGTGCCGACCAACGACGCGCCCTCGCCGAGTGCGCGAGCGTCGTTCGGGTTGGGCCAGTGCGGCCGCCCGGCAGCCGCATGGGCGCCGCGTTGCGTCGCGCGGCGCGACTGGAACACCTGCGCCAGGTCCGCCGGCGGCGTGGTGGCGAAGTCGATCACGCGCGGCTGGCCTGCACGCACGCTGTCGCCGCAGCCCCAGTACAGCGAGATCTTTCCCTGCGGGCGCTGCGGTTCCTGCACGACGTCGTCCTCGCGCTCGGCCGGCGCGGGCGCAGCGTCGCGCGGCGCGACGAGCTTGAGCGCCGGGCTCAGCATCATGGGAGGCACGTCCTGCGTCGCCTCGGCCAGCTGCAGGTTGTTGCGCGTGTAGACCGTGACGTCGACGAAGCGGCCGGCACCGCCGGACTGCGTCATCAGGAAGTTGACCTTCGCGGCGCCGCCTGCACCACCGCCGAACAGATTGCCGAGCGCAGCACCCACGCCACCACCGCCGCCGCCGGGCCCGCCCATCATCGAGGGCATGCCCATGCCAGCGAATGTGGCGACGTCGATCCAGGCCTGCGCCACCGGCGGCTTGACTTCCTGTTTGACGGCCTGCGCCATGGCGACACTGCACAGACAGAGGATCAGCGGCGGCAGCAACGAGCGGGCGACGACGTGGTTCATGAGAGTCACTTTCGGTCGTGGATCGAGGGTGATCGGCCGGCTGCGCGGTCGGGCGAGCGTGGGGGCGTTATGGTGCACCTGCCAGCGCGCGCTGGCTAGCCGCCCGCCATCAACGCCGCCCTCACCTTCGCCATGAAGCCGGCCAGCTGCGCCGAGTCGAGCCAGCGCACGACGACCACTGCATCGAACTCGGGCTCGATCCAGATGTAGTGGCCGCCGGCGCCGACCATCAGGCTGGCTTTCGCCGACGCGCCGGGGAACGTGCGGCCACCCGGGTTCAGCCACATCAGCCAGCCGTAGAACGGCGCGATCGCGCAGGGCTCGCGCATGCGGCGCACCCAGTCGGCGGGCAGCAGCGCGCGGCCGGCGTGGCGGCCCTCGTCGAGCAGCAGTTGCGCGATGCGCGCCTGATCGCGCGCGCCGATCGACACGCCGCCGCCCCAGTGCGCGCCGCCGGGCACCGAGGCAACCCGGCGCCCGCCGATCTCGACCCACGCGTCGTCGTAGCCGCGCCAGGCCCAGTCGCTGGTGGCGCCCAAGGGCTGCATCAGACGTTCGGCGAACACCTCGGGCAACGGCCGCTGGAAGAGATGCAGCAAGGCCAGCGACAGCTGGTTGATGCGCACGTCGTTGTATTCCCAGTAGCTGCCCGGCGTGCGCAGCGGCCGCGCGCCGCCCTTGGGCCCGCCCGGCGGGCGCGGGTCGTGCGACACCACGCGCCAGCGGTCCACCGTGTCGGGCATGCCGAGGCAGCTGCCTTCCCACTCGCTGGTCTGCTCGAGCAGGTGGCGCCAGGTGATCGTGCGGTTGTGCGCGGTGTCGAAGCCGATGCCGGGCAGCCGCGCGGCCACCGCATCGTCGGCGTCGGGCAGCAGGCCGTCGCCGTGCGCCACGCCGGCCAGCAGCGCGAGGTAGGTCTTGGCGACGCTGAAGGTCAGGTCGGCGCGCTCGGGTTCGCCCCAGGCCGCGAGTTCGCGGCCGTGGCGCCAGATCACGCCGCTGACGCCGCCGCGCGTTTGCACCGGGCCGCGCAGCCGGTTGTACGGCGGCGGGTCCTCGTGGTGGACGCCCCAGCGCGCGGGGTCCGCTGCCGGGTCGCGGGGCCAGCCCACTTCGTGGGCAGTGGCGAATTGAATGGTGTCGTTCCAGGCGGAGGGTGTGCTCATGGCTGCACTGTACGCACCCTTGGGCGTCAGGCATGTCGGCACCCGGCGGTCGCCATGCGCCTCAGCCAGACGCCCCTTGATGCGCAGTGCGGCCAAGCGAGCGCACACGCACCCCACGACTTCGCCGGCCGCCTCCGTGTAAACCATGATGTCGATGTGATTGATTTATTTATCTGGCCAACTAACATGAACACATCAAACACACCCAGACCGATGCCTCCTGTCGCCACCATCGCCGACATCGCCCGCCAGGCCGGGGTCGGCACTGCCACCGTCGATCGGGTGCTGAACAAGCGCCCCGGCGTCAACGCCGAGACCGTGCAGCGAGTGATGCAGGTGGTGGCCGAACTGGGCTCGCCCCCGCAGCGTGGCCGGCCGCGCACGGGCGAGAACTTTCGCTTCGCCTTCGTGCTGACCGCCGAGGCATCACCGTTCAACGAGCTGGTGGATCGCCAGATCGCGCAGGCGGCCGGGGAGTTCAGGCACCAGCACATCACCGAAGTCACGCATCGCATCGACAGCAGCGACGCGGCCGCGTTCGCGGCCGGCGTGGCGCAGCTGGCCGACTGCGACGCGATGGCGATCATGGCGCCCGACCTGCCGCCGGTGAAGCTGGCGATCAACGAACTGGTGCGCGCAGGCGTGCACGTGGTGACGTTGTTCTCCGACGTGGCCGGATCGATGCGCGAGACGCACGTGGGGGCCGACAACCGCGCCGCCGGGCGCACCGCAGGCCTGCTGCTCGGCCGCATGGCCGTCGCCGGCACGCGCGACATCCTGCTGCTGAGTTCGCAGGCCACTCGCCTGTCGGGCGAGATCGAGCGCCGCATCGGCTTCGCGCAGGTGATCGAAGAACGGTTCCCGAAGATCAACGTGCAACGCACGCCCGACCTGCCCGGCACCGATACCGGTGCCTGTCGAGCGCTGCTGCGCTTCCTGCGCGGCAAAGACGCGGACATCAGCCGCGTGGCGGGCGTCTACAACGTCGGCTCGGGCAGCGCCGGCGTCGCGCGCGCGATCGAAAGCCTGGGCCTGACCGGCAGCGTGCCGGTGGTGGCGCACGACCTGACCGACGAGCACCGCGCACTGCTGGCTGCCAATGGCCTGGCCTACGTGCTGCACCAGGACATCCATTACTGCATCTCGACCGCCGCGCGGGTGTTGCGTGCGCTGTGCGAGAACGTGCGCGGGGCACTCAACGTGGTGCAGCCGCGCGTCGAAATCCTGACGGCCGAGAACCTGCACTGAACGGCAGTCGGATGCCTGTGTTCGTGAGAGCCATTCAAGTGAGGAGATCCACATGAGACCCCTGATCAAGAAGCTGCCGGCGCTGTCGCTGGCCGCGGCCGCGCTGCTCGGCTTCAGTAGCAGCTCCGCCCTCGCGCAGGGCAAGACCATCACGCTGTGCTGGGCAGCCTGGGACCCGGCCAACGCACTGGTCGAGCTGTCGAAGGACTTCACCGCCAAGAGCGGTGTCAACATGAAGTTCGAGTTCGTGCCGTGGCCGAACTTCGCCGACCGCATGCTCAACGAGCTCAACTCCAAGGGCAAGCTGTGCGACCTGATCATCGGCGACAGCCAGTGGATCGGCGGCTCCGCCGAGAGCGGCCACTACGTCAAGCTGAACGACTTCTTCGCCAAGGAAGGCATCAAGATCACCGACTTCGCGCCAGCGACGGTGACCGGATACGCCGAGTGGCCCAAGGGCACGCCGAACTACTGGGCGCTGCCGGCGATGGGCGACGCGCTGGGCTGGACCTACCGCAAGGACTGGTTCGCCAAGCCCGAACTGCAGGCCGAGTTCAAGAAGAAGCACAACCGCGAACTGGCCGCACCGAAGACCTGGACCGAGTTCAAGCAAGTGGCCGAGTTCTTCTCGGGCCGCCAGATCGACGGCAAGAAGGTCTACGGCACCTATCTCTTCACCGAGCGCGGCTCCGAGGGAATCACGATGGGCGTCAGCAACGTGCTGTACCCGATGGGCTTCAAGTACCAGGATCCGAAGAAGCCTTATGCGATGGACGGCTTCGTCAACGGCCCGGACGCGATCAAGGGGCTGGAGTTCTACAAGTCGCTCTACAAGTGCTGCACGCCACCAGGCCTGACCAACGCGTACATGGGCGAAGGCCTTGATGCGTTCAAGTCGGGCCAGGTCGCGATGATGATGAACTGGTTCGCCTTCTTCCCGGGCCTGCACAAGGACCCGAACGTCGGCGGCGAGCGCATCGGCTTCTTCGTCAACCCCAGCGACAAGGGCAAGGGCTCACAGCTCGGCGGCCAGGGCATCTCGGTGGTGGCGTATTCGCCGAACCGCGCCGAGGCGCTCGCCTACATCAAGTGGTTCGCGTCGCCCGAGGTGCAGAAGAAGTGGTGGGCGCTGGGTGGCTACTCGTGCCACAAGGCGGTGCTGCAGGACGCTGGGTTCAAGAAGAGCGCGCCGTTCGCGGCTGAATTCCTGGACGCCATGGACCAGGTGGTCGACTTCTGGGCCGACCCGAGCTACGCGCAGCTGCTGCTGGCCGAGCAGAAACGCGTGCACGACTTCGTGGTCGCCGACAAGGGCACGGCCAAGGAGGCACTCGATGGGCTGGTGGCCGACTGGAAGAAGGTCTTCAAGGAAGACGGGAAAGCGAAGTAGACCCACGTCGGGAGCGGGTTCGGCCCTGCAAGCCGAACCCCGTCCGCCAATGAACGCACCTCCTACCCTCGCCGAACGGACCGCCCACGCCACCCCCGCGGTGCTGGCGCGGCGCGTGCGCGGCCTGTCGGACCGCGCGATCGCGTGGCTCTTCATCGCGCCGACGATGGTGCTGCTGCTGGCGATCAACATCTTCCCGCTGATCTGGACGGTGCGGCTGTCGTTCACCAACTTCCGTGCCAACCGGCCCAACGCCGAGGTGCTGGGCGTCGGCATCGACCACTACGTGAGCATCCTCACCGACCCCGATGTGTGGGGCCCGATGCAGGCCACCGCGCACTTCCTGTTCTGGACCATCACACTGCAGACGCTGATCGGCTTCGGCCTGGCCTGGCTGATCGACCGCAAGTTCCGCGGCCATGGCTTCTGGACCACGGTGATCCTGATTCCGATGATGCTGTCGCCCGCGGTGGTGGGCAACTTCTGGGCCTTCCTGTACCAGCCGCAGATCGGACTGTTCAACTACGTGGTGTCGTTCTTCACCGGCATCGCGCCGTCGAGCTTCGAGATGCTGGGTTCGGTGAAGCTCGCACCGTGGTCGATCGTCATCGTCGACACCTGGATGTGGACGCCTTACGTGATGCTGATCTGCCTGGCCGGCCTGCGCAGCATCCCCGACTACATCTACGAGGCTGCCGAGGTGGACCGCGCGTCGCCGTGGCGGCAGTTCTGGAGCATCACGCTGCCGATGGTGCTGCCGTTCGTGATGCTGGCGGTATTGTTCCGCGGCATCGAGAACTTCAAGATGTTCGACCTGGTGAACCTGCTGACCAACGGCGGGCCGGGCTCGACCACCGAGGTGGTGTCGATCACGCTGAAGCGCGAGGCGTTCGAGAAGTGGCGCACCGGCTACTCGTCGGCGCTGGCGATCATCCTGTTCGTCGCGGTGTTCGGCCTCGCCAACATCTACGTCAAGGCGCTCAACGCCGTCAAGAACCGGTGATGTCATGATCACACAAGGCATCAGCACTGCACATTCGGTGGTCGAGCCGACCCTCGGCTCCAAGCGGCTGGCGATGACCGTGGTCGTGCTCTACGCGCTGATCACGCTGGCGCCACTGCTGTGGATCGCGCTCACCAGCATCAAGAGCCCGCCCGATTCAATCAGCTACCCGCCGAAGGTGATGTTCCAGCCGTCGATCGAGGGTTTCTGCAACCTGTTCACCACGCGCTCGCGGCAGACCGAGGAGTACATCCGCAGCCTGCCACCCGCCGACAGCGCCTGCGAGCGCATTGCGCGCGGCAACAGCATGGTGGTGGTCAGCCGCTCGAACTACCTGCCGCGCTTTGCCAACTCGCTGGTGATCGCAATCGGCTCGACGATTCTCTCGGTCGGCCTCGGCGTGATGGCGGCGTATGCGTTCTCGCGCTTCAAGGTGCCGGGCAAGGACGACCTGATGTTCTTCATCCTGTCCACGCGCATGATGCCGCCGATCGCGGTGGCGATTCCGATCTACCTGATGTACCGCGAGCTGGGCCTGTCGGACACCAAGCTCGGCATGATCCTGCTGTACTCGGCGGTCAACGTCTCGCTCGCGGTGTGGCTGCTGAAGGGCTTCATCGACGAGATCCCGCGTGAGTACGAGGAGGCGGCGATGGTCGACGGCTATACGCGGCTGCAGGCCTTTCGCAAAGTGGTGCTGCCGCAGGCCACCACCGGCATCGTCGCCACCGCCATCTTCTGCCTGATCTTCGCGTGGAACGAATACGCGTTCGCGGTGCTGCTGACCAGCGGCGAGGCGCAGACCGCGCCACCGTTCATCCCGATCATCATCGGCGAGGGCGGGCAGGACTGGCCTGCGGTGGCCGCCGGGACGATGTTGTTCCTGCTGCCGATCCTGGTGTTCACGGTGCTGTTGCGCAAGCACCTGCTGCGCGGCATCACGTTCGGGGCGGTGAGGAAATGAATACACCTTCGTCGCGCTGGCCGTCGTGGCTGCGCCGTGGCCCACTCGAGATGGCGGCGTGCACCGTGATCGCGATCGGCATCTTCATGATGCTGCAGCCGTTCGCGCTCGAGCTGTACACCTGGTCGTTCGTCACCACGCTGGCCGGCGTCGCGATGTTCACGATCGTGTCGAAGTTTCCGAAATAGACATCACCGTGGCCCAGATACGCGTCGAGAACCTGCACAAGGCCTTCGCCGACTTCGTCGCGGTGAAGGACTCGAGCTTCACCGTGCGCGACGGCGAGTTCTTCTGCCTGCTCGGCCCCTCGGGCTGCGGCAAGACCACCACGCTGCGCATGATCGCCGGGCTCGAGCTGCCCAGCCGGGGTCGCATCTTCCTTGGCGACGAGGACGTCACGTTCAAGCGCGCGTCGCACCGCGACATCGCCTTCGTGTTCCAGCTGTTCGCGCTTTACCCGCACCTGAACGTGCGGCGCAACATCGCCTTCCCGCTGGTCTCGCAGCGCGTGCCGCGCGAGCAGATCGCGGCCCAGGTAACCGAGGCGGCGCGCATCCTGCGCATCGAGCACCTGCTCGACCAGCCGGTGTCGGGCCTGTCCAGTGGCGACCGCCAGCGGGTGGCACTCGGCCGCGCGATCGTGCGCCAGCCGCTGGCGTTCATGATGGATGAGCCGCTCGGCGCGCTCGACTCCGAGTTTCGTGAGCTGATGTGCCAGGAGCTGCGCGCGCTGCACGACCGGCTGCACGCCACCACGGTCTACGTCACGCACGACCAGCTGGAGGCGATGGCGATGGCCGACACCATCGCCATCATGAACCAGGGCGTGATCGAGCAGCTCGGCGCGCCGCAGGAGGTGTACGACCATCCGGCCAGCGTGTTCGTCGCCGAATTCATCGGCTCGCCGTCGATGAATCTCGTTCCGCTGCCCGGCGGCTACATCGCCGGCGCGCGTCAGCTGCGTTTCGGCGATGCATTGCTGCCGGTGCCCGAGCTGCGCGAGGACGCATCGGGCGCGCAGCTGCTGTTCGGCGTGCGGCCCGAGCACGTGCAACTGGTCGCCGAGTCGTCGCTGCGCGCCGAGGTGCTCGGCACCGAATACCTCGGCAGCAGCCAGGTCGTCACCTGCAAGCTGGCACAGGGCACCACGCTGCGTGCACGCCTAGGCCCCGAGGTGCCGGTGCAGCGCGGCGACCAGGTCGGGCTGGCGTTCGACGCGGCGCAGGTGTCGCTGTTCGACGCCGCCAGCGGGCGTGCGCTGCGCACCGCGCGCCGCGACGGCGCGGCCAGCGCTTTGCGGACGCCGCCGCGCGCCAACCTCGCACTGGGAGCCGCCCATGGCTGAGCTGCGACTGCAGGGTCTGAGCAAGGCCTTCGGCGACGTGCAGGCGGTGCGCGGCCTCGATCTGGACGTGGCCTCAGGCGAGTTCATCGTGCTGCTCGGCCCGAGCGGTGCGGGCAAGACCACGACGCTGCGCCTGGTCGCCGGGCTGGAGAGACCCGACAGCGGCGCGGTGCACATCGGCGGCCACGACGTCACCACGCTGGCACCCGCGCTGCGCGACGTGACCTTCGTGTTCCAGCAGTACTCGCTGTACCCACACCTGAGCGTGTTCGACAACCTGGCGTTCCCGCTGCGCTCGCCGCTGCGGCGCACGCCCGAGGCCGAGATCCGGCGCAAGGTCACCGAGGTGGCGACCCTGCTGCGCATCCAGGACAAGCTGGACAACCCGGCCACCAAGCTCTCCGGCGGCCAGATGCAGCGCGTGGCGATCGGCCGCGCGCTGGTGCGCGAGCCGGCGGTCACGTTGATGGACGAGCCGCTGTCGTCGCTGGACGCCAAGCTGCGCAACGACCTGCGCCTGGAGCTCAAGCGCATCCAGCAAGACCTCGGTGCGACGCTGCTGTACGTCACGCATGATCAGATCGAGGCGATGACGCTGGCCACGCGCATCGGTGTGCTCGACCACGGCACGCTGGTGCAGGTGGGCACGCCGCAGCAGATCTACCGTGACCCGGTCAGCAGCGTGGTCGCCGCACGCCTGGGGTCGCCGCGCATCAACCTGGTGCCGCGTGCCGCTGCCGGCAACCTGCCGGCCCCGTCGGGCGCGGCCACGGTTGGCGTGCGGCCCGACGGCTCACGTCTGCGGCCAGCCAACGGGCACGACAGCGGCCATGCCCAGGCGCTGGTGCGCCGCGTCGAGCATCTGGGCGACCAGACCCACGTCTACGTGGCGCTCGGCGGCGCCGCCGGCGAGATCGAGCTGGTGGCGCTGTGTCGCGACACCACCGGCTTCGAGCCGGGTCGTGCGGTGTCGGTCGAGTTCAACGCGCCGCTGTTCTTCGATGCCGCGGGCCGGCGAATCACGAGCTAGGAGCAAGAGATGGAATTGCGCAAGATCATCGAGGCCTGCACGCAGGCACTGGTCGACCATGTCGAGGAGTTGACCGCACTCGACTCGGCGATCGGCGACGGCGATCACGGGTTGAACATGAAGCGCGGCGCGTTGGCGATCCGCGCCAAGCTCGACGAGCTTCAGTCCAAGAGCCTGAACGACGCGCTCAACACCATGGGGATGACCTGCATGTCCACCGTCGGCGGCTCGTCGGGCCCGGTGTTCGGCACACTGATGGTCACGCTCGGCAAGGAACTGCCGGCACGGCCGGCTGCGGCCGACCTGGCAAGGGCATTGGCGGCCGCGATCGCGGCGCTCAGCCGGCTCGGGCGGGTAGAAGTGGGCCAGAAGACATTGCTCGACGTGCTCGACCCGGTGCAGAAGATGTTGGCCCATGCGGTGGTGCACGGCGATGACGGCCTGGCCGCGCGCGTCAAACAATGCGCCCTCGACAGCGCCCAGGCCACCGCGGCGATGGACGCGATCAAGGGCCGCGCGTCGTTTCTCGGCGAGCGCGCGCTCGGCCACGTCGACCCCGGCTCACGCTCGATGGCGCTGGTCATCGGTGCGGTGTGTGACACGCTCTGAACAATCCCGCAGCAGGAAGCGCCATGAAAAAGCTGATCAACGACATCGACAGCGTGCTCGCCGAAAGCCTGGATGGATTCGCCGCCGCTCACAGCGACATCGTCACGCTCGGTCCCGAGTACCAGTTCGTGCGCAGGCGCGGGCTGAAGCCGGGCAAGGTGGCGCTGATCTCGGGCGGCGGCTCGGGCCACGAGCCGTTGCACGCCGGCTTCGTCGGCCACGGCATGCTCGACGCCGCCTGCCCGGGCCAGGTGTTCACCTCGCCCACGCCGGACCAGATGCTGGCGGCCGCGCAGGCCGTCGACGGCGGCGCCGGTGTGTTGTTCATCGTCAAGAACTACTCCGGCGACAGGATGAACTTCGAGATGGCCGCCGAGATGCTCGACCGCGAGAACGCGATGGTGATCGTCAACGACGACGTCGCGGTCGAAAATTCCACCTACACCACCGGCCGCCGCGGCGTGGCCGGCACCTTGATCGTCGAGAAGATCGTCGGCGCCGCGGCCGAGCGCGGCGACAACCTGGCGGCGTTGAAGATGATCGGCGACGACATCAACAAGGCCACCGCGTCGATGGGCGTGGCGTTGACGTCGTGCACGGTGCCGGCGGCCGGCAAGCCGACGTTCAAGATCGGCCCCGACGAGATGGAGATGGGTGTGGGCATCCATGGCGAACCGGGCCGCCGGCGCGTCAGACTCGGCAGCGCCGACGACATCGCGGCCGAACTGACCGGCGCGATCCTGAAGGACCTGTCACTGAAGCCCGGGCAACAGGTGATCCTACTGGTCAACGGCTTCGGCGGCACGCCGCTGCTGGAGCTGTACCTGATGGTGCATGCCGCGCACAAGGTGCTCGCAGCGGCTGGCGTCAAGGTGGCGCGGCATCTCACCGGTTCGTACGTGACGTCGCTGGAGATGGCCGGATGTTCGATCACCGTGACCGCGGTCGACGGCGACGCATTGGCGCTGTGGGACGCGCCCGTTCACACGGCGGCGCTGCGCTGGGGCGTCTGAAGGGCACTGGCGGCCGCTTTCGAGGGGCCGGCCGCGCCGGCACCCTGTGGTCGCCATGCGGCCAGCGGCCGGTCACAATCGCGAGCCATGAACCGGATCGTCAGCCTGATCGGCGCGCCCACCGACATCGGCGCCGGCAGCCGCGGCGCCAGCATGGGGCCCGAGGCGCTGCGCGTGGCCCACCTGCAGCCGATGCTCGAGGGCCATGGCCTGCAGGTGCTCGACCGCGGCAACCTGAACGGCCCCGCCAACCCGTGGCAGCCACCGGTCAACGGCTACCGCCATCTGGCCGAGGTGGTGGCCTGGAACCGGCTGGTGCACGACGCGGTGCATGCCGAGCTGCAGCAGGACCGGCTGCCGATCCTGCTCGGCGGCGACCACAGCCTGGGCATCGGCTCGATCAGCGCGGTGGCGCGCCACTGCCGCGAGCGGCAGAAGAAGTTGCGTGTGCTGTGGCTCGACGCACATGCCGACTTCAACACCAACCTGCTGACGCCGAGTGGCAACATCCACGGCATGCCGGTGGCGTGCCTGTGCGGCCAGGGCCCGCAGGAGCTGGTCGAGATCGGCGGCACCGTGCCGGCGCTCAACCCGAAGTCGCTGCGCCAGATCGGCATCCGCAGCGTCGACGCCGGCGAGAAGCGCCTGGTGCACCAGATCGGCCTGGACGTCTTCGACATGCGCTTCATCGACGAGATGGGCATGCGCCACGCGATGGAGTTGGCGCTGGCGACGATCGACGCGCAGACGACGCACCTGCATGTGAGCTTCGACGTCGACTTCCTCGACCCCGACATCGCGCCCGGCGTCGGCACCACCGTGCGCGGCGGGCCGACCTATCGCGAGGCACAGCTGTGCATGGAGATGATCGCCGACACCGGCGCGCTGGCCTCGCTCGATGTGATGGAGCTGAACCCGGCGCTCGACGTGCGCAACCGCACCGCCGAGCTGGCGGTCGACCTGATCGAGAGCCTGTTCGGAAAGAGTACGCTGATGCGTGCGCCGGGCCAGGGCGCACGCTGAGGCCGTGAGCGAGCCGGCCTACGACGTCGTGATCGTCGGTGCCGGCATCGCCGGCGCGTCGCTGGCCTGGCGGCTGTCGGCGCACGCGCGCGTGCTGCTGCTCGAGCGCGAGAGCCAGCCCGGACAGCACAGCACCGGGCGCAGCGCCGCGATGTTCATGGAGACCTACGGCTCGCCGCAGGTGCGCGCGCTCACGCGGGCCAGCCGCGGCTTCTACAGCGCGCCGCCGGCGGGCTTCTGCGACACGCCGATCCTGTCGCCGCGCGGCGTGTTCTATGTCGGCTGGCAGGGCCAGCAGGCGGCGCTCGACGCACTGCACGCCGAACTGGCCGGCACCGGCTGCCCGATCGATCGCGTGCCGGCGGACGACGTGCTGCAGCGCGTGCCGGTGCTGCGCGCGGCAGGGTTGCTCGACGCCATCGGCGAGCCCGACGCGATGGACATCGACGTGCATGCGCTGTACCAGGGTTATCTGCGCGGCCTCAGGCGCCAGGGCGGCACGCTGTGGTGCGACGCCGAGCTGCAGCGCGCCGACACGTCGGCAGGCGGCTGGACCGTCACGCTGGCCGACGGCCGCAGCGCGCGCGCCCGCACGCTGGTCAACGCCGCCGGCGCCTGGGCCGACGTGGTGGCCGTGCGCTGCGGTGCGGCCCCGCTCGGCCTGCAGCCCAAGCGCCGCAGCGCCTTCACCTTCGCACCGCCGGCGGGCGTGGATGCGCGCCACTGGCCGACGGTCGCCGACGTCGACGAGGCCTGGTACTTTAAGCCCGACGCCGGCCAGCTGATCGGCTCACCGGCCAATGCCGATCCGGTGGCGCCGCACGACGTGGTGCCCGAGGAACTCGACATCGCCACCGGCATCGCCGGCATCGAGGCGGCGACGACGATGACGATCCGCCGGCCCTCGCGCACCTGGGCCGGCCTGCGCACCTTCGCGCCCGACGGTGACCTGGTGATCGGTTGGGACGCACGGCGCACCGCCTTCTTCTGGCTCGCCGGCCAAGGCGGCTACGGCATCCAGAGCGCGGCCGGCGCGGCCGAGCTCGCAGCCACGCTGTGGCTCGGCGCGCCGCTGCCCGAGGCCTTGCAGGCGCAAGGCGTGAAACCGCACGCCATGGAGCCGGGCCGCCTCGCCGCGGCCGGCTGAGCCACCGGCGGCGCAACCGCCGCGCCTCGGTCAAAACACCGTTGGCACAGGCGCACGAACTGCGCCACGATCGGGCCTTACAGTGCCCACGACAAATCGACAAACCGGAGACTGCCCATGAAACGCCGTTCGATCCTCGAGTCCTCCGCCACGCTGGGCCTTGGCGCGCTGGCCGGCTGCGCGCTGCCCGGTACCGCGGCGCAAGGCCCGAAGACGCCGTTCGCGGTTTCCGACACCACCATCCCGATCGTCGGCAGCGAGATGCAGTTCCCCGTGCGGCGCATCTACTGCATCGGCCGCAACTACCGCGCGCACGCGATCGAGATGGGCTCCAACCCGGATCGCGAGCCGCCGTTCTTCTTCCAGAAGCCCACCGACGCGATCCAGAACGTGGCCCCCGGCACGGTGGCCGACCACCCGTATCCCTCGCTGACCAAGAACTACCACTACGAGGTGGAGCTGGTCGCCGCGCTCAGCAAGGGCGGGCGCGACATCCCGGTCGAGCGCGCGCTCGAGCACGTGTATGCCTATGCGATCGGCCTGGACATGACGCGGCGCGACCTGCAGCGCGCGATGGGCGACGAGAAGAAGCCCTGGGAGATCGGCAAGAGCTTCGACCGTTCGGCGCCGATCGGCCCGCTCCACCGCGTGGAGCAGATCGGCCACTTCACCAAAGGCGCCATCTGGCTGAAGGTGAACGGCGTGCTCAAGCAGAACGCCAACCTGAACCAGATGATCTGGAGCGTTGCCGAACAGATCAGCAAGCTGTCGCAGGCCAACGAGCTGATGGCCGGCGACATCATCTACAGCGGCACCCCCGAGAACGTGGGCCCGGTGGTGCGTGGCGACGTCATCGACTGCCACATCGACGGGCTGCCCAACCTGGGCGTGAAGATCGTCTGAACGGAGGTCAGGCCACGCGGCCGAACCACCACAGGCTCAGGGCCGCGGCGGCCACCACCAGCAGCGCACCGAGGCCGGCCAGCAGCGCTGTCACCTCGGTCTCCTTGCGCTCGATGACCATGCGCGAACTGAGCGACTCGTACACCTTGTGCAGGTCTTCGGCCGAGCCGGCATAGAAATACTCGCCCTGCGTCAGCACCGAGATGTTCTTCAGCGTCTCCTCGTCCAGGCGCACCCGCATGCTCCAGCCTTCGAAGCCGATGGTCTCGCCG
>JBGAMU010000049.1:0-38109 GCA_044222685.1 Burkholderiaceae bacterium
CTCCTTCGCCCGTGGTCATGGTCTTGTTGGCGTAGAAGCTGAACACCGTGGCGTCGCTGTCGAGCGTGCCGATCAGGCGCCCACCAGCGGTGCTGGGCAGCGCATGCGCCGCGTCCTCGACGACCCTCAGCCGGTGTCGACGGGCGATATCGAGTATCGCCACCATGTCTGCGGCCAGCCCGCCATAGTGCACAGGCACGATCGCCTTGGTACGCGGGGTGATGGCTGCCTCGACGAGCGCAGCGTCGATGTTCAAGGTGCGCGGATCGATATCGACAAGCTTCACATCGGCGCCAAGGTACCGCACCACTTCCGCGGTGGCGGTAAAGGTGTGCGTGGTGGTGATCACCTCGTCGCCCGGGCCAATGCCCAGGGCCTCGAGCGCCAGATGCAGTCCGGCAGTCGCAGAATTCACCGCGATGCTCTGCAGGCTCGAGTCTCCGAGGAATGCCGCGAAGTCCGACTCGAATCGCTTGGCCTTGGGCCCCGTGGTGACCCAACCAGACCTCAGAGTGTCGACGACCTCCGCGATCTCTTCATCGCCAATGTCCGGCAGCGCAAATGGAAGAAACTCAGTGCTCATGCCAATGGCTTCTCGATCCACGCCAGTACATGTGTGCGCAGCAGAGGTATGGCGTTGAAGCAGGGATAGAGCATGGGGTGAACCCGACACACGCGGCGAGCGATCGGCGGTGCAAGTGTCAGGCGGCGATAGGCGAGCTTGCCGTGGGGAAAGAGTTCACGAATGCGGCTGACAGGGACGCCCTTCACGTCCGGATTTCGCGGGTTGTTCATTGTGAAGTCATACCACAGCACACCGCCGCCCGGCCGAACCCAACGCCACATGGTTTGCGCCAAACGCCACTGAAAGGGCGCGTCGAGCAGCGAGGAAAACACAGTGGACTGCAACACGATGTCCTCGCTTTCATCGGGCAGCTTCACGAGTGAGGCGTCGCCCTGCATCAGGGTGACCCCCGGGGGCAGCAACTGCATCGCCTGGGCAAAGCGGTCTGGCAGCAGTTCGATGCCGACGAGGTTGCGCGGCGCAAAACCCGTGCGCAGCAACTCCAGCAGGTTCGCGCCGTTGCCGCAGCCCACCTCCAGCACACGACGTTGGCCCAGGTCGTGCCAGCCCAGACGGGCAAAGAGGCGAAACATCGCCCGTTGTCGCTCCTGCACGGACTGCCAGACGTCGGGATTGAGAATGCTGTAGCGACCGGTGTCCACGCGGCGCGCATACCGCTCTGCAACAGCCTGCGATTCGTCGTGTTGCGGTTCAGTGCTCATGGGTTCGTTCGATTGCCTGGATGAATCGAGAAGCAAGCACCGGATAACTGTGCTCGGACATCACGAAGTCGTGGCCACGCCGGCCCATGGCGCGGCGTTGTTCGGTCGACAGCGCGGCCAACTGACGAAGGCCTCGCGCTGCGGCAGTTGCGGATTCAGGCTCCACCGAGACGCCACAGCCGCTCTCCGCCACCAGGTCGTTGCCGGCTTCTACCGAATGAAGCACGGCGCAGCCGGCCATCATGTAGTCCATCAACTTGTTCGGAGCAATTCCGAATCGGTAGATGGGCACGCGCTGCCAGCCGATGTAGGCAATGTCGATCGCACTCAACAACGTGGGAACCTGCGACTTGGGGATCGGAGCCAGCATGTTCACATTGGTCAATGACTCGTCGGCAACGCGCCGCGTGAGTCGGGATCGCTCGAATCCATCACCCACCAGGACGAATCCGATAGGATCGTCGCGCAACTGCGCTGCTGCGTCGAGCAGTGTGTCCAGCGCATTGGGCAAACCCATGGAGCCCACATAGGCCACGATCGTACGGCCCGCGCCTCGATGTGCATGGACGGCCTGCTCGACATCGTCTCGCAAGGGCGAGGGCGAGAGCTGCCAGTCCTGCGGTGATACCCCATTGGGCACGATAGCCAGGCGGTGCAGATCCAGGCCGCGCGCGGCCACGTGCTCGTGCACCTTGGGCAGGATCGACACGACCAGATCCGAGTCGCGATAGGCCGCGTCCTCGGCCCACTGGCACAGCAATGCGAACGGATGACGTGGAGACATGCCGGTCAGCTCAATCGGTGAGAGCGGCCAGAGGTCATGTATCTCGAATACCAGCGTGGCGCGACGCGGCCGGGCCAGTCGCGCGATCCGGCGGGCGACCCAGATGTCCATGGGATACGTGCTCGAGGCGATCACGACATCTGGCTTGAAGTCGCGCGCCAGTTGCGCAGCCTCTGTCCACAGGCGTGCGAGGAATCGCCAGATGTTCCATACCCTGCCGATGCCGTTCGTCGAATAGCGGGGGGTGGGCAGCCAGCGGTAGGCAATACCGTCGATCATTGCGTCGACCGGTACGGAGCCAACATCGGGCTGACGCGCCCTCACGTGCGAATACGATGCCGCGACGATCTGCACGCGATGGCCTGCCGCGCTCCATTCGCGAGCGAGGTAGTAGGGGCGGTACTCCATGCCAAGCGTCGGCATGCCGGCGTAGTGGTTGATGAGCAGGATGTTCAGGGTGTCGCCTCGCTCATGCGGAACTGCTTTGATTGATCATGGCGGACCCGATGCACGCATCGCTTCGCCGGTCCAAGTGTCGAATCTGTCTCTCCACCCAACAGCCCAGAGTTCATTCTTGACTTGGCCGAACCGGGGATGCCCGCCCTTGACCAGTGCGGCCATTGCCTCTGGTCCGTCCACCCGGGGAAATGGATCATCCGGAAAATTGAATCGCGACTTCTTCGAGTCGATCACCACGGGCTGCGCGCGCGTACCAGCAACCTCGAACAGCCCGGTCGAAACCTCGGCCGCAACCCAGGCTGCTCGCGCGAAGGACACGTAGATGTCAGGCGACACGTCGATTTCATACTTCGGCGATTGCCGCTGATGCCGCAGGCACGCCTGCTCGCGCTCCAGGGGATGCGGCCGGAAGACGATGTGCTGCCCGGGCAACGCTCTGGCCACGCCGGCACAGAACTCTTCATAGAAGGCTGTGTCGATTCCATCCCCGAGCACGAGAATCGTGCCACCGTCGCGCTCAAGTTGCGGCCACCCATGCATTGCCGTTTCTCGATGCGGATTGCCGATGACGAGCTTTCTGATGGGCAGGTTGATCTGCGTGCCCCACCAGTCGCCATAAAGGAGAATGGCGCTCGGCAGCACGCGTCGAAGATGCGTCGAGTCTCGCCACGAGTCGCCGAAGTTGTAGGCCTCGTGCGCCCGAGTGATCACGCCATGCTGATACTCGACCACGTCGATGTCGTGATCACGGAGTACTGCGTTCAGCAGCGCCTTTGTGCCATAGCAGCTCTGATCCGCCAGTACAAGGCGCGGACGATGAACGCGATGCAGGTGCCTCACCCGCGAAATCACTCTACGCGCGCCGGCCATTTCGATAGCCAGGCGCCGCTCAAGCCCCGTCAACAACTCGCTATCGATGACCCAACCGAGGTGACGATGGGTGGATCTAGCGGCTATACCGACTACCCTGCTGGCCAGAAGGAGGTGGGCATCGCTCATCGACGCTCGAGCAAGGGCATGATCGACGAGACGGCGGTGGGCGGTCAGGGTGACGCGTGGAGCACGGACGGCAAACTTGACATTGAACAGGTGAACGCCCAGCTCGGACCATGCGGCTTGCGACAACGCATCGGCAAAGTAGGTGGTCAACCTGTCGATGCGGCGTCCGCCTTGAAGCATGGCGCCGGCGCCGCTCCCCAGGATGACCACCGGAGCGAGCCCTGGTCGCACGGTGAGGTTGTGCGCCAACGACACGCCGGCGGCGCGTGCCATGTCGGCGATTCGATAGTCCGGCGCATGACGGCGCAGGCCTTCGGTCGCATACAACATGCCCTCGATCACGACTCGAAAGAAGTAGTTGCGCACCAGCAGCCATGCCGGCACGCCCGTGACCGGCTCGACGATGTCCATCAGTTCGGCATCGTTCTCGACCTGCAGGACTTGGTCGATCGAGATCGGCGCGTTCGTCATGCTCGACGCGAGCCGTCACTTGATCTGCGCCTCGAACGAGGCATCGAGGCTTCTGGTGCCCGGTCTGTTGGGTGAGGGTGCAATCGGACGGTGGATTGGAGGCGGCCGACTCATTCTAGGGTCGGTGCATGGCGCTCGATAGAATCGATAGCTCTCGAGAACCACCGATGTCCATCGAAAACAGAACTCAGGATTCGCCCGACCAGAACTCGCTGATCACCGAGCGCCGCGAGAAACTCGCCGCCCTGCGCACCCGCGGCGTCCCGTTCCCCAACGACTTCAAGCCCACGCACCACGCCGCCGACCTGCAGCAGCGCTACGCCGACGTGCCTAACGAGGAGCTGGAGCCGCAGGCCATTGCGGTGGCCGTGGCCGGCCGCATGATGCTCAAGCGGGTGATGGGCAAGGCCAGCTTCGCGACGCTGCAGGACGGCTCGTTCGGCAAGACCGGCGGGCGGATCCAGCTGAGGATCGCCACCGATGCGGTGGGTGACGAGGCGTATGCCGCCTTCAAGCACTGGGACCTGGGCGACATCATCGGCTGCGAAGGCACGCTGATGCGCACCAAGACCGGCGAACTGACCGTCAAGGCCACCTCGATCCGGCTGTTGACGAAGAACCTGCGCCCGCTGCCCGACAAGTTCCACGGCATGGCCGACCAGGAGCAGAAGTACCGCCAGCGCTACGCCGACCTGATCACCGACGAACACGCCCGCGCCCGCTTCGTCGCGCGCAGCAAGTGCGTGGCGTCGATCCGCAATTTCATGGTCGAGCACGCGTTCCTCGAGGTCGAGACGCCGATGCTGCACCCGATCCCCGGCGGCGCCAATGCCAAGCCGTTCGTCACGCACCACAACGCGCTCGACCAGGAGATGTTCCTGCGCATTGCGCCCGAACTGTTCCTCAAGCGGCTGCTGGTGGGCGGCTTCGAGCGTGTGTTCGAGATCAACCGCAACTTCCGCAACGAGGGGCTGAGCGTCCGCCACAACCCCGAGTTCACGATGATGGAGTTCTACGCCGCCTACTGGAACTACCAGGACGTGATGACCTATACCGAGCAGGTGATCCGCCACGCGGCGCGGCAGACGGCCGGCGCCGCCAGGCTCGCCTACCAGGGCCGCGACGTGGATCTCGAGGCACCGTTCGCCCGCCTGTCGATCCGCGACGCGGTGGCCCGGCACGTCCCGTCGATCGGCACGGCCCACCTGGATGACGCCCATGCCTTGCGCACCGAGCTCAAGAAGCACGGCGACGAGCCGCCTGCGCATTGGAACCTCGCCCAGCTGCAGTTCGGCGTCTTCGAGGAGCTGGTCGAACCTCACTTGTGGGAGCCGACCTTCATCGTCGACCATCCGGTCGAGGTGAGCCCGCTGGCGCGTGCCTCCGACACCGACCCGACGCGCACCGAGCGCTTCGAGCTCTACATCACCGGCCGCGAGATCGCCAACGGCTTCTCCGAGCTCAACGATGCCGAGGACCAGGCGGCGCGGTTCCAGTCGCAGGCCACAAACAAGGAGGCCGGCGACGAGGAGGCGATGTACTACGACGCCGACTTCATCCGCGCGCTCGAGTACGGCATGCCGCCGGCCGGCGGCTGCGGCATCGGGATCGACCGGCTGGTGATGCTGCTGACCGACAGCGCGAGCATCCGCGACGTGATCCTCTTTCCCGCGTTGCGCCGCGAGGGCTGAGGCTGCGCGGCCTGCGCCGGGCCGCTCCCAAGCGGCCGCGCACCCCCTCGGGGGGTGGCATCGGTACGCCGATGCCGGGGGTACACGATCTCAGCGGTTCTCGAAGTTCGGCTTGCGCTTGTTCAGGAAGGCATCCATGCCTTCCTTCTGGTCGGCGGTCGCGAACAGCGAGTGGAACAGGCGCCGCTCGAACATCACGCCGTCGGACAGGTTGCCTTCGAATGCGCGGTTGACCGCCTCCTTGGCCATCGCCACGCTCGGCCCGCTCATCGCACAGATCACTTCGGCCGCCGCGATCGCCTCGGCCATCAGCTTGTCGGCCGGCACCACGCGCGAGACAAGTCCCGCGCGTTCGGCCTCGGCGGCGTCCATCATGCGGCCGGTCAGCACCATGTCCATCGCCTTGGCCTTGCCCACCGCGCGCGGCAGCCGCTGCGTGCCGCCGGCGCCGGGCATGATGCCGATCTTGATCTCGGGCTGGCCGAAGCGCGCCGTGTCGGCCGCGATGATGAAGTCGCACATCATCGCCAGCTCGCAGCCGCCGCCGAGCGCGAAGCCGGCCACGGCGCCGATCACGGGCTTGCGGACACTGCGGATGGTCTCCCAATTGCGGGTGATGAACTCGTTCTTGTGGACGTCCATGTACTGGTAGTGCGCCATCGCCGCGATGTCGGCGCCGGCGGCGAACGCCTTGTCGCTGCCGGTCAGCACGATGCAGCCGATGCCGTCGTCGGCGTCGAATGCCTTGAGGGCGGCGCCCAACTGATCCATCAGCGCGTCGTTCAGCGCGTTCATCTGCTTCGGGCGGTTCAGCGTCAGCAACCCCACCCGCCGCGCGCCCTCACCGCGCCGTTCCGCCTGCACCAGGATGTCCGTCATGTCATGCGCTCCTTGTCGGCGGCGATTGTCGCCGAGTGCTGTCGGTGCTGCGGTCAGCGTCCGAGCGACTGCTGCGGCGGCCGTTGCAGCATCAGGTCGACGAAAGTCTCGGGGTCCTGGCGGATCAGGATGCGCACCGGCAGATACTGCAGCTGCGGCGCGAACCAGATCTCGGCCGTCATGTCGCCACCGGGCCGCGGCGGCCGGCGCGGCTTCACGTGCACCGTGGGCACCTCGGCGAACGGCAGCCGCAGCACCTCCTCGCCGACCACGTCGTATTGCCAGACCTCCACCCGCCGTGGCAGCGCGAGCGGAATATCGATCGTGCGGCCCACCGTCAGCAGGTGCGGCTGCGTCGTGAAGATCCACGTCAGCTGCACGAACAGGCTTGCTTCGTCCTGCACGCCGGCCATCGTCGGCGCCTCGCGCCCCTCGGGCAGCAGCACCTTGTCGGGCTCGAAAGTCATCGCCCAGCGCCGGCTGCGAAAGGCCACGCGCTGCTCGCCGTCGAACTTGCGCGGTGCCAGCCCGCGGTCGCCCAGCTCGCCGTCGCTGCTCACGCGGCGCATCAGCAGCGGCGCGAACGGTGGGCCGATCACGGCCTGCAGGTGGACCTGGTAGCGCAGCCCGACGCGGATCCACTCCACGGTGGCCTGGCCCTGCACTTCGCCGCGATAGTTGCCAGCCAGCTGGTAGGCCAGCCGCGTCGACGGCGGCCAATCGAACGGCTGCGCGGCCGGCGTCGACGCGGCCGCGGCAGACGCGACCGGCGGCGCGGCGACGGCAGGCACGGGTGCCGGCGGCGCCGGCGGCAGCTCGGCGTCCGACGCCGGCGGGCTCGGCGGGGCTGCCGTGTCGGGCGGCGGAGCGGGCTCGGGCGGCGCCACCACCACCGGCGGGGCCGGTTCCACCTGGGCGACCACCGTCTCCTGCCGCTGCGGCGCGGAAGCCGGCGTCGACGCGGCCGGTTTGGCGGCAGCCGCGCGGCGCGGTCGAGGTCGTGCCGTCGCCACCGGCGCGGCCGGCGCCTGCGGCGGCGGCGCCAGGGCCAGCTCGCGCACGTAGGCCACCTCGATGCGGCGGATCGACGAGTTCGAGGCACCAAAGCCCAGGCGGTCCTCCATCAGCTCGTCACCGAGCCACAGATGACCCGCCGTGACGAGCAGCGCCGTGGCCAGCACGCCGGGCCGCCGCAGCGGCGAGCGCCTCAACGTCCCAACCATGCCCGCCGCCGGGCCAGGACTTCGCGATCGGCCGCTGCCGCGAGCGCCAGGCGCACGGTGCGGCCGATCGGCGCGCGTGGGTCCGGCTGCACCTCGAGCGTCAGCAGGCGTTGATCGCGCACCAGGGTCAGCGCGAACGGCCGCTCGGCACTGATCCACTGCAGCGCATCGTCGAGCTTGCGCACGCGCCAGCCATCGACCGCCAGCAGTTCGTCGCCTGCGCTCAGGCCCGCCCGCTGCGCCGCGCTGTCGGCCAGCACCGCCTTCACCTGCACGCCGCTGAGCGGCCCTTCGCTCAGCCGCAGGCCGAGGCCGGCCGCCAGGCCGGCGCGGTCGTCGGCGATGTCGATGCCCATGGCGCGCAGCAGCCCCGGCAACGGCAGCTCCTGCACATCGTGCACCCAGCGCTCGAGTTCGCGCCGGTAGGAACGCCCGCCGCAGCGCTGCAACTCGCGTTGCAGGTCGCTCTCGTCGATCGGGCCGCCGCCGCTGGCGACCCAGAGCGCGCGCAGCACCGCGTCGAGCGAGGCGCCATCCGCACGCAGCGTGAGGTCGAGGGCCAGCGCGACCAGCGCGCCCTTGGCGTAGTAGCTCACCGTGGCGTTGGCGGTGTTCTCGTCGGCCCGGTAGTACTTGGTCCAGGCATCGAAGCTCGCGTCGGCCACGCTCTGCACGAGGCGACCCGGCGTGGTCCGCACGGCATTGATGCTCTTGGCCAGCAGGCGCAGATAACGTGCGGCGTCGATCAGCCCCGCGCGCAGCAGCAGCAGGTCGTCGTAGTAAGAGGTGGCCCCCTCGAACAGCCAGAGCAGCCGCGTGTAGTTCTCGCGCGAGTAGTCGAACGCCGCGAACTCGCGCGGCTTCAGCCGCTTGACGTGCCAGGCATGGAAGTACTCGTGGCTGATCAGCCCGAGCAGGTCGACATAGCCGTCTTCGGCGGTCGCCGCGACACCGGCACGCGGCAGATTGCGTCGCGCCGACAGCAGCGCGGTGCTGGCGCGATGCTCCAGGCCGCCGTGGCCGTCCTCGGCCACGTTCAGCGCGAACAGGTAACGCTGAAACGGCGGCTTGGCCCGAGCGCCTGGGCCATGCCAGAACGCGATCTGCGTCTCGCAGATGCGCTGCGTGTCGTCGAGCAGGCGCTGGCCGTCGAAACCGGGCCAGGCACCAGCGACGACGAACTCGTGGCCGACGCCGCGCGAGCGGAAACGGCCGTGCCAGAAGACGCCGAGCTCGAACGGGTGGTCGACCAGTTCGTCATAGTCGGCGCTCAGGTAGCGGCTGCGTCGGCGGGCCGCGGCGGCAGCCCGCTCGGGCGCCATCGCGGTGGCGACAGCCCAGCCGCGCGGCAGCCGGCCGAGCTCGATGCGGTGCGGCTCGGCCTCGCGCCCTTCGACCCGCAGGCAGACGCTGGTGCCGTTGAAGAATCCGCGCCGTGCATCGAGGAAGGCCGCCCGCACCGAGGTGTCGAACGCATACACACGGTAGCTCACGCGCAGCGCCGCGCGCCCTTCGCAATGCGCGATCCAGCGTGTCTTGTCGATCTGCTCGAGGTCCACCGCGCGGCGCCCCTGCATGGCCTGCAGGCCCGACAGATGGCGGGCGAACTCGCGAACCAGGTAGCTGCCGGGGATCCACACCGGCAGGCTCAACGCCTGCTCGGCGGCGGGCTGCGGCACCGTCAGCGTGACACGAAACTGGTGCGCATGCAGGTCGTCGAGCTCGATGCGGTAGTCGATCATGGCGATCGATTGTCGCGCGCCGGCCACCGCCGGGCCGGCCGCATCGCGCCGCGCCCCGACCAACCGCGCTCGGCCGCGGACCGTCAGCTCTTCTTTGCCGCGGCGGCCATGCGCGCTTCGATCTGTTCGGTCGGCAGTGCACCGGGCGAGCGCGAGCCGTCCTCGTACACCACGGCCGGCGTGCCCTGTACGCGATGGCGGTTGCCCAGCGCGAGATTGCGGTCGAGCGCGGCGGTGTCGCACTTGCCGATCGACTTGGCCGGCGCCACGCCGTTCAGCATCCAGTCGCGCCAGGCCTTGCCGGGGTCCTTGGCGCACCAGATGTCCTTGGACTTCACGCTCGAGTCGGGCCCGAGGATCGGAAACAGGAAGGTGTAGATCGACACGTCCTTCACCGCCTGCAGGTCGCGCTCCAGGCGCTTGCAGTAGCCGCAGTTCGGGTCGCCGAAGACCACCAGCTTGCGGGTGCCGGTGCCCTGCTTGATCAGGATCGCGTCCTTCAGCGGCAGGCTGGCGAAGTCGACCTGTGTCAGCTTGGCGATGCGTGCCTCGGTGAGGTCGGTGCGCGACTTGGTGTCGATGATGTGGCCCTGGATGACGTAATTGCCCGACTCGTCGGTGTAGATCAGCTCGCTGCCGATGCGCACCTCGTACAGGCCCGGCACCGGCGACTTCGTGACCTCGTCGATCGGCGGAATGTTGGGCAGCCGTTCGAGCAGGTTCTTGCGGATCGTCGCCTCGTCTGCCAGCGCAACGCAGGGCAGGCCGAAGGCCAGCACCCATGCGCCCAGCGAGCGCCATCCCGTTGTTGAGACCATCGTGTTGTCGTCCTTCAGTGTCCGAGCGCCCGCGCCGTCAGCCAGCGTTTCACCGGCCCGGCCCGATTGACCAGAGTGAGCCCGCGGTTGCGAAGTTCCCGCCACAGCGGCCGGTCGGCGGCAAATGTGTGCAGCAATCCATCGGTCAGCCCGGCCATTGTCCGCGTCGGCCACGCCCGCGCCCGGGCGTAGCGGCGCAGCAGCCGCTCGTCACCAAGCCCACGCCAGGGTTCGCGCCCGGCCAGCACCGCGGCCAGCGCCGCCACGTCGGCCAGGCCCAGATTGAGGCCCTGGCCGGCCAGCGGGTGCACCACATGGGCGGCATCGCCCACCAGCGCCCAGCCGGGACCGCAGACCTCGCGCGCCAGCGCCAGCGCGAGCGGCCAGCTGGCCCGCGCGCTGCCGAGCCGCAGTGCGCCGCAACGGCCCTGCGTGGCCTGCGCCAGCTCGGCCTCGAAGGCCGCATCGTCCAGGGCGGTCAGCGCGGCCGCACGATCGTCCGGCAGCGACCAGACCAGCGCGAACGACGCGCTGTGCTGCGGCCGGTCGAACGGCAACAGCGCCAGCACATCGGGTGAACGGAACCACTGCGTGGCGGTGTGTTCATGGGGCCGGTCGCTGGTGAGCCGCGCCGCGATCGCCATCTGCCTGTACGAGTGGCGCTCGAAGGTGATGCCGCGTGCCGCGCGCGCAGCCGAGTTCTTGCCCTCCGCCACGACGCTGAGCGCAGCCGCCTGCGGCTCGTCGCTGCGTTGCAGCTGGGCGGCGAAGCGCAGGGCGTCGCGCAGCACGCCGTCGAGCGCGACCGCGTCGACGATCCACGCCAGCGCATCGGCACCCTGGTCCCAGGCCGAGAAATCAAGGGCGGCATCGGCGGCGTCGCCGTACACCCGCATGTCGTACACCGGCGTCACGGCATCGGCCGGCAAGGCGTCCCAGACGCGAAGCCGCAGCAGCAACTCGCGTGACGCCGCATTGAGCGCATAGGCGCGCACGTCGGGTGCATCGCCCGCGGGCGGCAGCGTGCTCAGCGCCACGCGCAGTCCCTGCTGGCACAACGCGAGCGCCAGGCTGCTGGCCACTGCGCCGCTGCCGCTGATCTGCACGTCGACCGGGCTCATGGTGCATTCTAAGGAGGCGACCTCGCGATCACGGGCAGAATCGCGGCCGTGACGTCCGAGCAATCCATCCGCGTGGCGGGTCTGTACGTGCACCCCGTGAAGTCGTGCGCGCGGGTGGCGGTCGAGCGTGCGACGCTGATCGACACCGGCCTCGAGTGGGACCGGCAGTGGATGGTGGTCGACGGCGACGGCGACTTCGTCTCGCAGCGTGAACTGCCGCGGCTCGCTCTGGTGAAACCGTCGCTGCGCACGCACGACATGGTGCTGCGGGCACCCGGCATGCTGGCGCTGCACGTGGCACTCGACGCTGTCGAGGAGCCGATGGCCGTGCGGGTGTGGGACGATGCCGTCCAGGCCTACGACATGGGCGACCTGGCCGCCCAGTGGTTCAGCGACTTTCTCGGCCGCAAGGTCCGGCTGGCCCGCTTCGACCCCGACGTGCGCCGGCCGGTCGACCCGGCGTGGCGCGGCGAGGTCGACGCCGTGACCGCGTTCGCCGATGGCTTTCCGCTGCTGGTGCTGTCGACGGCCTCGCTCGCCGAACTGAACCGGCGGCTGCAGGCACAGGGCGCGCCGGCCGTCGACCACGATCGCTTCCGGCCCAACCTGCTGCTCGATGGCCTGGATGCGCATGGCGAGGACTCGCTCGATCGCATCGAGATCCAGACGCCGCAGGGCGAGGTGGTGCTGCGGCCCGTCAAGCCGTGTATCCGCTGCTCGATTCCGGACGTCGACCCACGCCTCGGCGAGCCCGACCTCGCGGTGAACACCGTACTGGCCGGCTACCGGGCCAATCCGCGCATGGGCGGCCGGGTCACGTTCGGCATGAACGCGGTGATCGAACGTGGCATCGACCTCGAGCTGGTGGTGGGCCAGCCGGCGAGCGTACAGGTCGGCTTCGACGAGCCGGCCCCGTAGAATCTGCCCTCCTCTCGCCGGCGTGAAACCCATGCCGGCTCCAGCAGACCGAAAGCACTCCCATGGGCCTCAAATGCGGCATCGTGGGCCTGCCCAATGTGGGCAAGTCCACCCTGTTCAACGCGCTCACCAAGGCCGGCATCGCCGCCGAGAACTATCCGTTCTGCACCATCGAGCCCAACGTCGGCATCGTCGAACTGCCCGACCCGCGGTTGCAGGCACTGTCGGCGATCGTCAAGCCCGAGCGGGTGGTGCCGGCGATCGTCGAGTTCGTCGACATCGCGGGACTGGTGGCCGGTGCATCCAAGGGCGAGGGCCTGGGCAACCAGTTCCTCTCGCACATCCGCGAGACCGATGCGATCGTCAACGTGGTGCGCTGCTTCGAGGACGCCAACGTCATCCACGTCGCCGGCAAGGTGGACCCGGTGGCCGACATCGAGGTCATCCAGACCGAGCTGTGCCTGGCCGACCTGGCCACGGTCGACAAGAGCCTGCAGCGCAACGTCAAGCTGGCCAAGGCCGGTGGCGACAAGGAGGCGCAGCGGCTGGTCGACGTGCTGCACAAGTGCCATGCCGCGCTGAACGAGGCACAACCGGTGCGTGGCATCACGTTCAGCCGCGAGGAGCAGGCGGTGCTGAAGCCGCTGTGCCTGATCACCGCCAAACCGGCGATGTTCGTCGCCAACGTCGCCGAGGATGGCTTCAAGAACAACCCGCTGCTCGACCGCCTGAGCGAATATGCGGCCAAGCAGAAGGCGCCGGTCGTCGCCATCTGCGCCAAGACGGAGGCCGAGCTCGCCGACATGGCCGACGAGGACAGGGCGCTGTTCCTGGCCGAGATGGGGCAGGACGAGCCGGGCCTGAACCGGCTGGTGCGCGCCGCCTTCCAGCTGCTCGGCCTGCAGACCTACTTCACCGCCGGCGTCAAGGAAGTGCGGGCCTGGACCATCCACATCGGCGACACCGCGCCGCAGGCAGCCGGCGTGATCCACACCGATTTCGAGCGCGGCTTCATCCGCGCCCAGACCATCGCCTACGCCGACTTCGTGGCCCACGGCGGCGAGCAGGGCGCCAAGGACGCCGGCAAGATGCGCTCGGAGGGCAAGGACTACGTCGTCAAAGACGGCGATGTCATGAACTTCCTGTTCAATGTCTGACGCCTTGTCGAGCGCCCTTCGCAGAGGCCGTGGTCAACACCGAAAGTGTTTGCTAACATCTCTATATCGCTTGGCGGAGCGTGAAAACTGCGGCCTTGGCACTCCAAAGCAGCGAGTGCTAATATGGTGGAACCAAACCTCGCCATGAGGCTCTCACGCCCCGATGACTACGCAAGCTTCCACCGCTCTGGCTGTCCGCGACCCCTGGTCCATGGTGCCGTCGCTGGGCAATCTCGACGCCTACATTTCGGCCGTCAATCGGATCCCGATGCTGACGCCCGACGAAGAGGTCTCGCTCGGCAAGCAACTTCGCGAGCAAGGTGACGTGCAGGCCGCCGGCCGCTTGGTGCTGTCGCACCTGCGGCTGGTGGTGTCGGTGTCGCGGCAGTATCTGGGCTATGGCCTGCCGCATGGCGACCTGATCCAGGAAGGCAACATCGGGCTGATGAAGGCCGTCAAGCGCTTCGACCCGACCCAGGGTGTGCGGCTGGTCAGCTACGCGCTGCACTGGATCCGCGCCGAGATCCACGAGTACATCCTGCGCAACTGGCGGCTGGTCAAGCTGGCCACCACCAAGGCACAGCGCAAGCTGTTCTTCAACCTGCGCTCGATGAAGCAGAACCTGAAGGACGATGCCGCCGACGGCGACACCCACCGCAATACGCTGACGCCGGCCGAGGTCGCCCGCGTCGCGGGCGAGCTGAAGGTCAAGCCCGAAGAAGTGGTCGAGATGGAAACTCGCCTGTCCGGCGGCGAGATCGCGCTCGAGCCGCAGACCGACGACGGTGAGGAGAGCTTCGCGCCGATCGCCTATCTGGCCGACAGCGCGTCGGAACCGACCCAGGTGCTCGAGTCGCTGCGCCGTGACCGGCTCACCAGCCACGGCATCGGCGAGGCGCTGGACGTGCTCGACGCCCGCAGTCGCCGCATCGTCGAGCAGCGCTGGCTGGCCGTCAACGACGACGCCTCGGGCGGCATGACGCTGCACGAGCTGGCCGCTGAATACGGTGTCAGCGCGGAGCGCGTGCGCCAGATCGAGGTGGCGGCGCTGAAGAAGATGCGCAAGTCGCTCGAAGCGATGGCCTGATCGGCCGCGGCGACGCAGCGCTCAAGCGCCGCGTTCGGCCAAGAGCGCCCGCACGTCTTCTTCCAGGGCCTTCGGGCCGGTGCCATAACGGCTGAACAGTCGGATCCGCCCCTGCGGGTCGAACACGTAGGCGCCTGCCGTGTGGTCGATGGTGTAGGTCGACTCGGTGCGCCCCGGCACCTTGGCGAAGAAGACCTTGAACTCGCGAGTCGCCTGCTTGATCTGCTCGGGCGATCCGCGCAGCGCCACGAAGCCGGCGTTGAACCCCTCGACGTACGACTTCAACACCGGCGCGGTGTCACGTTCCGGGTCGACGGTGACGAAGATGCCCTGCAGCTTGTCGCCGTCGGGGCCCAGGGCGCGCCGCACTTCCGACAACTCGGCCATCGTGGTCGGGCACACGTCCGGACATTGCGTGTAGCCGAAGAAGACGACGACCACGCGCCCCTTGAATTCGGCCAGCGAGCGGGTCTTGCCGTCGGCATCGGGCAGCTCGAGCTGGCGCGCGTACTCCGCACCGGTGATGTCGATGGCGCGAAACGATGCCTTCGGCGCCGCCGCCGTCGCGCCCGTCGCGTCGGGTTTCCTGTCGCAGGCCGACAGCGACATCGCCACCGCCGCAGACAACAGGGCGGACAGAAGGCCGGCTCGAGAAAGATGCGTCATGGCAGCAGTGGGCCCAGGTAATGGTCGAGCAGCAGCGCGGCGAACAGCAGCGACAGGTGCAGGATCGAGAAGCGGAAGGTGCGGCGCGCCAGCCGGTCACTGTAGTGCCGCCACAGCCGCCACGCATGCCAGGTGAACATCGCCCCGAGACCGACCGCGGCGATCAGATAGATCCACCCGCTCATGCGGTAGACGAAGGGCAGCAGCGTGGCGGCGAACAGCACCAGCGTGTACAGCAGCACGTGCAGCCGGGTGAACGCCGAGCCGTGCGTGACCGGCAGCATCGGCAACCCGGCACGCCGGTAATCCTCTGCCCGGTACAGCGCCAGCGCCCAGAAATGCGGCGGCGTCCACAGGAAGATGATCAGGCACATCATCATCGCCTCGGGGCCGACGTCGTTGCGCATCGCGGCCCAGCCGAGTACCGGCGGCATGGCGCCGGACGCGCCGCCGATCACGATGTTCTGCGGCGTCAGCGGCTTCAGCACCACGGTGTAGATCACCGCATAACCGACAAAGGTGCCGAAGGTGAGCCACATCGTCAACGGGTTGACCCAGGCATACAAGAGCGCGCTGCCGGCGCCGCCGAGCAGCAGCGAGAACACGAGTGCCTGCCGCTCGCTCAGTTCGCCGCGCGCCGTGGGGCGCCAGGCGGTGCGCGCCATCTTGCGGTCGAGCTGCTGCTCGACCAGGCAGTTGAAGGCGGCGGCCGCACTGGCCACCAGCCAGATGCCCACGGTGGCCGGCAGCGCGAGACGCCAGTCGGGCCAGCCCGGCTCGGCGAGCAGCATGCCGATCACCGCGCAGAAGACGATCAGCTGCACGACGCGCGGCTTCGTCAGCGACATGTACTGCGACCAGCGCGAAGCCGTGCGCACCGGCGCGCCGGTGCTCGGATGCGTGATCGACGTGCGCCCGTTCATGCGGGATGCCGCCGCTGCGCGGCGCCTGCCTGTGCCGGGATCGGCCGGGCCTGCCGGCGGCGCCGCGCCCACAGCGACACGACCAGCGCCGTCAACGCGGCTGCGCCGGCGCTGTGCACCAGCGCGGCGACCAGCGGCCAGTCCAGCAGCACGTTGCTCAGGCCGCTGGCCCATTGCGCCGCCAGCACGCCGGCGAGCGCCAGCGCATAGCGGCGCGACTCGGCTTCGCCGCTGCGCCACAGGCCGGCGGCGAGCGCCGCGATGGCCAGCGTGACCACGCCTGCCATCAGGCGGTGCGTCATGTGCACGGCCACCAGCGCGGGAAAGGCGATGAAGCCCTCGGCCCCGCCACGGCCGAGCTCGCGCCAGAGTGCGAAACCTCCGGCGAAATCCATCGACGGCCACCAGCTGCCGTTGCACATCGGAAAGCCGCGACAGGCCAGCACGGCGTAGTTCGTGCTGACCCAGCCGCCGAGCGCGATCTGCAGGCCCAGCAGCAGCGCGACGGCGCCCAGGGCGCGCGCGCCGGCCAGCGGCGGCGCCGTGCGCAAGCTCTCGAGCTGGGCGACCAGCAGCGCCAGCAGCCCCATGCCGCCCAGCAGGTGCAGCGTCACCACCGCCGGATAGAGTTTCAAGGTGACGGTGTACTTGCCGAACGCCCCCTGGGCCAGCACCCAGATGAGCGCCGCGATCGACCAGCCAGCGGCCCGGCCGACGTGGGCGCGCTGCCGCCACAACCCGACCGCCTGGACGAGGATCAGCGCGCCGACGGTCATCGCCAGGTAGCGGTGGATCATCTCGATCCAGGCCTTGGTGTGGGTCACCGGCCCGGTCGGTTGCGCCTGCTGCGCCGCGGCGATCTGGGACGCCGCGCCGAGCGGTGTCGCGGCACCGTAGCAGCCCGGCCAGTCCGGACAGCCGAGTCCCGAGTCGGTCAGCCGCGTGAAGGATCCGAAGACGATCAGGTCCGCCGTCACGAACACCGTGAGCAGGCTCAACGCCAACCAGCGTCGGCGCGCATCGGCGTGGTGCCGGTGCCGCCACCACCAGGCCGCAAGCAGCAGCGCGGCGATCAGCGCCGCCCCACCGAGCAGTTGCAGCGCGGGCGCCAGGTTGACGGCGGGCAGCGGATTCATCACCGTCCCGGCAAGTCCCACGACGCCGACGCGCGCAGCAGCCGCTCGATGTCGCGCTTGAGTTTGCCCGGGTCCGGCTGGGCGGGCGGGCGCAGCATCCACTCGCCCATCGGATCGACCACGTAGAGGTGGTCTTCGAGCGCCCGGCCTTCTGCGGGGCGCAACCACCGCTGCACAGCATCGCGCGGCACACGCAGCACCGTCACCGGCGCCGGCCCGCCGAGGGCCTGTCGCAGTTCGGCGCGCAGCGGTGCATCGTCGGTGACGATCCAGACCTTGTCGATGCGCTCGCGCTCGCGTCCGGTCATCTCGCGCAGCTGGCGCTGCATGAAGAGCCGCTGTTCGCACAACGCGTCGCAGGCTGCGGGCGCGACGACGATCAACAGCCATTGGCCTTTCAACGTGCGCAGCGATCGCTGCTGCCCGTCGAGGTCGCGCGCCACCACGTCCGGCAGGCCCACGCTCGGCTGGATCAGCGCGCTGTAGGCAGCCACGTCCCGCTCCGACGGCCGCCAGCCGAAATACAGCAGGTAGCTCGCCAGCACCGGCGCCGCACAGACCAGCAGGATCATCGACATCTGTAGACGGCCGACCCAGGTGCGCTGCGTCGGCGCCTGCAGCGCTGCGTCGGGCATCGAGTGCACGGTCATCGTGAGGGGTTCAGCGTCGGTCTTCACGTCGAGGTCGGATGAGGCGGTACCAGAGCGTCAGACCGGCGATCAGCGTGGCCAGCGCGAACCACTGGAACGCATAACCATGGTGCTTGCCGATGTCCAGCGCGGGCACGGGCCAGCTGCGGATCCAGCCATCGTCGGGCTGGCCGGCCTGCTGTTGTTCGAGCAGTGACAGGGGCCGCAGTTCGACGCCCCATTCGCGGGCCAGCACGGCGGAATCGAGATTCTGCCGTATCACGCCCTGGTCGGCCTCGCCGAGCTCGAATCGCCTTGACGGCCACGGCGCGATCCGCGCGGCGAGCGTCACCGGACCGTCGGGCAGCGCAATGGGCGGAACGCGGCTGCGATCGGCCGGGTCGCGCGGCGACCAGCCGCGTTGCACCAGCACCGCATCGCCGCTGCCGAGCAGCAGTGGCGCCACGGCGATGAAGCCGATGCGGCCGTCGAGCGGCTGGTTGTCCAGATACAGCAGCGGGCCCAGCCAGCGGCCCGCCAGGGTGATGCGCCGATGATGTTGAGCCTGTGCGTCCGGCGCCGTGCGGGCGAGGCCCGCGGCAGGAATCGGCGGCAGGTCGTCGCGCAGCTGGCGCTCCTGCTGCAGCGCCGTCTTCTGCGCCGCCCGGTCGAGCTGCCAGAGACCCAGCCGAACCGTGGCCGCGACGGCGACCGCCGCGCCGAGCCAGATCAGCGCGGCGTTCCGCGAGACCCTCATGCCGCCGGCCCCTGGATCGGGCCTCGATAATGGCTCATGAAGGCCCTGATCGTGATCGCACTGGTGGTCATCGTGGGCGCGCTCGCCAGCGCCGGCGTGCTGATGCTGCGCGGCAAGCACGACCCCGGACGCGCCGACACCCGCATGGCGCGCGCGTTGGCGCTGCGCGTGGGGCTGTCGATCGCGCTGTTCCTGTTCATCCTGCTGAGCTGGCGCATGGGCTGGATCCAGCCGAGCGGCCTGCCATTGTCGCGCTGAGTGCGAAGACGACCGCGCCGCCGGACGGCGGCGCGCGTCGGACGCGGGGGACTGTCGGCTAGAGCCAGTACACCAGGAAGTACAGGCCGAGCCAGACCACGTCGACGAAGTGCCAGTACCAGGCCGCGCCCTCGAAGCCGAAGTGCCGCTGTGGCGTGAAATGGCCCTTCATCAGGCGCAAGGTGATGAACGTCAGCATCAGCATGCCGACGAACACGTGGAAGCCGTGAAAGCCGGTCAGCATGAAGAAGGTCGAGCCGTAGATGCCCGAGTTCAGCTTGAGATTGAGATCGGTATAGGCGTGGATGTATTCGTAGGCCTGGAAGCCGATGAAGGTGATGCCCAGCAGCACGGTGATCCACATCCACAGGATCGTCTTCGCCCGCTGGTTGGCCAGTAGTGCGTGGTGGGCGATCGTCAGCGTGCCGCCCGAGGTGAGCAGGATCGCGGTGTTCAACGTCGGAATCGGCCACGGCCCCATCGTCAGGAACGGATCGACCACGCCAGCCGGCGATGCGGTGTAGCCCGTGCCGGAGCTCGGCCACACCGCCTTGAAGTCGGGCCACAGGATGCGGTGGTCGATGTCGCCGAGCATCGGCAGCGCAAAGGCGCGCGCCCAGTACAGCGCACCGAAGAAGGCAGCGAAGAACATCACCTCGGAGAAGATGAACCAGCTCATGCTCCAGCGGTACGACACGTCGACGCGCTCGGAGTACAGCCCGCCTTCGCTCTCGGCGATGGCGTCCTTGAACCAGGCGAACAGCGTCGTCAGCCAGATCACCATGCCGAGCAGCACGGACCACTTGCCCCAGCCGGCACCGTTGATCCATTGGCCGGCGCCGAAGATCACGAAGAACAGGCCGAGCGCCGCCATCGCCGGATGGCGCGACGGCGAGGGCACGAAGTAATACGGCGCGGAGCCCTTGTGTGTCACGGCTGACATGTTGATGCTTCTCCTCGAGATCCCGGCATGTTGTCGAATTGAATGGCTAGGTGGCGACGCCGCTGGCCACGACCCAGCGCACCAGGAACACCAGCACGGCGACGAACAGCGCCGCGCCGACGATGCCGGCGATCACCACGTGAATCGGATTGAGCTGCGCCACGTCACGCGCATAGTCGGCACGACGGCGGATGCCGAGGAACGACCACGCCACCGCCTGCACGGTGCGCAGCAGCGAGCCCTTGCGCTCGGTCACCGGCTGCGCCGATTGTTCCTGCGGCCCACTCATGACGGCTGCCCCGGCGCCGCCACGGCAGCCTGCTTGCCGGTGGGCGCGGGCGGGACCTTGCCGCCGACTTCGAAGAAGGTGTACGACAAGGTGATCGTCGTCACGTCCTTCGGCAGCCGGGCGTCGAGATAGAACGTCACCGGCCATTGCCGGCTCTCGCCCGGCTTCAGCGTGTACTCGCTGAAGCAGAAGCACTCGATCTTGTTGAAGTGCGCCGCCGAGTTCATCGGTGCGAAGCTGGCGATCGCCTGCGCGGCCATCGTGCGGTCCTGCACGTTGCGGAACTCGTACATCACCGTCGCCACCTCGCCCGGGTGTACCTGCAGCGAGCGCTGCGCGGGCTTGAAGTCCCACGGCCCACGCGCGTTGGCGTCGAACTCGATCGTGACGGTGCGCGACCGGTCGACCTGTGTGTTGGCCGGCCGCTCGCGCGTGCCCGACGCGTAGCCGGCGCGCTGCTCCGCCACCGAGAGCACGTTGACACCGAGCGCATCGCAGATCGCCTTGTAGATCGGCACCAGCGCGTAGCCGAAGCCGAACATCAGCGCGGCGATGACCGCCAGCTTGCCGGTCATGCGCAGGTTGTCCGCGCGCAGCAGCGCGAGGCCTGGTTTGGTGAACGGCGCAGCCATGGTGACGAGAGCCGCTAGTGGGCCAGCAGCCAGACCTTGGCGACGAAGCCGAGCGCCAGCACGACCGCCACCGACGCCAGGATCAGCGCCAGGCGAAGATTGGCCTGCTGGCGTGCGGTGTCGCGCGACGACGGTGCCGGCATGGCGCTCAGCCGACCACCCGCGTGGCGCTCGCGTCCAGCTTGGGCGGCGTCTCGAACGTATGCCACGGGGCCGGCGACGGCACTTCCCACTCCAGGCCCTCGGCGGCCTCCCACGGACGCTGCGGTGCCTTTTCGCCCCGCCCGCGCAACATCGGGATGATCACGAAGACGAGGAAGTACACCTGGGCCAGCCCGAAGCCGAAGCCGCCGATCGACGCCAGCGCGTTGAAGTCGGCGAACTGCAGCGGGTAGTCGGCATAGCGGCGCGGCATGCCGGCCAGGCCAAGGAAGTGCATCGGGAAGAAGGTGACGTTGAAGAAGATCAACGACGCCCAGAAGTGGATCTTGCCGTGCGTCTCGTTGTACATCACGCCGCTCCACTTCGGGCCCCAGTAGTACACGCCACCGAACATGGCGAACAACGATCCGGCCACCAGCACGTAGTGGAAGTGCGCCACCACGTAGTAGGTGTCCTGCAGCTGCTGGTCGATCGGCGCCATCGCGCAGATCAGGCCGGTGAAGCCGCCCATGGTGAAGACGAACAGGAAGCCCACCGCCCACAGCATCGGCGTCTCGAAGGTCATCGAGCCGCGCCACATGGTGGCCAGCCAGTTGAACACCTTCACGCCGGTGGGCACCGCGATCAGCATCGTCGCGTACATGAAGAAGAGCTGCCCCGTCACCGGCATGCCGGTGGTGTACATGTGGTGCGCCCAGACGATGAACGACAGGATCGCGATCGACGCGGTGGCGTAAACCATCGACGTGTAGCCGAACAGGCGCTTGCGCGCGAAGGTCGGGATGATGGCGCTCACGATGCCGAACGCCGGCAGGATCATGATGTAGACCTCGGGGTGCCCGAAGAACCAGAAGATGTGCTGGTACATGATCGGGTCGCCGCCGCCCGCCGGATTGAAGAACGACGTGCCGAAGTGGCGATCGGTCAGCGTCATCGTGATCGCGCCGGCCAGCACCGGCATCACGGCGATCAGCAGGTAGGCGGTGATCAGCCACGTCCAGCAGAACAGGGGCATCTTCATCAGCGTCATGCCCGGCGCGCGCATGTTCAGGATCGTGACGATGATGTTGATCGAGCCCATGATCGAGCTCGCGCCCATGATGTGCAGCGAGAAGATCGCCATGTCCATCGACGGGCCCATCTGCAGCGTCAGCGGCGCGTAGATCGTCCAGCCGGCCGACGGCGCACCGCCCGGCACGAAGAAGCTGGCCGCCAGCAGCCCGGCCGCCGGAATCAGCAGCCAGAAGCTCAGGTTGTTCATGCGCGCGAACGCCATGTCGGCCGCGCCCACCTGCAGCGGCACCAGCCAGTTCGCGAAGCCGACGAAGCCCGGCATGATCGCGCCGAACACCATGATCAGCCCGTGCATGGTGGTGAACTGGTTGAACAGCTCGGGATTGAAGTACTGCAGGCCGGGCCTGAACAGCTCGGCCCGGATGCACAGCGCCAGCACGCCGCCGAGCAGCAGCATGGCGAAGCTGAACAGCAGGTACATCGTGCCGATGTCCTTGTGATTGGTCGCGAACAGCCAGCGCCGCCAGCCGGTGGGATGGTGGGCGTGATCGTCGTGGTGCTCGCCGGCGTGGCCGTGGTGGTCGAGAACTGCGCTCATGAGGGGTGTCCTTGTTCGGTTCGCCGGATTACTTGCGCAGAGCCATGACTTCGGACGGCTGCACCAACTGCCCGGTCTTGTTGCTCCAGTTGTTCTTCGTGTAGGTCGCCACCGCCGCAATGTCCGTGTCCGACAGCTGCTTCCACGCCGGCATCGCGCCGTTGGCGGCGCCGTTGAGCAGGATCGTGAGCTGCTTGGCCTTGTCGGCGTCGGCGACGATGGCCGAACCATCGAGGGGCTTGATCGGCCCCGCGCCCTTGCCGTCGGGCCGATGGCAGACCGCGCAGTTGGCGGTGTAGACCTTCTCGCCGCGTGCGATCAGGTCGGGCAGCGCCCACACCTTGGCCGGATCGTCGGCCTTGGCCGCCATCTCCTTCTTCTTGCCGTCGACCCACTTGGCGTAGTCGGGCTGCGACATCACCTTCACGTGGATCGGCATGTAGGCGTGTTCCTTGCCGCACAGCTCGGCGCACTGGCCGTAGAAGTCGCCCGTCTTCTCGGCGCGGAACCAGACGTCGCGCACGAAGCCGGGAATCGCGTCCTGCTTGACCGCGAACGCCGGCACCATCCAGGCGTGGATCACGTCGCTGGCGGTGGTGATGATGCGGATCTTGCGGTCGACCGGCACCACCAGCGGGTTGTCGACCTTCAACAGGTAGTCATCGCCCTGCGGCTTGCCCGAATTGGACATCTCGCGGTGCGCGACATCCAGCGTCGACAGGAAGCCGATGCCCTCGCCCTCGCCCTTCAGGTAGTCGTAGCCCCACTTCCACTGGTAGCCGGTGGCCTTGATCGTGAGGTCGGCGTTGCTGGTGTCCTTCTGCGCCACCACGGTGCGCGTGGCGGCCAGGCCCATGCCGATGACGATGATGAACGGCACGATGGTCCAGGCGATCTCGACCGCAACGCTCTCGTGGAAGTTGGCCGCCTTGTGGCCGACCGACTTGCGGTGCTTGAAGATCGAATAGAACATCACGCCGAAGACGGCCACGAAGATCACCAGGCACACCAGCATCATGCCGTCGTGCAGGCCGATCACGTCGGCGCCGATCTTGGTCACCGGCGGGTGCAGGTCGATCTGGTTGACGGCAGGGCCACCCGGCAGGTCCTTCACGGCCAGCGCGGGCAGCGCCGTCACGGCGATCGCCGCGCCCGCCAAGCCGTGGATCAGTCGCTGCCGGTACGTCATGGTGTTGTTCATGGATGTCGAAGGTTCGAAGGAATCAGGCAAACCGGAAGTCACGACTGGCGGCGCACGGCGGCACGGATCTCCTGCGCCAGCTGCGCGCGCCACTCCGGCCTCAGGTAGCGGCCGATGCGGGTGCGGCGGCCTTCGCCCGAGATCTCCACCAGCGAGCCGTCACCGGCACTGGGCTCGATGCGCACCCACTCGGCGCGATAACGCGTGGCGTCCACTCCAGCGCCACAGCGATGCTCGATGGCCAGCTCGCAGCCCGACAGCGTGATCGTTTCGCAATCGGTCGCGTGCCGGGCATAGGCCGCCAGCGCCACGCCGACCATCACCAGCTCGAAGCCCGCGAAGGCCAGCACGGCCGGCGCGCCGGCCCACCAGAATCCGAACGAGATCAGCAGCGACACGCTGGCCAGCGACAGATAGAAGCCCAGCAGCTGGCGTGGCGTGATCGAGCAGTTGCGCCGAAGCACCCACTGGGTGGCACGCGGCACGGCGCCTTCGAGTTCGCGACCGAAACGCCATGCCGGCCGGCCTCGCCGCGAGGGCGGCGCTGGCCATGGACTGGGTGCGAAGGTGGCGGTCATGGGATCGGTTGCGCAAGGCTCGCGTCAAGGTTTGAGCGAGCTCAGGAAAGCCGCGGAATTCTAGCGGAGTGCAGACGCCCTCATCCCGAGGCTCGCCCGCTTGACAAGCTTGCGCGCATGTCGGCAAGCGACACGGTGCTGGTCGGCGCGACCCGTGCGCGCGGTCGCGGCCGAAACGCGTGCCCGTAGACCAGCTCGAAGCTCATCGCCACGCGCCCGTCGGCATCGGCCTGCCGCTCGAGCGCGTCGAGCAACCGCGCGCGCCAGCGCGGGGTGCGCAGGCCGGCGTGGCGTGCCGGATGCACGTTGCCGCCGAGCGCGCGCAGTTCGTCCAGCGCCGCCGCCGGCGTCGACCAGGTGAGCGTCAGCATCTCCTGGTCCATCACCGGGTCGGCAAAGCCGGCGTGGACGAGCAGGTCGCCGATGTCGTGCATGTCGGCGAAGGGCGCATGCGGCAGGCCCAGGCCCTGCCGGCCGTACAGCGCGCGCAGCTCGTGCAGCGTG
Source organism: Burkholderiaceae bacterium (assembly GCA_044222685.1). Classification (GTDB taxonomy): domain Bacteria; phylum Pseudomonadota; class Gammaproteobacteria; order Burkholderiales; family Burkholderiaceae_C; genus JAEUPI01. The sequence goes on from JBGAMU010000049.1 coordinate 24,927, forward strand.
GCCGGGCCGAAGGTCGAGAACATCACGAAGCCGTCGACCACCAGCGCACGCCGCCACTGCGCCAGCATGCCGGCCATGTCGGCGCAGGCATGCAGCATCATGTTGGCCCAGACCATCTCGGCCGCGCCTTCGCCGACCTGGCCCGGCAGCAGCACCGTGTCGGTGGCACCGGCCCAGCGCCGCGGCGACCACCAGCGCGGCGCCGGACCGCTGCTGCGTGCCTGCAGCGCGGCGGTCGGCTCGACCACGATGCGCTGCGCGCGCGGGTAGGCCTGGCGCACCGCCGCGGCACCGCCGCCGAGATGGGCCCACCAGTCGAGCCAGCGCTGCGGCGGCTGGCGGATCAGCGGCAGGCGCTCGGCCATGCGCTGCGCCACCTCGCCGTGCAGCCACGGCGCCTCGGGCCGCTGCGCCAGCCGAGCCAGCACCCGTTCGACCGCCCGCGGGTCGACGGCCTCGTGCACGGCGGTGGGCGATCGATCCTCGGACATGTGCGGGCAGTATATTGAGCCGATGCAACAGGCTGCGCCGTCGGGTCTTGAGCCGGGTCGCCGCCGGCTCGCCCTGCCTGGGCTTTGCGCCCTCTGCCAGTCGTGGTGCACGGGTGGACTGTGCGACGCCTGCGTGCGGATGTTTGCGCCGACACGCCCGCGTTGCGCCGGCTGCGCGCGGGTGCTCGGCACCGCGGCGCTGCGCTGCGGCGAATGCCTGCGCGCACCGGCGGCCTTCGCGCGCTGCATCACCGTTGCCGACTATGCGTCGCCATGGCGCGAGCTGATCGCCCGCTTCAAGTTTCGCCAGCAGGTCGAGCTGGCCGGCGCGTTGGCCGGCGCACTCGCCCGTGCCGTCGCCGCGGCGGGAGAGCCGGCGCCCGACTGGGTGCTGCCGGTAGCGTTGTCGCGCGAGCGGCTGCGCGAGCGCGGCTTCAACCAGGCCTGGGAGATCGCGCGCCGCGTGGCGCGCCGCCGGCATTGGCGCGCGTCGACCACGCTGCTTCAACGCGTGCGCGACACGGCGCACCAGATCGGCATGACGCGCGAACAGCGCGCGCGCAATCTGCGCGATGCCTTCTGGGTCGACGACCGCTCCGGCCGCCTGGCCGGCAGCAGCGTCGCACTGGTCGACGACGTGCTGACGACCGGGGCCACCGCCGAAGCGGCCGCGCTGGCCCTGCGGCGCGCGGGCGCCACCAACGTGGCGCTGTGGGTGATCGCGCGCACGCCGCCGGATGCGGATTGACCCCCGCGCACGACATGTTCCGCATCGTGCTCGTCGAACCGGAGATCCCGCCGAACACCGGCAACGTGATCCGTCTGGCGGCCAACACCGGTTGCGAGCTTCATCTGGTGGAGCCGCTCGGATTCTCGATGGACGACAAGCTGCTGCGCCGCGCGGGACTCGACTATCACGAGTTCGCCGCGGTGCATCGCCACGCCAGCTGGCAGGACTGGCTGGCCGGCACTCGAGCGGCGCCCGCTCGAATGTTTGCCTTCACGACGCATGGCCAGCGCCGGTTCTCCGACGTGCGGTTCGAACCGGGCGACTGGTTGGTGTTCGGCAGCGAATCACGTGGCCTGGCGCCGGCATTGCGCGAGTCGCTTGCGCCCGAGCAGCGCATACGCCTGCCGATGCGCCCGAACCAGCGCAGCCTGAATCTCAGCAACGCCGTCGCTGTAGCGGTGTATGAGGCTTGGCGGCAACACGGTTACTTCAGCTCGGCTTAAGCATTCGCCGGCCTCGGTGGGTCGTTCGCCACATCGATCACCGTCGACGCGGGTGCGCGGGATGACAGGCCGGAGAACCTTCGTACACTGTTTCGAACCTGCGTCAGAAGACAACGAGCGAGCGCAGCCACAGGGAGTTCCTTCGCATGACCGTACGCGACGATCACAAGCCGCGCGCCGCGCTATCGCGCCGCCAATGGCTGGCGCTGACACTGCCGGCCGTCGCGGCGCCCTCACGCGCCGCTGAACCCGGCGTCAGCGCCACCGACCTCGTCATCGGCCAGAGCATCACGCTGCAGGCCGGCAAGAACGAGTACGGCGTGGCCGTGATGGAAGGCGTCCGTGCCTGCCTGGAGCAGACCAACGCGGCCGGCGGGGTGCACCAGCGCCGGATCGTGCTGCGCACGCTGGACGACGACAACAACGCCAGCCAGGCGGAAGCCAACGCGCGCAAGCTGGTCAACGAGCTCAATGCCTTCGTGCTATTCGGTTCGATCGAAGGCGGGCCGTCGACGGCGGTGATGAAAGCGGCGGTCGACCTGAAGGTCCCTTTCTTCGGGCCGATGGCGGGCTCACCGGGCCTGCGCCGGCCGCACCAGCCGCTGGTGTTTCCTGTCCGCGCGGAGCACCGCGAGGAATTCCGTGCCTTGATGTCGTACGGCCGCGAACGCGGCATGACACGGGCGGCGTTCCTGCATGCCGACTCCGAGATCGGCTTGGCGCATCTGGCCAACGTGCAGATCATTGCCAAGGAACTCGGCATGGAGATCGTGGCGCCGATCGCGATCAAGTCTGAGGTCCCCGATGCCCAGCTCGATGCCATCGTGCAGCGGCTGGCCGCCTCGCAGGCCCACCTGATGTTCAACCACGGCTCGTCGGGCGTCTACGGACGGTTGATCCAGAAAGCGCGCGCTGCCAACGCGACGACCGCGTTCATGGCCATCAACTCCGGCTCGACCCAACTGGCCCAGAAGCTCGGCCCGCTGGCCTCGGGCATGGTGTTCTCGCAGGTGGTGCCGAGCCCGACGTCGCGCAGCACCCAGCTGTCGCGCGACTATCAGGACAGCTTTCGCAAGGCCTGGCCCGACCGGCCGTTCTCCTATGGCAGCCTGGAGGGCTGGCTGACCGCTCGCGCGCTCGTCTTGGCCCTGGCGGCGACCGGAGCCAACCCGACGCGGCAGCGCTTCGTCAACACGCTGGAGAGCACCCGGCTCATGGTGTCGGGCTTCGGATTGCAGTACGCACCCGGGGAACATCGCGGCTCGACCTTCGTCGACCTGGCGCTGTTCACGCGCGACCAGCGCTTCATGCATTGATCGTCGGGTGGCCGCAGTGCCAGGCGCCTGTGTGCTGACCGTCAGCCGGCTTCGTCGCGCGAACCGCGCTGCATCAGCTGGCGCAGCGCAGCTGCCGGCGCGAGGCGGCCCTCGAGCACGTCGACCACCGCGTGCGTGATCGGCAGCTCCAGGCCGAGCGAGTGCGCACGCTGCAGCACGGTCGGCGCGCTGAGCACGCCTTCGGCGACGTGGCCGAGATCCTGCAGGATCTGCGCTAGCGCCTCGCCGCGGGCGAGCGCCAGGCCGACCTGCCGGTTGCGCGACAGGTCGCCGGTGGCGGTGAGCACCAGATCGCCCAGGCCCGACATCTCCGCGCGTGCGCCCAATGCGACGCCCAGGCGCGTCATCTCGGCCAGGCCGCGCGTGATCAGCGCCGCACGGGCATTCAGGCCGAGCGCCATGCCGTCGGCGATGCCGGTGGCGATCGCCAGCACGTTCTTCACCGCGCCGCCGACCTCGACGCCGACCGGATCGTCGGACGAATACACACGCAGCGACGGCCCATGGAAGGCCTCGACCGTGCGCGCCACGAGCCCTGCGTCGTCGCTGGCCGCCACCAGCGCCGTGGGCTGCGCGCGTGCCACCTCCTGCGCGAAGCTCGGCCCCGACAACACGCCGCTGGCCCGGCCCGGCCGCACCGCCCGTGCGATCTCGTGGCCCAGCAGCCCGGTCGCGCGCTCGAATCCCTTGCACAGCCAGATCGCGGGGGCTTCCCCCGGCAGCGCCGTCAGGCATTCGCGCAGGGCGGCCATCGGCGTGGCGACCACCAGCAAGCCCGCGCTGCCGTGCGCGACCGCCGCGTCATGGTCGGCGCCCAGGCGCAGTGTCGCGGGCAGCGCCACATCGGGCAGGTAACGCGCGTTGCAGCGGGTGCGCTGCATCGCCTTCATCCCCGCTGCGTCGCGCCCCCACAGCAGCACGTCGTGCCGCGCTGCCGCGGCCACCGCCAGCGCCGTGCCCCAGGCACCGGCACCGAGTACGCTGATGCGCATCGCGACGAGACTCAGCCAGCCGCGCCAGCCCGAAGTCCTAGGCAGCCGAGGTGATGATCCCGCTGCTGCCGCCGTTTCCGTTGCCGTTGCCGGGCTGCGCGGCCTGCGCCTGCTGCGCCTCGAACATCGCCTGGAAATTGACCTCGGTCAACATGATCGGTGGGAATCCGGCGCGTGTGCAGACGTCGGACACGATCGCGCGCAGGTACGGGTAGATGATCTGCGGGCAGACCACGCTGACCACGCCCTGCAGTTGCTCGTTCGGCAGATTGCGGATCTCGAAGATGCCGGCCTGCTTGGCCTCGACCAGGAACAACGTGCGGTCGCCCACCTTGGTGGTGACGGTAGCCGTGACGCTGACCTCGTAGATGCCGTCGGTGACGCCCTCGGCGGCCAGCGCCAGGTTGATGTCGACCTGGGGCTGCTGCTGCTCGAGCAGGATCTTCGGCGAGTTGGGCTGCTCGAGCGACAGGTCCTTCAGGTAGACGCGCTGGATCTGGAAGACGGGGCTCTGGTCGGAGTCGGCCATGGGGGTTCCAATGAATGAAAACGGCCCGCGCGGGGCAGGCGGGCCGAGGGGTCCGGGGTGCGGCGGCGATTATCGCCGAGGCCCGTCGCCGCGCGGTGATTCAGGCGCCGGACAGCAGCGGCATCAGGCCGCCGCGCTGGTCGAGCGCGATCAGTTCGTCGCAACCGCCAACATGGGTGTCGCCGATGAAGATCTGCGGCACGGTCCGGCGGCCGGTGATCTCGATCATCTTGTCGCGCTGCTGCGGGTCGAGATCGACACGCACCTCGTCGATCTGCGCCACGCCGCGCTGCTTGAGCAGCGCCTTCGCGCGCAGGCAGTACGGGCAGACCTGGGTCGTGTACATGCGAACGACGTTCATGAAACTCAGACGGCGCACAGCAGGCGCCGGGAAGCCGCGACGACCACCATTGTCGCCACAAGCCAATGTCCGAGCCCGCGCCCGGACATGACGCCGATCACGCGCCGGCCGACTTCTCGAGCGGCAGGTTGGCCTCGCGCCAGGCCTTGTTGCCGCCGGACACCGCAATCGCCCGCTCATGGCCCTGCTTGCGCAGCTGCGCCGCCGCACGGGCCGCACGCGCGCCGGTCGGACACAGCAGCACCACCGGCAAGGCCTTGTTCGACGGCACGTCCTTCGAGGTCGCCAGCGCCGCCATCGGCACGTTGCGCGCACCAGTCGCATGGCCCTGCGCGTACTCGGCCGGTTCGCCGACGTCGATGAGCACCGCCTTCTCCCGGTTGATCAGGCGCACGGCCTCGGCGGTGCCGACCGATGCGCCGCCCATCTGGGGCGACAGCGACGGCCACAGCAGCAGGCTGCCCGAGGTGAGGGCCATCAGGATCAGCACCCAGTTGTCGATCACGAACTGCGTCATGCGCTCTTCAGAGTAGTCGCGGGCGCGGATTATAGAATTTGCGCCCTCTGCGACCCTTCGAACAACCGACAAGGCCGACATGCCCACGCTCGTGCTGGTGCGCCACGGTGAATCCACCTGGAACCTCGAAAACCGATTCACCGGCTGGACCGACGTGGATCTCACCGCCACCGGGATCGAGCAGGCGCGCGAAGCCGGCCGCCTGCTGCGCGAGGGCGGCTACGAGTTCGATGTCGCCTATACCTCGGTGCTCAAGCGCGCGATCTGGACGCTGTGGCACGCGCTGGATGCGATGGACCGCACCTGGCTGCCGGTGCGCAACGACTGGCGTCTCAACGAGCGCCACTACGGCGCGCTGCAAGGCCTGAACAAGGCCGACATGGCGCGGCAGTACGGAGACGAGCAGGTGCTGATCTGGCGCCGCAGCTACGACACGCCGCCGCCGGCGCTGACGCCGGAGGACCCGCGCTGCGAGGCCCGTGATCCGCGCTACGCCGCGCTGGGGCCCGGACAGGTGCCGCTGACCGAGTGCCTGAAGGACACCGTCGCACGCGTGCTGCCGTGCTGGAACGACACGCTCGCGCCGGCCATCCGCGCCGGCCAGCGCGTGCTGGTCGCCGCACATGGCAACTCGATGCGCGCGCTGGTCAAGTACCTCGACGGCATCAGCGAAGCCGACATCGTGGGACTGAACATCCCGAACGGCGTGCCGCTGGTGTACGAGCTCGACGCCCAGTTGCGGCCGGTGTCGAAGCGTTATCTCGGTGATGCCGATGCAGTGGCGCGCGCCGCTGCGGCGGTGGCGAACCAGGGCCGCGGCTAGGCGAAGTCGGGTCGCGCCGGTGGCGCGGCGGTGACGGCATCGCCCGCTGGCTCATCGGCCAGCGCCTCTTCGATGTCCTCGCGCAAGCGCTGCGCCAGCGCCCGCCGATCGGCATGGGCGCTGCCGCGCGCACCCAGCGCGGTGACGCTCACCTCGATGCCGCGCGCGCTGGCGATCATCCAGATGCTGTGCGCCAGCGTCGTCGCGCCGACCCACGACACCGTCGGGCTCACCGCGTGGCCGGGCTCGGCGTAGCGCAACGCCACCGGCTGCACCGGGGTGCCGGTGGCGATCGCCGCCTGCAGCAGATTGCCGTGAAACGGCAGCAGCGCGCTGCCGTCTCCGGTGGTGCCCTCAGGAAACACCGCGACCGTGTCGCCGGCCTCCAGCGCCTGTGCCATCTGGTGCACGACGCGCAGCGCATCGCGCTTGCGCTCGCGTTCGATGAACAGCGTGCCGACCGCGCCGATCAGCCAACCGAGCAGCGGCCAGTGGCGGACGTCGGCCTTGGAGACGAAGCGCGCACGCGGACAGGCCGCGTGCACGGCGGCGATGTCGAGCCACGAGATGTGGTTGATGACCAGGAGCGTCGCGCCGGGGCGAAACGCGCCCTGCACGCGCAGGCCGACGCCCAGCGCGGCCAGCAGGCCGGCCGACCACCAGGCGATGCGTGCCTGCCTGCCGCCGGCGTCGAGGCCCGGGAAACGCAGCGCCACGATCAGCATGCCGTGCAGCACGTGCACCACCACGCGCAGCGCCCGCCACGCTGCCCGCAGCGGCCGCATGTCAGGCGCCCGGCTCGCAGTGGCGCCCGAGCGCGGGCGGCGCAAAGCGGGTGCCCCTCATCGCGTCGGCTCGGCGTGAAACGACAACTCGCCGGCGAGCACGGTGGCCCGCACGCGCCCGGGCAACGCGGTGCCGGTGGCGGCGAAATCGAACGGGGTGTGTTTGCCCTGGCTGGTGAGCGATTCGCGTGTCGCGCGCCAGGTCGCCGCCGGATCGAACAGGCACAGGTCGGCCACGCCGCCCTCGAGCAGCCGGCCGGCGCTGGCTTGCAGGCCACCCAGCCCGCCACCCAGCACGCGCGCCGGCTCGCTGGTCACGCGGGCCAGCGTGCGCGGCAGATCGAGTCCGTGGTCGTGGCCCCACTTAAGCGCGAGGCTGAGCAGCAATTCCACCGCGCTGGCGCCGGGCTCGGCTTCGGCGAACGGCAGGTTCTTCTCGTCGTCGAGCACCGGATGGTGGTCGGACACCAGCGCGTCGATCGTGCCGTCGGCCAGCGCCTCGCGCAGCGCCGTTCGGTCCGCGCCCTGGCGCAACGGCGGCGTCAGCCGCATGTCGGCATTGAAGTAGCCGATGTCCACGTCAGTCAGGTGCAGCGAATGCACGCTGACGTCGGCGCTGATCGGCAGGCCCTCGCGCTTGGCCTCGCGCACCAGCGCGACACCGGCAGCGCTGGACAGCCGACACAGGTGAACCCGCGCGGAGGTCGTGCGCACCAGCTCGATGATCGTGTGCAGCGCCACCGTCTCGGCCGCCACCGGGATGCCCGACAAGCCCAGCCGCGTGGCCACCGCCCCACTGGCGGCGACGCCCTTGCCGAGCCAGCCGTCCTGCGGGCGCAGCCACACCGTGTGGCCGAAGGTCGCCGCGTACTGCAACGCGCGCAGCAGCACCATGGTGTCGCGCACTGGCGCGTCGGCCTGCGAGAAGCCGACGCAACCGGCCTCGCTGAGCTCGGCCATCTCGGTCAGCACCTCGCCGGCGAGGCCACGCGTCAGCGCGCCGAGCGGGAACAGGCGGCACGACGACAGCTTGCGGGCGCGGAACTTGAGCATCTCCACCAGGCCCGGCTCGTCCAGCGGCGGGTCGGTGTCGGGTGGGCAGACGAGGCTGGTCACGCCGCCGGCGGCGGCCGCGCGCAGCTCGCTCTCGAGCATGCCCTCGTGCTCGTGGCCGGGCTCGCGCAGCCGCGCGGACAAATCGATCAGGCCCGGCATCACGACGCAGCCGGCGGCGTCGATGCGGCGCAAGCCACCGGCGTCGAGCCCGCGACCGATCGCGACGATGCGGCCATCCGCGGTCGCCACGTCGGCCGCCTCGTCGCGGCCCGATGCCGGATCGATGACTCGGCCGCCCTGGATGAGGAGTCTGCTCATGCCTCGTTGCCTGCAATGATCGACATCACCGCCATGCGCACCGCGATGCCGAAGGTCACCTGCGGCAGGATCACGCTGTGGCTGCCGTCGGCGACGCTGGAATCGATCTCGACGCCGCGGTTGATCGGCCCCGGGTGCATCACGATCGCATCGGGCTTGGCCAGCGCCAGCTTGTCGGGCGTGAGGCCGAAGGTCTTGGCGAACTCGCCGGCGCTCGGCAGCATCGCGCCGCTCATGCGCTCGTTCTGCAGGCGCAGCATGATGATCACGTCGGCGCCGCGAATGCCCTCGGCCATGTCGTGGCAGACGCGCACGCCCATCTCGCGCAGGTCGCCCGGCACCAGCGTGCGCGGGCCGACGGCGCGCACCTCCGGCACGCCGAGCGTGGTGAGGGCATGGATGTCGGAGCGCGCCACCCGCGAGTGCACGATGTCGCCGACGATGGCCACCGTCAGCTGCGAAAAGTCGCGCTTGAAGTGGCGGATGGTGTACATGTCGAGCAGGCCCTGCGTCGGATGCGCATGGCGGCCGTCGCCGGCGTTGACCACGTGCACGTGCGGCGCGCAGTGCTGCGCGATCAGGTAGGGCGCGCCCGACTCGCTGTGGCGCACGATGAACATGTCGGCATGCATCGCCGACAGGTTGGCGATGGTGTCGAGCAGGCTCTCGCCCTTGGCGGTGGACGAACGCGCGATGTCGAGGTTGATCACGTCGGCGCTCAGCCGTTTGGCGGCGATCTCGAACGTCGTGCGCGTGCGCGTGCTGTTCTCGAAGAACAGGTTGAACACGCTCTTGCCGCGCAGCAGCGGCACCTTCTTCACTTCGCGGTCGTTGACCGACAGGAAAGTCCCCGCGGTGTCGAGCACCTGCGTGACCACCTCGCGCGGCAGGCCCTCGATCGACAGCAGGTGGATCAGCTCGCCGTGGGCGTTGAGCTGGGGATTGCGGCGCGACAGCATCGGCGTCAGGTACTCAGGTCTTGTGGCGGAACGAGAAGGTGAAGCGCCCGTCGTCGGTGCGCGCGAGCGTCAGCCGCTGCTCGGCCGGCAGCACGATGCGCGCGGCCGCCACCGAGGCCTGGATCGGCAGCTCGCGGCCGCCGCGGTCGACCAGCACCGCCAGGTCCACGCGGGTCGGCCGGCCGAAGTCGAACAGCTCGTTGATTACGGCGCGGATGGTGCGGCCGGTCTCGAGCACGTCGTCGACCAGGAGAATGCGCGCGCCGTCGATGGCGAACGGCAGCTTGGTCGCGTCGCCGCCGCCGGCGAGGCCCCGGGCGCCGAAGTCGTCGCGGTGCAGCGTGCTCGAGATGACGCCCGGCTCACCGGGGCGCCGCAGGTCGCCGTGCAGCCGTTCGGCCAGCCAGGCGCCGCCCGACCAGATGCCGACCAGCACGGTGTCGGGCTGCAGCAGCGGCCGCACGCCGGCGAGCAACTCGGCATACAGCGCTTCGGCGTCGAGGGTCAATGTGCTCATGGCTGGCTGCGCAGGAACTGTTCGAGTATCAGGCCGGCGGCCGCAGCGTCGAGGTCGACAGCGCCGGCCGCGCGGGCCTCCGTGGTGGTGTAGCGCTCGTCGACCTCGTGCACCGGCAGCCGGAAGCGGCCGTGCAGTTGGCGGGCGAAGCGCTGCGCCCGGCGCGTATTGTCATGCGGCGCGCCGTCGGGGTGGACCGGTACGCCCACCACCAGCGCATCGGGCTGCCAGGCGCTCACCTGGGCCGCGATCGCCGCGAAGCGCGCATCACCCTCGACGGTGATGGTGGCCAGCGGCGTGGCCTGGCGCAGCAAGGTGTTGCCCACCGCCATGCCGACCCGGCGCAGGCTGACGTCGAAAGCAAGAAAGGTGGAGTGGCGGGGCGAGGTGGCATGGCCGGTCTGGCTCATGCGTGCCCCGCCTCCTGGCTCAGCATGCGCGGGTCGATGCCCAGCAAGCTGACGGCGCGGTCGTAGCGCTGCTCGATCGGCGTGTCGAAGATGATCTCGGGCGTCGCGCTGACGGTGAGCCAGCCGTTGCGGCCGATCTCCTCCTCGAGTTGCCCGGCGCCCCAGCCGCTGTAGCCCAGCGTGACCAGCACGCGGCGCGGGCCGGCTCCGCTGGACATGGCCTCGAGCACGTCCTTGCTGGTCGTCATCTCCAGCCCACCGGGGATGGTGAGCGTCGATGTGTACGGGCTTTCCTCGCCGCCGCTGCGCTCGTGCAGCACGAAGCCGCGCTCGGTCTGCACCGGGCCGCCGAAATAGACCGGCTGTTCGGCCAGGTCCTTGCGGTCGAGCGACAGCTCCACCTTCTCGAACAGGTTGCGCAGCTTGATGTCGATCGGCTTGTTGATGACCAGGCCGAGCGCGCCCTTCTCGGAGTGCTCGCACAGGTAGACCACCGCACCGGCAAACGTGTCGTCGGCCATGCCGGGCATGGCGATCAGGAACTGGTTGGTCAGATCGATGCGGGAGCCGACGGGCAACAACCTCGAGGACATTCGTTACATGAGCGTCGACGTTCTTCCCTTGCCGCCCGCCGTGCTCGCTGCCTTGCAGCACGTCACCACGGCCACGCTGACCACGGTGCTGTTGAAGAAGGGCCTGCGCAAGGTCTGGGTCGCCGGCAGCCGCCCGTTGCGGCCCGGGCAGGGGCGCGTGATCGGGCGTGCCTTCACGCTGCGCTTCGTGCCGGCCCGCGAGGACCTGGCCACGCCGGCCTCGTGGGCCAGCCCGATCTCCACGCGCGCCGCCATCGAGGCCATGCCGGCCGGCTGCGTGGCGGTGGTCGACGCGATGGGCATCACCGATGCCGGCATCTTCGGCGACATCCTGTGCGCGCGCATGCGCAAGCGCGAGGTCGCGGGCCTGGTCACCGACGGCGTGGTGCGCGACGGCGCCGGCGTGCTGTCCACCGGGCTGCCGGTGTGGTGCCAGGGCAGCGTGGCACCGGCCTCGGTGGCCGGGCTTACCTTCGTCGGCTGGCAGGAGCCGGTGGCCTGCGGCGGCGTCGCGGTGTTCCCCAACGACGTGCTGGTCGCCGACGACGACGGCGCGGTGCTGATTCCGGCCGACCTGCTCGACGACGTGGTCGGCGCAGCGGTCGAGCAGGAGCTGCTCGAAGGCTGGATCATGCAGGAGGTCGAGCGTGGCGTCGCCCTGCCCGGCCTGTATCCGGCCAACGAGGCGACGATGGCGCGTTACCAGGCCTGGCGCCGCACCCGCGGCGACGCCTGAGCGCGACGCAGAAGCCTCGGGCGACGGCAATGCCGGCGACACACGACAAACCGCTGTCGTCAGCGCTGGTCTGGCTGCGGCGCGACCTGCGTGTCGACGACAACGCGGCGCTGCACCACGCGCTGCAGGCCGCGCGGCGGGTCTGGTGTGTCTTCGTCTTCGATCGCACGCTGCTCGACCCGCTGCCGCGGGTGGACCGCCGGGTCGAGTTCATCCGCGACAGCCTGATCGACCTGGATATGCAGCTCGCGCGTACGGCGGCCGGGGCCGGCGTTGCCGGCGTGCGGCTGATCGTGCGCCACGGCGAGTCGGTCGCCGAGATCGACCGCCTGGCGCGTAAGCTCGGCGTGCAGGCGGTCTTCGCCAGCCACGACGACGACCCCTATGCCCTGGCGCGCGATGCGCGCGTGCGCGGGCGCCTGGCCGAGGCGGGCATCGCCTTGCACACCGGCAAGGACCATGTGGTGTTCGAGCGCGCCGAGGTGATGACCGCGACCCTGACGCCCTACAGCGTGTTCACGCCGTACAAGAACGCCTGGCTCAAACGCGTCGACGCGCAGGCATTGGCGGCCTGGCCGGTCGATGCGCGGGCCGACGCGCTGGCACCGCTGCCGGCCGCCTTGTCGGCCGGCGTGCCGACCCTCGGCGACATCGGCTTCGAGGCGAGCAACCTGCACGCGATCAAGCTGCCGGCCGGCGCCAGCGGCGCCGAGACGCTGTGGCACGACTTCGTCGAGCGCATCGACACCTACGCGCAGGCGCGCGACTTCCCCGGCATCAAGGGCCCGAGCTACCTGAGCACGCATTTGCGCTTCGGCACGATCTCGGTGCGCCGCCTCGCCCGCGAGGCCTGGCAGCGCACGCAGGGCGGCTCGCGCGGCGCCGAAGTCTGGCTGTCGGAACTGATCTGGCGCGAGTTCTATCACCAGATCCTGCACCACCACCCGCACGTCGTCGGACATGCGTTCCGGCGCGAATACGATGCGCTGCGCTTCGACCACGGCCGCCAGGCCGACGCCCACTACGCGGCCTGGTGCGAGGGTCGCACGGGTTACCCGCTGGTCGACGCGGCGATGCACCAGATCAACCAGACCGGCTACATGCACAACCGGCTGCGCATGGTGTGCGCGAGTTTCCTGGTCAAGCACCTGGGGCTGGATTGGCGTCGCGGCGAAGCCTACTTCGCCGAGAAGCTCAACGACTTCGACCTCGCCGCCAACAACGGGGGCTGGCAGTGGGCGGCCTCGACCGGCTGCGACGCGCAACCCTACTTCCGCATCTTCAACCCGGTGACGCAGAGCCAGAAGTTCGATCCGCAGGGCCAGTTCATCCGGCGCTACCTGCCGCAGCTGGCGCGACTGCCCGACGCCGCCATCCATGCGCCGTGGCGCGCGCGGCCGATCGACCTGGCCGCCGCCGGCATCGAGCTCGATCGCGACTACCCGAGCCCGATCGTCGACCACCACGCGGCGCGCGCCGCGACGCTGGCGCGCTTTGCCGACGTGAAGGGCCGCGCGGGCCTGCCC
>JBGAMU010000172.1:0-6082 GCA_044222685.1 Burkholderiaceae bacterium
AGCGCCGTGCCCTCGGGCGTGACGCCGCCGCCGATCATCTCGGCGATCGAGCCGGTGACCACCACGCTCGGCAGATCGGGGTCGAGCACCGCATGCGCACGCTTCATCGCGCCCTCGGTGCCCTCGCGGCCGAGTTGTTCCTCGGCCAGCCCGGTGACGACGATCGGCAGCTCGTGCGGCGGCAGCGCGTCGGTGTAGTGCAGCACGCTGGTCACCGGCAGGTTCTCGCAGCCCACCGGGCCGTCGATGACGACCTGCAGGCCCTTGATCGCGGTGAACACGTACACCGCGCCCCAGTAGCCGCCGGCACGATCGTGGTCGAGCACTAGCATCGCACGGCCCTCACACCATTTCTTCCGCCTTGCGGCGCTTGTGGAGCTTGATCACGTGGCGCTTAAAGTCGGCGCGGAACTCGGGGCGCTCGCGCGGCACGTCTTCCCACACACCGGCCTTGTCGCCCCGGCCGACGCCGGAGGCACCGAAGAACGCATCCATCGCCTCGAAGCGCGCCTTGTTGGCAAGCGCCGCGTTGACCACTGCCGCCAGCGAGCCCGCACCGGCCGGCCCCATCAGCGGCCGCGCCGAGATCAGGTTGGTGAAGTACAGCGCCGGGATGGTCGCTTCCTTGGCGGCCTGCACCACCGGCGTGGTGCCGATCGCCAGGTCGGGCTTGAACTCGCGCAGCGCCGCCAGGTCCTGCTCCAGCGAGGCGCGGTACTGCACGTGCACGCCGCGCGCCTGCAGCCACTCGAGGTCGGCCTCGCTCCACGGCGTGCGCGGGCAGGCCGTGCCCACGTAGTGCAGCTGCGCGCCGCTTTCGACCAGCAGCCGCGCGACCAGCAGCTCGGAGCCCTCGTAGCCGCTCAGCGTGATGCGGCCCTTGATCGGCATCGCGGCCAGCGCGCCCTTGATCGCCGGCAGCATGCGGTTCTTCGCCGCGTCGATCTGCGCCTGCGCCACGTTCATCGTGCGCCCGATCGCCTGCAGCCAGGCCTCGGTGCCATCGTGGCCGACCGGCGCCGAGCCGACCACCGGCCGGCCCGCCGCCTGGAACTCGCGGATGCTGGCGGTGTAGAAGGGATGGATCGCCGCCACCACGCTGCCGTCGAGCGCGGCATAGAGCTCGCGCCACTCGCGCGTCGGCACCACCGGTCCGGCGGCCAGGCCCATCGGCTCGAGCATCATCGCGATGCCGATCGGATCGGCCGGGAACATCTCGCCGAGCAGCGTCACCGTCGGCCGCGCCGAGCGGCCCTGGCGCGGCGCCTGCACAGGCCCCGCCTCGGCCTCGCTGCGCGCGTACTTCAGCATCGCGCCGGCCAGCACGTCCTTGGCCTCGGCATGCGTGGGCACGCCGAAGCCCGGCACGTCGATGCCGATCACGCGCACGCCATTGATCTGCCGGGGCAGCAGCTGCAGCGGCACGCCGCTGGCGGTGGGCACGCACAGGTTGATCAGCACGATCGCGTCGTACAACGCCGGGTCGGCGAGCTGGAAGGTGGCTTCGCGGATGTCCTCGAACAGCTTGCCGGTGACGAGCGTCTCGCTGTTGAACGGCACGTAGCCCACGCTGCGCCGCGCGCCGTAGAAGTGCGAGGTGAAGGTCAGCCCGTAGACGCAGCAGGCCGAGCCCGACAGCACCGTGGCGGTGCGGCGCATGCGCAGGCCCACGCGCAGCGAGCCGAAGGCCGGGCACATGCTCTGCGGCTGGTCGTGCGGGCCCTTGGGATAGTCGTGCGCATACTGCGCCAGCGTGTCGCTCTTGCCGGCCGCCTGCGCGGCGGCGAGCATCTGCTCGCGGCCCGAGTGACAACCGAGGCCATCCGCACCGCCCGGCGGCGCGCCATCAAGCGGCCGCCGCGGATCCGGCTCTGCCGGGCCGCTGGCGGTGCCCCCCTGGGGGGGAACACCGAAGGTGTCGCGGGGGGGAGTCGTCATACCTCGTCGTACACGACCTCGAGCGTCGGCTTGACGACGTCGTGCTTGCCGACCATGTCGAAGATCGTCGCCGGCTGCATCTCGAAGTTGCGGCCGGTCGCGTCGGCACTGAACAGGCCCAGCAGCTGGTCCTGCGTCTGCGGTTTCGGCCGCACCGGCGGGGCCTCGGCCACGTTGGTGGCGAGCGTCTCGAACAGCGGCGCCCAGGGCGTGCCGGGGCGGCCGATGATCTCGTAGCTCGCGCTCTTGCGCCGAATGTCCTCGTGCGCGGGGATCGCCGCCAGCACCGGGATGCCGGCGTTGGCCGCGAACGCCGCCGCTTCGCCGGTGCCGTCGTCCTTGTTGATCACCATGCCGGCGACGCCCACGTTGCCGCCGAGCTTGCGGAAGTACTCGACCGCGCTGCACACGTTGTTGGCGACGTACAGGCTCTGCAGGTCGTTGCTGCCGACGACGATGACCTTCTGGCACATGTCGCGCGCGATCGGCAAGCCGAAGCCGCCGCACACCACGTCGCCCAGGAAGTCGAGCAGCACGTAGTCGAAGCCCCAGTCGTGGAAGCCGAGCTTTTCGAGCGTCTCGAAGCCGTGGATGATGCCGCGCCCGCCGCAGCCGCGGCCGACCTCGGGGCCGCCGAGCTCCATCGCGAACACGCCGTCGCGCTTGAAGCAGACGTCGCCGATCGCGACCGCCTCGCCGGCGAGCTTCTTCTTGCTGCTGGTCTCGATGATGGTCGGACAGGCCTTGCCGCCGAACAGCAGGCTGGTGGTGTCGCTCTTCGGATCGCAGCCGATCAGCAGCACCTTCTTGCCCTGCTGCGCCATCATGTAGCTCAGGTTGGCCAGCGTGAAGCTCTTGCCGATGCCGCCCTTGCCGTAGATCGCGATGATCTGCGTGGTCTTGGTCACCGGCCCGGTGGCCGGCGCGTCGGGCTCGATGGCGGCCTCGGCGCGCAGCTGCGCCCGCTGCACGACCTGGATCGGAGACACCGGAGTCGTCGGGCAGGTCGAGCTCATGCGCTGTGTCTCCAGTCGAGCACCATCTTCAGACAGGCCGCGTCGCCGAAGGCGGTGCGGTAGGCCGACTCGGCATGCGAGGCGACCTCGCGATGCGTGATCAGGCCGTCGAGCGACAGCACGCCGTCCTCGACCAACGTCTTCACGGCCAGCAGATCGGGCCGCTGCCATTCGGCCGCGGCGCGAATTCGCGTCTCGCGCATGAAGGCCGGCGCGAAGGCGAACGACACCCGCTCGCTGTAGAAGCCGGCCAGCACCACCTCGCCGCCGGGCGCCAGCCGCGCCACCAGCGTGTCGAGCAACGAGGCGTCGCCGCTGACGTCGTAGATGGCCCGGTAATCGCGCCGCGGATCGGCATCGGGGTGCAGCACGGTGTAGCCGGCGGCGCCCTGCGCACGCGCGGCGTCGCGCTCCCACACGGTGGTCGGGAAACCCGCGGCCACGTTCAGCCGCGCCAGCAGGCGGCCGAGCACGCCATGGCCGACGATCAGGTCGGGCGGTGCCAGCCGATCACGCTGGCCGCCGCCGGCGACGGCGTGATAGGCCGTGGCGGCCAGCGCGAGCAGGATCGCCTGCTCCCCGATGCGGTCGGCCACCGGCAGCACGCGCTTGCCCGGCACGACCAGCCGCGCCGCGGCGCCACCGAACAGGCCGCGCACTTCGCCGAAGCAATTGGCACCGGGCACGAAGACCCGCTCGCCGACGGCATGGCCGGCACGCGCACCGGCTTCGACGACACGACCGACCGATTCGTAGCCGGGCACCAGCGGATAACCCATGCCCGGGAACGCCGGCATGCGGCCGTGCCACAGCAGCTTCTCGGTGCCGGTGGAGATGCCGCTCCATTCGACGTCGACGACGACGTCGTCCTCGGTGGCGCGGGTCAGTTCGAGCCGGCTCAGCGCCAGGTGCTCGGGCTGCTGCAGGACGACGGCCCAGGTGTTCATGGGCGGGCGGCGCCTGCGCGGTCGTGCGGCAGGGCTCGGGTCGGTGTGGAGGGCGGACGGCACATGGGCAGAGGTCGGCGGTCTGGTGTCACTTTACGCTTACTCACTTGTGTGTCAAGTCCAATTTACACTTGTCTCATCAGCCCGGCACACGGGCCGTCAGCACACCGGTCTGCAGCGGGAAGCGCGTGCGCCGCACGCGCACCTGGTGGAAGCCCGCCTGCTGCAGCAGCGCCGCCAGCTCGGCGCGGCTGCGCGGCCGGCCGCGGCCCATCGCCAGCAGGTAGAAGCCGAAGTACGCGTCGCCCATCGCCTGCGCGCCGGGCGTGTCGGCCATCGGCTCGGCCAGCAGCACGGTGCCGTCGGCCGGCAAGGCGGCGCGCACCGCGCGCAGCAGTTGCAACGCGCGGGCGTCGTCGTGGTCGTGCACCACGCGCACCAGCGTCGCGATGTCGGCGCCGCGCGGCAGCGGCTCGCCGAGGAAGTCACCGCCATGCACCTGCACCGTCGAGGTCGATGCGGCGGCGCAGAGGCGCACGCGGGCCCGCGCCGCCACCGCCGGCAGATCGAACAGCATCAGCCGCAGGTGCGGCGCCCGCGTCGCCACCCGCTGGAGGAACACGCCCTCGCCGCCGCCGACGTCGAGCAGGCAACGGTGGCCGTCGAGCGCATAGGCGTCGACGATCTCGTCGGCCACCAGCGGCTGCGAAGCCGCCATCAGCGCGCTGTAGTCGGCCACCTGCTGCGGCGTGAGCTCGCGCGGCACCGCACTGCCGGCATAGGGCCAGTAGCGCGCGAGCGCCGTCGCGCCGGGCTCACCCTTGAGCAGTGCCACCGGATCCGCCAGGTCGGCATAGAGCGCGCTGTGGTGGCGCACCATCGCCGCGATCGCGGTGTCGCCGACCAGCGGTGCGCCGAGCGGGCCGAGGCCGAAACCCTGCGCGCCGCGAAGCTCGACGAGTTGCAGCGCGACGGCGGCGTCGAGCAGGCGACGCGCCGCGTCCTCGCCGAGGCCCAGGCGCGGCGCCAGCGCCGACAGCGGCTGCGGGCCGGCGGCCAGCAGCTCGAACAGGCCGAGCTGCACGCAGGCGTGCAGCACCTGCGAGTAGACGAAGCCGGCGACCAGGTCGAACAGCGCCGCGGCGCGCCGGTGTGCGATCGGCCGCGTGAGCGGGAACGCCGCCGCCCAGCGCCGAAAGCGCGGGCTCGCCAGCAGCCGGTCGCGCCAGCCGCGCCAATGCACCCCGCCGCGGCCCCTTCCGCGCGTGCTGTCGTCGGCCAAGGCCGCTGCCGGGGGTGAAGGCCCGGCCATGGCGCTACGCAGCCAAGCCGATCAGCTCGCCGCACAGCGCATGCGGCACCAGGCGCTCGGACTCCATGCGCACCAGCGCGCGGAACTGGGCCTCGCGCGGGCACGGCGGGATCGAATCGATGGCGCGTTCGACCAGGTGCTGGAAGTTGCGCAGCGCCCCGCCGAGCCCCTGCTCGGCAGCGGCACTGGGCCGGCCGAGTGCCTGGTCGCGGCCGATCGGCTTGCCGAGCAGCACCGGGTCGGCCACCACGTCGCGGATGTCGTCGGCCACCTGGTACGCCTCGCCCAGCCACTCGCCGAGCGCACGCCACGGCGCGGCCGCTGCGCCCGCGGCCTGCGCGCCGGCCATGGTGGCAGCGGAGAACAGCGCGCCGGTCTTGGCGCGCTGGTAGTCGCGCAGGTCGACGCGCGGTTCGCATTCCCATGCCTGGCCGGCCACGATGCCCAGCGGCAGGCCGACGCCGCGACCCACGGTACCCATCAGCGTGGCCAGGCGCTGCGGCTGCGCAGCACCGGCCTCGGCCAGCACCTGGAAGGCCAGCACGATCAGCGCGTCACCGGCCAGTACCGCCAGGCGCTCGCCGAACGCGCGGTTCACCGAGGGCTGGCCGCGCCGCGTGGCGGCGTCGTCGAAACAGGGCAGATCGTCGTGCACGAGCGAGGCGCAGTGCAGCAGCTCGATCGCGGCGGCGGCGGCATTGGTGAGCGCCGGCGCGTCGTCGCCGCAGGCGTGCGCCACGGCGACCACCAGGCGCGGCCGGATGCGCGCCCCGCCGGGGAACACCGCGTGGTGCACCGCCGCCGCCAGCCGCGGCGGCGCGGACGCGTCCGCGCCGCTGACCAACGCGTCGTGAAGGGCCTGCTCGATC
>JBGAMU010000050.1:0-27519 GCA_044222685.1 Burkholderiaceae bacterium
GTTATCGGTGATCGCCGGGCTGCTGCTGGCCTTCGGCGCGGTGCGGCTGCTGCTGCGGCGCTGAGGCCTCGGTCGCGGGCACGGCGCACGCCGCTGCTACAGGTGATCCTCCGGCACCAGCGGGCCGACAATATTGAGCAACAGGCGCTGCAGCCAGCTGCTGTCGGGCTCTTCGGTGAGGGTTTCGCCGCCGGCGCGGTCGGGCAGCGTCCATTCGATGCGGCCGCTGTCGCGGTTCAGCCGCACCCGATAGGCCGCCTCGGTCTTCACGATCTCGGCCAGCCGGCCGAGCTGCTGCGCCAGCTCGGGGCTGCGGATCAGCAGGCCCAGCTCGGTGTTGTGCTTTTCCGAGCTCGGGTCGAAGTTGAGCGAACCGATGAACAGCACCTTGCCGTCGACTGCGGCCGCCTTGGCGTGGAAGCGCCCGATCGACTGGCCGAACGAGCCCAGCTTGACGGCGCGGCTGACGCGGCTGGGCGCCACCTCGTACAGCTCGACCCCGAGGTCGAGCATCTCGCGGCGGTAGCGCCGGTAGCCGGCGTGCACCAGCGGCTCGTCGGTGGAGGCCAGCGAGTTGGTGATGATGGTGATCGTCAGGCCCCACAGGCGGCCCTCGCGGATGTCTTCGATCACGTCGGCGTTGGGCACGAAGTACGGTGAGCTCAGCAGCACCTCCTGGCGGCCGAGGAGCAGTTCGTTCATCAAGCCACGCCGCACACTCGGCTCGTCGGCCGGCCGCGCACCGGGCAGCCAGCGCCGCTGGTGGTGGATCACCCTGTCGGGCGAATCGGCAAACGCCTCGGCGGGGGCCCAGATCAGCGCGAGCCGGCCCTCGGCCAGCTCTTCGGCGATGCCGCGCTGGTCGATCACGTCGCGCGCGCCGGCCGGCGGCATGGGCAGTGGCACGCCGGAGCCGGCGGTGCGCCGCTCGAAGGTGGCCTGCAGCGCGGGCGCGTCCTCTTCCGGCGGCACGATGGACTGCACCGGGAACACATGCTCGCTGTTCCAGTACTGATCGAACAGCGCCGCCAGCCGGGGCACCACGGCGCCGGCGGCGAAGGCGTCGAGGTCGATGTAGTTCGCGGTCTCGTCGACCATGAAGTACTCGTTGCCGATGTTGCGGCCGCCGGCCACCGCCATCACACCGTCGGCGATGAGCAGCTTGTTGTGCATGCGGTGGTTGACGCGGCCGAAATCGAACAGCGACGCCATCAACCGGGCCGACAGGCTGTTGCGGCCGACCGGGAACGGATTGAACAGCCGCACCTCCACGTTCGGATAGGCCGCCAGGCCCAGCAGCACGGGGTCGGTGTCGGCGGTGTACAGGTCATCGACCAGCAGGCGCACGCGCACGCCGCGCAGCGATGCGTCGCGCAGCGCGCGCAGCAGTGCGCGGCCGGTGTCGTCGTCGTGGATCACGTAGTACTGCACGTCGAGCGAGCGCTCGGCGCGACGTGCCAGCTCGAGCCGCATCGCCAGCGCCTGCGCCGACCACGACACCAGGCGAAAGCCGCTCAGGCCCGGATCGGGCGTCGACGCGGCGGCGATGCGCCCGAGCGCGGTGTCGGGCGAGCCCGCGATCGCCTGCGAGACCGGCCGCACCACGTCGCGCGGCAGGCTGGCGCAGCCGCTGCCGAGCACCAGCAGCAGCGCGGCGCACCCACCGAGCAGCGCGCGCAGCACGACGGCCATCGCGCGGTGGGGGCTGTCACGGATGCGGCGTGCCATACAGTGTGCAAGGCTACCAGGGCCGGCGCCCAACGCGCCGGTCGCGCACCCACCGGATGAACCACCGCCACGTCACGCTGCGCCAGTTTCGCTACTTCATCGCGGTGGCCGAGAGCGGCTCGGTGGCGGCGGCGTCGCGCATGCTCAACATCGCGCAGAGCGCGCTGACGAAGAGCCTGCTCGAGCTCGAGGGCGAGCTCGGCAGCAGCCTGTTCGTGCGCAGTCCGCGCGGCATGCAGCTGACGCCGCAGGGGCATCGCTTCCTGGCCGGCGCGCGCAAGGTGATCGGCTCGGTGGCCGACGCGCTGCGCGTCGACGGTGCCGACCTGGGCCCCGCGCTCGCCGGCGTGCTCAATGTCGGCGTCACCAGCCTGGTGGCGGGCTACTACCTGAGCGAGCTGTTCAGCCGCTTCCGCCGCCAGCACGCGGCGGTGGAGGTGTTCGTCACCGAGGACACGCCGAGATTCCTCGAACACCTGCTGATCAACGGCGAGGTCGACGTGGCCATCATGGTGAGCAACGCCCTGTCGGAGCCGCAGGCCATGGTGGCCGAGACGCTGACGCGCAGCCCGAGCCGCGTGTGGCTCAGTGCCAACCATCCGCTGACCGCGCAGGACGAGGTGTCGCTCGCCGACTGCGCGATGCACGACCAGATCGTGCTCGAGGCCGATCGCATCGACGACGTGATGCGCGCCGTGTGGACGCGCCATGCGCTGAAGCCGCGGACCATCCTGCGCACCTCGTCGCTCGAAGCGGTGCGCTCGCTGGTCGGCGCCGGCGCCGGCATCGCGGTGCTCCCCGACTTTCTGTACCGTCCTTGGACGCTCGACGCCGAGCACGTGGAGGTGCGCCGCCTGCGCGACGAGGTGCCCACCATCGACGTCGGCCTGGTCTGGCGGCGCGGCTCGCAGCTCAAGCCGGTGGCCGCCGAGTTCATCGAGCAGGCGCGCGAGCAGTCGCGCCAGCGGCGCAGCTGAGCGCTGCGCGTTCGCTCTGCAATTGAACCGCGCGGCGGCGCGCCGCAACACAGGGCGGAGTTCCACTCACCGCACGCCGCACCATGCCCATCTCGACCCTCACTGCACGCCAGCCGCGCATTCCGTCTGCCGACGCCTGCCCGGCCGGCCTGACCGTTCCACCGGGTCACGTCGGCCCGCTTGCGCTGCCGGGCACCGGCCGCACGGTGTGGTGGACCGGGCGGGTCGCAATCGGCCTGCGCCACGAGGGATCCCGCGCGGGGTCGCGCGCCGTGTCGAGCTCGGCCCTGTGGATTCAGTCGCTGCTGATCGGCGGTCCGCGCCGCGCCGCCGAACCCGCCTGACGAGCGCGTGCGCCGGGCGCACGTGCGCTGCGGGACTTTCGTGGACCCTGTCGAAATCGGCCCCGTTCAATCGTCGGTCGGTTATCGTCGTGTCGAATCAGCCCGCTGCCATGAGCCGAACATCGCCCGCCTCTGCCTCCACACGCAAGACCGGCTCGCGCAAGCCGCCCGCTCGCTTGGCCATCCTGGTGGCCACGCGCAAGGGCGCGTGGCTGTTCCACGGCGATGCCCGGCGCAACAGTTGGGCAGCGGATGGCCCGCACTTTCTGGGGCACAACATCAGCCACGTGCAGCTCGATCCGCGCGATGGCCGCACGCTGCTGGCCGCGGCCAAGACGGGGCACCTCGGCCCGACCGTGTTTCGTTCCACCGACCTGGGCCGCACCTGGAAGGAAGCGCGCAAACCGCCCGCCTTCGCTCAACCGGCCGGCGGCTTGCCCGCCCGCTCGGTGGACCACACCTTCTGGCTGACGCCCGGCCATGCCAGCGAGCGCGGCAGCTGGTACGCCGGTACCTCGCCGCAAGGCCTGTTCCGCTCGGAGGACGGCGGCGTGAGCTGGGCACCGCTGCCGGCCGTCAACGACGACCCGCGCTTTCGCGAGTGGATGGGAACGGTACAGGACGGCACGCCTGACGGGCCCAAGCTGCACTCGGTGATCGTCGACCCGCGTGACCCGTCGCATCTGTACTTCGCGATGTCGGGCGGCGGCGTGCATGAGTCGCGCGACGCCGGCCGCAGCTGGCACACGCTGATCCAGGGCCTGGAGGTGGTGGACGGCTTCGATGCCGCCAACGTGACCTTCCACGACCCGCATTGCGTGCGGCTGTGCCCGAGCAACCCGGACCGGCTGTACCAGCAGAACCACTGCGGGATCTACCGGCTCGACCGCTCGGGCGACGCCGCCGCCGACACCTGGCAGCGCATCGGCCGCAAGATGCCCAAGCGTGTGGGCGACATCGGCTTTCCGATGGTGGTGCATCCGCACGATGCCGATACGGCCTGGGTGTTCCCGATGGACGGCACGACCGTGTGGCCGCGTACCAGCCCCGAGGGCCGCCCGGCAGCCTACGTGACGCGCAACGCCGGCCGCACCTGGCAGCGGCTGGACCAGGGCCTGCCCGAAGGCCAGGCCTGGTGGACCCTGAAGCGCCAGGCCATGACCGTGGACGCGCAGGCGACCCCGGCGCTGTACCTGGGCACCACCAGCGGCGAGCTGTGGATCGGGCACGACGAGGGCGCGCGGTGGTCGAACATCGCGCGCCACTTGCCAGAGATCTATGCGGTGGAAGTGGCCGAGCTCGCATAAACCGCGGCTGCACAGCAGGCGTATCGGGAACCGGTCGATGAAGGTGCTGATCCCCGCCGCGTTGAAGTCATACGCTGGCGAATCGCAGGTCGAGGCGGCAGGTGAGACGCTGGACGAGTTGTTCGCCGACCTCGACCGCCGCTATCCGGGCCTGCGCTTCCGCGTGGTCGACGAGCAGAACCTGCTGCGGCCCAACATGCGGGTCTTCGTCAACGGCATCGGCGTGCGAGACATGCGGCATGCGCTGCAGCCCGACGACTTGGTGGCTGTTGTGCTGGCGCTCAGCGGGGGCTGAATGTGAGCGTCGCCGTGCCTCGGGGCTGAGCGTGTGTGTGCGGTCGGTCGCCATCGGATGGCGAACTCACGCTGGCTGACACGAAGCGGTCGCTCAGCTCGATGACCGAGGGCGCAGCCAGCGTCCAGCTATGCGATGTCCAGTGGTCGAAGCACTTACACGGGCATGCTGGCGCCGGTACCGGTGGCCGCTTGCTCGCGGTGCGAAGTGGTGCTACCGACCAATCCAGACATCTTCGGCAGTTGGAGCGAGCTTCCCGAATGCCGACATCCAGCGCACCTCTGAAATCGACTGCTCGAAAGAAGGCGTGCTTGGCGGGCATGCTTCCCGTGACAGTGCGCTGCGCGCGGGAGTGGGCCAACCCTGAGCCCGAAGCAATCGCCACTCGGCCGCATCAAGCCCATGCACGAGCATTCTCGCGTTCGTGCCTATGGCGTAGGTTTGTCCGCACTCCAGAACGACATCTTTCACGTCCCGGTCGTGCGTGATCCACAGCGTACCTTTCAAGCAGACGAGCTCAAGTCCGCTTGCGCGCTGCACACTCACCGTGGCGCCCTTCTGGATGCGGTGCATGTGGCCAGGTACGGGAGTGATCGTGAAACGTGGGGTGCGAGTTGACCCGACTCGATGGAGCAGCCAGCACAACCGTGCGCCGACGCCGTGTCGCGCGTTGATGGCAATCGTCATGACCAGCTCCAGAGACAAGTTGTCGATGCAGCAAGTCTGGTCGCCCCCAAGCCCGCTCGGTAGTGTGCGGACTACGGCATCGCACGGCCGCGACTACGGTAGCGGCTACCGTAGTGCACATAGCCAACATCGGCAGGTTCAGGTCCGGAACTGGCCTTGCTCGGACGCCTGACGCACCGCCTCGGCTCGAGTCTTGCTGCCCAGGGCTTTCATGGCGCCGGCGACATGCATCTCCACCGTGCGCGGGCTAAGCGACAGTTCGCGCGCGATCTGCTTGTCAGTCTGGCCGGTGGCTACGCGGCGAAGCACCTCGAGCTGTCGCGCAGTCAGAGCGGCATGCTGCCGGGCCTCGCCCAGAAGCGTTGCATCAGCCGTCTTCCGGTTCGCATCAAGAAAGCGCTCGATGGCCAGGATCGATGTTGGCCAATCGGCATCGGTGGCCAGCGGGATATTGTGACTTGACTCCACGACGATGAAGCCCGCGTTTGGGATCAGCGAGGCCAAATGCCGCCCTTCGGAGAACGCGCAGAATCGATCGTGTCTTGCGTGCAGCACCAGGGCAGGAAGCTGCAGGCTGCTCGCTTCGTCCGAGAAGTCGCTGTTGAACACAGCAGCAGCGTAGACCGCGGCGACCTCGCCGGTGAATCGCTTCACGATGATTTGATCGATCTCATCCAACAGCTGAGCGTCTGCGTCGGGGAAGAACTGTTCGTAGAACATGCGCCTGAAGGAGGCCCCGTATTCCGAACGGTTCGAATGGCCCGATGCCACCAGCTTCAATACCTCCTGCAGATCGTCTCTTTGCGCTGCGTCGATGTCGCGATGAAGACGGCCGCGGGCCGCGCTGCCATAGCACACCAGGCGCTCGACGCGCTGCGGATGCATGGCAGCGAAGGGTATGGCCACTGCCGCACCGTAAGACAGCGCCACCACCGAGGCGCGCTCGAACCCCGCCGCATCCATGACCGCGAGAAAGTCGTCCACGCAGGTCTGCAGTGTCAGTCGCAGGGGCAGGCGCTCCGAGAGGCCGCAGCCGCGCGCATCGAACCGCAGCACCCTATGTCGCCCACAAAGCCGGTCGATCCAGTGACGCGTGCCAGGACCTGGTGCAACCAGGTCGGCGTCCGTGTTGTGCAGCGCAGCCATCACCAGCGGTGAACCGGCACCTGCGACGGTGTAGGCGAGACGGGTTCCGTCAGCGCTGCTGCAGAAGCGTACTTCCGGGGAAATTACAGTCATGGCGCGACCGCGTCAACACGACCTGATCGTACAAGGTATGCGCGCCCAAAGCACGCGCGTGGCGGGCGATACAAATGCGGTCGATCGCCAGACAAGCGCCTGGTGTTCGCGGTACCTGCAAGCATGACCGAAGCTGGTGGAATCGAGGCACCCCCCAAGAATCGAACCCGCGATCGCGGTGTGTGGGATCAAATCGCTTGAACCTGCGCGGTAGCATCGATCACTCATCGGGATCACGAAGGAGCCTCCGATGGACGCATCCCGTTTCAGCCATATCGGGCCACGTCGGCCCAGCGAACGCGCGGCCGCATGCGGCCTGCTGCTGGCGGCCGCTTGGTTTGCCGGCACACACGGGCCGATGGCGCACGCCCAGACCGCCGCCGACGTGCTGACCGGCGCGCAGGTCAACGAAGAGCGCCTGCTCGAAGCGTTGACACCGAACCTCCAAGGCGAGCGCAAGCGCAGCTTGCGCGTCCAGGCTGCCGCGGCCACCATCCCGGCAGCGCTGGACGCGACGCGGCCCAGCGCCTCGCTGCTGATCACGTTTCGCACCAGTTCGTCGGAGCTGACCGACGACGCCAAACAACAGCTCGACGTGGTCGGCGCCGCTCTTAGAAATGAGCGCCTGGCCGCGTACAGGTTCATCGTCGAAGGTCACGCGGATCCGCGCGGCGACGCAGCCGCAAACCTGATGTTGTCGCAGCACCGGGCCGGCAGCGTGCGCTCATACCTCGTCAGCGAGCACGGCATCGACCCGATCCGCTTGATCCCGGAAGGCAAAGGCGATCGCGAGGTGCTGAACCGCGCGGTGCCGGCAGCGCCGGAAAATCGGCGCGTCACAATCATCACGAACCTGCACTGATGCAAGCCGGCCAACGGCCGGCCACGTTCACTTGCGCGCGGGTGCCGCGGTTTCGTCGACGACCAGCATCGTCGCGCCGTATGCGGCCGAACAGGCAACCGTCGGCGCACAGACCGGTTCACCGACGAATGGGCTTGGGCCGTCGGCCTTGGATTTCCACAGTCGTTCGGCCTGGACCAGATCGAATTCCGGAATCGGCTCGTCGGTCTGCCGCAAGCCCGCCTGGCTCAGGTTGCGTTCGTGGCGCGACACCAGCACCACCAGGTGGTTGGTGCCCGGCGGTCCGCCGGCCACGATCTCCCAGCTCGGGCGCGGCAGCGCCAGCTCGATGTTGGCCTCGATGCGGTGAGCCTTGTCGAGCCGGTTCGGAAACAACAGATTGAAGTGCTGCTTGTCGGTGCCGCCGGAGAACACATACACGTAGCCCGGCTCGCTGGACTTGACGCGAAAGCGCATCGAGTCCTTGCCGATCACCAGCGTGAGCTTGTCGACGCTCGCGCCCACGCGGATGCTCGCGTCGGCGCGCTCGACGATGTCGCGCAACGCTGCGAGCACACCAAATGGCGGCGCGGACGGCGCTGCAATGGCGCCGCCGGATGGCGTCGGCGCGGCACCCGCGGTCTCGGCCGCAGGCGTTGTCGCCTGGCCACCCGTTGTTCCCGTGCCGCCCACGAGCGCAGGCGGCACCGTCGCAGCCGGCCGCAGTGCCCACCAGCCCAGTGCCGCGATCACCGCCAGCGATACGGACGCCACGGCCCAGCGGCCCCGGTGCAGGGCGCGCGGCGTCGGCACGACGCGAGTGGCATCGCCGGCAGCAGCTGCCGGCTCGAGCGGACTGGTCAGCGGCAAGTCGGCGACGAAGCATCGCCGGAACTCCGCCATCGAAGCCGGGCGCTCCTCGGGCCGCACGCTCAGGCCGGCGTCGATCGCTGCGAGAAATCCGGCTGTGTACCGTCCGGCCCCGGCAACCGCCGCCGGCTCCAAGTCGTCGTGGAGCACGCGATCCACCGAGGCCACCGGCGCGCGGCCGGTGATGCAGGCATACAGCACCGCGCTCAGGGCATACACGTCGGTCCACGGGCCCTGCCGTGACGTGACCGAATCGCCGTACTGCTCGATCGGCGCATAGCCGGGTTTCAGGAACGCCGTCAACGTGTGGGTCATGTCGCTGATCACGCGGCGCGCGGCGCCGAAGTCGAGCAGCAGCGGCCGCACCGCGTGCGGCGACGATGCATCGCCACGAGCCGACTCGAGCAGCAACACGTTGTCGGGCGCCACGTCGCGATGCAGGCAGCACGGATCGGCGTTGTGCAGCTGCTCCAGCGCGTCGATCAGCGGCATCAGCAGCGCCAGCAGCCACGCCTGGTCGGGCACCGTGCCGTTCTCGCGCAACCAACGCTTCAGCGTGACGCCCTTGTACAGCGGCATCACCATGTAGGCGGTACCGTTGCCTTCCCAGAAGCGATGCACCTTCACCAGCGACGGATGGTCGAACGACGCGAGCAGCTGCGCCTCGTTGACGAAGCTGCGCAGACCGGTGGCAAAGGTCTCGCGCTGCCAGGCCGACAGCGCCGTCACGTTGTAGTCGGCCGATCGCGCGGCCAGCGACGACGGCATGTACTCCTTCAGCGCCACGACGCGCTGCAACCGCGTGTCGCGCGCCCGATAGACGATGCCAAAGCCGCCGAGCCCCAGCACGCCTTCGATCACGAATTCCTGCAGCCGATGGCCCGACGGCAGTGCGGCGCCGACCTTCAGGTCGACGATCGTGCGCTCCTCGTCGGTGTAACGCGAATCCTTCGGCATGGGTCCGGCGGCTCCCCAAACAGCAATCCGCAAGCATGCCCCAGCGGCAGGGCCCCGTCGATGCGGGGCCCGCGAACGCCAGCGTGTCCTTCAAGCTAGGGATCCACGCCCTTTGCCGCGCACGCCGACGCCGTCTTGCGTCGAGATAGGGATTCCATGACACGCGCGACGCGTCGACCCTGCGAACTACCGGAATCTTTGAACCCACTGCGATCCCTTCTGCAACCCAGGGTCGTCATGCACGTCCCGCTTGCGAGCCGTGCGCTCTGTCGTCTTCGCCTCGAGAAACGTTCACATGCCATCACGCTGCCGGGCCGCAGGGCGCCGACTTCTCGCCACGGCGCTGTGGGCCATCGCCATGGCCATGAGCCTCGCGTCCGCGATCGCGCAGCCGACGACAAGCGGGGCCGCGACCCCGTCCCAAGCGTCGCTGGTGCTGAACACCGGCAGCCACGTCGGGCCGCTGCGACGCATCGCGCTCGATGCAGCCGGCGGCACCGCCGTCACAGTCTCCGACGACAAGACCGCGATCGTCTGGCAGCTCGACGGCATGCGCGCACGCCACGTGCTGCGTGTGCCGGTGCAAGGCGGCGAGATCGGTCGCCTGTACGGCGCCGCGCGCGATCCGCTCAGCGATCGCGTCGCCCTGGCCGGCACCTCGGCAAGCCCCGGCGGGCGGCACTACATCCACATCCTCGACAGCGCAAGCGGCGGCTTCGAGCGCGCCTTCGACGCGCACGGGGGCGACGTCAAGCGCCTGGCCTGGTCGGCCGACGGCCGCTTCATCGCCGCCGTCTATGCACGCGAGCCGGCGCTGCGTGTGTTTGGCCGTGACGGTGCGCTGTGGTTCGAGCAGCGCCTGCCGGCCGACAGCTACGGGCTTGCGCTGACGGCCGACGGGCGCATCGCGGTGGCGGCGTTCGACCGGCGCATCCGCTTCTATCGTGTCGGTGCCGAACGCCGCGTCGAGCCCGACGGCGAGGTCACGACTACGCTCAACGACCCGGTGTCGATCCAGTTCTCGCCCGACGCGCGCTGGCTCGCAGTAGGCTACTTCTCGCGCCCGGACGAGCGCGGCCAGCCGGGTGCGCTGCGCAGGCGCGTCATCGCCGACGTCGTCGATGCGGCCTCGCGCCGGGTCGAGCGGACCTTCGAATTCGGCGATGTCGAGCACGGCAACCTGATGACCGTGGGCTGGAGCTCCGACGGCGGCGCTCTCTACGTGGGCGGCACCGGGTACACGAACGTCGGCGAGTTCCCGATCAAGCGCATCACCTGGCCCGCGGGCGAGGTGAGCAGCTTCGTCGCCGCGACTGACTCGATCCAGGACCTCGCCGCGCTGCCCGACGGCCGCATGGCGTTCGCCAGCTTCGACGGGACGCTGGGCATCGTCGAGGGCGATCGCGTCGTCGCGCGCAGTGACGGACGCACGCAGCGGGTGGTGAATGCCGGCGACCTGCGCATCAGCGCCGATGCGCGTGTCGTCCAGTGGCTGAGCGCCGGTGAGACGAGCCCGCGATCGTTCGCGCTCGACGGTCGCCGGCTCGCCGGCGAGATGCCGGACGTGACCGCGGCCACGCCGCTCGTGCGGCCCGGTTTCATCGTCACCGGCGTGCACAACGGTGTCGCGCCGGCGGTGAACGGCCGCCAGGTGCCGCTGCTGCCCAACGAATCGGCGCGCGCGGCGGCCGTGCTGCCCGACCGCTCGGCGATGATCCTGGGCGCCAGCCGCGCACTGCGCCGCGTGGGTGCCGATGGCCGCACGCAGTGGGCCCGCGAGCAGCACACCGAGACGCGCGCGGTGCACGTCTCGGCCGACGGGAGGCTGGTGGTGGCGGCCCTGTCCGACGGCACGATCCGCTGGATACGCGCCGCCGATGGCGTGCCGCTTCTGTCGCTGCTCGTGCTGCGCGACGGCCGCTGGGTGCTGTGGACCGAAAGCGGGCACTTCGACGCCCGTCCGGGCGCAGAGGACCTGGTGGGCTGGCTCGTGGCGCGCCCGGGCGGCGAGCGCGCCGACTACCACGGCGCGTCGCGCCTGCGGCAGCGCTTCCTGCGTCCGGACGTGATCGACCAGGTGCTCGCTCAACTGGACGTGCCGCGCGCGATCGCCATCGCCGACGAGGCACGCATCGGGCTCGCGCGGGCGCAGGCGCGCGAGGACGACCTGGTCGACGAGGTGCGCGCATCGCAGCAGCCGGTGGTCGTCGAGCAGGCGGTGCCGGCTGCACTGACGCTGGCACAGGCGCCTCCCACGCAGGTGGCGTCGACGACAGTCGAGGTCGAGGTCAAGGTCTATGCCGCAGGGCCGGCCGTCGAGCAGATCCTCACGGCGCGCCTGGACGGCCGGCCGGTGCAAGTGGTGCTCGAGCGCACGCAGGCGCTGCCCAACGGCGAGACGCTGGCGCGGCTGTCGATTCAACTCGTCAGCGCCGCCGGGCGGCTGCAGATCGCCGCGAAGGGGCCGAACGGCGTGTCGATGCCGGTCGAGTTCGATGTGCGCAGCAGCGCGCCCGCGCTGAGCGAGCGACCGCGGCCGTCGCTGTACATCGTCGCGGTGGGCGTGTCACGCTATGCGAACCCGGCGATCGATCTGCTGCAGGCGGCCAAAGACGCCAGCGACTTCACGCGCTCGCTCACCCGCCAGCAAGGCGCCTTCTACGAGGCGGTGCATTCGCGCGTGCTCACCGATGGCGCGGCCACGCGCGCGGCCGTGCTCGAGGCACTGGCGTGGCTGCGCCGTGCGCCCGGCCCGAACGACGTCGCGGTGCTGTTCTTCGCCGGCCATGGCGTGGTCGACGCCAGCGACACCTACTACTTCCTGCCGCACGACATGCGCGAGTCCAGCCTCAAGCGCACCGCGGTGTCGGAGTCGCAGCTGCGCGAGGCGTTGTCCGCGGTGCGCGGCCGCACGCTGTTCTTCGTCGACACCTGCTACGCCAGCCGCGCCATCGGCCGGCTCGAGGCGCGCGAGACCACGCGCCTGGTCAGTGGCCTGTCGCAGTCGGAGCTGGGCGTGATCGTCTTCTCCGGCAGCGCCGCGCGGCAGGAGTCGCTCGAGTCCACCGCCTGGGGCAATGGCGCCTTCACCAAGGCACTGCTCGACGGGTTGAAGGGGCTGGCCGATGCCAAGCGGCTGGGCTTCGTCACCCACGTGGGCCTCGACGGCTACGTCACACAGGCGGTTCG
This sequence comes from Burkholderiaceae bacterium, assembly GCA_044222685.1. Lineage (GTDB taxonomy): Bacteria > Pseudomonadota > Gammaproteobacteria > Burkholderiales > Burkholderiaceae_C > JAEUPI01. The sequence goes on from JBGAMU010000050.1 coordinate 12,435, forward strand.
TGATCTGACCGCCGGACGCCAGACGCCGATGACAGCCGCGCCCGTGGGCATCAGCGACTACCCCATCGCCAAGGTCACGCCTTCCACCACCCATCCATCGCCTCAGCGGGAATCCACGCCATGACGCTCCTGATCCCCCACCCGACGGCCGCCGCTCCGATCCCCGCATCGCCATCCGCGCGCGGGCGCGCGCACGACGGCGCTCGCATCGCCGCGCACAGGCATTCGGCTCTTGCACGCGCCCTGCTCGTTTTCGCCGGGCTCGTTCTCGTTGCACTCGCGCTCGCCGCCTGCGGCGGCGGAGGGGGCGGCGACAGCGGCGTCGAGAGTCCACCGGTCGTGCTCACGCCGCCGCAGTCGGCCACGCGCGTGGTCGGCCAGAGCGCGGTGTTGCGCGTCCAAGCCTTCGGCAATGGGCTGAGTTTCAAGTGGCAACAGCGGCACGGCTCGGGTACGTGGGAGCCCGCCAAGGGCACCGTGGCCACCGACGCCTTTGGCAACGAGCTGTCCGTGCCCTCCGTCTCGCTCGAACAGGACGAAACCTACTACCGCGTGCTCGTCAGCAACAGCATCGGACAGGTGACGAGCGACGAAGCGCGGCTGGACGTGGTCTGGGGCGTGGTCGAAACGCTGGAGCCGAACACGTACTCGTTCGGTGGCGACGGTGGTGGCGGCGGCGGCGACGGTGGCTCGGCCGCGGGCGGCGACGGCGGCGGCGTGGGCGCCGGTGGCGGTCTGGGCAAGACGCTGCAGGTGCGCATCGCCCTGGCGCGCACGCTCGACGCCGCTGAGCTGGGCAGCGCCCTCACCGGCGCCACCTCGGGCCTGGTACGCATCAAGGCCGGCCCGGGGACGGCGCCGGCGTTGCTCACGCTCAACGGCACCGATGTCTCGACCTATTTCGACGAGGGCAAAGGCAGCTTGCTGCCGATCGGCCCGGAACAGCAGCTGCACTCGCTGGTGCTCGCGTTCGACCAGCACCTGGGCATCACCACGCTCAGCGAGGCCGCGTACCGCTACGCGCTGAACCACTTCCTCGTCGATCCGAACCAGGTTCACAGCGGCGCCACGCCGCTGAGGCGCCGCGCGACGGCTGAGGAGCTGAAGCGCCTCACCCCGGAGCAGATCGAGCAGGCGCATCAGGCGATCCTGGCCGAGATCAATCGCCAGCTGCCCGCGCGCTACCAGCTCGTGTCGGTGGCCACGCTGCCCACGCCGGTGGACCAGAACTCCGGCCGCGGAACGATCACGAACAACCGCTACGGCATCATGCAGGCGGTCACCGGCGGCCTCGCCATGGCGGCCGGGCGCTTCAACGGCTCGCTCGAGCGGCCCGCGCTGACGATGGCCGCGCAGCTGGCCGACGACCTGACCGACGGCGTCATCGACGGCAAGCGGCTCGATCAGGGATCGGCATTCGAAGGCAGCGGCGCTGCGTACGACCCCTCCACCTTCGCTCGCGACCTCACCGCGGCCGCGGACGCGCAGTTCGAGCAGTACGGCGACGACAGCGTGGTCTCCGCGCCGACGATCACCGAGCAGCCGCAGTCGGCGACGATCACCGAAGGCGGCAGCGCGACGCTCGTCGTGCGCGGCGGTGGCAGCGCACTCGCGTACCAGTGGTTCCGCGACGGCGCGGCGATCGAGGGCGCGACGTCGTCGAGCCACACCACCGGCACCGGCGGCACGTACCACGCCGTGGTGAGCAATCCGTCGGGCTCGGTGACGAGCGCCGAGGCCACGGTGACGGTGTCGCCGAACGTGACCGCGCCGGGCATCACGCGCCAGCCGCAGTCAGCCACGGTGAACGAAGGCGGCAGCGCCACCTTCCGCGTCGAGGCCTCGGGCACCGACCTCGCCTACCAGTGGTTCCGCGCGGGCGAAGCCATCGCCACCGCCACGGCGGCGAGCTTCAGCACCGGAACCGCAGGAACCTACCACGTGGTGGTCAGCAACTCCGCCGGATCGGTGCGCAGCAACGACGCCACGTTGACCGTGACCCTGAATGCGCCGGTGATCACCCAGCAGCCGCAATCGGTGACGATCACCTCCGGCGAGACGGCCGCGCTGTCGGTACAGGCGCGCGGCACGGCGCTGGCCTACCAGTGGTTCTCCGGCAACGCGGCGATCCAGGGTGCGACGGACTCGAGCTACCGCACCGGCACGGCCGGCAGCTACCGCGTCGAAGTGCGCAACCGCGGCGGCTCGGTGAGCAGCGAGGTGGCCACCGTCACGGTGCTGTCGAAGCCGGCGATCACGCGCCAGCCGACGTCGGTGACGGTGCCGCAGGGCAGCAGCGGCACCTTCAGCGTCGAGGCGACCGGCGGCGGCCTGGCCTATCAGTGGTACGCCACGACGCCGGGCGCGGCCGACCGGGCGATCTCGGGCGCGACGTCGGCGAGCTACAGCACCACCACCGCCGGCACCTACTACGTGATCGTCAGCAACCGCGCCGGCGAGGCGCGCAGCAACAACGCCACGCTGTCGTTCGAGAGCGTCCCGGTGATCGACAGTCAGCCGCAGTCCGCGAGCATCCGCGAGGGCGACACACACCTGTTTGCCGTCAAGGCCAGCGGCTCCGGGCTGAGCTACCAGTGGCAGGTCCTCGCCGGCCGAACCTGGAGCGTGATCGACAAGGCGACCGAGCAGACCTACAACACCGGCGTCGCCGGCAGCTACCGCGTCGTCGTGCGCAACAGCGCCGGTTCGGTCACCAGCGAAGCCGCCACGCTCACGGTCGCAGAGACCCGGGCGCCGGTGATCACGAAGCAGCCCGAGTCGCTGAGCATCAAGAGCGGCAGCGGCACCTTCAGCGTGGAGGCCACGGGCTTGAACCTGCAATACCAGTGGTACCAGGCGCTGGGCGCCGAATCACGCGCCATATCCGGCGCGACCGGCAGCACCTTCACCACCGGCCAGTCCGGCTCGTACTACGTGATCGTGAGCAACAAGGCGGGTTCGCAGCAAAGCAAGACGGCCACGCTCAGCTTGCTGGGCTAAGGCCTCGCGCCAGGCCGACCGCCGGTCGCACCCGTCTCGAACGGAAACACCAGCTGGCGCCAGAAGCCGGCGGGCACGTAGTCGCCCAGCACGCCGTAGCGCGAGGGCCACTCGCGATCGGACTGCACCGCCGTGCCGAACAGGTGATCGATGAACGCGAAGTGCGCCGCGTAGTTGCGGTCGATCGCCTCGCTGTCCTGCGAATGGTGCCAATGATGGAAATTCGGCGTGACGATCACGTAGCGCAGCGGCCCCAGGCGCACGCTCACGTTGGCGTGGTTGAACACCGCATGGAAACCGACGATCACGATGTAGGCGTCGATCACCTGCTTGCTGAAACCCAGCACGAAGATCGGCGCCAGCACCAGCGTGCGCGTGATCAGCACCTCGAGCATGTGCTGCCGCGAGCCGGCGAGCCAGTCCATGTGCTTCACGCTGTGGTGCACGGCATGCAGCCGCCACAGCGCCGGCACCTCGTGATACGCGCGGTGCAGCGCGTACTGCACCAGGTCGGCCACCAGCACGAGGCCGAACAGCGCGACTGCAAACGGCAGGTCACGCACCCAGGCCTGCACGCCGTCCTTCACCGCCCAGCCGAACAGCCGGTGCACCGCCAGGTTGGTGGCCAGCAGCATGAAGCCGACGAGCATGTGGTTGACCAGGAAGTGCTGGAAGTCGGTCTGCCACTCCAAGCGAAACACCGGCTGCTCGCGCCGCAGCGGAAACAGCTTCTCGATGAACACGAAGACCAGCGCCGAGCCGAGCAGGTCGAGGATGAACCAGTCCAGGCCGATGTAGGGCGTGCCATCGGGAAAAGCCGGGTCCACCTCCACCTCGTGGCCGCCCAGCGCCAGCGCCAGGCCGATCAGCGCGAAGGTGCTCGCCGACAGCCAGCGCTTGCGCGCGAACACCATGTTGAACAGCGCAATGGCACCCGCCAGCACCAGCGCCCAATACAGCAACTGGCGCAGCAGCGGCACGTTGTAGCTGCGCCGCAACTCGGGGGTGGTGAGGTATTCGGGGAAGTGGAAGGCCAGCACGCCCAGCAGGCACAGCACCGCCAGCAGCAGCGCGATCACCCCGGAGGCGAGGCCGCGGCCGGGCTGGAGCTCGCCGTGGGATCGGGTGAGCTGGCGGAGTTTGGCGAACATGGCGGGCCCTGTGGCAGATGCGCCGGATTCGATTGATTGTCCGCGGTCGCGCGCAGAGCCCGCCGTGCATTTGAAACGCGGCACTCGACAAGGCGCTGCCTTTTCCCGGTGCGCGTTCGCTCCTGCATTCCGGCCATGCCGATGCAACGCAGGTGTTCCGGCCGACACCGGCCCTCGAAGTCACGGAGCCAGGGCCGGCACGCCGGCGTCAGCGGCATCGAGACGCCCTGGCGCGTCAGTGATCGGATCGTGGGCGACCGAGGCAGCCGGCACGCCGGGCGTGCGTGTCTCGTTGTCGGCGAACGCCGGTGCCGGGCCGGTCGACACGACAGCGCCGACGTTCTGCAACGGCTGCCGCTCGTCGACCACTGTCCAGCGCAGCACGAGGTAGGCGGCCACAAGCGCCGACAACAACACGGGAACGGTCAGCAGGCGCAGCGCGATGGGGCCGACCTCGGGCTGCGGCATGGAAGAACGACGGACAGGCATGACGCACTCCTCGGCGTGGTGAGGCGGCGATGCATTCGCTGCCCTGACCACTCATACGAGAACGCGTCCCGAGAGCGGCCATGCGCATGCCCTGGGACCGGAACGGGTGTGCACCGATCATCGGTGCGGCCGGGCTGTGTCGAGAACGGCTTCGCTTTCCTTGGCAAAGCGGCCCGTCTGCGCCGCGTAGTCCCAACGCTCGACGACGCACCGCCCCGCAGGCAGCGGATCGCCCCAGTGGATCAGGTTCACCGAATTGGGCGCACCGGGTCGCACGCGGCGCGAGACGGCCGTGCCCGCCTGCACCGCCCACATGCGCCGCGCGAGCCCGCTCATGCGCTCGTGCAGCGCCGCCACGTAGGGCAGGTGGATGTGGCCGCCCAGCACCAGATCGGCGCCGGCCTCGGACCAGTGCGGGATCGCGTCCGTGTCCATGCGCAGGAGGTTGCGCTGGTCTTCGCTGCGGATCACGACGACGGGCTGGTGGACGATGACGACGCGAAGCTGCGCCGCGCTGGCCCGCCTCAGCCGTTGGGCCGTCCGGTCCACCTGCTCGGGCGACAGCTCGCCGTTCGTGTGTCGGTAGGCGCGCGTCGTGTTCAGCGCGATCACCAGCCAGTGTGGCGACTCGAACACCGGCTCGAGCTCGGTGCCGAAGGCCTTCATGTAGCCCGCATAGGGGGCTCGCACGCGGGCCACGAGGTTGAACAGCGGAATGTCGTGGTTGCCCGGGATCACCAGCGTCGGCACGGTGCCCAGCCGCTCGACGAAGCGTCGCGCGGCCGCGAACTGCTTGCGCCGCGCGCGCTGCGTGATGTCGCCGGAGAACACGACCAGCTGCGGCCGCAGCTCGCGCGTCGCGTGCACCAGCGCCTCGACCACCGCAGGCTGCTCGGTGCCGAAGTGCGTGTCGGAGATGTGCAGCAGCACCGTCACGAAGCGCTTTCTTCGGCCGCCTCTTGTCTGTCTGCCGGTGCAGCAGCCGGCGGCACCATGAGATACAGCGGACGCGGCGATACACGCAGGACCAGCGGCGCGCGCAGCCACATGATTTCGCCGTCGGCCGCCACCTTGACCCGGCGAGTGCCATAGGGCAGCCAGGGCCTCACGGTCATCTGCTTGAACTGGAAGCTGTCGACCTGGTCTGCGTCGCCCAGCCTGCCGAGCGCGCCGCGCAGAAGCAGGCCCACCATCGCCAGGATGCCGACCGGCTTGAGCATCACGGCCGCGATGTGCCCGTTCTCGATCGCCCGGTGCTCGGCGATGCCGACCTGCTCCAGCTGCAGCCGGTTGTTGCCGACGAACAGCGTAGACGTGCGCACCTCGCGCACCAGGTCGCTCAGCTCGATCCGAAGGCGCAGCCGGCGGTGCTCGCGCAGTATCGTCGCGATCGCCGCGACGACCGCCACCAGGCGGTTGCGGCCGAAGCGGGACTTGAAGTGCTCGCGGTCCTCGAGCAGCTCCGGGTACAGGCCGAGGCTGGCGTTGACGAGGAACACGCGGTGATTGACCTGTCCCACCTGCACAGGCGTCACCCGTGCGCCCAGCAGGGCGCGCGTCGCCTCCTGCGTGTCGGTCGGGATGCCATGCGTGCGGGCAAAGTAGTTGAAGGTGCCCTGCGGCAGCACGCCCAGGGGGCAGCCGGCGTCGTGTGCCGCCTGCGCGACCGCGTTGACCGTTCCGTCACCGCCCGCCGCCACCAGGATGCCCTCTTCGGCGAGCGCCTGCCGGGCGCCGCGCTGCGCGACCTCGCCGATGTCGCTACCGGGCTCGACGGCGATGAACTGGTGGCGCCGCCCCGATTCCGCCAGCAGCTGGCCGACCGCGGCCTGCGTCTCGTCGGCGTTGTGCTGGCCGGAGCGGGCGTTCAGGACGATGAACAGCGGGGCAGCGGAATGCCGCTGCTGCATGACGGGCGCGTCGGCCGGGTGCCATTCGTTCCCCACGATGAACTCCTGCTGATGCACCCCGGTCAGCGCACCCTCGTGAGCCGCACACGGCAAGCACCATGCCTACATCTTCACCATCACATGCCGCGGCACCGTGTAGTCCTCCAGCGCATACAGGCTCAGGTCCTTGCCGTAACCGGATGACTTCATGCCGCCGTGCGGCATCTCGTTGACGAGCATGAAGTGCGTGTTGATCCAGGTGCAGCCGTACTGCAGCTTCTTGGCCACGCGCATGGCCTTGCCGACGTCCTGCGTCCACACGCTCGAGGCGAGCCCGTAGTCACTGTCGTTGGCCCAGGCGATGGCCTGCTCGGTGTCGTTGAAGCGCGTGATGCTGACCACCGGGCCGAACACCTCGCGCTTGACGATCTCGTCGTCCTGCCGCGCGCCGGCGATCACCGTCGGCTCGTAGAAGAAGCCGGCGCCGGCGCGCACCTTGCCGCCAGCGGTGATCTCCATGTGGCCGGTGCCGAGCGCCCGCTCGACGAAGCTCGCCACACGGTTGCGCTGGCGGTCGCTGATCAGCGGGCCGATCTCGACGTCGGGCTCGTCCTGCAGGCCGACCTTGATGCTCTTCACCGCGCTCGTCAGCTCGGCCACCAGCTTGTCGTGCACCTTCGCGCCGGCATACACCCGGCAGGCGGCGGTGCAGTCCTGGCCTGCGTTGTAGTAGCCGAACACCTTCAAGCCCTCGACCACGGCGGTGAGATCCGCATCGTCGAACACGATTACCGGCGCCTTGCCGCCGAGCTCGAGGTGCGTGCGCTTCAGCGTGCTGCTGGCCGCCTGCAGGATCCTGCGGCCGGTGGCCACGTCGCCGGTGAGGCTCACCATCGCCACCTTGGCGTGCTCCACCAGCGGCTGGCCCACCGAGGCGCCACGGCCGGTGATCACGTTGAGTACGCCCTTGGGGAAGATCTCGCAGGCCACCCGTGCCAGCAGCAGCGCCGTCAGCGGTGTCTGTTCGCTCGGCTTGAGCACCACGGTGTTGCCGGCCGCCAGCGCCGGCGCGATCTTCCACGCCGCCATCATCAGCGGGTAGTTCCATGGTGCGATCGAGCCTACCACACCCACCGGATCGCGGCGGATCATGCTGGTGTGGCCGGCCAGGTACTCGCCGGCCAGCGGCCCGCTCAGCGTGCGCGCGGCGCCGGCAAAGAAGCGGTAGCAGTCGGCCACCGCCGGGATCTCGTCGCCGAGCGCACGCGCATAGGGCTTGCCGCAGTTGAGCGACTCGAGCCGCGCGAATTCTTCGGCCCGCGTCTCGATCGCATCGGCCAGCTTCAGCAGCATCCGTGAGCGTTCGGCCGGCGTGGTCTCGCTCCAGCTGTCGAACGCGCGGTGCGCGGCCGACACGGCCTTGTGCAGCTGCTCGGGCGACGCCTCGGGCACCGAGGCGATGATCTCGCCGGTGGCGGGGTTGAGCACCTTCTCGACCTCGCCTTCGCCGGCCACGAAGGCACCGTCGATCAGCAGTTGGGTGGGCAGGTTCATCGGGGTCTCCTTCAGCGATGGCCCGGCTCGTCGGCACGGGTGAGGGTGTAGGCGGCAAGAATGGGCAGGAACGTGAGCACGATGATCACCACCGCCACCACGTTGGTCACCGGCCGCTGGCGTGGGCGGATCAGCTCCTGCAGCATCCAGATCGGCAGCGTGGTCTGTTGGCCGGCGGTGAAGGTGGTCACGATCACCTCGTCGAAGCTCAGCGCGAAGGCCAGCAGCGCACCGGCCAGCAGCGCCGAGCCCAGCTGCGGCAGCACCACGTGGCGCACGGTCTGGAAACCGTCGGCGCCCAGATCCATCGACGCCTCGATCAGGTTGGGGTGCAGCCGGCGCAGCCGCGCCACCGCGTTGTTGTAGACCACCACCACGCAGAACGTGGCGTGGCCGATCACGATGGTCCAGAACGAGAACGGGATCTCGAGCGTGTGATACGCACTCCTGAGCGCGATGCCGGTGATGATGCCCGGCAGCGCGATCGGCAGGATCAGCAGCAGCGTGATCGCGTCGCGGCCGAAGAAGCGCGCGCGCGCCAGCGCCGCCGCGGCCAGCGTGCCGAGCACGACGGCGATGGCCGTGCTCCAGGCCGCCACCTGCAGCGACAGCGTGATCGCGGCCCACACGTCGTCGCGCTGCCAGGCCACGGCGAACCACTGCGTGGTCAGCGCCGGCGGCGGGAAGACATAGCTCTTGTCCTCGGCGCTGAAGGCATAGAGCACGATCAGCGCCAGCGGCACGTGCAGAAACGCCACCACCGCCCAGGCGGCCGTCTTCAACGACCAGTGCGCGCCGGGCTCAGAGCGCATCGAAGGCTCCTCGGCGTTTCGCCCACCAGAGATACAGACCGATGACGACGATCGGCACCAGCGAGAAGGCCGCCGCGAACGGGATGTTGCCGGCCACGCCCTGCTGGCGATAGACGATCTGGCCGATGTACAGCGTCGAGTCGCCGATCACCTGCGGAATGATGTAGTCGCCCAGTGTGAGCGCGAACGTGAAGATCGAACCCGCCGCCACGCCCGGCATCGCCAGCGGCAGGATCACGCGGGCAAAGGTGGTGCCCGGCCCGGCGCCGAGGTCGCCCGAGGCCTCGATCAGCGAACCCGGGATGCGTTCGATCGACGCCATGATCGGCAGCACCATGAACGGCAGCCACATGTAGACGAAGACCACGAAGGTGCCGATCGCCGAGAAGCTCAGGCTCGGGCCGCCGATGCCCGGCGTGGCGAGCAGCGCGTCGAGCAGCCAGGTGGCGTGCAGCTGCACGGCCAGCCACGACAGCGCGCCCTCCTTCGCCAGCAGCAGCTTCCAGGCGTACAGCCGCACCAGGTAGCTCGACCACAGCGGCAGCATCACGGCGATGTACAGCAGCGCCTTTTGCCAGCCTCGCGCATGGCGCGCCATGTAGTAGGCCAGCGGAAAGCCCAGCAGCGTGCAGGCGATCGTGACCGCCACCGCCATCGTCACGGTGCGGCGCGCCGAATCCAGGTTGGCCGGCTCGAGCAGCGCGACGAAGTTCTTCAGCGTCAGCTCGCGCACCACCTGGCCGGTGAAGTCGTCGAGGCCGAAGAAGGCGTTGGCCAGCAGCGCGAACAGCGCGCCGAGGTAGACGACGCCGAACCACAGCAGCGGCGGCGCCAACAGCGCCAGCAGCAGCAGGCCGCGCCGGGTGTAGAGCAGATCCGACACCCGCAGCCGCCAGCCCGAGGGCGGCGGCGGCAGCGCGAGCGTGGCCGCAGGGTTCATGTGGACCCCCAGACGCCTGCGGCGTCGCCCCCCGTGGGGGTTCGCGCGCTTGGGGCGGCCCGGCGCGCGCTCACGCCCCCGCCTGCAGCGCATGCACCGCGCTGTCGTCCCAGTGCAGGTGCACCGTCTCGCCCGGCGCCGGGGCCGCCTGCGCCGGCGCGTGTGCCAGGTCGGCCTGCAGCAGCGTGCCGGCACCCTGCACCTTCAGCCGCGTGAACGCGCCGAAGTACTGCACCTCGGCCACCGGACCGCTCAGGCGCGCACCGCCCGCCCCGCCCAGGCGGATGCGTTCGGGCCGCAGCATCGCACTGGCGTGGCCGGTGAGCGAGCGCGCCACCTCGCCGTCGAGCACGTTGGCCGCACCGACGAACTGCGCCACGAAGCGCGTGCGCGGCGCGTCGTACACGGCGCGCGGCGTGCCCACCTGCTCGAGCCGGCCGGCATTGAACACGCCGATGCGGTCGCTCATCGACAGCGCTTCGTGCTGGTCGTGCGTGATGAAGAGAAAGGTGATGCCGATGCGGCGCTGCAGCGCCTTCAGCTCGGTCTGCATCTGCTCGCGCAGCTTGAGGTCGAGCGCGCCGAGCGGCTCGTCGAGCAGCAGCACCTGCGGCTGGCTGATCAGCGCGCGCGCCAGCGCCACGCGCTGGCGCTGCCCGCCCGACAGTTGCGCCGGCCGCCGATCGCCCACGCCGGCGAGTTGCACCAGCGCCAGCAGCTCGTCGGCGCGGCGCGCGCGCTCGGCGCGCGACACCCCGCGCACCATCAGCGCATAGGCCACGTTGTCGCGCACGTTCATGTGTGGGAACAGCGCGTAGTCCTGGAACACGGTGTTCACCGGCCGCGCATACGGCGCGCGCATCGTCACGTCGTCACCACCGATCAGGATGCGCCCGTGCGTCGGCAGCGTGAAGCCGCCGATCATGCGCAGGCAGGTGGTCTTGCCCGAGCCCGAAGGCCCGAGCAGCGTGAAGAACTCGCCGGCCTCGATCGTCAGGTCGACGGCATCCACCGCACGCACGGCCGATGCGCCTTGACCGAAGACGCAGGAAACGCGGTCCAGCGTGACGGCAGCCGTCATGGCGGCGCGAGGCGGCAGCGAGCGCCACCGGTGACGCAGATGGCGTCGCGAGCGGCCCGAGGTTGCGCCGAGAAGCGCAGCCGTACTACGGGTACGGCGAGCATCACAGGTGCAAGATCGGGTCGCGCAGCAGCCAGATGCGTTACCGGCCGCCGAGGACTGCGATGTAGTCGGTGACCCAGCGGTGATACGGCACGCAGCCCGCGCTCTGGCTCTTGCAGGCCGACACCGGCGTGCGCCAGAAGTGGATCTTGTCGAAGCTGTTGAAGCCCTGGCGCGCGCAGCCGTCGTCCTTGAGCAGCGCATTGCCCTTGCAGGCTGCCGGCACCGAAGGCACCGAGCCGAACCAGGCCGCCAGGTCGCCCTGCAGCTTCGGGTTGATCGAATGCTCGAGCCACATGTAGGCGCAGTTCGGGTGCTTGGCGTCGGCATGCATCATCGTGGTGTCGGCCCAGCCGGTGGCGCCTTCCACCGGCACCGTGGTGGCGACCGGCCGGTTCTTGCTCTTCAGGATGTTGGCCTGGAACTGCCACGAGCCCGAGGCCACGACACCCTCGTTGGTGAAGTCGTCGATCTGCACGAAGGCGTCGTGCCAGTACTTGCCGACGATCTTGCGCTGCGCACGCAGCAGGTCGAGCGCGGCCTTGTACTGCGCCTCGGTGAGTTCGTACGGGTCCTTGATGCCGAGGTCCTTCTTGTGGTGCATCAGGTACATCGCGGCGTCGGCGATGTGGATCGGCCCGTCGAAGGCCTGCACGCGGCCCTTGTTGCTCTTGCCGTCGGGCAGCGTCATCTCCTCGAACACCACGTTCCAGCTGGTCGGCGGCTTGTCCTTGAAGACGTTCGCGTTGTACATCAGCACGTTCCAGCCCCACTGGTAGGGCACGCCGTAGTGCACGTTGTTCTCGGTGTGCCACGGCGCCTTCTGCAGCCGCTGGTCCACGTTCTTGTAGCTCGGGATCAGGCCCACGTTGATCGGCTGCACCTTCTTGCCACGGATCAGCCGCGTGCTGGCGTCGCCGCTGGCGGTCACGAGGTCGAAGCCGCCTTCGTTCATCAAGGCCACCATCTCGTCGCTGGTGCCCGCGGTCTTGACGTTGACCTTGCAGCCGGTCTTCTTCTCGAAGTCGGTGACCCAGTCGAAGTTCTTGTCGGTGGCGCCGCGCTCGATGTAGCCGGCCCAGGCCACGATGTCGACCTGGCCCTCGCCCTTGCCGAGTTTCTGCAGGGCACCCTTCTGCGCGAGCGCGGACGCGCTGAGTGCCAGCGCGGCGGCAGCGGCCAGCGCCGCGACGGTCAGTGTGGAGCGGGACATCGGCTTCCTCCGGTGGTGGTTCGGTTTGCCGGCCGCGTATTGCACGCCGGCGCACGGCACGAGCCGCGCACGATAGGCCGCGCCCCGCGCCGGGAGAAGTTCATTCGATCGCCGATGCGCTATCGCGAAACGGAATATCCGGGTTTACCAGCGGTCGAACGGACACCACCGGCGGCGATTCCGAAGCGAGCGACGACGGTGTCGGCAGCCGACCGGCACCCGGCGAGAATCGATGCCCATGCCAAGGGCCTGCAGATGCGCTCGCAGGTCGACCCTGCTCTGCCGGCACGCGTGGTGGGTGATCCGGTGCGGCTGCGCCAGGTGCTGTTCAACGTCGTCGGCAACGCGATCAAGTTCACCCGCGAGGGCTCGGTCAGCGTCGCCGTGGGCGCCATGCCGGTGGCCGAGCACGAACTCGAGTTGAAGTTCGATGTCGTCGACACCGGCATCGGCATTGCGAGCGAGCAGCTGGAGCAGGTGTTCGAGCCGTTCATCCAGGCCGATGCCAGCACCTCGCGCCGCTATGGCGGCACCGGGCTCGGCCTGACGATCGTGCGCCGCCTGGTCGAACTGATGGGCGGTCGTGTGCACATTCGCAGTGAGCCCGGACACGGCTGCTCGGTGCACTGGACCGTGCGCTGCGCGCTGCCATGAGCGCGGCGTCGAAGGGTCAATCGGCGGCGCGCGCGGCCTGCTGCCGCGACTGCCGGGCGTCGGCCTTCGCCGCGTCGAACTGGGCACGCCGGCGCTGCAGTTCGTCGGCCGACAGCCGCTCGACGTTGCAGTAGTCGAGCTTCCAGCGCGCATCGCTGCTCCAGCGCTGGGGCGACTGCACCGTGGTGCGCGCCGCAGGGGCCGACTCGAGCAGCCGCAGGGCCAGTGCCAGCGTCGCGCGCTGCGAGTCGCGGTCGTGCGGCCGGCCGGCGCCGTTGCCGAGCGGAAAGTCGGAGAACAGCAGCCGCGGCACGCCAACCCATTCGACGATGTCCTTCGCGTTGCCCATCACGACGGTGGCGATGCCCTGCTGCTCGAGCGCGCGCGCGCCCAGGCTCAGGCTCTGGTGGCAGACCGGGCAGTTGGGCACCAGCACGACGGCGTCCGCCGCATCGGCGCGGCAGCGCGCGACGATCTCGGGCGCATCGACCTGCAGCGTGGTGCGATGGCTGCGCTGCGTGGGCATGCCGTGGAAGCGCGGCGCCAGCGCGCCGATCACGCCGCGGGCCGCCGCCTCGCGCAGCGCGGCCAGCGGAAAGTAGCTGCCGATGTCGGCGCCGGTGGTGTGGTCGCGGTCGATCGCCACGTGCGAGATGCGCAGATCGGGGTCGCCGCCCGAATCGCCCGAAAACACCTGGAAGAACTTGGCCCTGGCGTTGTACGGCGCGTGGGGTCCCTGTTCGCCGGCATCGGCGCGGTACGGCGCGGCGGTGGTGACCAGCGCGACGCGGCATTCGGCGAGCGGCTTTCGCAGCGGTGTGAACGGCACGTCGGCGTAGTGGGCCCACTCGTAGGGCGCGCCGTAGCCGAGCGCCTGGTAGTAGCTGCGCACGCGCTCGAGATAGTGGATCGGCGCGTCGAGCGCGTCCGCGTAGCCGAGTTCGCCGGCCAGCTCGCTGCCACCGGGCGCGGTCATGAACGCATCAGCCCTGCGGCTCCGACAGCACCGCGCAATGCGGTCCGCCGGCGTACCAGTTGGCCGCCACGCTGTCGACGAAGACAATGCGCCGCCCCGGGAACACGCGCTCGAAGAGCGCCTGCACGCGGCGCTGCGCGGCGGCCGGCGTGCCGGCCCGCGTGTAGTCGGGCAGCACGACGACGCCGTTGGCCGCCACGTAGTTGAGGTAACTCGCCGGCGCGACCTGCATCAGCGTGTCGCCCTGCCGGTGGCCGTCGGCGACCGGAAAGTCGTCGGCGGTCCACTGCTCGGAGTACCGGTTGTCGGCGTCGGCACGCAGCACCACCGGGCGTTCAAGCAGACGCGGCAGCGGCAGCTTGATCACCCGCAGCGCGCGCCCGTCGGCATCACGCTCGCGCGACAGGATCGTGAAGTTGCGCTGCATGCGCTCGCGATTGAGCCGCACGACCGGATGACGAGCGGTCGCGTCGTCGTCGGGCCAGGCCAGCAGCACCGTGCGCGCATCGGCGAAGCGCACGAACTGGTCGGTGTGGCCGCCGGCGCCCCAGGCGACGTGGCGGCCGCTGATGGTGGCGCGCAGGTGCGCGTCCTGCGCCAGGCCGTGCGGCAGCCAGATCAGCTTGCGCACGCCGGGCAGCTCGAGCAGCGCCTGCTCGAGCTGGTCGTGGTTCCAGTCGGGATTGCGCGTGCGCATCACCGCGTCGTTGACGATCATCAGCCCCTGCCCGTTGACCTCGACCGCGCCGCCTTCCAGGGCGAGCGGCGAGTCGAACACGCGGGCGTTGGCGAAGGCCGCGATGCCGCGGGCCAGGTCGTCACCGCTCAGCGCATGGGCCGCGCAATCGGCCTCGCGCTCGCTGTCGCTGGCGAAGCGGCGCGCGCACCAGGCAGGCAGCCCATGTCGGTTGAAGACGAAGTTCACCACGCCGCGCCGACCGTGCGGGCCGAGCGCGAAGACGGCAGCGTCCTGCAGGAAGAAGCCGGCCTGCGGATCGACGTGAAAGGTCAGCGCGTCGACCGCGACGCCGAAGTCGAACAGCGTCTCGCGCGCCTGCCGCGCCAGCGCGTCGCTGGCCACCAGCATCTTGACCGGCGCGTGCGGCGCCAGCGCCAGCACCAGCTGCGCCGTCCACGACGCGTGGCCGGCATCGTAGCCGAGCCAGACCGCGGACACCGGCTCGAAGCTGCCCGGGATGCGCCAGCCGGCGGCCGGCTGCGCCC